>CAINCU010000076.1 GCA_903847155.1 uncultured Gallionellaceae bacterium | reverse complement strand
TGGATGGAACTCATCAAGCGCTCGGACGAAAGCATCCCGCGTTGCCACGCGCAATGCAGTAAAAACAAGGCCTGCTTTGTGTAGTTCACGCTCGGCCAATTCCGCATCGGTGGGCGTGTCTTCCAGCATCAATACACGCAGCTCCCGCTTCACATCCGTCGGCGGCAAGGCCTGTTCACCGGCGGCATTCATCTGGAATCCCTTGTGTATCCGGGTTGCATGCGGCTTGCCAGCACCTGAAGCGCAGAGAACAGAATGAAGATCATTGCGAGGTGACGCGAAGACATCACACCCTCCCATGAACACGCAACGCAACAAATGTTGACGTTGGATAAACTGCCTACATTCGCAATAGTACGCGCCTCGTCGAAGCGAGGGAATAACATGGTTGCCATGCTCAAGCCAAGTGCGAGACTTTTAGCGACGCAATGTGCTTATATACCACCAACCGAGATTGAAGCCATCCGCCACTTAGGGCAAGATGCGACCTCGGGAATTTTTGTATAACCAACACATAAGAGAACAATTATGGGCGCACAGTGGAAAGCCAGACACAAAGAAGTTGCGGCGAACGCAAAAGGAAAAATATTCGGCAAGCTCGCCAAAGAAATCATGGTCGCCGCAAAAGGCGGAGCTGATCCAAGCGCCAATTCGCGACTGCGCCTCGTGATCGAGCAAGCCAAAAAAGTTTCCATGCCCAAAGAAACACTTGATCGCGCCATCAAAAAAGGCGCAGGCCAGCTCGATGGCGGCGCGCATCTCGAACGTCTGGTGTATGAAGGCTTCGCCCCGCACCGCGTGCCGGTCATCGTCGAATGCCTGTCGGACAACATCAACCGCACCAAGTCCAGCATGAACGTACTGTTCCGCAAAGGACAACTCGGCGCGGAAGGCTCTGTCTCGTGGGACTTCAGCTATGTCGGCATGATCGAAGCTACGCCGAACAGCAAAGACGCGGATGCCGAAGTCGCCGCCATCGAAGCCGGTGCGCAAGACCTCGAATCCGGTGCGCAAGACCTCGAATCCGCCGAAGAAGGCGCCACTTTGTTCATCACCGACGTCACCGACCTCGACGCCGTGTGCAAAGCCCTGCCCGCACAAGGCTTCACCGTCACCTCCGCCCAACTGGGCTACCGCCCGAAAAACCCCGTCACCATCAGCAACGAAACCGAACTCGAAGAAGTGCAAACCTTCCTCGAAGCGATCGACGAGGATGATGACGTGCAGAATGTTTATGTGGGGTTGGCGGGGTAGGGGCTACATTGGGCCGGAATCGGCCAACAGCGGTCATATCAGATTGCCATCATTATTCAGTATGCTCGATCAATCTAAAGGTTATCTTGTCAGCATTATGATTAAACTACTCTATGCAACATTACTGGCTCTGATGTGCTCTTACGCCAGTGCGGCACCTCAAGATGCTGAGAGATTTACCCATATCGCAGGATTCAATTTAGAAGAGTTGTACTCCTTCGATGATTTGGCTGGAAAGTTTGGGAAGAGCAAGATCGATTCATCTGGCGACGCCTCTAATTATGAGGCTCGCGTTTGTTACAAAGCTTCAGATGGCAAGGCTATCATCATATTTTTCCATGGCGAAGTAGATTGGGGCTTCACTATTCGTAAGCCAATAAAGAGCGATTCACAATGCCCAAAGTCTAATGCACTTACTCCCAGTAAAATAAATGTGGCTGGCATTAGTCTTGGAATGGGAAAGTCTGAATATATAAAGCTTGTGGGCAAGCCTCAAAGTAGCAATGCTGAACATATCAAACACGAATTTCAGTACGTACATACGTTAACTGACCAAGAACTTAAGGAGATGCGTGAGAAAAGCCTTAAAAACGGTTACAAGGAAAACAGTCCCGAAGAATGGAGAAAATGGGACGTAATAATAAGTTTAGATGCCACATTCGAAGAGAATCATTTGACCGCTATTACCATTTATAGAGTAGAAACAAATTAATCGAAATCTAAACGCCCCCTATCGGGAAGCGTCTATGTCCGTTAAGGGTTAGATGCGGACGTTTGTGTGCCCACTCTACTATTTGATTTGCATAACAGGGCTGTAAGCCAATAAACACGGCCATCTCCACGCATCGCATAGCGCAGATCGCCTATTGACGCGGCTTGCGACGAGTTTGGTGTGAGTAATTCTTCTGCTCTTATTTTTTGAGGACCTTTTTTTGAAATGCAAAAACATCGTGTAATTATCGGTTGGCTGTTTGAGGCGGTGGCGATGTTGCTGGCCGTGTTTCTGGTTTTTTCCTGGAAAAAAGGATTCGGCGCGGGCGCCGATGCGCATACTCAGTATGTTATGGAATATGCGCTGCTGGTCGCTGTTGCGTATTGCGCGGTGGGTTTGACTTTGCTGTTCGACTATAAGCATTCGAAATGGGTTTGTTTGCCGTTCTCGGTAGTGATGCTGGCTTATATCCCGATGGGCACGCTGCTTGGCGGCTACTACCTGTGGTATTTCTGGAAATTTGTGTATAAGCGGGAAAAGCGCTAACCCGCGTCGGGCGCAACAACCAATGGGCATTGCGCCGGATGAAATTGAGGTGCACTCGTCAGGACACTGCCTGAGTTTACGCAATACTTGAATTGACTGACACTAGTTGGCCCCGTATATTTCGTCTCATGCAAACGCGCCCATTCATCTCTGCCCCATCGACTATTGCCAAGCGACTGTGGCTGGTTCTACCAGCCCAATGCCGCAGCGCGCTCCTGTTCTAACGTAAGCATTTTTAACCGGGCAACTGCGGGTCTGACGCAGTTGTTATCTCCAGGACCCGCACTAGCCGATACACAAGGGTCTTCATATCATGGCAACTCAAACTCGCAGTACCTTCGCCAATCGGGATGTATTTCTCGGCGTCATCTTCGCGCTGCTGGCGGCGATCGGTTTTTCGGCCAAGGCGATTTTGGTGAAGCTGGCGTATCTCGATCATGTGGATGCGATCACGCTGCTGGCGTTGCGCATGGTGTTCTCGGTGCCGTTCTTTATCGGCGTGGCGCTGTGGGTGCGGCGGCGGCATGCCGCGCCGCTGAATACGCATGACCGCTTGCTGGTGTTGGGTTTGGGGCTGGTCGGCTACTACTGTTCCAGCTATCTCGATTTCCTCGGTCTGCAATATATCTCCGCCGGGTTGGAGCGATTGATCCTGTTTCTCTATCCGACCATGACGGTGCTGCTGACCGCGTTGATCTATAAGCGCGCCATCGGCAGGACGGTGATTGCGGCAATGGCCTTGTGTTATGTGGGCATCGCGCTGGTATTCCTGCACGATATTGGTGTGAAGGAGGGCAGCGTCGTGCTGGGCGCATCGCTGGTGTTCGCCAGCACCTTGTCCTACTCCATCTATCTGGTGGGGGCGGGGCATGCCATCGCGCGCATCGGCGCGTTGCGCTTTACCGCGTATGCGATGGTGGTGGCGAGCGTCGCCAGTCTGGCGCAGTTCGGCATGATGCGTCCGCTGAGTGCGCTCGACTTGCCGTTGCGCGTGTATGAACTTTCCATTGCGATGGCGATTTTCTCCACGGTGTTGCCAGTGTTCCTGCTGTCCTTCGCCATCCGCCGCATCGGCTCCGGCAGCGCGTCGCTGATCGGCACCATCGGCCCGGTCAGCACCATCTACATGGCGTATGTGATTCTGGGCGAGAGCATCTCGCTGTTGCAGATTGTTGGTTCGTCGCTGGTACTGGTGGGGGTACTCATCATTAGCCTGAACAGCAATCGCGAGGCGTAGTTCCGTAATTTGGCGAGGCGTATACTTAGGCTGCTGATTAATTCTGGGAGAGCAATATGCTTTGGAGATCGATACTGGTTGTATTGTTGGGCTTATCTGGAAATGTGGCTTATGCCGGGGTTCAAGCGATGCCGAATCCTTCACGTGGAGAGTTGTTGTATTCGACGCATTGCATTGCCTGCCACAACGAAAAGGTGCATTGGCGCGACAAGAAGCTCGCCAAGAATTTCAGCGGCCTTTGCGCTGAGGTGAATCGCTGGCAGAAACTCTCCGCGCTGGGGTGGAGTGACGCAGATGTTTTGGCAGTGGCGCAATATCTGAATATTCTTCACTACCACTATCGCGCGCCGTACTGAGCAGGATAGTGAAACAAATTGCATGACAGAAAAATATGAAAAAGATCGTTTTCCTTTTTGCATTGGCGCTTGCGCTGCCGGTATCGGCAAACGATGCCAGCCGTTGCGGTGTGGATGCTTTCGGTAACACTGTTTGTATGGATAAAGACGGTGTGTTGACCAACTCACCGAAGAAGACGATGAAGGGAAAGTCAGGTGGCGAGGCCTCTGGAAAAGGCGCGCCGGTAGGCACGGGTTCTAAATCAGGCGGCAATACAGACAGCGATGAAGCTGGCCCGCACGTGCGCTGTGGCACCGACCAGTTCGGCAATAAGGTGTGCGCAAACAATTAAGGAGTAAACGATGCGAATACTTCACACGATGATCCGCACCGGCGACCTTGGTCGATCCATCGATTTCTATACCAAGGTGCTGGGCATGAGATTGCTGCGGCAGCATGAATATCCTGAGGGCAAATTCACGCTGGCGTTTCTGGGTTATGGCGAAGAGAGCGAGCAGGCTGCCATCGAACTGACCTACAACTGGGGTGTCGATCATTACGATATTGGCACTGGTTATGGTCATGTCGCTATCGAGGTCGACGATGTCTATACAGCCTGCGACGAGATGAAACGACTGGGCGGGACGGTAGTACGCGAAGCTGGGCCGATGAAGGGAGGCACCAAGCCCATCGCCTTCATGCGCGACCCCGACGGCTACATGATCGAGCTCATCGGCAAGAAGATTACTTAGTTGCTGCGCGTTCCGCCGACTGCACGGTGTTCGCCACCAGCATGGTGATGGTCATCGGGCCGACACCGCCGGGAACCGGGGTGATCCATCCGGCAACTTCCTTGGCCGAATCAAAATCCACATCGCCGCACAGCTTGCCATTGTCCATGCGGTTGATGCCGACATCGATCACTGCTGCGCCGGGTTTAATCATGTCGCCGGTAATCATCTTCGGCTTGCCAGTGGCGACCACCAGGATGTCGGCATCGCGCGTGAATTTGGCGAGGTCAACGGTCTTGGAAGTGCAGATGGTGACGGTGGCGTTTTTTTGCAGCAGCATTTGCGCCATCGGCTTGCCGACGATGTTGCTGCGGCCGATTACCACGGCATGTTTGCCTTCGATGGTGACACCGGCTTTTTCCAGCAGCACCATCGCGCCGTAAGGCGTGCAGGGGGCGAAACGCATGTTGCCGGTGGCCAGTGCGCCTACATTGATGGGGTGGAAGCCGTCCACGTCTTTGTCCGGGCTGATGGCGTTCAACACTTTGTCGCTGTTGATGTGTTTGGGCACGGGCAGTTGCACCAGAATGCCATGGATTTTCGGGTCGGCATTCAGCGCGGCGATCTTCGCCAGCAGTTCCGCTTCGCTGGTGTCTGCGGAAAGGGAAATATGCTCGGAGTGCAGACCCAGTTCGGCGCAGGCTTTCACTTTGTTGGCGACATAGACTTTGGATGCCGCGTCTTCGCCGACGATGATGACCGCCAGCCCAGGTGTGATGCCGCGTGCCTTCAAGGCATCGGCGCGTACTTTCCATTCGGCGCGCACTTCCTGTGCAATGGTTTTTCCGTCAATGATACGTGCGGTCATCGTAGTCTCCTGATGATTTAGAAATGTGGTTTATCGGTTTTTTCGTAGTTGATCGGCTCGCTACGCATCGAGATTTCAATGATGACATTGAAGTCGTTGGGAAAGTCTTTGCCGGAGGGGACTATGTCCAAACTCATGGAGCGCGGCCTTTGGGTGCAAATTGAAAGGCGCGAATTGTATCACTGAGGGACAACAAAAAAAGAGGGGGCCGTCGCTCACGCGGGGATATGTACGCTATTGCACAGTGTTTTGAGGGGTGGAGACGGATAATTAAAAAAATATCAAGACGTCTGGGCGACAGCGATTCATCGCTGCGTTACCGGTCCAAAGCGGTGACAAACAACCGGGCACGATACAAATCGGGAGGCAAGTATGGAAAAACGTAAAGCTCGCGTGTTGATCGCCGATGATGAGCCACATATTCGCAGCTTGATAAGTTTGATTGTCACCTCGCTGGGAGCTGAGGTCGTGGCCGAAGCCGAAGATGGCGAACAGGCGTTAAGTTTGTATAAGCAAGTATCGCCGGACATGGTGTTGCTGGACATCAATATGCCCAAGGTGGATGGGATTGTTGTTCTTAAACAAATCATGTCGATCAACGACAGAACGCTGGTGGTGATGTTGAGCTCGTTGAACACGCTTGAAGTCGTCAAGGAATGCATCAATAACGGTGCCTGGAATTACATCCTGAAAGATACGACTGCCGAGGAGCTCCATAAAGAGATCAGCGAAACCTGGGGCGAATATATGGTGGCAATCAAAGCCGCCGGAGCGGTTGTTTAATCATGAGCTGCAATCACACCAATCCGGCGGGCTATGTATTCTGCGGAACATGCGGCGCTGCTTTGGAAAATGTCCGCTGCCGTTGCGGATTTGTGGCAGTAGAGGGCGAATTGTTTTGCGGTCGATGCGGAATCAATTTGATTGAGCAAGCGGCAGTGGAAGGACGAACCGCAGTTTATGTGGATCAACGCTTCGATCTTGATCATTTGGTGCAGCAAGCGACGCAGGAAAAACAATTTCTGGAGTCCTCCGATAAAGCGCGTGTCACGCAGGACGATATTCGCAAGTTGTTAACGACGCGCAGAAAGAAATTCTGATGATAGAGCTGACGGAATCGCTGATCGCAAATTTGCAGAAAAAGGCGCACGTTCCAGCTGTGCCGTTGGCTGGAATGATCAGTGCTGCAAAAAATGATGCAATCGACTTTGCGCAGTTCGTTATTCAGGATGGGTATCTCGATCGCGACACGGCGGGGAACTTATTGGCCAGTCAAATGAATCGCACTTACGTTAATCTAAGCAAGACACTGTTTCAGGATGAAGTAGTATCTATGTTGACCGGCGAAATTGCGCAACACTACCAGGCTATCCCGATCTATCAGTTGGGCAAGGTGGTGACCATGGGGATGGTTACCCCGAATGACGCAAAGATGGTCAAGGAGTTGGGGAATTTATTGATGAAGTCGATCAGTCCGGTGTTCTGTTTTAAGGACGAGATCAATTCGGCAATCCAGGTTAATTACCAGTCGGCACAGCATGTGGATGATCTGGTGATGAGTTTCGATCTGTCGGTTTTCCAAACCGCCGAGTTGAGTGATGCTGCATTGGTAAAGCTGCTCGATTCCAAACCGCTCATCGAGCTGGGCAATTCGATCATACTGCTTGCGCTGAAAGAACGCGCCTCGGATATTCATATCGAGCCGAAGCGGAATGAGGTGGTAGTGCGCTTCCGGATTGATGGAGACCTGGTGGACAGGTTGTTGCTACCCGCAGGCATGTCGCTGCCACTGACATCGCGTTATAAAGTTTCTTCCGGGATGGACATCACCGAGCGGCGCAAGCCGCAGGATGGTCGGCTCAGTTTTGCATTGCCGATGAAAAAGCTGGATTTGCGCGTGTCCTGCCTGCCAGTGATGCACGGCGAAAAAGTGGTGATCCGTATTCTGGGTTCTATCTATTCCAGCGATACGCTGAACCTGGACAAGCTGGATTTTTCGCCGGAGGTGTTGCGCCCGTTCAAGGCGACACTGAAACGTCCGCAGGGAATTCTGTTTGTGACCGGCCCGACCGGCTCAGGCAAAAGCACCACGTTGTATGCCGCGCTGAACTTCATCAATACGCGTGCCATCAACATTATCACCATCGAAGATCCGATCGAATACGAGGTGATGGACCTGAATCAGGTGATGGTTAATGAGAAGGTTGGCCGGGGTTTCAAGGAAGTATTGCGCTCTGTGCTGCGTCAGGATCCAGATACCATTCTGGTGGGCGAAATTCGCGACACCGAAACTGCGCGCATCGCCGCGCAGGCTGCTTTGACCGGACATATGGTGTTGACCACGCTGCACACCAACGATGCGATTCAGGCCACCACGCGCTTGCTTGAAATGGGCGTGGAGCGATTCATCGTGGCTCCCTCCATCATCGGCGTGCTGGGACAGCGTTTGGTGAAAAGGTTATGCGAATACTGCAAGACCGAATATCACCCCGAACCCGATGAGCTACACCAGTATTTCGTCTGGCACGAAGGTGCAGAGTCGCCGGTATTCTTTAAGGGGAAAGGCTGCAAGCATTGTGCTGGCACGGGTTACAGCGGGCGCATCGGCATTCATGAATTCCTGAAAGTCACTCCGCAGATACGCGATGCGATTCTGCGAGACCGCAGTTACGACGAAATTTCGGTTATCGCAGCGCAACAAGGGTTTCGCAATTTGCGTTACGACGGTTTCAAAAAGGCATTGCGAGGATTGACTTCACTGGAAGAAGTCATACGTGCCACTACTTCGCTGGAAGATGACTAATCTGGAGTGCGAACAGGGATATATTCATGATCGCCGCCGCCGAAATACTTAAAGCAAAAGTGCTGATCGTTGACGATCAGCAAGCCAATGTGCAACTGCTGGAGAAGATGCTGCGCGGGGCGGGCTATGTTTCAATTTCTTCCAGCATGAACCCGTTCGAGGTTTGCGGGCTTCATCTAAATAATCACTATGAACTGATCCTGCTCGACCTTCAGATGCCCGGCATGGACGGGTTTCAGGTGATGGAGGGATTGAAGGAAATCGAGCAGGACGGCTACCTTCCTGTGATCGTGATCACCGCCCAACCGGCTTACAAGCTGCGTGCGCTGGAAGTCGGCGCGATAGATTTTGTGAGCAAGCCGTTCGATGTGTTAGAAGTGAAAACGCGCATTCACAACATGCTTGAAGTGCGCCTGTTGTACCGGGAACGCAAACGTCAGGATCAATTGTTGCAGGAAAAGAATATCGAGTTGGAACGTATCCGTTCGGTGGCGGAAAAGGCCAATCTGGCCAAATCGGATTTTCTTTCCACTGTAAGCCATGAGCTACGCACGCCGCTGACCTCGATTCGCGGCGCGCTGGCGTTGATCGCGGGCGGCGCTGTGGGTGAGTTGCCGGAGGCAGCCAAGCCGCTGATCGAAATCGCGCATAAAAACAGTGAGCGCTTGATTTTGCTGGTCAACGATATTCTCGATATGGAAAAGATCGAAGCAGGCAAGATGGAATTCAACGTCAGCCCGTTCAAACTCATGCCGTTGTTGCAACAGGCGCTGGACGGGAATCGCGCGTATGCCGATCTGTACAAGGTGAATTATGAGCTGGAAAGCGAGATTCCCGAGGCGATGGTCAGCGTGGACGGCAATCGCCTGATGCAGGTATTTGCCAACCTGCTTTCCAATGCTGCCAAATATTCACCCGCAGGCGGCAAGGTGTTAATTGCGGTTGAGCGTATTAACGGGCGTATCCGTGTTGCCGTGAAAGACAGCGGTGCGGGTATTCCTGATGAACTCAAGGATCATATCTTTCAGAAATTCGCTCAAGCTGATTCTTCCACCACCCGCAATAAAGGCGGAACCGGTTTGGGACTTTCTATTGCCAAGGCGATCATCGAGCGGATGGGTGGCAGCATTGGGTTTGACTCGCAGCCGAATGTGCAGACTGTGTTCTATGTTGAATTGCCGGAGTAGGTTGGCGCGGAATATTCGGCTGGTGCGCTGGGCGGGATTGAAAGGAGAAAACCATGGCGGACAAGCTGATACGCATCTTGTACATTGAGGATGAACCGGATATTCAAACGGTGGCGCGAATCGCACTGGAAGTTGTGGGAGGCTTTACCGTGAAAATATGCAGTTCCGGGAATGAGGCGCTCAGTCAGGCAGCTGATTTTCAGCCGCAACTCATTTTGCTGGATGTGATGATGCCGGTCATGGATGGACCGACCACGCTTAAAAAGTTGCGCGAGTTGTCGCAGTTTGTCAGCACTCCGGCCATTTTTATGACCGCCAAAGTTCAGCCCGGTGAGATCGCGGAATATCTGGCAAGCGGTGCGGTCGATGTCATTCCCAAGCCCTTCAATCCGATGTCGTTATCAAGTCAGGTGCAGGCAATCTGGGAGCGTTGTCATGGCTGACTTTGCCGAGTTGCAAGCCCAGCTAAAAATCCTGAGCGATGCTTACGTCGCGCGATTGCCTGAAAAATTTATTCAGATCGAGCAAGCGTGGTGTCAGTTGTCGCGTGGCGAGTGGGATGAGGAAGGTTTCCAGGCTTTGCACCGTATGGTGCATAACCTGACCGGTTCAGGCAAAACATTTGGTTTCGCCTTGCTGAGTGAAGTTGCGCGCAATCTGGAGGAATATCTCAGCGAATTCGCACAATCCAAAGCGGCACCAAACGAAGTGCAGCATCAGCGAATTCAGGAAAAGCTGAACGAACTTTTTCAAGTGGATATACGCAGGGTAGATAAAGGTGGCTTGGGGACGAAGATTAAGACTGAACGGTAATACTATGTGCATTCCCACTTTATGCCAGAAACAAAAAAAGCCGACGGTTAAGTCGGCCTTTTGTATTGCGATGAGCCTAGTGCTTACAGCAACGGCACAATCATCAGTGCGACGATGTTGATGATCTTGATCAGCGGGTTAACAGCCGGACCAGCTGTGTCCTTGTAGGGGTCGCCTACGGTGTCGCCGGTAACAGCAGCCTTGTGGGCTTCCGAACCTTTGCCGCCGAAGTTACCTTCCTCGATGTATTTCTTCGCGTTGTCCCAAGCACCGCCGCCGGTGGTCATGGAGATGGCGACGAAGATGCCGGTAACGATGGTGCCGACCAGCACACCGCCCAGAGCTATTGGGCCGAGGGTGAGTCCGACGATCACGGGAACGGCAACTGGCAACAACGAAGGAACGATCATTTCCTTGATAGCGGCTTTGGTCAGCATATCCACGCAAGTGCCGTATTCCGGTTTGCCCGTGCCTTCCATGATGCCGGGAATTTCCTTGAACTGACGGCGCACTTCAACTACTACGCTACCAGCAGCACGACCAACGGCTTCCATGCCCATCGCAGCGAACAAGTAAGGAACCATGCCGCCAATGAACAGACCGATGATGACCATGTGATCGGACAAGTCAAAGAGCATGCCGCCAGGGTGGTTCGCGGAAAGCGCGTGGGTATAGTCGGCAAACAGTACCAGAGCTGCCAGACCGGCGGAACCGATGGCGTAGCCTTTGGTAACAGCCTTGGTGGTGTTACCTACTGCGTCGAGCGGGTCGGTGACGTTGCGGACGGACTCAGGCAAACCGGCCATTTCAGCGATACCGCCAGCGTTGTCAGTGATCGGGCCGTATGCATCCAGTGCTACGATGATGCCAGCCATGGAGAGCATCGAGGTCGCGGCAATGGCGATGCCATACAGACCGGCAAAGGCAAAGGCTGCATAAATAGCCAGACACACGACAAGCACCGGTGCTGCTGTGGACTTCATGGAAACGCCCAAGCCGGCAATCACGTTAGTACCATGACCTGTGGTGGAGGCTTCAGCGATGTGACGCACCGGAGCGAACTCGGTTGCAGTGTAGTACTCGGTGATCCACACCAGAGCTGCGGTCAGCAGCAGACCGATGACAGCGGAGCCGTACAACGCATTGACGCTATACACGCCGTTATCGCCCATTACCATCTTGGTGATCGGATAGAAAGCAATCAGTGCCAACACAGCGGAAACAGCCAAGCCGCGATACAGGGCGTTCATGATCTTGCCGCCTTCACGCGCAGTGACGAAGAAGGTGCCGACGATGGACGCGATGATGGAGAAGCCGCCCATTACCAAGGGATAAATGACTGCATTCGGGGAATTAGCCATCAACAATCCGCCAAGCAACATAGTGGCAATGATGGTTACCGCATAGGTCTCGAACAAGTCGGCTGCCATACCTGCGCAGTCACCAACGTTGTCGCCCACGTTATCGGCGATCACCGCAGGATTGCGAGGGTCGTCCTCGGGAATACCGGCTTCGACCTTGCCGACCAAGTCAGCACCTACGTCAGCACCTTTGGTGAAAATGCCGCCGCCAAGTCGGGCGAAGATGGAGATCAGCGAACCGCCGAAACCAAAGCCCACCAAGGCGTGGGTTGCTTGCGCAGTGGTATCGCCCAAGCTGGTGAGGAGAAGAAAATAGCCTGTCACGCCGAGCAGACCCAAACCAACCACCAACATGCCGGTGATCGCACCACCCTTGAAGGCGACGTTCAAAGCTGCATTAAGACCTTGCTTGGCAGCTTCTGCGGTACGCACGTTGGCGCGCACCGAGACGTTCATGCCAATGTAACCAGTCAAGCCGGAGAGCAGCGCACCGATAGCGAAACCGATGGCGGTCTGCCAGCCGAGTGCGATAAAGATGACAACGAACAATGCAGCGCCTACCCATGCGATGGCGGTATATTGACGGTTCAGATAGGCAGATGCACCTTCCTGAATGGCGGCTGAGATGCTTTGCATCTTTTCGCTGCCAGACGATAAACCCAATATCCACTTACTCGAAATTACGCCATACAGAATTGCTGCAAACGCACAGAATAGTGCAAAACCCAAGCCACCTGACATGTTCTTCTCCTCAAGTCAAAATCGCTCCAAACGAAGCGATGTGTTATTAAAAAATTAAATCTTGAACTCTTCCAGCTTTTTTGCAACAGCAACATTTTTCAATTGTACATATTGTGGCAACCCGTCCTTGAAGGGCGGATAGTCTTCACCCTTTATGAGCGGCGAGAGGTAAGCACGGCATTTGGCGGTGATGCCGAATCCGTCAGATGTAATGAAGTTACGCGGCATGAACTTTTCCACGTTGGCAACTTTTGACAAAGGTGCAACACCAACTTTCCATTTGTACGGCTTGTCGGATAGACGCTGCACGGTGGGCATCACTGCGTTCTGACCTTTGAGTGCCAACTCGACGGCGGCTTTGCCGAGCGCATAGGCTTGTTCAACATCGGTCTTGGAGGCGATGTGGCGCGCGGCGCGTTGTAAATAATCGGCGACGGCCCAATGGAATTTGTAGCCTAGTGCTTCTTTCACCATGTTGGCGACTACAGGTGCAGCGCCGCCCAATTGAGCATGACCGAATGCATCGCGCGTGCCTTGTTCGGCGAGGAACTTGCCGTCTGGGTAGTGACAGCCTTCCGACACTACCACGCTGCAATAGCCATGCTTCTTGACCATTGCATCCACCTTGGCAAGGAATTTTTTCTGGTCGAATTCGATCTCCGGGAACAAAATAACCACAGGGATTCCTTGCTCTTCCACCAAACCGCCTGCAGCGGCGATCCATCCGGCGTGACGTCCCATCACTTCCAGCACGAATACTTTGGTGGATGTCTTAGCCATGGAACGAACGTCGAAGCTGGCTTCCAGCGTGGAAACTGCGATGTATTTGGCGACGGAACCGAAACCAGGACAACAGTCAGTGATGGGCAAGTCGTTATCTACTGTCTTAGGTACGTGGATAGCCTGCACCGGATAGCCAAGTTTCTCGGATAGTTGCGAGACTTTGTAGCAGGTGTCTGCGGAATCGCCGCCTCCGTTGTAGAAGAAGTAGCCAATGTTGTGTGCTTTGAATACCTCGATTAAGCGAGCGTATTCACGCTGGTTATGATCCAGCGATTTGAGTTTGAAGCGACAAGATCCAAATGCGCCAGATGGTGTGTGCCGCAGTGAGGCGATGGCTTTAGCGGACTCTTTGGAGGTGTCGATCAAATCTTCGGTAAGAGCTCCAATGATGCCGTTGCGTCCTGCATACACTTTACCTATCTTATCTTTATGTTTGCGTGCGGTTTCAATGACTCCACAGGCTGAAGTATTGATGACGGCAGTGACGCCACCGGACTGTGCATAGAACGCATTCTTTTTTGCCATTCCTCCCCCTCCACTATTTATAGTGTTGATGTACAAATTCCTGCGGCAGGCATATTACGACATTTACGGCTAATGTTGTTGCGTAAGAGTGTGAGCTTGAATTGCGTAAGAGGGTGGGCTTATATCAGACTAAAGTATCACCTTACTTCAGACTAAAGTATCGCGTATGCGCATCAAGTAGCTCCATTCTGGCTCCTCTACGCATTAGAAGTAAGCGATAGAAGAAAAATAGAAATTAGACCATATTAGGTCATATGGGAAATTTATAAATTGCTATAGAACAATTCAATAAACCAAAAGCGCCAGTGCATTATGTTTAATGAACTGGCTGACGCGTTCCAAACGCGAAGCAGTTCAGACTAATTGCGAGTAGGTGCAGTGCTCACAATGCGCACTGCATGTTGGGGAAGGAAAAAATTAGCCACAGAAAAACACGGATTTTTACGGATGCTCCCGACAGATTGAATGGGAAGTCCGTGTTTGTAGGTGATTGTCCGTGGCTGATTAAACTATTACAGAGCACTTGCTCCGGCTGCGGCGACCTGCCCATCCTGCACCGAACGCACTCCGCTGATGCCCAAGCCTCCGATGACGATGCCGTCGCGCAGCAACGGTATGCCGCCTTCGGCAGGGATCACGCCGGGCAGAGCCAGATGGATCAAACGCCCGCTTAACACCGCATCTTCCGACATCTTGGTGGGACGCTGGAAAGCCACTGCGGCATGCGCCTTGGCGATAGCAGTTTCCACGCTGCCGAACTGTGTTTCATGGCTGCGTTGCAGATAGAGCAAATGCCCCCCGTCATCCATCACTGCGACGACCACTCCCCATCCATTCTTGGATGCTTCGGCTTCCGCAGCGGCTGCGATTCGCTTTGCATCTTCCAGAGTCAGGACGGGTTTAGCCGGCATTATTACACTCCGAGTGCGCGGAATGTCTTATCGCGAATGTCTTCCACGCTACCAACGCCTGGAATGCATACAATCTTGGGAGCATTGGCTTCGCCGGATTGTGACCATGCGGTGTAATACTGCAACAGCGGCTTGGTTTGGTCGTGATAGACATTGAGACGTTTGATCACAGTCTCTTCAGCATCATCCGGGCGTTGCACTAGATCTTCACCGGTAATGTCATCTTTGCCTGCCACTTTTGGCGGATTGAAAATGACATGGTAGGTGCGACCGGAGGCCAAGTGTGCGCGGCGACCGCTCATGCGCTTGATGATCTCTTCGTCTTTCACGTCGATTTCCACCACGTAGTCGATTTCGACCCCAACATCTTTCATGGCTTGCGCCTGAGGGATAGTGCGCGGAAAACCATCGAACAAAAAGCCTTTGGCACAATCGGCTTCCTTGATGCGTTCTTTCACCAGATTGATGATGATCTCGTCGGAAATCAGTCCGCCCGCGTCCATCACTTGTTTGGCAGCGATGCCTAGCGGTGTACCGGCTTTCACGGCGGCGCGTAGCATGTCGCCAGTGGAAATTTGCGGAATGCCAAATTTTTCTTTGAGGAAAGTGGCTTGTGTTCCTTTGCCTGCGCCGGGTGCGCCTAGCAGAATCAACTTCATGGTGTTCGCTCCTTAGTTGTGGTTAATGTGTTCGATAAAAAATTGCCGTGCGACCTGCAAATCCAGTTCGGTGTCCACGCCGCCGGGTGGTGCAAGATCGGCGACTGTAACGCCGATCCTGTAGCCATGATACAACGCGCGCAGTTGTTCTAGCGACTCAATCTGCTCAATGGGGGCGGGATCAAGCTGGCCGTAAGCGCGTAAAAAGCTGGCGCGATAGGCATAAATGCCGATATGGCGCAGCGCCCCGACATCTTTTGGTAACGGCTGGTTTTGCGCGTAAGCATCGCGCGGCCAAGGAATCGGCGCACGACTGAAATACAGCGCATTACCATGCTTGTCCAACACCGTTTTGACGATATTGGGATTGCGCATCGAAGCTTCGTCATGAATGGGGTGGCAAGCGGTGGCGATAGCGCAGTCCGGGTGGTCGTGCAGGTGTCGCGCGACAGAGCAAATGAGTGAGGGAGGAATCAGCGGTTCATCGCCCTGTACATTGACCACGATGGTGTCGTCTGTCCAACCCTGTAGTGCCAATACTTCCGCGATGCGATCCGTGCCGCTGGCATGCTCGACGCGCGTCATGCAGGCCTGAAAGCCATGTTCCCGAGCTGCGGCGATAATGGGTTGGTGATCAGTGGCGATAATGATCTGTTGCGCACCGCTCTGTGCGGCCTGCTCCGCGACACGGATAACCATCGGCTTGCCGCCGATGTCGAGCAGCGGTTTGCCGGGCAGGCGGGTCGAAGCGAAACGTGCGGGAATGACAACCTTGAACGCCAGCATCAGAGTTTTGCTACTTCCTCGACAGTCATCGCGCGTGCTTCATCGGCCAGCATGACCGGAATGTCGTCCTTGATCGGGTAGGCCAGCCGATCTGCCTTGCAGATCAGTTCCTGTTCGGGCTTGCGGTAGATCAGCGGCGATTTGCACAGCGGGCAAACCAGTATGTCGAGCAGTTTGGCATCCATTATGGCGAGACCTTTTTGATGATGAGTTGGGCGAGAGCCGGACTGACTTGCGCATCCACGCGCAACACCCAATGCTTCTCGGTGGCGAACGCGGCGCATTTTACCGCATCTTTTTCCGTCATGAGTATTGCATCCGCGTTATTGAAGGATAGCTCTGGCGGGGTAAAACGATGATGATCCGGGAAGGCGTGCGTGGTACAGCGTAAGCCGAGATGTTCAAGATGGGCGAAGAAACGCTGCGGATGGCCGATGCCGGCGACGGCATGTAGTTGTTGGTGAGCGAACTCGCTAGCCGTTTTAATCAACTCCGGGTTGAGCAGATTATAAAAAGAAGTACCTTCTAGTTGCATGGCGAACTCGCCGCTTCGTGCTGCGCCACCATTGGCGACAATCGCATCTACTTCCTGCAAGCGCGATAGCGGCTCACGCAACGGACCGGCGGGCAGCAACAAGCCGTTGCCGAAGCGACGTGCGCCATCGATCACCGCGATCTCCACATCGCGCCGCAAACGATAATGCTGTAGCCCGTCGTCACTCAGGATGATGTCGCATTCCGGGTGGGCTTGCAGCAAGCCAAGGGCGACAGCGGGGCGATCACGTCCGATCCATATCGGGCACAACCCGCGTTGCGCCATCAGCAAAGGTTCATCGCCGACTTCATCCGCTGTGTCATTGGTGGTGACTTCGCGCAGAGCGTTCCGGTCATGGTTCTGTTTCCGGTAGCCGCGACTAATGATACCAGGATGCCAGCCAGCGTCGAGCAGCTGCTGAGCCAGCCACAGCGTGAGCGGGGTCTTGCCTGTGCCGCCGATGCTGATATTGCCAACGACAATCACCGGAACCGGCAGCTTCACCGAGGTCAGCACGCCGCTGTGGTACAGCAAACGCCGCAAAGCAGCGAGTACGCGAAAAATCAGACTAATAGGGTAGAGCAACAGATGCAGCGGCGAGAGGCGATACCAGTGATGTTGCAGTCGCTCCATCTGTTAATTATTTGATTTGATTCTGGGTGGTAAACGTAATACGCCCGTATCCCGCGACGCGAGCGGCTTCCATGATATTAATAACCGATTGGTGCAGCGCTTTGGCATCAGCGTTGATGACGATGGTGGGATCGGTCTGGTCGCCTGCGGCTTTGCGCAGCACTTGCGCAAAGTCATTCACATTGGTGAATGCGGTACGGGAGCCGTTGACCGCAAAATGTTCCGAAGCATCCACCGCCACCGTGATCGGTTTGCTGAGTGGGACTTTACTGTCATCACCTGAAGCTTGTGGCAGATTGATCTGCAACTCGGAGAATTTTCCGTAACTGGTGGTGACCATCAAAAAGATCAACACCACCAACAGCACATCAATCATCGGAATCAGATTGATTTCCGGTTCCTCACGTTGGCGTCCGCGCTGGAAATTCATTTACTGCGATCCCCATGCACGATCTCAACCAACTTGACTGCTTGCTGCTCCATTTCAATGGTGAGCGTATCCACCGTGCCACGAAAATGGCGATAGGCGATCATGCTGGGAATGGCAACGATCAAGCCGAACGCCGTGTTGTACAGCGCCACCGAGATACCGTGTGCCAACTCCGCCGGTGCTGCACCGCCCGCGTTTTGCGCGCCGAAAATCTCGATCATGCCCACCACCGTGCCAAACAGTCCCAGCAACGGGCTGATCGAGGCGATGGTGCCGAGCGTGGTGAGAAAACGCTCCATCTCGTGCGCCGCTGCGCGACCCGACTCCTCGATGGAATCTTTCATCACATCAGGCGAACTTTTGATGTTCTTCAACCCGGCGGCGAATACTTTGCCGAGTGGCGAACTGCTGTTCAACCTGAGCAACATCTGCGCGCTCACGCCACTTTTCCTCAGTTCAGCCACCACTTCGTTCAACAGCTTGGGTGGGACAATATTTTTCCGGCGCAAGAAAATAAAACGCTCGGTGATCAGCGTGACCGAAATCAGGGATGCAATGATAAGTAACCAGATGGGCCAGCCAGCAGCTTCGATGAGAGTGAACACGCAACGTCTCCAGTGAAATTTAGCGAAAATCCAAGGCGCGAACTGTAGCGTGTTCCCCCCACCTTGGGCAAGACAAGTCGAACGGTTTACGCTAACTTGGCGTTGCATATAGGAAAATTTCCTTATGCACAAAAGTTGTGGATAACTTTGTGGATGAATTGCCTGCACCTCTATCGCAAGCCCAATATTGACTGCCTTTCGGTTGTCTTGCTCAAAAAATATACAGAAATAAATATGAATATAAACAATGTAATACAGTAAGTTCGCTATTTCATGGGGCAGGTATAGGTCGAAAAGCCGTATGTTTGCTTGGGGTTGTGGGTAATGCGCGTTTGTCAATATGCCATATGGACTATTTTTACATTGATTGTAAAACCACAATCAAGTCTGGGTCTTAGCAAAATTAGTTGACCAATTCTCCCAATTCGCAGAGCATTCGCGGCGCAATTTCACTGCGCCATAAAGTTTGTTCAAATCAAAGTAAAAGGGTTTTTAGTCATGAAGAAAAAATTATTATTCGTTCTGTTGTTGTCCACTGCCGCAACTCTTGCCCATGCTGGTCTCATGGATAACATCAAAAAGCCCAACACTGCCGACCTTCAATCAAAAGCTGCCGACCAAGCCAGAGAAAAAGCGCGCGCCAAAGGTAATGAACAAATCGCCGCCCAAGTTAACAAACGTCTGCTGGCAGAAGGGCGCAAGAACCAATGTTCATTCAAGAGCGGATCGGATGTACTGGAAGCCGGTTGCGGCAGCAAATCCAAAAAACTTGCCAACCAAATCATCGACGTGAAAAAGAAACTGCAAGCCCAAGGCCAAACCGGATTCAAATTCATCGTCTCCGGTCACACTGACTCCTCCGGCGATGCCGCCAAGAACAAAGAACTCTCGGCACGTCGCGCCCAAGTCATGGTCAAGGAACTGATCGCGCAAGGCGTGGATGCGGGCGACATCGAATCCGTCGGTATGGGCTCTGAAAATAGGCTGGTCAAACGCGACGACACCGCCGCCAAGAAAGCCAAGAACCGCCGTTACGAAGTCCAGGTTCGCTTCTAAGAACTGGTTTTGTTCTGATTCAAAGTTAGGCCGAGAATCAGGACGTGCCATTTTTGTTTGATTGGTTGGGGGCTTTCGCAAGGCAAATGATGCGGATTGCCTATTGACAGGAATTTACACGATGCTCTGTCTCTCGTAGTCGCCACACCCAAAGCCAACCATCGAACAGTTGGTCGGACAACGGCGCGAGAGCAAATCGAGAGGAAGGCAGCGGGTAGCAGCGGAAGGCGACAACAGCTAGGCAGGGCAAGGTGAGGTGAGCTGGAGTTGTAACGCTCGGCAAAAGTATTTAGGGAGTAGGGTTTAGGACGTTTGGCCTATTGACTGCATCAGGGATGGCGGATAGGGTGCGCACCGGAAATTTGCGAAAGGGACGGCATGAGATCAGAACTTTACAACATGGCGATTTTGCTTGGCGCAATTGCGATTCCGTTTGGCGCTGCGGCCGCGCCGGAAAACAATTCGAACTTGGCCCCTTTAATTTTGCTTTAACTTTGAATCCGCTACCTACTGCCCCCGTTGCCTACTAATGACCCCGTTGCCTACTAAAGCCAAATCCATACTCTACGTCCGACTGCCCTGCTGGAAAATCTATCCTGGCGGCGTCATCTATGTCGCCGACTTCATTCATAAACAGCGGCCGGATATTCATCAACACCTGCTTGACCTGGCGTTGGTTGCGCCATCCGACCGCAAACGTGTGCTAAAGGAGCACCTGCTCACGCAGCGTCCGGACATTGTGGCTTTTTCCTGGCGCAACATGCAGTCCTTCGGGCCCCACCCTGAAGACGATGCCCTCGGCGTGGTGATGAACTTCGACCATTCGCCGAATTTATTTCGCAGACTGAAAGCGGCCACGGGCGCACTGTCGATCATCTATGACTATATAGTCAGCCGGCTGCGCAACTTCGGCTACATGAAGATGGTCAGGCGGATGCTGCCCGCCACGCGCGTGGTGGTCGGCGGGACGGCAGTGTCGATATTCGGCAAATATGTCGCCGAGAAATGCCCGCCCGAAACGGTGATCGTCATCGGCGAAGGCGAGGACACCATGCTGTCGATTGTCGATGGTTTCACCCAGCCGGTCGGCGAGTATTACTACAAGAACCGTTCCGGCCAGGTCGAACATCGCGCCCGCTCGGAAACCTTCGATTTGCGCCAGCTTACGGCGGTCGATTTCACTTACGTCGAATCTATTTTTCCAGACTTTCACCAGTATATCGGCGAAGACATCGGCGTGCATACCAAGCGGGGATGCCCTCTGCAATGCCATTTCTGCCTGTACAACAAAATCGAGGGTGCCAGACAGCGCTACCGTGAGCCGGTCGAAATCGCCAATGAGGTGGAAACACTGCGCAGGCGATATGGTGTCAAGCAAATCTGGTTCACCGATGCGCAGTTCTGTTCGACGAAAAGGAGCACCGAGCATGTCGAACAGATCCTGGACGAATTGCTGGCAAGAAAGATCGATATCAATTGGTCGGGGTATCTGCGGCTGAATCACCTGACGCCGGAAATCGCGCGGAAAATGATTGCCACGGGGATGAGCAGCGTTGACCTGTCTTTTGCCGGATCGCAGGAGATCATCGACAAGCTGACCCTGGGCTATTCGCTGGAGCAGCAGATGGATGCTTTTCGCATGTTCCAGGTGAACGGCCATACCGATCAGAAGATCAAACTTTACATGCCCTTGAACGCTCCCAGCGAGACGGTACAAACACTGCAAAAGACCATCGACAAGATCAAGGAGTTGTATGCCATGTTCGGCCGCGACAACGTGTTGCCATTCATTTTCTTCATCGGTATTCAACCCGGCACACCGGTGGAACAAATGCTGATCAGCCAAGGCTATCTCAAGCAGGGCTATAACCCGCTCACGTTCAATCCCTTTCTCATCAAAAAGCTGCTCTACAATCCAAAGCCTCTCGGTCGCCTGATCGGTCGCGCCTACCTCGAAGCGATCGAAAACTCCGATCCGAACAGCGAGTATATCGGCCGGGCCACGATGGATATCATCGAGCGGGAATTGGCCAAGCCGAAGGTGGTGGCGGCTTGCGGGGGCGGCTCTTCACTCTATCCCTCAGATGAGCAGGCTTCCTATTCGTGCAAGGCATAAATATGCGCCCATCGCCTCTCAATAGTGTCCGGTTAATCCGCGTCGCTTGAGGTGTGGTAGGTCAATACATGATGCCTATATATTCACCAGCCTTGCCCGTAAGCCAATAAACACGGCTATCTCCATCAAGTATATGGTGCAGATCGCCTATTGACGGGCGTTTACACGAGGTCGCGTTTCCAAATCCTGATTTATTCCCCGCGCGGACGGGTAAAATGCCGTTCAGGTTAAGCCTATCAATTGCTGAACATGCGGGACGGAATTTGAAAATGAGTTTTGACAAGAACCAAGTGTTAAGCGTGCGCGAGTTGAATCTGGCGGCGAAGCGCTTGATCGAGGGCGGCTTGCCTTTGTTGTGGGTGCGCGGCGAGGTTTCCAACTTTATGAGTGCGGCTTCCGGGCATTGGTATTTTTCGCTGAAGGATGAGGCGGCGCAGGTGCGCTGCGTGATGTTCCGCCACAAGAGCCAGTATCTGGATTTCAAACCGACGAACGGCATGCAGGTGGAGGTGTTGGCGCTGGCGACGTTGTATGAGGCGCGCGGCGATTTCCAGTTGACGCTGGAGAAGATGCGCCCCGCCGGATTGGGCGCGTTGTACGAAGCGTTTGAACGGCTGAAATCCAAGCTGGAAGCGGAGGGCTTGTTCGATGCCGAGCGCAAGCGCGATCTGCCGTTGTTACCGCACCAGATCGGCATCGTGACCTCGCCGCAGGCGGCGGCGTTGCGCGATGTGTTGCGCACGCTGGCGAATCGCATGCCGGGCGTGCCGGTGGTGCTGTATCCCACGCCGGTGCAGGGCGAGGGCGCGGCGCAGAAGATCGCGCAGGCGATACATGTTGCCAACGAACGCGCCGAATGCGATGTACTGATCGTGTGTCGCGGAGGCGGCAGTATCGAGGATTTGTGGGCGTTCAACGAAGAAGTGGTGGCGCGCGCCATCGCGGCCAGCCACTTGCCGGTGGTGAGCGGTGTGGGGCACGAGACGGATTTCACCATCGCCGATTTTGTGGCCGACCTGCGCGCGGCCACGCCCACGGCGGCGGCGCAGGCGGTGGTGCCGGACGCGCAGGAGTTGCGCCAACGTCTGACGCAGCAGCATCAACGTCTGGCGCGCGCCATCTCGCGCGTGTTCGAGCAGCGTATGCAGCAAATGGATTTCATGCAGCGGCGCTTAGTGCATCCGGCGCAACGCATCCAGCAGCAGACGGAAAGATTGACTGCATTGCAACAACGTTTGCGCCTGTCCTATGCCAATGCTGCGCAACAGCGGCAATGGCGTAACGATGCGTTGTGGCAAAGGTTGCGTGGCTTGCGCCCGAACGTGGCGCGATTGCAAGAACAGCAAGTGATCCAGGCACGGCGCTTGAGCGCGTCCATGCAGCGCACGCTGGATAGACACGCCGCGCGGCTGCTTGCATTGCAGCAGCACTTGCAGCACCTCGATCCGCAACAAGTGCTGGCGCGCGGTTACAGCATGGTGCGCGATGCGCAAGGGAATATCGTGGTGAGCAGTGAGCGGGTTGGGTTGGGCGAGAAGCTGGACATTACGTTTGCCCAGGGTACAGTGGGTGCGGTGGTGCAGGAAAAATCGTAGCCTGACTTCGTCGTAGGCTGATGCTATGGGTTAAAATCCGCGCCTGTTCGCTTCCTCCCAATTTTTTGTACTTAATGATCTCATCCATCTCCCGTCGCTCGTTATTGCTGCTGTTGTTCGCTGTCGTGCTCATCTGGTTCGGCAATATCGAATACCGCAAACTCATCAAGCCGGACGAAGGCCGCTACGCCGAAATCCCGCGCGAGATGGTGGCGACGGGTGACTGGACGACGCCGCGCCTGAACGGACTCAAATATTTCGAAAAACCGGCGCTGCAATACTGGGCCACTGCCGTGGCTTACGAAGTGTTCGGTGAACACCAATGGACGTCGCGCTTGTGGACAGCGTTGACCGGATTCGCGGGCATTCTGTTGGTATGGTTCGTCGGCATGCGCTTGTTTGGGCGCGAAGCGGGGCTGTATGCGGCGCTGTTGTTGGGCAGCAGCACCTTGTATGTGCTGATGGCGCACGTCAACACGCTGGACATGGGCGTGACATTTTTTGTTTCACTGGGCATCTTCTCGTTGTTGTTGGCACAGCAGGAAGCGCAAGTCACGCCGCGCCGCAACTGGATGCTGCTGGCGTGGGCGGCGCTGGCGCTGGCGGTGTTGAGCAAGGGCTTGATGGGTTTCATTCTGCCGGGCGCGGCGCTGTTCCTGTATTCGGTGTTCAACCGCGACATCACGGTGTGGAAGCGCATGCACTGGTTCTCCGGGCTGGCGGTGTTCCTGCTGGTTGCAGCGCCGTGGTTCGTAATGGTCATGCGCGCCAATCCGGATTTTTTCCAGTTCTTCTTCATCCACGAACACCTTGAGCGTTTCACCACCAAGGTACACGGACGCTTCCAGCCTTGGTATTACTTCATTCCGGTGCTGCTGATGGGCATGCTGCCGTGGACGCTGCTGATGTTCGACGCACTGTTGCGCGCCTGGCGCGGCAGTGTGCAGAAGGCAAAAGCATTCAGCCCTGAACGCTTCCTGCTGGTGTGGGCGGTGTTCATCTACGTGTTCTTTTCGATCTCCGATTCCAAATTGCCGTCGTATCTGCTGCCGATGTTCCCTCCGCTGGCGCTGCTGATGGGTAAGCAGATCGCCGCCATGAATTCGCGCCGACTGTTCTGGCTGATCGCACCGTTGTTGCCGGTGTTGGTGGGATTGCTGGTACTCGCACCATTCACCGCCAAGTTGGCCGACACGCAAGTGCAGGTGGAAATGTACGGCGCATACGCGGTGTGGTTGACCATCGCCATGGCGCTGTGGGTGATCGGCATGACCGTTGCGCTGAAGCTATTGTGGCGCGACCGAAAAATGGTCTCCGTGATGGTGCTCGCGCTGTCGTCGCTGTGCGCGGTGCAACTGGGTTTGTCGGGCTACAACACCATCGCGCGCGAACGTTCCGCGTATGCCATTGCGCAGGCGATCAAACCGCAACTCAAAGCGGACGTGCCGTTCTATTCCGTGTTCACCTACGAACAGACCTTGCCGTTCTATCTCGACCGCACCTTGACGCTGGTGGACTATCAGGATGAGATGGCGTTTGGCATCAAACAGGAACCGCAGCGCTGGCTGCCGAACGCGGATGCACTGGCGTTGCGCTGGAGCGCGCAGGCCGAAGCCTACGCGTTCGTACCGGTAACCGAATTTCATATCTTGCAGGAGAAGGGAATGGCAATGAAAGAGATCTATCGTGATGAACAATACGTCGTGGTGAGCAAACCATGAACATCGTCAGCTTCAGTTTGATTTTTACCGGCGTCATGCTCAACGCCTCCGCGCAAATCCTGATGAAATTGGGCACCAACGCCATCGGCCATTTTGAATTCAGCATGGAGAATATCGTGCCCATCGGCATGAAATTCGCGACCGAGTGGCACATCATCACGGCGTTGTTTTGCTACGGCATCAGCGTGGTGGTGTGGATGCTGGCGCTGTCGCGCGTGCCGGTGAGTATCGCCTTCCCGATGCTGTCCATGGCATACGTGGTGACCGCCGTTGCAGCGTGGCAATTGCTGGGCGAATCCATCAACCAGACCAAGATGCTGGGTATCGGCGTGATTATTTTTGGTGTCATTATTCTTTCGAGAGCCTGACCATGTCTGAATTCCTGCCATTCACCAAACCCTTTATCGACGAAGCCGCCATCGCCGCCGTCGGCGACGTGCTGCGTTCCGGTTGGATCACCAGCGGCCCCAAAGTCGCCGAGTTCGAAAAACAACTGTCGGAATATTTTGGCGGTCGTCCGGTGCGCACGTTCAACT
This sequence comes from uncultured Gallionellaceae bacterium, assembly GCA_903847155.1. Taxonomy (GTDB): domain Bacteria; phylum Pseudomonadota; class Gammaproteobacteria; order Burkholderiales; family Gallionellaceae; genus Sideroxyarcus. Next base: position 34,491 of record CAINCU010000076.1, on the reverse strand, counting down.
CCGGCACCTGCACAATGGAGATCGCCCTGCGCATCGCGGGCATAGGCGCGGGCGACGAAGTCATCACCACGCCCATTTCGTGGGTGGCGACGGCCAGCGTCATTCTCGAAGTCGGTGCCACACCGGTGTTCGCCGACATCGACCCAATCACGCGCAACATCGACCTGGACAAAGTCGAAGCCGCCATCACCCCGCGTACCAAAGCCATCATCCCGGTCGATCTTTCCGGTTTGCCGGTGGACAGGGACAGGCTGTACGCCATCGCCAAGCGCCACAAGCTGCGCGTGGTGGAAGACGCGGCGCAGGCCATCGGCTCGCTGTGGCAAGGCAAGCGCATCGGCAGCTTCGGCGATTTCGTCTCGTTCAGTTTTCAGGCCAACAAAAACCTCACCACCACTGAAGGCGGCTGCCTGGTGTTGAATAACTCCGACGAAGCGCGTCTCGCGGAAAAGTATCGCCTGCAAGGCGTCACGCGCACCGGCTTCGACGGCATGGACGTGGACGTGCTGGGCGGCAAATTCAACATGACCGATGTCGCCGCCGCCATCGGCCTCAACCAACTACCGCAACTGGCAGCCATCACCGCGCGCCGCCATGCGCTGGCCAAACATTACTTCGCGAGCTTCGGCGCGGATTTCGAGAAACAAACCGGCGTGCAGTTGCCGCTGACGAATTTTGAAAACACCAACTGGCACATGTTCCAGATCGTGCTGCCGCAAGGTACTGTGCGCGCCGAGTTCATGGAAAAAATGAAAGCCCGCAACATCGGCTGCGGCGTGCATTACCCGCCTATCCACCTGTTCCAGATGTACCGCGCGCTCGGCTTCAAAGAAGGCATGTTCCCTGTGGCAGAGAGCGTCGGGCGGCGCATCGTCAGCCTGCCGATGTTCCCCAAGATGAGCGAGGCGGATGTGGAACGGGTGGTTAAGGCGGTGCGGGAAGTGTTGGGGATGTAGGGCGTAAGGTATTACGCCCGCAATTGATCATCCCAGCCTATGCTTTGATTTGAAAATGTTATTCGTTGCCAAGTCAATAGGGACGGGCGTCTTCATGCATTGCTGTTTATGGATTGCCTATTGACGCGGTCCTTCGGGCGGTCAAAGCATAGTAGGTGTGCACGCTTCCGTGCCCACGCGGGAAACCGAATGATGAGAATTAAAAGCTTGCATTTCGTTATCCCGCCCGTCTGCGCTAAAATGCTGCCCCTATGAATACCCCTCAACTTTCCGTCGTTATTCCCGTCTATAACGAAGAGCAAGGACTACAGGTTTTGTTCGACCGCTTGTATCCCGCGCTGGACAAGCTGGCCATTGCTTACGAGATCGTGTTCGTCAATGATGGCAGCCGTGATCGTTCCGCCGCCATTCTGCGCGAGCAGTTCCAGAAACGTCCCGACGTGACACGCGTGGTGCTGTTCAATGGCAACTTCGGCCAGCACATGGCGATCATGGCGGGCTTTGAGAATTGTCGCGGGCAGCGCATCGTGACGCTGGATGCCGATTTGCAGAATCCGCCGGAAGATACCGGGTTGCTGCTGGCGAAGATGGATGAGGGGCACGATTATGTCGGCTCCATCCGTCGTCAGCGTAACGATAGTTGGTGGCGGCATGTCGCGTCAAAAGCCATGAACGGCCTGCGCGAAAAGATCACTCACATCAAGATGACCGATCAGGGCTGCATGTTCCGCGCCTATGACCGCCATATCATCGACGCGATCAACAGTTGCAAGGAAGTGAATACCTTCATTCCGGCGCTGGCCTACAGCTTCGCGCGCAGTCCCGCCGAAGTGGTGGTGGGACACGAGGAACGCGCGGCGGGCGAATCCAAATATTCGATGTACAGCCTGATACGCCTCAATTTTGATCTGATGACCAGCTTTTCGCTGGTGCCGCTGCAGATGTTTTCCATGCTGGGCATGTTGATCTCAGTGTTCTCGGCGCTGTTCTTCGTGTTCCTGGTGATTCGCCGCCTGATGATTGGCCCGGAAGCCGAAGGGTTGTTCACCTTGTTCGCGCTGATGTTCTTTCTGATTGGCATTGCGCTGTTCGGTATTGGTCTGCTGGGCGAATACATCGGGCGTATCTACCAGCAAGTGCGCCACAGGCCGCGCTATCTGGTGGAGGCAGTATTGGAAAAACGCGATGAGTAGTGCTGTCGTATTCGCCTACCACAACGTCGGCTACCGTTGTCTGAGCGTGCTGCTGGCGCACGGCGTGGACGTCAAACTGGTGGTGACTCACCGCGATAATCCGAAAGAGACTATCTGGTTCGAGAGCGTGCAGAAACTGGCGGAGTTGCATGGTATCCCGACCATCACGCCGGACAACCCGAACGTGCCGGAAGTGGTGGAGCAGATACGCGCTTTGCAACCGGATTTCTATTTTTCCTTTTACTACCGCGAGATGCTGAAAGCGCCGCTGTTGGCCATTCCCAAGCACGGTGCGCTGAACATGCACGGCTCGCTGCTGCCGAAATACCGGGGACGCGTGCCGGTGAATTGGGCGATAATTCGCGACGAAAAAGAAACCGGCGCGACGCTGCATTACATGACCGAGAAGCCGGACAACGGCGACATCGTGGCGCAGCAGGCCGTGCCGATTCTGCCCAATGACACCGCGCACGATGTGTTCCAGAAAGTCACAGTGGCGGCGGAGATGGCACTGAACTCTGTGTTGCCTGCGCTGTTGGCAGGTAAGGCGCAAGCGCAGCAACAGGATTTGAGTAAAGGTGCGTATTTCGGCGGACGCAAAGCGGAAGACGGCATCATCAACTGGGCGCAATCGGCGCTGGAGATACACAATCTGGTGCGCGCGGTAGCGCCGCCGTATCCCGGCGCGATGACGCAGGTGATGGGCAAGCCGATGCGTATCTTGCAGACGCTGGTGAGCAAGGACACGGTAGTCAGCTATCCATACGCTGCCTTCTATGTGGAAGATGGCAACGCGTTTGCGATCTGCGGTAGCGGTGTGTTGCGCGTGGTGCGCTTCGAGTTGGATGGAGTGGAAATGAACGCGGCAGAGTTCGCGGCAAAGTACGGCACGGAAAAATTTGAGTTCAATCGTTGAGGAAATAAAAATGAAAAAAGTTTTGATCTTGGGTGTGAACGGTTTCATCGGTCACCATTTGTCCAACCGTATCTTGGCTACCACCGACTGGGAAGTCTATGGCATGGACATGAGCAGCGAGCGCATCTCCGACCTGATCGGCAAACCGCGCTTCCATTTCTTCGAAGGCGACATCACCATCAACAAGGAGTGGGTCGAGTATCACGTGAAGAAATGCGACGTGATCCTGCCGCTGGTGGCGATTGCCACACCGGCTGTTTACGTCAAGCAGCCGCTGCGCGTGTTCGAACTGGACTTCGAAGCCAACCTGCCTATCGTGCGCGCCTGCGTGAAGTACAACAAACATCTGGTATTCCCTTCGACTTCCGAAGTCTACGGCATGTGCCACGACGAGGAATTCGACCCGGAAAACTCCGAGCTGATCTGCGGTCCGATCAATAAGCCGCGCTGGATCTATTCCAACTCCAAGCAACTCATGGATCGCGTGATCTGGGGTTACGGCATGCAGGATAATCTGAACTTCACCCTGTTCCGGCCGTTCAACTGGATCGGCGCCGGACTGGATTCCATCCATACCCCGAAGGAAGGTAGCTCACGTGTGGTGACCCAATTCCTCGGCCACATGCTGCGCGGCGAGAACATCAGTCTGGTGGATGGCGGTCATCAGAAACGCGCTTTCACCTACATCGACGACGGCATCGACGCACTGATGAAGATCATCGACAACAAGAACGGCGTGGCCACCGGCAAGATCTACAACATCGGCAACCCGTCCAATAATCACTCAATCCGCGACTTGGCCGACATGATGATGAAGCTGGCAAAGGAATATCCGGAATATCGCGACACCGCCGCCAAGGTAAAAATCATCGAAACCACTTCTGATGCCTATTACGGCAAAGGCTATCAGGATGTGCAGAACCGCGTGCCGAAGATCACCAATACTTGCGAAGAATTGAACTGGAAACCGACCATCAATATGGCGGACACATTGCGCAAGATATTCGACGCCTATCGCAGCCAGATCGCTGAAGGACGCGGCTTGGTTGACTGAAAACAGGATTGGGGATTGAGGAGTGATGGGCACTTGTGACTCCGCTTTTGACTTAATCCTCAATCTTCAATCCCAGAATGAAACAAATCGCCCTGAAAATCGACGTTGATACCTATCGCGGCACGCGCGAAGGTGTGCCGCGTTTGGTGGAAACGCTCAAGCGTCACAAGGCGCAGGCGACCTTCTTTTTTTCCCTCGGTTACGACCACACCGGACGCGCCATCAAGCGCGTATTCCGTCCCGGCTTTCTCGGGAAAGTTTCACGCACCTCGGTGCTGGAACATTACGGTCTCAAGACCTTGCTGTATGGCACGTTGTTGCCCGCACCGGACATCGGGCGCAATTGCGCAGACATCATGCGCAACGTGCGCGATGAAGGCTTCGAAGTAGGTATCCATTGTTACGACCATATCCGCTGGCAGGATCATGTGGCGGGCAAGGGCGCTGAGTGGACAAAACGCGAGATGCAGAACGCAGTTGAGCGTTTCGTCGAAATCTTTGGCGAAGCACCGAGAGCGCATGCCGCGGCGGGCTGGCAGACTAACCGCTATGCCTTGCGCGAGACCCAGCACCTGAGTTTCGATTACAGCTCGGATACGCGCGGTACCCAGCCGTTTATTCCAACCTGGGATGCCGAGATTATCGCCTGTCCGCAATTGCCCACTACCCTGCCGACACTGGACGAACTCATCGGACGCGACGGCATCACCCGAGAAAACGTGGCGCAACATTTATTGAAGCTGACCGCGCAACCTACCGCGACCGGGCATGTCTACACATTGCATGCCGAACTGGAAGGGCAGAAGTGGATGCCGATCTTCGAGCAACTACTGCAAGGTTGGAGCGAGCAGGGTTACGAGATGGTTGCCATGCGCCAATACCTGCTGGGATTCAAAGTCGCCGATTTGCCGATAAACGAGGTCAAATCGGGAACGGTGGAAGGACGCAGCGGCACGCTGGCTGTACAAGCCTAAAGAAATTCCGTAAATTGCCGAAATCCTAATTAGGATCAAATTCTCGGAGGGGATATGCAACAACTGAATGTTACTGGTCTAAGCGGATGGATTAGTTTCCTGAGTCAGACTGATATTCCTGTCCTCAAACAGACCTCGCGTGACCTCGACACATTGCGGGAAGATCCGCACAAGCTTAGCGCGCGTGCGGTGGCCAACGTGATCGCTGCCGATCCCATGATGACCGTCAAATTATTGCGCTATCTGCAACAGCACAAACACCGCAGCCAAACCAGTGAAGTGGTTCAGGCCGAACAGGCCTTGCTGATGCTGGGCGTGGAAGCTTTTTACGACAAGATTCCAGCGGCTCCTTTTGTGCAGGATGTCATGGACGGGCAAATGGAAGCCTTGGTTCAATTGCTGCATGTGGTGCATCGCGGGCATCGCGCTTCGGAATATGCGCTCGATTGGGCGTTGCGGCTGAACGATCTGCGGTTTGAGGAAGTGCGCATCGCATCCTTGCTGCACGATGTTGCCGAGCTGTTTATGTGGTGCTTCGCGCCGCAGGATATGCTGAAGATTCGTGCCATGCAGCAACAGGATAAAACGCTGCGCAGCCGTGCTGTGCAAGAGCAGGTTTTTGGTTTTGCACTAAGCGACTTGCAGAAAGAGCTGGTCAAGGAATGGGGTTTGCCGGAATTGCTGCTGACTTTGATGAATGATTCAAATGCAAAAATGACGCGGGTACGCAACGTTGAACTGGCGGTTAATTTGGCGCGTCACTCGGCCAATGGCTGGGACGATGCGGCACTGCCGGACGACTATCGCGACATTGGTCAACTGCTGCGTATTCCGGCGCTGGATGCGATGGCGTTGGTCGCGCCGCCAGATGACGGCGCATCCTGCGACCTGAGCAAGCATCATTGAATTGTCCCGGGCGGTGCTTGCCGCCGTCATGGTGAAGTTGGAGATCACACACTGTTTAATCTCTTCATATGTCTGCGTCAACCAAACCAAAACACCATGCCCGAACGATAGTAAACTCAGTTCAGCTGTGTTGCACGGTTTGAAGCGTCGCAACGTTTTCAGCGAGTCGCCAGCAGGCGCGAATTGAGCAGAAAAATGCCGAAGGACCAATGAATGTGGTGGAATCATGAGTGACTCGATGAAGGAGTTGTGCAATAAGTTGGAAGCGACAAGACACCGCATCCTGCAATTGCAGGATGATGTCGTAAAGCGCGAGAGCGGACAGCAGCAAAGCCAGCAGGTGCTGGAAGAAAGCCATAGCGCCTTGCTGCTCATGCTGGAAGATATGGAGGAAGCGCGCGGGAAAATCGAGCAGGCGCATCAGGAATGGGTAACCGCGCTGGATGCCATTGATGATCCGATATTCCTGCATGACAAGAATTTTTGCATCCTGCGTGTCAATCGCGCTTACCAGCGCAGCGCCGGTATCCCCTTCGAGGAAATCATCGGTAGACCGTATTACGAGGTGTTTCCGAAAACCGACGGGCCGTTGCCGAGCTGTAGGCACGCACTGGAAGTTGGCAAATGGGCTGAAGAGGAGTGTGAGCTGGGCGGCAGGGTGTATCGCTCCCGCGCTTTCGTGGTGCATGGCGCGCAGGGCGAATACCTGCATAGCGTACACAGTCTGGAAGATGTCAGCGAACGCAAGTCCATGCAGCAGTTGGTGCATTCCACCAATGCGCTCTTGCATTCGGTGATCGAAAATGCGCCGGTGCGCATCTTCTGGAAAGACACCAATTTAAACTATCTCGGTTGCAATACGGCGTTTGCGCGGGATGCCGGTTGGTCCTGCCCGCAGGAATTGCACGGCAAAGACGATTTCCAGATGGGATGGCGCGAACAGGCCGATCTTTACCGGGCGGACGACCGGCGAGTGATGGAGTCGGACACACCCAAGCTCGGCTTTGAAGAGCCGCAGTCCACGCCGGACGGGCGCACGATCTGGCTGCGCACTTCCAAAGTGCCGATGCATGATGCGGCAGGCAAAGTGAATGCCGTGCTGGGTATTTATGAAGACATCACCGAACACAAACAGCATGAGTCCGTCGTGCAGCGCGCCAACCGTGCGTTGCGCACCATCAGCGCCGGCAATCAGGTGCTGATTCATGCGGATGATGAGCAACACCTGCTGTCTGAGATGTGCGCGGTTGCAGTGCAAATCGGCGGTTACCGCATGGCTTGGGTGGGTTATGTGGAGCAGGATGCAGTGCAGCCGGTACGGCCGATGGCGCAAGCAGGGTTTGATGACGGCTATCTGGCTCAAGCCTGCATTTCCTGGGGGGATAACGAGCACGGACAAGGGCCGACCGGCCTTGCAGTGCGTAGCGGGCAGACGCAGGTCGCACAAAATATTGCGCACAATCCAAACATGTTGCCATGGCGCGCAATGGCGCTACAACGCGGGTATAAGTCCAGCATCGCCATGCCGTTGATGGAAGATGGCCAATGCTTTGGCACACTGACCATGTATGCCGCAGAGGCGGATGCCTTCAATGCCGAAGAGGTAAAACTGCTGGAAGAGATGGCCGGTGACCTTGCATATGGCATCCTCAATTTGCGCGTCAAGCAAGCGCATCAGGCACAAGAGCAGCTGCTGCAAACCAATATGCTGCAAACCGTGAAGGCCATCGCCAGCATCGTCGAGATGCGTGACCCCTATACCTCCGGCCATCAGGCACGGGTGGCGGAAGTGGCGTGTGCAATCGCCCGCCAGATGGCGTTGCCGGAAGATCAGGTGCAAGCCCTCCATCTGGCCGGACTGGTGCATGACTTGGGCAAAATTCGCATCCCCGCCGAGATATTAAGCAAACCAGGCAAGCTGAATGCGATTGAGTACAGCATGATTAAAATGCATCCGCAGGCAGCGTTCGATATCCTGAAGGACATCGACTTTTCCTGGCCGATTGCGCAGATGGTATTGCAGCACCATGAACGCATGGACGGCTCCGGCTATCCGCAGGGATTGAAGGGCGAGGAGATATTGCTCGGTGCGCGTATTTTGTGCGTTGCCGACGTGATCGAGGCAATGTCCTCGCATCGGCCATATCGTCCGGGGCTGGGAGCCGACGCGGCGCTGGACGAGATTATCCGCATGCGCGGTACGCTTTACGATGCGCAAGTGGTGGACGCCTGTGTGGCACTGTTCCGGGAGCACGCTTATGTCATGCCAAAATGATTTGGCGCAATGGCGGTGGGATTGGAGCGACGAGCTGAGCGTAGGCATCCCGCAGATCGATGCGGAGCATCAGCAATTCATCCTACTCGTTAATGCACTGAACGAAGCCATCAGTAATCGCATGCCTGTGGAAGAAATAAAAATACGCATGCAAGCCATTCTGCTGGATGCAGTGGCACACTTTGCCCATGAAGAAGCATTGTTCGAAGATTGTGGCTATCCGCAGGCGGAAGAGCATGCAATGAAACATGTGCAGGTCTTGCATGCATTGCACGAAATCATGGGAGGTTTCACCCACGGCGGGGAGGAGTACGAATGGATCAATGCCGGATTACAGGTCAAGCAGGCGTTGGTCGAACACCTGCTGGCCGAAGATATGAAGTACCGCGACTATGGCTTTACGCGGAAAGTCGGATCAATCCAGAAAAAGTAGTTGTTGCACCGCCCGCACTTTGACGAATTCAGTTGTTTAACACCCGATTTTCCCCATCACACAATGCGTGATAGCTAATGTCTGCCATCAGACATTAGCCAACGCGTGCTCGATCTTGCCATCCGCTTCCGCGGCCAGCGCGGTCAATCTCGCATCGTCCAGCACCTTCATCATGCTGGTTGGCTTGATGAACTCGACCGACACTTTTCCCGGTGCGACTTCGCGCAACACCGCGTTGCACGGCAACAAACTCGCCACGTCGCTGTTTGCCGTGTAAGCCTCATAAGCCAGAGTTGGATTGCACGCACCGAGGATCACCGTGGGGATGATGTCCTTGCCGGTCTTCTCCTTGATCTTGCTGTGCATGTCGATGCGCGTGAGGATGCCGAAGCCCTCGCCAGCCAGCGCCTTGGTGGCGCGCTCGATGGCATGGTCAAAGCTGTCGACGATTTCGCGTTTGAAATTGATGCTCATGTTGTTCTCCTTCACGGTTGGTCAGGAATGAATTCTAGCCGCATTGCGGAAATCAGCTTGGGTGGTTTGGTGTTTGCACAGGTGGCTGCCCGGAAACGCCCGTCAATAGGCGATCTGCATCATGCACTTGATGGAGATGACCGTATTTACTGCCTTGCTGGCAAGCTGCGCTATGCATTTTCTTCGATCAGCCGACCCACAAGGTCGGGCAGCTTCGGCAGCAAACAATCAAGCTCGATGATGTCCGGTGTGGAACGCAGCCAAGTGAGTTGGCGCTTGGCTAACTGGCGTGTGGCCGCGAGTCCGGTGTCACGCAGTTGCGCTGCGTTGATCTCGCCTTGCATGAATTGCCATGCCTGCCGGTAGCCGACGCATCGCATGGAAGTCATGTTCGGATTCAATTCGTATTTCTCGCGCAGGCCGCGCAGTTCATCCACCAATCCTTGTTGCAGCATTTCCGCGAAGCGCGTGGCGATGCGCTGATGCAACACGGCGCGGTCGGAAGGGATGAGCGCGATGGAGAGGATGCGGTAGGGCAGTTTGTCTTGTTCCTGATGCTTGATCAACACCGACATCGGCTGCCCGCTGAGGCGATAGATTTCCATCGCGCGCTGGATGCGTTGCGTGTCGGTGGAGTGCAGGCGCGCGGCAGTTGCGGCATCGACCTTGGCCAGCTCGGCGTGCAGATGTGCTATGCCGTGTTGCGCGATCTCTGCATCCAGTTCCGCGCGCAGCGCGGCATCGGCTTGCGGCAGCGGACTCAAGCCTTCGCGCAGCGCTTTGAAGTACAACATCGTGCCGCCTACCAGCAACGGTATCTTGCCGCGCGCGGTGATGTCCGCCATCAGGCGCAGCGCGTCGTGGCGGAAGGCGGCAGCGGAATACGCGCCGGTGGGGTCGATGATGTCGATCAGGTGATGCGGTGCACGTGCCAGTGTGGCGGCATCCGGCTTGGCGGTGCCGATGTTCATGTCGCGGAACACCAGCGCGGAATCCACGCTGATAAGTTCCACCGACATTCTCTGCACCAGTTCCACCGCGACACCAGTCTTGCCGCTGGCGGTGGGGCCCATCAGGAAAATCGCGGGCGGCAAACTCGTCATGCCAGATCGCTATCCCGCGTCTCGTGAATGAACAGCCCGGCCAGCACGCTAATCGCCGCCGCGACGGAGATATAGCCGCCCACCCAACTCAGTCCGCCATGCAGCACAAGTTGTTGCGCGATGTAGGGCGCGAGCGATGCACCGAGGATGCCGCCCAGATTGTAGGCTGTGCCCGCGCCGGTGTAGCGCACCGACGTGGGAAACAATTCCGGCAGTAACGCGCCCATCGGCGCAAAGGTCGCGCCCATCAAAAACAATTCAAGACTGAGGAAAACGGTGATCAAAAATGGCGAGCCGCTGCCCAACATCGGTTGCATCAGGAAGCCGGACAGCAACGCGGCGATGCCCGCGATCAGCAACACCGGACGGCGGCCATAGCGATCACCCGCCCATGCTGCAAGCGGCGTGGCGAGTGCCATGAAGATGACCGCCACGCACAGCATGCCGAGAAATTGCGGACGCGGAATGCCGAGTTTGCTCACGCCGTAGCTCAACGAAAAAACTGTCGAGATGTAGAACAGCGCGTAGCACACTACCATCAGCAATGCGCCCAAGATCAGCGGTTTGGTGTGGTGGGCGAAGAGATCGGACAGCGGCAGCCTTCTAAGTCCCGTTCGTGCTGAGCCTGTCGAAGCATGAACGACATCCCCTTCGACAAGCTCAGGGCGAACGGCTTGGAGGGACTTGAGGAACACCGGCGTTTCCGCCAGCTTGAGTCGCACGTAAAGTCCGACGATAACCAGAACAGAACTTGCAAGGAACGGAATGCGCCAGCCCCATGCGCGGAACTGCGCATCGTCCAGCAAATTTGCCAGCAACAGAAAACTACCGACCGCGAACAGGAAACCGATAGGCGGGCCGAGTTGCGGGAACATGCCGAACCAGCCGCGCTTACCCTTGGGCGCATATTCCGCCGCCAGCAAAGCCGCGCCGCCCCATTCGCCGCCGAGTCCGATGCCTTGCCCGAAACGCAGCAGACACAGCAAGGCTGGTGCTGCCCAACCGACCAGTTCATAACCGGGCAATACGCCGATGAGTGTGGTGGAAACGCCCATCACCAGCAGCGAGGCGACTAGTGTCGTCTTGCGCCCGATGCGGTCGCCGAAATGCCCGAACAACAACGCACCGAACGGACGCGCGATAAAGGCGATGCCGAAGGTGAGGAAAGCATTCAACGCCTGCACCGCCGGATCGCTGTTGGGGAAAAACACTGGCCCGATCACCATCGCCACTGCGAGGCCATAGATGTAGAAATCGTAGAACTCGATGGCGGTGCCGATGAAGGAGGCGAAGGCGATGCGGGTTGTGGATATAGATACAGAGAGTCTTGAGGTGTTCAATGGGAGGCTCATGCGTCGTTATTCATTTCGATTTGAGCAATGTATTTGCTTGGGGTTCTTGCTTATCTAGATTCTCTTTCACACTTATTCTATGTGGTGAAACCATTTCCGCCTTGTCTGCTTTAATAATTTTAAGCACTGGGGAAGTGTCTGTTAGCCTTACAAGATATAAGTTTTCATTGCGAGTAGTCAGTAGACGCCAATCGTCAGTAGTATCGGCGATTGCAACATATGCTAATGTTGATGTGGCTGGAATTTTGTCTCTGTTGCCTTCGCTTCCCCCTAGAAGCATGACTATGCCCCCGAAGGAAACTAGAGCTGTAATTACATACCATATTTGTTGGCTATTTAGCTTGAATTTACTTTGTCTTAGCTCAAGCACAATCTCACCAAATAAAAGCATTTCGCAAGATGCGGAAGCGAATAAAACAATATTTGCTATACCCGTTGCCAGTTCATATTTTCCGATTGAATCAAAATAGAAGAACGCTACCAATTCAAATAAGAAAAGAAAGACGTTGAACTTTAGCGCAGTGCGGACTTCATTGGCAGCTAGCTTTGCTACGTCCATAAATGAAATTAGCAATCCAATGAGCAGCGCGGAAAAAGGGTAAATCCCGCGTGAAATTAACTCTGAAAATGGTAAATCGACCAGCATCCAACTCGCTGAAAATGAATCATAGTAAGCAATCGATCTTAACCATCCGAGAACGGATACAATAATTCCAACTGCGGCAACGCTGGAAAGTAATTGGATGGATTTTCCAAGAACCTCTTTGTATGCAAGTACTACCAACTCATTAGCGCTTGTGCGTGAGGTTGTTACTTTGTTTCGTTGCTTGAGTTTTGGTATGTATCGCATATCCTAAATTCAGTAATTGGAAATCAAAACAGTAGCATTACAGTATTCAAAAGTTTGTAGTTCACGGGCGCAATAACCATCGGGCATTGCGCCGTATGTGAATAATCGGTGCAATGCGCTGCGCTTATTGCACCCTACATGATTGTTGCGTGCCGCAAAACAAGGCATCGGATAAGCCGATATGTTTCGCTGGCGTGGCAGTCTTGGTCTTTAAGCCCATATTGGACATGTGCAAGAGGCGGCCACACCAGCCGCCCCGCAGCGGTTCAGCGATCCGCCAGCTTGAGGCGGCGTTTCCTGACACCGTCGGCGAGCATGTCGAGGACGGTTACGGTGTCTTCCCAGTTGATGCAGGCATCGGTGACCGATACGCCTTTTTGCAGGGGTTTGCCGGGGACGATGTCCTGACGGCCTTCCTTGATGTTGGATTCGATCATGACACCGAAGATGCGCTCTTCGCCGTTGCCAAGCTGGGTGGCGCAATCCTGCGCCACTTCGATCTGGCGCTTGAATTCCTTGCGGCTGTTGGCGTGGGAGAAGTCGATCATGACGCGCGCCGGGAGGCCTGCGTTGGCCAGTTCCTTGCTGACGGCATCGACAGCGGCGGCATCAAAGTTGGGCTGTTTGCCGCCGCGCAGAATGAGGTGGCAGTCTTCGTTGCCGTGGGTGGAGACGATGGCGGAGTGGCCGGCCTTTGTGACGGAAAGGAAGTGATGCGGGCTGGCCGCAGCCTTGATCGCATCCACGGCGATGCGGATGTTGCCGTCGGTGCCGTTCTTGAAGCCGATGGGGCAGGAGATGCCGGAGGCGAGTTCGCGGTGAATCTGGGATTCGGTGGTGCGTGCGCCGATGGCGCCCCAGGAGATCAGGTCGGCGGTGTATTGCGGTGTGATGACATCGAGAAATTCCGTCCCGCAGGGCAGTCCCAGTTCGTTGATTTCCCACAGCAGTTTGCGCGCGAGGCGCAGGCCTTCGTTGATCTTGAAGCTGCCGTCGAGATCGGGGTCGTTGATGAGGCCTTTCCAGCCGACAGTGGTGCGGGGTTTTTCGAAATAGACGCGCATCAGGATTTGCAGGTCGGCTTCCAGGCGCTGGGCTTCTTTTTTCAGCTTGGCCGCGTATTCCATCGCCGAATCGACATCGTGAATGGAGCAGGGGCCGACCACGACCAGCAGCCTGTCGTCTGCGCCATGCAGAATGCGGTGCAGCACCGTGCGTGCGTTAAACGTGGTTTCGGCGGCCAGTTCGGTCACCGGGAATTCGCGCACGAGGTGGCTGGGTGGGGAAAGTTCCTTGATTTCTTTGATGCGGATGTCGTCAACGATGTGTTTCATTTTAAAAATCCAAACCTGTAAGTTGCGTTAAAAGGAAAAAACCTGAATAAAGTGCGTCATTACGCCCGTTCTCAGCCAGACATTCAATTCTACTTGTTGTGGGCGGTCATTTCCCGCGCATAAACATCGCATCCAGTTCCGCCAACGTGATCTGGAACCAGGTCGGACGGCCATGGTTGCATTGGTCGGCGCGTTCGGTCTGTTCCATCTCGCGCAGGATGCTGTTTATCTCGGGCAGGCTCAGTTGCTGGTTGGCGCGCACGGCGGAATGGCAGGCGAGGGTGGCGAGCAGTTCGTTGCGCCGTTCGGTGAGTGCGCGGCTCGCGCCGAATTCGCGCAGCTCGTGCAGCACTTCGCGCGCTGCGGCTTCGGCGTGCGCCTGCTTGAGCATGGCGGGCATGGCGCGCACCGCGAGGGTGTGGGTGGAGATGGGCGCGATGTCGAAGCCGAGTTTTTGCAACGCTTCCTGTTCCTCTTCGACGGTGGCGATGTTCAGTGTGTCGGCGCTGAACGTCACCGGAATCAGCAACGGTTGCGTCGGCATCTGCTGCTGGTCGAATGCGGTCTTGAGTTTTTCATACACGATGCGTTCGTGCGCGGCGTGCATATCGACCACGATGAGGCCTTGCTGATTCTGCGCGAGGATGTAGATGCCGGAGAGTTGGCCGAGGGCGAAGCCGAGCGGGTGTTCGGGTTGTTGGAGGATGGATGGAGCGAAGCGATACCCATCGTTTTCTTGCAGCGATGAGTGATGGGTATCGCGTCGCTCCACCCATCCTGCGTTGTCAGCTTCTTGTTTGAGCGCTACTGCAGCTTCTTCCCATAAACGATAGCTCGCTTGCCTTTGCTCGGTGCCGAATGCCATGCGCTGCTGCTGTGCCGAGGGAAATGATTGTTTTGCTTGCGCCTCATGCGAGGTGCTGGCGGTCGATGGAATGGCTTCACTCATCGTTCCACTCAACGCATCATGCAACGCATGAAACACGAACTGGTGTATGCCCTGACTCTCGCGGAAGCGCACTTCGCTCTTCGCTGGATGCACGTTCACATCCACCTGTTCCGGCGGCAGTTCGAGGAATAGCACGAAGGCGGGATGACGCTGGTGATGCAGGATGTCCTGATAGGCTTGGCGCACGGCGTGCATCAGCACTTTGTCGCGCACGAAGCGGCCGTTGACGAAGAAATATTGTTCATCGCGGGATGAGCGCGAATAGGCGGGCAGGGCTGCGATGCCGTACAAGTGCAGACCTGCGATCTCATGTTCAATGGCGACGGCATGTTGGCCGAACTCTGCGCCGAGGATGGCGGTGATGCGCTGTTGCAGCGACTGCGCAGCCAGTTGCCACACCGCGCGCCCATTGTGCTGCAACGAGAACGCCACATCCGGGCGCGACAGCGCGATGCGTTTGAATGTCTCTTCGCACCAGGCGAACTCGGTACTTTCGCTTTTCAGAAATTTGCGCCGCGCCGGAGTGTTGAAATACAGCTCGCGTATTTCCACGCTGGTGCCAGGCGCGTGCGCCGCGGGTGCGGCGTTTCCTTGTGCGCCATCTGACGCTTCGATCTTCCAGGCGTGTGCGGCGTACGTGTTGCGGCTGGTGAGTGTGACATGCGCCACCGCCGCCATGCTCGCCAGCGCCTCGCCGCGAAAGCCCATGCTGGACACGCGCTGCAAGTCGTCGAGCGAGGCGATCTTGCTGGTCGCGTGGCGCATCAGTGCCAGCGGCAATTGTTCCTGCGCAATGCCGCCGCCGTTGTCGCGCACGCGCAGCAGTTTCACACCGCCGTGCTCCAACTGCACGGCGATGTCCGTCGCGCCTGCATCCAGACTATTTTCCAGCAATTCTTTCAGCGCTGATGCCGGACGCTCGATCACCTCGCCGGCGGCGATCTGGTTGATGAGCAAGTCGGGGAGTAAATGGATGGAAGACATGGTGGCGGATTATAGCGGATGCATTCGCAGATATTTTTGAGAAGCATAGTCACGGTTTGAATTTGAACACGGATAATTCATCGGGTCATCACTGCGGTGCAATTGTGGAAATTCAGTCGAATCCAAATAATCCTGTTTTGTCGGTGTCCCCCGTTTGGGTTAAGGGAACCTCTAATAATTGATTCTTTGCGCGCTTGAATTGTGAGCCAGTAAATAAATAAGGTAATCCCACAGCTTAGATGGGGGATTACCTTATTTAATTTTAAATACTCAGGTGTCACAAATTCGGCGGATTTGCGACACCTGATTTTCGCTTCATTTTCGTTGTTCATTCTGCTTTAAAAGGCTATATTGTGGAACAGGAGCGAAGACATGCAGAACGATAGCCAGCACAAGCGCGCCTTATTAGAAGCGCGCCATAATGACCCTTTTGCTTATCTGGGGTTACATCAAATCAAATCCGAATGGGTGTTGCGGGTATTTCAACCCTACGCGACAGAAGTTTCTGTTCATGATGGACTTGTTTGGCAGCCGCTGCAGCGTGTTGATGCATCGGGTATTTTTACCTGGAGAGGGAAAAATGTCCTGCCTTCACCATGTCTCCTGCAAATGAATTATTTCAATCATGTGGTCGAAGTACACGATGCATACTCCTTCGCATCCAGCATCACCGAGCACGATCTGTATCTGTTTTCGCAAGGACGTTTGGAGCAGGCTTACCGCATGTTGGGGGCGCACCACATCGAGTTGCAGGGGGTGTGGGGCGTGCGCTTTGCGGTGTGGGCGCCGAATGCCGAACGCGTCAGCGTGGTCGGCGATTTCAACGGATGGGATGGTCGCGTGGATCCGATGCGCACGCTGGGCAGCAGCGGTGTGTGGGAGATTTTTGTCCCGGATATTGGCTTGGGCGAGTTTTACAAATTCGAGATTCGCAATCGCAATACCGGCGAGTTGCTGACCAAGACCGACCCGTACGGTTTTAGTTTTGAAATGCGTCCCGGCACGGCATCCAGAGTAACTGCGCTGGATGGTTTTCAGTGGCGTGATTCGGCGTGGATGGAACAGCGCGCCGTCCATGATTGGCAGCATAAGCCGCTGAATGTTTATGAAGTGCATGCGGGCTCATGGAAAAGGCACTGGGACGGGCGCTTCTATAATTTTCGTGAACTGGCCGAAAGTCTTGTGCCTTACGTGCAGGAAATGGGTTTCACGCACATCGAATTGATGCCGATCAGCGAGCACCCGCTGGATGAATCGTGGGGCTATCAGACCACCGGCTATTTCGGGATAACCAGCCGCTATGGTACGCCGGATGACTTCCGCTATTTTGTCGAAAGCTGCCATATTGCGGGCATCGGGGTGATTCTGGATTGGGTGCCCGCGCACTTTCCCAAAGATGCTTTTGCGCTGGCGCGTTTTGATGGCACTGCATTGTTCGAGCATGAAGACCCTCGTCTGGGCGAGCATCAGGATTGGGGCACCCTGATTTTCAATTATGGCCGCAACGAGGTGCGCAATTTTCTGATGGCAAATGCGCATTATTGGCTGAATGAATTTCACATTGACGGCGTGCGCGTGGATGCCGTGGCTTCCATGCTCTATCTGGATTACTCACGCACGGAAGGTCAGTGGTTGCCTAACAAACATGGTGGGCGCGAGAACCTGGAGGCGGTGGATTTCTTCCGCGATTTGAATGTGATGACTCATGAACAATTTCCAGGCACCCTGACCATCGCTGAGGAATCGACCTCTTGGCCTATGGTGTCGCGTCCCACTTATCTGGGGGGACTGGGTTTTTCCATGAAGTGGAACATGGGCTGGATGAACGACACGCTCGACTACATCGAACATGATCCTGTGCATAGACGTTATCACCAGAATATGCTGACCTTCGGCCAGCTATATAGCTATACCGAGAATTTCGTGCTGCCTTTTTCCCATGATGAAGTAGTACACGGTAAACGTTCATTGCTGGACAAGATGCCGGGCGACGGCTGGCAGAAGTTTGCCAACCTGCGCTTGCTGTTTACCTATCAGATGACTTCTCCGGGCAAGAAGTTGAATTTCATGGGCAACGAAATCGCGCAGGGGCATGAATGGAAGGTCGGGGCGGAAATCGACTGGTACCTGCTGGGACACAGCGAAAACAGTGGAGTAAAGGCCTTAGTGCGCGATGCCAACCTGCTTTACAGCGGGGTGCCTGCGTTGCATGAGCTGGATTTTTCGCATGAGGGGTTTGCCTGGGTGGATTGCGACAACGCTGACCAATCGCTGCTGATCTTCCGCAGGATGGCGCGCGACGGTTCATATGTTATCGTATTGCTCAACTTTACACCTGTTCCGCGTGTCGCATATCGTGTGGGTGTGCCGCATAAGGGCGGCTACCGCGAAATATTCAACAGTGATTCACATTATTACGGCGGCTCAAATATGGGTAATGGTTTTGGATTATATTCGTCAGATGTCGCATGGAACGGTGAGCATCAGTCAATCGAGGTGACTCTGCCGCCATTGGCGGGAATCGTGATTGAGAGAATGCGCTGATTCGATTTTTACAGAACAAAATTCCGTGTAGAAATTATTTAGTTTGTGCAGGGTTAGATAGGTTTTGATATGTCCCAATTAACGCGGTCTCCGGCATGGCAAGCCCTGCAAAATCATCGTCAGTCATTAACGCAGTTCTCGCTGCGTCAGGCATTCGTTTCCGATCCTCAGCGTTTCGAGCGTTTTTCTATGCGCTTGGACGACATGCTGCTCGATTATTCAAAGAATTTGATTTCGCACGACACCATGCCTTTGCTGTTCGCGTTGGCGCGACAGGCAAAGGTGGAGCTTTGGCGTGAGCGGATGTTCGCTGGCGACAAGATAAATTTTACAGAGCAGCGCGCAGTACTGCATACCGCGTTGCGGGCAGCGATCGATCCAGAGCATTCCCCGATCGTGGTGGATGGCAAAGATGTATTGCCTGGAGTGCGCAGCGTATTGGCAAAAATGCGCAGCTTTTCCGATAGCGTACGCAACGGCGAATGGCGCGGATACACAGGCAAGGCTATCACCGATGTAGTGAATATCGGCATTGGCGGTTCTTATCTGGGGCCGCTTATGGTGTGCCAGGCTTTGCAACCATATGCTGGTCCAAAGTTGCGTGCGCATTTCGTATCCAATGTGGATGGGGCAGATATTGCAACCAAACTGGCTTTGCTTGATCCAGAAACTACCTTGTTTATTGTTGCCTCCAAGACATTCACCACTCAGGAAACACTGATGAATGCCCGTTCGGCGCGTGATTGGTTGTTAAAAAATAGCAACGATGAGAAAAGTATTGCCAGTCATTTTGTCGCTCTTTCCACCAACACGAAAGAAGTGGCTGATTTTGGTATAGATGTGGCGAACATGTTCGGATTCTCGGACTGGGTCGGTGGACGTTATTCATTGTGGTCGGCTATCGGCCTGCCTATTGCCTTGTATGTCGGTATGGATCGTTTTGAAGAACTGTTGCGCGGTGGTAACGACATGGATAGTCATTTCCGTGACGCGTCGTTGGAACAAAACACGCCGGTAATTCTGGCCTTGCTTGGAGTCTGGTACCGTAATTTCTTTGATGCGGCGACCATTGCAATGTTGCCTTATGATCAGTCGCTGGAATATTTTACTGCCTACCTCCAGCAGGCCGACATGGAGAGCAATGGCAAGCGCGTTGATCGTCAAGGCAATGCGGTGGACTATGCGACTGGCCCGGTAGTGTGGGGAGGCACCGGCACCAACGGACAACATGCTTATTACCAGCTCATCCATCAGGGCACTCAGATTATCCCAGCCGATTTTATCGCACCTGCGCGCAGTTTTTATCCTTTGGGGGAGCATCATGCGACTTTGCTTTCCAACTTTTTCGCTCAGACAGAAGCGTTAATGAAAGGTAAAACTGAAGCCGAGGCGCGTGCCGAGCTGCAACATGGTGGTATGGATGCGGCAGCGATTGAAGCGTTGTTGCCACACAAGGTATTTGATGGCAACAAGCCCACCAATTCGATCATGTTCGAGCAGTTGACACCGCGCACGCTGGGTCGACTGATTGCCTTGTATGAACATAAAATTTTTGTGCAGGGCATTATCTGGAATGTGAATTCTTTCGACCAATGGGGTGTTGAGCTGGGCAAACAATTGGCCGCGTATATTTTGCCGGAGCTGCGTGATGCGCAGCCGATTTCTGCGCACGATGCCTCCACCAACGGCCTTATCAATTACTACAAATCAGTAAGCCGGAAATCATGACGCGCATCCTGTTCGCCACATCCGAAGTGCATCCGCTCATCAAGACGGGCGGGCTGGCCGATGTCAGCGCTTCCTTGCCTGCAGCTTTGCAGGAATTGGGGCAGGATGTACGCTTGTTGATTCCGGGATATAACCAAGTGCTGGACGGGCTGAAAGCCAAGAAAACAGTCGCTAATTTTGCAGTGTTTCCGGGACAGCCCGAAGTGCGTTTGCTAAGCGCAAAAATGCCTGACACGCTGGTGCCGGTATATGTGCTGGATGCTCCGCAATATTTTTGCCGCGTGGCAGGACTCTATCAATATCATCTGGGCGGTGATTGGCCAGACAATCCGATGCGCTTCGGCATGCTGTCCAGAGTCGCGGCGCTGTTGGGCAGTGCTGATTCCCCGGTGAATTGGCAGGCAGAACTGGTGCATTGCAACGACTGGCAGACTGGTTTGGCACCTGCCTATCTGCAGTTGGACAAGCGGATACATGCCAAAAGCGTGATGACCGTGCATAACATCGCGTTTCAGGGTAACTACGAACGCGATTGGCTGAGGCCGCTGAATTTGCCTCAACATGTTTTTGACATGCATGGAGTCGAATTTCACGGCAATCTTTCGTTCCTTAAATCGGGTTTGCATTATGCCGATCGTATTGTGACGGTGAGTCCGACATATGCGCACGAAATTCAAACCACCGAGATGGGCTATGGCATGCAGGGTTTGCTCACCGCGCGCAAAGAGGATGTCAGCGGCATTCTCAATGGCATCGATGTAAACGAATGGAACCCGGCAACTGACAAGCATCTGGGAGTTCGTTACGACGAACATGATCTGTCGCTCAAGACCAAGGGCAAACTGGCATTGCAGCAGCGACTTGGACTGGAGGTTGATGAGCATGCTCCCATGCTGGGGGTGGTTAGCCGCCTGACTTATCAGAAGGGACTGGATTTGCTGCTCGAATGCCTGCCCACTCTGCTGGAAAGCGGTGCACAATTGGCGGTGCTTGGCAATGGCGAAGCGGAGCTGGAACGCCGCTATCAACTGTTGGCGCAGCGCTATACAGGGCGCGTATCGGTCAATGTGGGCTTTGATGAAGCACTGTCGCACCAGATCATGGCGGGTGCGGACATATTTTTGATGCCGTCTCGCTTCGAGCCGTGCGGACTGAATCAGATGTACGGCATGCGTTACGGGACGCCACCGGTAGTACGCCGCACCGGCGGCTTGGCTGACTCGGTAATCAATGCCAATCTGGAAGGGGGGACGGGTTTTGTGTTTGACGAACCCAGCACATTCGTCCTGCAGCAAACCATCAAATGGGCAATCGAGTGCTACCGCGACCAGAAAACATTCCGTCGCATCCAGCTTAACGGCATGCATCGCGATGTCGGTTGGCAACGCAGTGCGCAGATGTACATCGATCTCTACCAAACCATTCTAAAAACGCAATCAGCCTCAATATAGCAAACAAATAAATAAGGAGACGCCATGGCCCAGGATATGCATTCACCACGTTTTATCAGCGCACTGACAAAAAATACGGTGGCTCTGGTATTAGCTGGCGGCAGAGGTAGTCGCTTGCACAATCTGACGGACTGGAACGCCAAGCCGGCAGTACAGTTTGGCGGAAAATTTCGCATCATCGATTTTCCATTGTCCAATTGCATCAATTCCGGAATACGCCGCATCGGCGTGGTCACCCAATACAAAGCCCATAGTCTGATCGAACATATCCAGAAGGGTTGGGGTTTTTTACGGGGTGAGTTTAACGAGTTCATTGCCCTGCTGCCGGCGCAGCAGCGGATTCAAGAAGAGTGGTATCGCGGTACGGCGGATGCGGTGTTTCAGAACATCGACATCCTGCGCGGATACAACCCCGAGTACATCGTTATTCTGGCGGGAGACCATGTTTATAAGATGGACTATGGCGAGATGTTGGCAGCCCATGTGCGTACTGATGCCGACATGACGGTGGGTTGTATCGAAGTGCCGGTGGCGGAAGCGAGCGCCTTTGGCGTGATGACAGTGGACAGCGACGATCGCATCATCAAGTTCACCGAGAAACCTGCCAATCCGACGGAGATTCCGGGCAATCCTGGGCAGTCTCTGGCCAGCATGGGCATCTATGTTTTCAACGCCAAGTTTTTGTATGAGCAACTGGTGCGGGATGCGGATACAAAATCTTCCACGCATGATTTCGGCCACGACATCATTCCTTACTTGATTGAGCGCTATCGCGTGTATTCACATCGTTTTGAAAAGAGCTGTGTCGGGATGAATGAAAGCGGACGTGCTTACTGGCGTGATGTTGGAACCATTGATGCCTATTGGGAGGCCAACATGGAAATGGTCAGCGTCGTTCCCGATCTGGATTTGTATGACAAGAGTTGGCCGATCTGGACTTATCAGGAGCAATTACCGCCTGCCAAATTCGTATTTAATGACGATGACCGTCGCGGTGTTGCCATTGACTCTATGGTCTCCGGTGGCTGCATTATCAGTGGCGCAAGGGTGCATCATTCGCTGCTGTTCTCGGATATTCGTGTGGGGAGCCAAAGTGAAATCACCGATTCGGTGATCCTGTCAGGCTGCCGCATCGGCGAACGGGTAAAGTTGCACCGGGTGGTGCTGGACAATAAATGCGAGATTCCGGACGAGATGGAAATTGGTTTTAATCGCGAAGAAGATGCCAGACATTTCCATGTTTCCAAGAGCGGGATCACACTGGTGACACCCGATATGTTGGGGCAATCCATCCATCACGTGCGATAAAGAGTTTTTCGAATTTATTTATGCCTCATCAAAACAACGCCATGACGCCAACGGACAAGAAACTGAATTTGATCTTGTGTTGGCATATGCACCAGCCAGATTACCGGAATTACGCTACGGATGAATTCGTCTTGCCGTGGACGTATCTGCATGCCATGAAGGATTACACCGACATGGCCTTCCATCTGGAGCAGCATCCGCGGACCAAGGCCGTGGTGAATTTTGTTCCTATTCTGGTGGAGCAGCTGCTGGATTATGAGCAGCAGTTCAAATCGGGCCAGGTACATGATGTCCTGCTAAAAATGCTGTGTCATGAGCGGCTTAATGAAGTGAGTGATGATAGCCGATTGCATATCATGGACAGTTGTTTCAAGAGCAACCACACCAAGATGTTGCAACCGTACCGCGCTTACCAGCACCTGTTTGATTTGCAGAAAATGATGGAGGGACGCGGACGCGAAAGTGTCACATATCTATCCGGGCAATATCTGGCTGATTTGCTGGTTTGGTATCACTTGGTGTGGATGGGTGAAAGTGTGCGGCGCAGCAGCGAGGTTGTTGCACGTTTGATGACCAAAGGGAGCCAATTCACTTACGCAGAACGCATTGAGTTGTTCAACCTGATCGGTGAGCTGATCAGCGGCATCATTCCGCGCTATCGCAAGTTAGCGGAACGGGGACAGATCGAGCTTTCGACTACTCCCTATAATCATCCCATCTTGCCGCTGTTGCTGGACTTTAATTCTGCTCGCGAGAGCGAACCTGGGGTGCCGCTGCCACAGGTGGGCTATTACCAAGGCGGCCTGCGCCGTGCACAGTCGCAGCTTGCTAGGGCGGTGGAAAGCCACCAGCGGCATTTCGGAATGTCGCCTAAAGGCATGTGGCCTTCTGAAGGAGGTGTGTCGCGTTCGACTTTGAAATTATTGGGAGAGCATGGATGCCGCTGGACGGCGACCGGACAGGCCGTGCTTGCGCACAGCTTGCAGCGCGACATGAACAATCAGGGATTGCCGGACAAAGCTGGCTATTTGTACAAACCCTATTTATTGGAAGATGTACCTAAGCCGGTGTATTGCTTTTTCCGCGACGATGAATTGTCAGACCGTATCGGCTTTGAATATGCCAAGTGGAAAGGCGACGATGCGGCAGCCGATTTCGTGCATCAACTGGAAGAGATATACCGGCATGCTCATGGTGAACAAGAACCTGTGGTGAGTGTGATTTTGGATGGGGAGAACGCTTGGGAATATTACCCGTACAACGGATATTATTTCCTGTCCGAACTGTATGCCAAATTGGAACAGCATCCGTTTATTCGTACTACGACTTTTGATGAATGCGTGCAGGGGATTGAAACAGGGAAAGCGCAATTTGTCGCGGGGAAGCTGAAGCAACTGGTTTCAGGAAGCTGGGTTTACGGGACGTTCAGTACGTGGATCGGTTCGCCCGACAAAAACCGCGGTTGGGATTTGTTGTGCGAAGCAAAACGCAGTTATGACATCGTGATGAACAGCGGCCGCCTGAGTGCGGAAGAAATGCGTCTGGCAACAGAGCAATTGGCTGATTGCGAAGGCTCGGATTGGTTCTGGTGGTTTGGTGATTACAATTCGGCACAGAGCGTCTCTTCTTTTGACACCTTGTTCCGGCAAAATTTATCCAACCTTTACCGACTGCTAAAATTAACTGCACCCGTTGATTTGCAGCGCGCGATCAGTGTCGGTAGCGGAGCGCCGACGGCAGGTGGGACGATGCGGCGTTCGGAAGGGGTTTAAGGCTTAGTGATGTCGGGAGAATTGATCGGCATTGATGTGGGCGGAACGAATTTTCGACTCG
The DNA here is from genome assembly GCA_903847155.1 of uncultured Gallionellaceae bacterium. Taxonomy (GTDB): domain Bacteria; phylum Pseudomonadota; class Gammaproteobacteria; order Burkholderiales; family Gallionellaceae; genus Sideroxyarcus. The sequence goes on along the minus strand of CAINCU010000076.1, from coordinate 9,874 downwards.
GCGTGGTGCGGGGTGTGCATGTGGTTTGGCAGAAACGTTTTCAGGCTGACTTTGCCAGCATGTGTCGCCAGTTATCTCCCCACGATGCGTTGGATGCCATTCTGTCCACTTTGCTGGATGCTATCGCTGAAGCGCGTGTAGCTTATCCTGAGATCAGATCTATTGGCATTGGCTTTCCTGGTTTTATTGATCCGCATTCGCGGTTTGTGCTGTCCTCTCCCAATCTACCTAACTTGCTGAATATCGATATCGTCTCACCTTTGCGGGCCCGATTCGGCTTACCCGTGGTGCTGGAAAACGATGCGTCTGCTGCTGCCTTTGGTGAGTATATTTTGTCCAGAAAGATGCAGGGTGATTTGATATATATCGGACTTGGAACGGGAGTGGGTGGTGGATTGGTGCTGCAAGGAAAATTGCATAGCGGTGTGCATGGCGTGGCGATGGAGGTCGGGCATATGATCGTTGAGCCGAATGGAAGACCTTGCGGTTGCGGCAATCACGGATGTTTGGAGCAATACACCTCGACCAATGGCGTGGTGCAAACTTATGCTATGCAAACTGGCATTACTTGTTCCGCCATAGATATTGCACAATTGGCAATACAACAGGAAGATGCGGCAATACGTGCTTTTGAGCAAGCTGGCGAGTATTTGGCCGATGCGCTCGCCAATATTGTAAAAGTCGTCGATGTGAGTGAAGTGGTAATTGGCGGAGGGATGATTGCTTCATGGTCGTTGATGCGGCCAGCTTTCGAGCGACGTTTGGAGCTTGTTCTGTTACCAGTTCTTCGTGGCAAGTTGAATGTTCGTATCTCCCAATCTTTGGATCAAGCTGGCATCATCGGTGCTGCGTTTTTGGATGGGAATTCCGCCTGAGTATGCGGACGATGTTTAACAGTTCTTTGATAGAATCTCAACTACGACTTAGAAAACCTCAGGAAAATTAGTGTGAATCCATCCAATAAGCCGTTTATCACCAAGCATCACAGCATCATGAAGATGCCTCCGTTGGGAGCGGATGCTATCAGTGTAATGGAAGATTTTCGTCGCTATTTCAGTCATACCTTAGGTTGGGATAAAACCACCTTGTCTGGATTTCCGGTCTATTCCTCGTTGGCGTCTACCTTGCGCGACCGACTGATCGAACGTTGGAGACATACTCAACGCGCTTATGATGAGTCAGAATGTAAACAGGCTTACTACCTCTCATTGGAATTTCTGATGGGCAGGGCTATGGGAAACGCCATGCTTAATCTCGATATGCAGCAAGAGACTGCTGATGCAATGCACAATTTCGGGGTTGTGCTTGAAGAAGTGCAGGATCAGGAAAGCGATGCTGGTCTCGGCAATGGCGGCTTGGGTAGGCTGGCAGCCTGTTTCCTCGATAGTTGCGCCACTCTGCAATTACCGGTGACAGGGTATGGCCTCCGCTATGAGTACGGCATGTTCCGCCAACGCATTGAGAGCGGTTGTCAGATCGAAGACCCGGATCATTGGTTGCGCAATGGCAACTCGTGGGAGGTGGAGCGTCCTGAATATGTCGTGCGGGTGAAGTTTGGCGGGCGTAGCGATCTATATCGCGATGCTGGGGGGAAGTTGCATGCGCGCTGGGTGGATACGCAAGATGTAATGGCTGTTCCCTTCGACATGCCGATACCGGGGTATCGCAATGGTACAGTGAATACCTTACGCTTATGGAAATCAACAGCAACCGAGGAATTCAATCTGGATGAATTCAATGCCGGCAGCTATACCGAAGCTGTGGCATCGAAGAATGCGGCGGAGCACATCACCATGGTGCTTTATCCAAACGATGCTAGCGAGAACGGTAAAGAGTTGCGCCTGCGCCAGCAGTACTTTCTGGCATCAGCCAGTTTGCAGGATGTGCTGCGTTATTGGGTTAGCAGGCATGGTGAGGATTTTTCACAATTCGATGAAAAGAACGCTTTTCAGTTGAATGATACGCATCCAACCTGTGCAGTGGCAGAGTTGATGAGATTATTGATGGATGAACATGGGATGGGATGGGATGAGGCTTGGTATATCACCAGTAGCACGATGGCCTATACCAACCACACTTTGCTGCCGGAGGCGTTGGAGAAATGGCCGGTGAGTATGTTTGGCCGTCTGTTGCCGCGTTTGCTCGACATCATTTATGAGGTCAACGCGCGATTTATGGAGCAAGTCTCATTGCGCTGGCCGGGTGATGTGGCACGCCAACGCCGCATGTCCATCATTGAGGAAGGTAGTGCGCCGCAAGTGCGTATGGCCTATCTAGCAGTGGTGGCGTGCCACTCGGTCAACGGTGTGGCGGAGCTTCATTCAAGATTGTTGAAACAGAATTTGTTCCATGACTTCTATGAACTTTGGCCAATAAAGTTCAACAATAAGACCAATGGCGTTACACCACGCCGCTGGATGGAGTGGAGCAATCCAGATCTTTCTACTTTGATTGACGAATCCATAGGCGAAGAATGGCGCACTGATTTGTCAAAAATACAAGTGTTGGCGAAGTTTGCTGACGACAAAGTTTTTCGTGCCAAGTGGCGGGCGATTAAGCAAGGCAACAAGCAGAGGTTGGCTGAGATGGTTTACCGCAGCTGCGGGATAGAGTTTGATACTGCTGCACTGTTTGATGTGCAAGTGAAGCGTATCCATGAATACAAGCGGCAGTTGCTTAATGTACTGCACGTCATTCATCTATATGATCGCATTAAACGCGGCGACACTGCCAATTGGACATCGCGTTGTGTTTTGATCGGCGGCAAAGCAGCTCCCGGTTATGTCATGGCTAAGCGCATCATCCGTTTGGTGACCGCAGTGGGTGATGTCATCAACCATGATCCCGATACCAAAGGATTGTTGCAATTGGTGTTCCTGCCGGATTACCGGGTATCGGCGATGGAGGTGATCTGTCCTGCGGCCGAGCTTTCTGAACAAATTTCCACGGCGGGAAAAGAAGCGTCCGGCACTGGCAACATGAAATTCATGATGAACGGTGCGCTGACTATTGGCACTCTGGATGGCGCAAACATAGAGATACGTGAGGAAGCCGGAGAAAGGAATTTCTTTTTGTTCGGATTGACTGCCGAGCAAGTCGAAAATATGCATGGTCAATACGATCCGTTGGCAATTGTCGCTGGCGACGATGATTTGCAGCGAGTAGTAACCCTGCTGAGAAGCAACCATTTCAATCTGTTTGAGCCGGGATTGTTCGAGCCTATCTTGCAATCCATCCTAAATCCGCATGATCCATGGCTGACCTTGGCTGACTTCCGCAGTTATGTGGATATGCAGATGCAAGTGAGTGCAACCTATCAGGATCAGGAGAGCTGGACGCGCATGAGCATTATCAACACTGCCACAAGCGGAAAATTCTCTAGTGACCGAACAATTATGGACTACAACCGCGATGTCTGGCGGTTGCCGCAGGTGCAACCGCGCGACGAGTAACGCGGTGGTCGGGTCTATGCACCCGCTTTCATGTATCATTGGCCACGCGTTTATTCTTACAGTTATCTAATCGAAGGAAGTATTGGTATGTCAAATGTAGAAACTCTAGGCGGATTGCAGCGTCGTTTGAATGCATCTATTCCGCAGCAACTGATTCGTGGCGAAGTAGAAAATCGACTTAAACGCTTGGGCCGCACGGCCAAAGTGCATGGTTTTCGTCCAGGCAAAGTGCCGTTAAAGGTTTTGGAGCAGCAATATGGTGTGTCTGTGCATCAAGAAGTGCTGGGCGATAACTTGCAGCGTTCTTTTGCAGAAGCGACTGTAGCAAATAAACTACAAGTGGCGGGATACCCGCAGTTTGAGCTCAAAACGACGGACATAAACGCACCGCAAATTGAATACAGCGCAACTTTTGAGGTTTACCCTGAAGTTGTGATTGGTGATACGGGTACTGAAAGTATCATTCGTGTGACATTCAGCTTGAGCGAAGCTGATGTGGAAGACACGATCAAGACCTTGCGCAAACAGCGAACGGTATACAAAAAAACAGACAGTGCTGCAGGTGGCGATGATCAAGTGCGCATTGATTTTTCTGGAAAATTGAACGGGATAGTGTTTGAAGGTGGCGAGGCAAAAGATTTTGCAGTGGTATTGGGCGCGGGGCGTATGTTGCCCGATTTCGAGAATGCTATCGTCGGTATGAAAGCGGGAGAAACCAAGTCATTTGATATGACTTTTCCTGCGGATTATCACGGTAAAGACGTTGCAGGAAAACAAGTCACTTTTACCGTCACTGTCAATCTTGTTGAAGCGGCACATCTGCCGGAAGTAGATTCTGAATTTGCCAAGGCTTTGGGTGTTGAGGATGGCGATGTAGACAAACTCAAACAAGAGATTCGCGACAACATCGGTCGTGAAGCGCAGCGCAGGGTAAAGGTTCGCAATAAAGACGCGGCTATGGATGCATTGCTTAAGGTTTCGCAATTGGAAGTGCCTAAGTCGTTGTTGGAAAGTGAATCTCAACGCTTGATGGAGCAGTCTCTGAAAGATATGGAGTCGCGTGGAGTGAAGATACCCAAAGGCGTGAAATTGCCAACGGATATGTTTGCCGAGCGCGCAAGCAAGCGCGTTAAATTGGGTTTGATTCTGGCGGAGTTGGTCAACAAACATGATTTGCATGCCAAGCCGGATCAAGTAGAGGCAATGGTACAAGAGTATGCACGGAGTTTCGAACATCCGGCAGAAGTGGTGAGTTGGTATCGCGCCGAAACTGCACGCATGCGTGAAGTGGAAAATCTGGTGCTGGAAGAAAATGTGGTTGCTTGGGTGATGGCGGGTGCAAAAGTGACGGATCAATTGGTCAAACTGAACGAATTGATGGGAGACTGAACATGATGCAAAATGCTGCTGGCAAGATGACGGAGCCGCAAGACACCGGTTTGATTCCGATGGTGATCGAAACCAGTGGTCGCGGGGAGCGCGCATTCGATATCTATTCGCGTTTGCTCAAAGAACGTGTAATCTTTCTGGTCGGACCGATCAACGATCACGTAGCAAATCTGATCGTAGCGCAATTGCTGTTTCTGGAATCCGAAAATCCGGACAAGGACATTCACCTCTACATCAATTCGCCTGGAGGCTCAATCTCGGCGGGTATGGCGATTTACGACACTATGCAGTTCATCAAGCCGCAAGTTTCCACCCTGTGTATCGGCATGGCGGCATCGATGGGAGCGTTTCTGTTGCAAGCAGGTGAAAAGGGCAAACGCTTCGCTTTGCCCAATTCCACGGTAATGATTCATCAACCTCTGGGTGGATTTCAGGGACAAGCGACCGATATAGAGATTCATGCCAAATATATTTTGAGCCTGCGCGAGCGCTTGAATGCATTGATGTCAAAACATACTGGACGTCCCATAGAGGAGATTGCACGCGACAGCGAACGCGACAATTTTCTGACCGCCAGCGATGCGATGGAATATGGATTGATTGATCAGGTGCTGGATAAACGAGTTTAAGGATTCAGCAAGTCACCGATGATTTTGGTGTGGGGGAAAAATGACAACAGATAAGAGCAAGGGTGATAAGCTGCTTTACTGCTCGTTCTGCGGCAAGAGCCAGCACGAAGTGCGTAAGCTGATTGCGGGACCATCGGTGTTTGTATGCGATGAATGTATTGCACTATGCAACGATATTATCCGGGAGGAAACACAGAGTGTTATCGGCGGTGAGAAATCCGATAAGAACGACTTGCCGGTTCCGCACGAGATATGCGAACGTTTGGATGAGTATGTTATCGGTCAACGTCAGGCGAAAAAGATATTGTCTGTGGCGGTTTATAACCATTACAAACGTTTGAAGAACAAGATTGACGACGGGGTTGAGTTGTCCAAGAGCAACATATTGCTAGTGGGGCCGACCGGTTCGGGCAAGACTTTGTTGGCACAGACACTAGCGCGCTTGCTGAATGTGCCGTTTGTGATGGCAGATGCGACGACACTGACTGAAGCTGGTTATGTTGGAGAGGATGTCGAAAATATCATTCAGAAGTTGTTGCAGGCTTGCGATTACGATGTGGAGCGCGCACAGCGTGGAATTGTCTATATCGACGAAATTGACAAAATCTCACGCAAGTCGGATAACCCATCCATCACCCGCGATGTGTCGGGCGAGGGGGTGCAGCAAGCTCTGCTTAAACTCATTGAAGGAACCAAGGCATCCATCCCGCCGCAAGGTGGACGCAAGCATCCCAACACCGAATTCCTTCAAGTGGATACTACCAATATTTTGTTCATCTGCGGCGGCGCATTTGATGGTTTGGAGAAGGTGATTCGTAACCGCTCCGAGAAAGCAGGGATTGGCTTCTCAGCCAATCTGGCAAAGCGCGATGATAATAAGGATGTTGGCAAGGTGTTGCGCGAGGTTGAGCCAGAAGACTTGATCAAATTTGGCCTGATTCCCGAATTCGTCGGGCGATTGCCAGTAGTAGCTGCGCTGGAAGGGCTGGATGAGGCCGCGCTAATCCAGATTCTGACCGAACCTAAGAACGCACTGACTAAACAGTATCAGAAACTTTTTGCGATGGAAGGTGTGGAGTTGGAGTTCCGTACAGGGGTACTGAATGTGATTGCCAAAAAAGCGTTGGCACGCAAAGCCGGTGCGCGCGGATTACGTTCCATCCTTGAACAATCTCTGCTCGATATTATGTTTGACCTGCCTTCGGCTGAGAACGTCAGCAAGGTGGTGCTGGATGAAAACAGCACCGGCGAGATCAAACCTATCGTGATGTATGCGGATACGCCCAAGGCGGCTTAACGACAACCTTGGTGGACTGGGCTTGAATTATTGGGCTCAGCCCCCACATCGTAAATATCCCTAATCATTCAGAGTCCCGAATCATGGCCGAATACGATCCAATAACCACTCACGCTGACCTGTTCCCCCTGTTGCCTTTGCGTGACGTAGTGGTATTTCCACACATGGTCATTCCGTTGTTCGTTGGGCGAGCTAAATCTATTAAGGCATTGGAAGCCGCGATGGAGGCGGGCAAGAGCATTGTGCTGGTGGCGCAGAAATCAGCTGCCAAAGACGAGCCAGCCACCGAAGACATTTACCGTATTGGCAGTATTGCCAATATTCTGCAAATGCTCAAACTGCCAGATGGTACGGTAAAGGTGTTGGTGGAAGGTACTCAGCGCGCCAAAGTGATTCAGATATTTGACGACAAATCCCATCTGGATGCAGAGATACAGCCAGTGCCCGCCGATGAAGAGGTGGGGCATGAAGCCGAGGCCATGCGCCGCGCGCTCATCAATCAGTTTGATCAGTATGTAAAGCTCAATAAAAAAATTCCACCGGAAATTCTGACTTCATTAGCGGGTATTGACGATGCTGGTCGTCTAGCCGATACCATCGCCGCGCATTTGCCCCTCAAGTTGGAGCAAAAGCAGGAAGTGCTGGAAATATTCGATGTGCGCAAACGTCTCGAACACTTGCTTGGCTTACTGGAGGCTGAGTTGGATATCATGCAGGTGGAGAAGCGCATCCGTGGTCGCGTCAAGCGCCAGATGGAGAAAAGCCAGCGCGAGTACTACCTGAACGAGCAGGTCAAGGCGATCCAGAAGGAATTGGGTGAGGGCGAGGATGGCGCGGATATCGAAGAGATCGAGAAAAAGATCAAGGCTGCGCACATGCCCAAGGAAGCACGTGTCAAAGCTGAGGCCGAGTTGAAGAAGCTGCGCCTGATGTCGCCCATGTCTGCCGAGGCGACAGTGGTGCGCAACTACATCGACATACTCATAGGCTTGCCGTGGAAGAAGAAGACTAAGATAGATACTGATTTAAAGCATGCCGAAGGTGTACTGGAGGCGGATCATTACGGTTTGGAAAAAGTGAAAGAGCGCATCGTGGAATATCTAGCGGTGCAGCAGCGCGTTGAAAAAATGAAGGCGCCGATTTTGTGCCTAGTCGGTCCTCCAGGTGTCGGCAAGACTTCATTGGGGCAGTCCATTGCACGCGCCACTAACCGCAAATTCGTGCGCATGTCGCTGGGCGGAGTGCGCGATGAATCGGAAATTCGCGGACATCGCCGCACTTATATCGGCTCGATGCCGGGCAAGATATTGCAGAACATGAGCAAGGTCGGCGTGAAGAACCCGCTGTTCCTGCTAGATGAAGTGGACAAGATGGGTATGGATTTCCGTGGAGATCCTTCATCTGCATTGCTGGAAGTGCTTGATCCAGAGCAGAATCATACCTTCGTTGATCACTACGTTGAGGTTGAGTACGACTTGTCGGATGTGATGTTTGTGGCCACTTCCAACAGCATGAACATCCCCGCACCGTTGCTGGATCGCATGGAAGTGATTTTCGTGTCCAGCTACACGGAGGACGAGAAGGTGAATATAGCTACGCGCTATCTGTTGCCCAAGGCGATCAAAAACAACGGCCTCAAGGAAGAAGAGATCAGTGTTTCCGAGAGCGCGATACGCGATATTTTACGTTACTACACCAGAGAAGCCGGGGTGCGCAGTTTGGAGCGTGAACTGTCCAAAATATGCCGCAAGGTGGTGAAGTCATTATTGTTGAAAGGGCGCGAAACTAAGGTCACAATCAATGCGCGCAATCTGGATAAATATCTTGGCGTGCGTCGCTACAGTTATGGCATCGCTGAAAAACATAATCAAGTCGGTCAGGTCACAGGCTTGGCGTGGACTGAAGTTGGCGGTGAATTGCTAACCATTGAGACCGCTGTGCTGCCGGGCAAGGGAAAGACGACTACCACTGGCAAGCTAGGTGAGGTGATGCAGGAATCTATACAAGCTGCCTTGAGTGTGGTGCGTAGTCGTGCGCGCAAGTTGGGTATCGCGGAAAACTTCTACGAGAAAAATGACCTGCATATTCATCTGCCCGAGGGCGCAACCCCCAAAGATGGACCGAGCGCGGGTGTTGGCATTTGCACTGCGATGGTTTCTGCGTTGACCGGAATACCGGTGCGTGCTGATGTGGCGATGACTGGAGAGATCACGTTGCGTGGTGAGGTGTTGCCAATCGGAGGACTAAAAGAGAAGTTGCTCGCAGCACAACGCGGCGGGATAAAGGTTGTGCTGATTCCTGAAGAAAACGTGAAAGACCTGGTCGAAATGCCGGATACTGTTAAAAATAAACTGGAGATTCATCCCGTAAAGTGGATAGAGCAGGTGTTGGAGATGGCGCTTGAACGCAAGCCTGAACCGCTTCCAGAAACTGCCACATCGAATGCCTCCCCACCTCCTGCCATCAGTGAATCAGGTACATTGTCTGCGATCAAGCATTGATGCGGGTTTGCGAGAATACGCATTTCAAAATATATCTGCTCAATTGCTTGACCAGATAATTATCCCTTGATATAAAGCCGTCGCAGATGTGTTCTGCGTCATTTACTGTCATCAATCAATCAAAGGGGGCTCGCGTGAGTAATAAATCTGATCTGATCGAAGCAATTGCAAAATCCGCTGACATTTCCAAAGCGGCAGCTGGTCGTGCTTTGGGCGCGACTATCGAATCCATCAAAAAATCTCTGAAAAAGGGCGAGTTGGTGAGCTTGGTTGGTTTTGGTACATTTTATGTCGCTAAACGTGCCGCACGGAATGGCCGTAATCCGCGCACCGGAGCCACAATAAAAATCAAGGCGGCTAAAGTTCCTAAATTTCGGGCTGGCAAAGGCCTGAAAGATGCTGTAAACTAGCTTTTTTGTCGGGTGCTTAGCTCAGCTGGTAGAGCACCGCCCTTACAAGGCGATTGTCGGCGGTTCGATCCCGTCAGCACCCACCAAATTAAATGCAAAAAGATGCAAGGTTTAATGGAGTGGTAGTTCAGTTGGTTAGAATACCGGCCTGTCACGCCGGGGGTCGCGGGTTCGAGTCCCGTCCACTCCGCCAAAC
>CAINCU010000075.1 GCA_903847155.1 uncultured Gallionellaceae bacterium | reverse complement strand
CGAATAATAGTAGAGCGGTTAGTAAAATTGAGCGAATCATTGTGCAGCAGCCTCCTGCACGGAACAGCCATCATTTGTTGATGTTGATACGACTGGATTAGGAACGCATATCGTTCCAGTACCGTTGCCAGAGAGGGTATATACGCCAGTGGAAGTGGTGGACTTCATCATCCACAGCGTCAACCACATCCTGCAAACCGAATTTGGCCAGACGCTGGGCAGTAAGGGTGTGCATATCCTCGACCCCTTCACTGGAACCGGCACTTTCATCACCCGCCTGTTACAAAGCGGATTGATTGCCCCTGAGCAACTACCCTACAAGTACCAGAATGAAATCCATGCCAACGAAATCGTGCTGCTGGCCTATTACATCGCCGCGATCAATATCGAAGCGGTTTATCACAGCATTGTCGGTGGCAAATACCAGCCGTTTGAGGGCATCTGCCTCACAGACACTTTCCAGCTTTACGAGAAAGAGGACTTGGTGGACGCGCTGCTTGTGCAGAACAGCGCCCGCCGTAAGCGGCAGAAAAAGCTGGATATTCGGGTCATTATGGGTAATCCACCGTATTCAGAGGGACAAGATAGCGCAAATGACAACAACCAGAACGTTGCCTATCCGTATCTGGATCAGAGAATCACGAATACATATGTCGCGCGCTCTAATGCAGTCCTCTCGAAGTCACTTTTTAACAGCTATATTCGAGCTATCCGTTGGGCAAGCGACCGTATTGGTAGCAGCGGAGTAATCGGTTTTGTAACTGGGGCCGGATTCTTGGAGGCAAACACCGCTGATGGATTGCGCAAGTGTCTGGCTGAAGAGTTTTCTAGTATTCACATATTTCACTTGCGCGGTAACGCCAACACATCTGGCGAACAACGGCGCAAGGAAAAGGGTAATGTATTCGATGCAGGAAGCAAAACACCGATTGCCATTTCCTTGCTGGTGAAAAATCCCGAGGCTGCACAACACGGCCAGATATATTTCCATGACATTGGGGATTACCTGAGTCGCGAAGATAAACTGGAAATAATTTGCAGCTTTGCCAGCATTGCCGGAATCACTGAAGCCAGCGGCTGGCAATCCATTACGCCAGACCAGCACGGCGATTGGCTCAAAAAGCGTGACAACAGTTTTAGTCAACATATCGTGCTGGGCGACAAGAAAAGTGATGCACTTAAGCTGTTTGATAATTATTCGCAAGGTGTAGTCTCAAGTCGTGATGTTTGGTGTTACAACGCTGCAAAAACAAACGTGACCGCCAACATGACCCGCATGATTGATTTTTTCAACAGTGAATCCGAACGATTTGTTCAGGCTGTTGCAGGGCTGGATAAAAAGGGGCGAGAAGCTCAAGTGGATAGTTTTGTTAGCTCTGATGCGACAAAGATTAGTTGGTCACGCGCGTTGAAACAGGAGTTAGTCAAAAATTCGCGATTCTCATTTGAAAAAGATAGTTTAAGAATTGGACTCTATCGTCCATTTACCAAGCAGTGGATGTACTTCAACCGACGCTTTAATGAAATGGTATTGCAAATGCCACGAATTTTTCCAGATTCGCAGGCGAAAAATCTTGTGATTTGCATGTCCAATGTGGGGGCCAAGTCTGGTTTTTCCACCTTAATTGCTGATGCTGTTCCTGACTTCCAAATGCAATTTAATGGTCAATGTTTTCCATTGTATCTGTACGACGAATCCGTATCTGATTCAACGACTTTAATATCGCAAAACGCTGATCTATTCGCCGCACCAGAAAATAAGGCCGGAAGACAGCGCCGCGATGCGCTCACCGACTCAGGGTTAGCGCATTTTCAATCTGCCTATCCCAGTGAGCAGATCGGCAAGGAAGATGTGTTCTATTACATCTATGGTCTGCTGCATTCGCCGGACTATCGCGAACGCTACGCCAATAATCTGAGCAAGGAATTGCCGCGCATCCCCCGCGTGAAAACTGCCGCCGACTTCTGGGCATTCTCTCAGGCCGGGCGCAAACTGGCCGAGCTGCACCTGAACTACGAAACGGTGGAGAAATACCCGCTCAAGATCGAAAGCAGCGGCAAGCTGACCGATGCCGACTACCGCGTGGAGAAAATGAAGTACGGCAAATCAGGCAAGGATAAAGACCTCACCACGCTGCACTACAACGACAAAATCACCCTGACCGGCATCCCGCTGGAAGCCTACGACTACATCGTGAACGGCAAGCCTGCGCTGGACTGGGTGGTTGAGCGCCAATGCGTGAAGACCGACAAAGACAGCGGCATCGTCAACGACGCGAACGACTGGGCAGTGGAAACAATGGGCAATCCGCGCTACCCGCTAGAACTGTTTATGCGTGTGGTGACGGTGAGTTTGGAGACGATGAAGATCGTGAATGGGTTGCCAAAGCTGGATATTTAAAAATGACTTACCCCATCATTACTGTTTCGCCAGACACTTCTACCCAACTTGAGCAGTTGGGTACAAAAGAGAAATGCTGGTTTCAGCAAGGGGAAAGCACGATGTTCTTGTTTAAGGTTGGGCGACCCAATACAGGCGAGAACTGGGCTGAAAAGGTTTGTTGCGAAATAGCGCGTTTACTGGGATTGCCTCACGCGGAATACGATTTGGCACTTTGGGGTGACAAGCAAGGCGTAATTACCCCGTCACTGGTTCCTGAAAATGGGCGGCTAATTCTTGGCAATGAATTGTTGGCCTGGGTGGATAAATCCTATGAAACCGCCGCTCGATACAAGACCACCCAGCATATTCTGCGCAGGGTAATTGCAGTATTGCAGCAACCCACCATTGGTACACCGACAGGATGGGATTGCCCAACTCAGGTTTCCGATGCTGTTGGTGTCTTCGCAGGTTATCTGTTGCTGGATGCTTTGGTCTGCAATCAAGATCGCCATCATGAAAACTGGGGGTTAATCTCTACCCCGGAGCACGGGCTAACGCTTGCGCCAACTTTCGACCATGCGTCGAGTTTGGGGCGGAACGAAACGGACGAGACCCGGAGAAGTCGTTTAAACACAAAGGATAAGGGCTATTCGGTAGAAAGCTATGTGGCAAAAGCCCGTTCAGGATTCTTTGAAAATAAATCCAGTACAAAGGCCATGAGCACTATGGACGCTTTCCGCGAGTGCGCGAAAGCCAATACTGGTGCAGCTCAATTTTGGCTGGATCGTTTGTATGCAATAAATGAGGCTGATTTTTCGGCTATACTCACCCAAATTCCAGGCGATTTTATTTCATCAGAAGCAAGGGATTTTTCCAGCGAAATGTTGTGCATTAACAGAAATCGCCTTTTATCATTAAACGGCACGCGGCAAACATGAAGGCACTCTTCGTAGCTTATCAAGATACGGTTTCAAGAACGTGGACTCCCGTCGCACGGCTGACCCACGACGGTCAGTTTTATCATTTTGCCTATACCCGTGGCGCAAAGAATCTTCCTGATTTTGTTCCTTTTGGTCGCATGAACGAGCTTGATGCGGAATATGTTTCCGAGCAGATTTTTCCCCTGTTTGCGAATCGCTTGTTGCCCAAATCGCGCCCGGAATACAAGGATTATTTGAGCTGGCTCGGGCTGTCTGGCGTGGGTCACGATGCATTGGATGAGCTGGCGCGTACCGGTGGTCTGCGCGCGACCGATTCGCTTGAGCTGATTCCCTGCCCTGAGCCAACCAGTTCAAATCAATATGAGGTTTATTTTTTCTGTCGCGGACCCAGGCATTTTCCTGCCGATAGCCAGGCGAGATCGCTGACGCTGGAAAAGGGGGACAGGCTTTATCTTATGCAAGACCTTCAGAATAGCAGCGATGGCATGGCGCTGCTTTTGCGCACCGATGACCCAGTAACAGCAGTAGGCTATGTTCCCCGCTATTATTCTGCGGAGTTTTCCAGCTTAATTAAGCTGGTTGGGGCGGATGCGGCAAAGGTAACAGTTGAAAAGGTCAATGCTGATGCCCCAGTTCAATATCGTGTTTTGTGTAAGTTCTCGGCTCCTTGGCCGATGCAGTTCCAGCCATGCCAAGCAGGACTATATGAAGTCAATCCAGTATTGCGCACCCCTGGCTCGAATTAGAGCTTTCTCTTGGATGTAACATGTATTTCTGAGGGCTGAGATGCATTGTGAAATTTGCACTAGCCCTCACCATCCAGCTTCCGCAAGTGACCCGCGCGAACATTATGAGGCGCCGCCTATTCCCTCAACACGATTTGCTTACAATCAAATTTGACGGTCTGTTTTTGACGAAAGCGAATAACCACAAAGCAATTCCCGTCTCAATGCAGCACCGTTGATACCCCACAGCACTTCTTAAACTTCTTCCCACTGCCACATGGGCATGGATCGTTTCTACCTACCTTGGGATGATCGCGCTGGAAACTGGTAGCAATAGTGCGCTCTGCCACTGCACGACGATATGGTTGCCAGAACCGATAAATCCAGGCCACGCTAGCAGGAATCTGATTGGACAATTCTTCCCGCTGTGCTGGGGTTTCTGTAAGTGCCTCTTCTTCCGGAGTGACTTCTTCTGCTCCGAGCAAATAGATCGGTCGCAGGACTACTGCACTATTCGGCTCACCAAAAAATGTATTCCAGTTTTTACGTTGCAGATCAATGCCGGTCATGTATCCGTATGCCCACATCTCACCATCGCTGTATTCGTGTGGATCGTCTGGATAGGCAGCAGTGTCAAATACCGGCTCGAATGCGTCAGGATCGTGATGCAGGCTCCAAATGATGCCGTTCAAGTGCCGCATAATCAGGCCAGTAATCCGTTCAGCTTGTGCAAGCGTTTCGAATGCCGGTTCATCCCGTGCTGTCGGCCCCCATACTCTCGGTAGCCATTCACTCGGCTTGAGCATTACAGGGCCGGTGACGATGGCGGTTAGAAATCCATCCAGGCAGTCCAGCATCATCGTTTCGTCGGATGTAGCATCAGACAGCAGGAAGCTATCCAGTTCATCCATCTCTTCGTCAGAGAGTGGCGCCATCATTTGCAGTGGATTTGGTTTTTGTGGAGACATTATTGAATCAGAAGGTACGCCAATCAACGAATCTATTCCATCCTCTTCAATTGTTCTCAGTGCCTCATCCAGTGCGTCTCTATCGCTCTCGAATGGATCATCCCAAACGGTTGAGTTTCCATGCTCATCAACCACCTCCAGAAGCCAGCCACCCTCACCGTCTTCGTATATCTCGATTTGTACTGTTTTTCCATTTCGTGTCAGAGATTGCGCAAGGAGTGAGTGCAATGGGTTTTGTTCGTCGTCAGTCATTTCTCGTTTTCAATAACACAGATGTAATTTTGCGGTAGATTAACCGGCGAGTTTTTTCAGTATGGCACTGACGTCCCTCTTGTTCATTCCTCGCAACATTGCGATCTTGGGTAATTGTTGCTTACGCGGACTGGAATTCCCAGATTCCCAGCTATAGATCGTTTGCGCTGATACATCAAGAAGGTTGCCAATAACCTCGGCAGACAGACCGAGTCGCTGCCTCAATGATTTAAATCCCTTAGAGACGAACCGTACTTTTGTTTCAGTATCTGGCTCAGCAGTTACCTTAGCACTCTGGGTAGTCGCCTTTCCAAGACGTGACAGTTGCTGTTCGAGTGTGACTACACGTCGCTTTAATGCAGCAATTTCTGATCTGTATTGTACCGATGCCTTCTTGAGTCCTTCTGTTTCACTGCGAATCTCTTTGCGTGCCAGACGTATTATTTCTTCCTTCAGTACGGATGCGAAGTTTGCCATTTTGCTTCTCCTTCAACATTTCTGGTTCAACCAAGTTGATGACTTTATGACGGTGAATGCATGATTGCAAGTCATGGCATCCGCTCACTTGTGAATTTGATCAACCGTCTTCGCCAATTAAGGCGTCTCAATTGATGTTTGTACTGCGGGTTCACGCTGTTCGGCCTTAACGGATCCTAGCGACTTCTCGAAAAGGCTATCGGTGCAGCATGTCGGGCTGACCGATCATGCTATGAGCAGTCAGTGCTGTAGCCAGTCACTTGCCATTCATTACAATATCCACAACAATGTGCATCAGCATCACAACCACAACAACAGGAACAACACACATGAATCGCAATGAATTGATCGACGCATTGGCAGACAAAACTGGCAGCAGTAAAGCTGATGCTGGTCGCAATATCGCCGCAGTGATTGAAATCGTTACTGCCACTCTCAAGAAGGGCGATAACGTCGCGCTAGTCGGCTTCGGCACATTTGAAGTGCGTAAACGTGCAGCGCGCACTGGCCGCAATCCGGCTACAGGTGCTGAGCTCAAGATCAAAGCATCCAAGGCACCCGCATTCAAGGCTGGTGCTACGCTCAAGGCGGCAGTGAACGGCACGAAGAAGTAATTTCAGCATAGGTCGGTAATATAAAAACCGGCCTTGTTGTATATCCGATGAATGAAATTCTCCAGTATCTGAAAAACCGTGGTGAGTGTCTTGATTCCGAGATCGCTCAAGCCATTGGCATTTCATTAGCCGATGCAAAAAAGAAAATATTGGAACTGACAGCCAGTGGCGATGTAATGTCATATCAATCGACCCGCTTCGAGAAAGGCAAGAAAATCGAAGGGATGAGGTGCAGATTGGCTGGCTTTACTCCCCCAGCAGCGCCGGGCAGGAGAGCAAAGGTGCAGTTGAAAATTTCTTGAGTCTTCCGTTGACTGAAGTGGTGTGCATGGAATCAGTCAGACATCTCCTTGCATACAAGGCGCTGGAGGCGGAGCGCAATGCTGTGCATGCGCGCCAAACACACTTGAGGTTGTTGTGTCAGAGGTGAGGGAGTGCAGCTTTCTGCGTTGAAGAGGGAAGGGGGATGTTATCTCGTTCGTCGGTAGCCTAAATTAGCATCCGTCCACTCCTTCCAGGCAGTGTTCACTGCTCAGCTTGCCAGCGTTTAAGATGTGGTGCGTCGGCCAATCATGGATACAACATTCGATCCCTCGAATTCCTTGTGCCGCTCAGTGACCTCAATCGAGCGCTTAATCAGATCCCCAAATGTGCCGGGGACTTGCTCCCCGCTTACGAGACTTGCAATCTCTTCTCTGACGTATCTGGGCTCTTGTCCAAGGACGTTTGCCATTCGCTCGGTGCGTAACAGCCCCTCGATTACTTCCTGGTCTTCCATGTTGGTTGGCTTGTGGTTGATGAACTGCGATTGTATTTCAGAACGCCAGAATGGCGCATGCCAATAGTTGATTGAATTTGCGTGAATATTTCGTTGTTTGGGTTCTTGTTGGAAATTACCGTCACTTTAATCGTAAAAAGTAGCATTCCTGATAATAAGAATTATCAGGAATGCTGTTTGCTCAATGCTCGCTTGGCTGCTGGGGGAATCTATCATCCCCGCATGAGCGGCCAACACTTGGGTTGAGTGCGTTACTCACCACCATTCTGTTACGGTTAACCCTGCCGCAACACATGTATTTCAGAACCCTAACTTCGACGACCAGTCACTTCATTTAGTGCTTTCCTTTTTATGATGGGAAAAGTAGTATGTTTTCCCATCAAAACTGCTTGCACAGTATTTATGCAATCACTTAATAAAAAAGCAATTTCAAGAATATATGGGCGTGGTAGGGGTTGGGCGTTCTCGCCGAATGATTTCGTCGAGGATTTTAGCCGCGATCAGATTGAGAACGTACTGGCGGTATTGTGCCGCGAGGGCAAGATACGCCGTGTCTGCCGTGGAGTTTATGACTACCCGAAATTCAGTGAATTGTTGCAGCAGGATTTAAGTCCTGATTTCGACCAAGTGGCGCAAGCGTTCGCGCGCAAATTCAATTGGCGCATTCAGCCGTCGGGTGATGCGGCGCTGAATCTGCTGGGACTTTCGACGCAGGTGCCCGGTCGGCTGGTGTATCTCTCCGATGGGCCGAACCGTCAGTATGACATCGGCAATTTTACGCTGGAGTTCAAGAAGTCGGCGTTGAAGGATGTCGGCTTCAAATACCGCGAGAGCGGACTGATCGTGCAGGCGCTGAAGGCGCTTGGGCAGGAGAGGGTGGATGATACGGTGATCGCCACGCTGCGCAAACAACTGGATGAAACGGCGTGCAAGCGGGTGCTGAAAGATACCGTAACAGCGACCGGCTGGGTATATGAGACGATCAAGCGGGTTTGCGGGGAGCGTGGCTAATGGAGTCGGTCGCCCGCCTGTCATCCGCAGAACGCCGCGAACTGTTTGCCGAAACGGCAGCGCGCAAGGGCATGACACCTGCCATCGTGGAGAAAGATTTTTGGGTAAGCTGGACGCTGGCCAGGTTGTTCGCTCATCCCGATCTGTCGCGCTTGCTGATGTTTAAGGGTGGCACGAGTTTGTCCAAGGTGTTCAACCTGATCGAACGCTTCTCCGAGGACATTGACCTGATCCTGGATTGGCGCGTGGTGATTGACGAAGATAATCCGCTGGCAGAGCGTTCCGCCACCAAGCAGGAAGCGCTGAACAAAACCATTGATGCCAAGGCGGTGGATTACATCGGGGGCGAGTTGCAGGCGATGATTGCATTGGCGGTTGATCCGATATGCCGCTGTGAGGTGGCCGCCGATGATCTTCATGCGTTGAATGTCCAATATCCGGCTGCTTTCTCTGATGCGTACCTGCGACCGGAAGTACGGCTTGAAATTGGGCCGCTCGCCGCTTGGATGCCGTTTGATCGTTATGTAATCAAACCTTATGCCGCCGAAGCGTTCCCGCAGCTTTTCAAACAAGCGGATTGTGCTGTGCAGGCCATACGCGCAGAGCGCACGTTTTGGGAGAAGGCGACGATTCTTCACCACGAAGCCAACCGCCCGGAAAGCAGCCCGCAGCCGTTGCGTTATTCGCGCCACTACTACGACTTGGCCATGATGGCGGCTGCGCCGGTGAAGGATGCAGCACTGGCAGACCTCGCATTGCTGGAGGATGTGGTTGCGTTCAAGCAGCGATTCTATCGGCGGCCTTGGGCGCATTACGAGGAGGCCACGCCGGGAACATTCAGGCTGGTGCCTGCGGGGCATGTCTTGGCGACAGTCGAAAAGGATTATGTGCAGATGCGCAACATGATCTTTGGTCGCTATCCTAACTTCGGCGAGATCATGGGTACGTTGCGGACGTTGGAGGCGGAGATCAATGGGCTTCCTAAGCAGGGCGTAGCTAATTGGACAGCAAAATGAAAAGCCAGGTTGGTATGAGTGGCGGAATTGATTGGAATACGCGCTCAAACGTACTGTGGCCGAAATTGTGCCGTTTTTAGATGAAAACAACCTGTCTTGAAGCGTCTTTTCACGATTGAGTTTTGTATAACCCTTGATGCTATGCGGTAGGCTTTTTAAATGGTAGGATTGTGATTCCAGTTGTCGACGGTTCGAGCCCGTTCAGCCACCCCATCTTCCCCTCTCTTTATTCAATAATTTTCATCCATCACGTTGAATCAAGGCGCCTCTTCGGTTACAATGCGCGCCCTGTTAATCCGGCATTAGCCGGAAAAACAGTAATCTACACACTCGTTCATGTTGGGGTGTCCTTTAGGATCATGCTGGGGGATCAGGCTGACGAGTGGAAGACTTAACCCTTAACGATTGGAGTAATCAAATGGCTGTAACTATGCGTCAAATGCTGGAGGCGGGTGTCCATTTCGGTCACCAGACCCGTTTCTGGAATCCCAAGATGGCCCCTTATATTTTCGGTCATCGCAACAAAATTCATATCGTCAACCTGGAAAAGACCGTCGTGATGTTCAACGACGCACTCAAGTTCGTGAGCAAGCTTTCTGCCAAGAAGGGCAGCGTTCTGTTCGTGGCAACCAAGCGTCAAGCACGCGAAATCATCCGCGAAGAAGCGCAACGCGCCGGTTCTCCCTTCGTTGATCATCGTTGGTTGGGCGGCATGCTGACCAACTTCAAGACTGTGCAACTGTCCATCAAGCGCCTGCGCGAGCTGGAAGGAATGATTGAAGACGGCAGCATCGATAAGGTTTCCAAGAAAGAAGGCCTGATGTTCCGTCGCGAACTGGAAAAGCTGGATCGTAGCCTGGGCGGTATCAAGGATATGCAAGGTCTGCCTTCCGCCATTTTCGTGATTGATGTTGGCTACCAGAAGGGTACTGTCACCGAAGCGCAGAAGCTGGGCATCCCGGTCATCGGCGTGGTGGATACCAACCATAGCCCGCTGGGTGTGGATTACATCATTCCGGGTAACGATGACTCCAGCCAGGCGATTCGCCTGTATGCACGCGGCGTGGCCGATGCGATTCTGGAAGGTCGCGAGCAAGCACTGAACGAGTTGACTGAACAAGTCGCGGAAAAAGCTGCATAAGCTGCCTTCCCGCAACGAGGGGGCGCAAGCCCCCTTTTTTGTAACCTGAATTCAAGTTGAAATTATTAGGAGTGTGACATGGCAGAAATCACCGCAAGTATGGTGAAGGAACTGCGCGAGGCGACTGGCCTCGGCATGATGGAATGCAAAAAGGCGCTGGTTGAAACCCATGGCGACTTAAAGGCGGCGGAAGAACTGATGCGTATCAAGAGCGGCGCGAAGGCCAGCAAGGCTGCCACCCGCGTGACGGCAGAAGGAGTGATCGGTTCGTTTCTCGCGGCTGACGGCAAGCTTGGCGCGGTAGCGGAAGTGAACTGCGAAACCGACTTCGTGGCCAAGAACGACGACTTCATGGCCTTCGCCAAGAACGTGGCGCAAACCGTAGTGCAAAAAAATCCGGCAGACATCGAAGCATTGTTGGCATTGCCTATCGTCAACGGTTCCGGCACCGTCGAAGAGACACGCAAAGCCTTGGTGATGAAGCTGGGCGAGAACCTGACCGTGCGCCGTTTTGCACGCTATGAGACATCCACCGGCAAGCTGGCAACCTATCTGCACGGCAACAAGATCGGCGTGATGGTCAATTACACGGGCGGCGACGAGACAATGGGCAAGGACATCGCGATGCACATCGCAGCGAGCAAGCCCAAGTCTATCGATGCTTCCGGCGTGAATCAGGAAGACATCGCCACCGAGCGTCGTATCGCCATCGAGAAGGCGCGCGAAGCTGGCAAAAAAGAAGACATGCTGGAAAAGATCGCCGAAGGTACGGTGCAGAAATTCCTCAAGGAAGTTACTTTGATGGGCCAGGTGTTCGTCAAGGCTGAAGACGGCAAGCAAACCATCGAGCAATTGCTGAAGAGTAAGAGTGCTTCCGTGACTGCCTTCCAGATGTTCATTGTTGGCGAAGGCATCGAGAAGAAAGTGGAAGACTATGCGGCTGAAGTTGCTGCTGCGTCTGCTGCAGCCAAGAAAGGCTAACCGATGACCGCTCCCGCCTACAAACGCATTTTGCTCAAACTATCTGGCGAAGCCCTGATGGGCGATGACAGCTACGGTATCAACCGGGCGGTCATCGAACGTATCGTGGCGGAGATCAAGGAAGTGACCGAGTTGGGTGTCGAAGTGGCGATCGTGATCGGTGGCGGCAACATTTTTCGCGGGGTGGCTCCGGCTGCTGCGGGGATGGATAGAGCCACCGCCGATTACATGGGCATGCTGGCCACAGTGATGAATTCGATGGCTTTGCAGGATGCAATGACGCGTGCCGGACTGGAATGCCGGGTGCAGTCCGCACTGAATCTGGAACAAGTGGCCGAGCCGTTCATACGAGGCAAAGCCTTGCGATATTTGGAAGACGGCAAGGTGGTAATTTTCGCGGCAGGTATCGGTAGTCCGTTCTTTACCACCGACACTGCAGCCGCGTTGCGCGGCGTGGAAATGTCCGCCGATGTGGTGATTAAAGCGACTAAAGTGGATGGCGTTTATTCCGCCGACCCGAAGAAAGATCCGAAGGCCACGCGTTATCAAAAGGTGAGCTTTGATGAAGCCATCGGCAAGGATTTGAAAGTGATGGATGCTACAGCATTGACGCTGTGCCGCGACCAGAAGTTGCCTATCATCGTGTTCAGCATCTTTAACGAAGGTGCGCTGAAGCGTGTGGTGATGGGGCAGGATGAGGGAACTCTCGTACACTGTGATTGATTTCGGAGAACGAAGATGATTGCTGACATCAAAAAGAACGTTGAACAAAAGATGCTCAAATCGCTGGAAGCACTGAAAGCGGACTTGGGAAAAATCCGTACCGGACGTGCGCATACCGGCATTCTGGATCATGTGATGGTCGATTATTACGGCTGTCCGACAGCGGTGAATCAGGTGGCGAACATCACGCTGACTGATGCGCGCACCATCGGTGTACAACCCTTTGAAAAGAAAATGATTGGCCCGATTGAAAAAGCGATACGCGATTCCGATCTGGGCTTGAATCCGTCCACAAATGGCGATTTGATTCGCGTGCCGATGCCGATGCTGACTGAAGAGCGTCGTCGCGATATGATAAAAATAGTCAAGGGCGAAGGCGAGGATGCCAAGATCGCCGTGCGCAATATCCGCCGCGATGCCAACGAACAACTGAAAAAATTGCTCAAAGACAAAGAAGTCGGCGAAGATGAAGAACGCCGCGCACAGGATGACGTGCAGAAACTCACCGACCGTTTTGTCGCAGAAATCGACAAGGCGCTGCAAGCCAAAGAAGTTGACTTGATGGCAGTCTAGGCGAGCCATCGACCATGGCACTGCCTTTCTTTAGTTCCACCAGTAACATTCCCGATACCAGCGCTGTCCCGCGTCACATCGCCATCATTATGGATGGCAATGGGCGCTGGGCGAAGCAACGTTTCATGCCGCGTGTCATGGGGCATCAGCGCGGTGTCGAGTCGGTGCGCGAGGTGATCAAAGCCTGCACTGACATGGGTGTGGAGTATCTGACGCTGTTCGCTTTCAGCAGTGAGAACTGGCGGCGTCCTGCCGACGAAGTTTCATTTTTAATGAAGTTGTTTTTGATGGTGCTGGAAAAAGAAGTTTCCAGAATGCATCAAAACAATATCCGTTTGCGCATCATCGGCGACAAAAGTCGTTTCGATGACAATCTGAATCGACATATCGCAGACGCGGAACAACTGACGGCTAATAATTCGGGACTGAAGCTGACTGTTGCCGCCAATTACGGCGGGCGTTGGGATATCATGCAGGCAATGCACGCGCTGAGTTTGGCGCATCCTGAACGTGCTACCGCGTTCGGTGAAGAGGAGCTTACCCCCTATCTTTCCATGCACTACGCACCCGAGCCGGATCTGTTCATTCGCACCGGCGGCGAACAGCGCATCAGCAATTTCCTGTTGTGGCAACTGGCCTACACCGAACTTTATTTCACCGATATCCTGTGGCCCGCGTTTGGTCGCGCGGCGCTGGAAGCTGCTATCCAATCCTATCAACATCGCGAGCGCCGTTTCGGGCGGACTAGCGAACAATTGAAAGGTACGGGCGATGCTTAAGTCGCGTGTCATTACTGCTATTGTGTTGCTGGTGCTGCTGATGGCGGCGCTGTTTCTGTTGCCGTCATTTGTCTGGTCACTATTAGTCGTGGTGATGGTGATGCAGGGTGCGACTGAATGGTCGCGTCTATCGGTATTGAGCGGACTCAAAGCGAACCTGTTCTGGGCTATGACGTTGTTGATCATGTTCGGCTTGATGTGGCTGGATGCCAGTGTCAGCAGTCCGCAGCAGATATATACGCACTTGGCGGTTTATCTGGTTTCTGCCGTACTCTGGTTGCTAGTGGTTCCGGCATGGTTGATGATCGGCTGGAAAGTCAGCAATCATTATCTGATGGCGCTGGTGGGTTGGGCGGTGCTGATTCCAACTGGACTGGCGATGATTGATCTGCGCGAAGCGAGTCCTTGGGCGTTGTTGTTTGTAATGGGTCTGGTATGGGTGGCGGATAGCGCCGCCTACTTCTCCGGACGCAAATTCGGCAAGAATAAATTGGCACCCAGTATCAGCCCCGGCAAGACTTGGGAAGGTGTGGCCGGCGCGATTTTCGGCGTAACGATCTATGTGGCACTGGTGTGGTTTTTTAGCCCTGCGATGTCCCGTTTGCAGGTCTTGCCAGCGCTGGTGCTCACCGCGTGGTGGTGGGTTGCGTTGGCGGTGATCGGAGATTTGTTCGAATCGGCGATCAAGCGTCAGGCGGGTGTCAAAGATAGCGGCGCCTTGTTGCCAGGGCATGGCGGCTTGCTGGATCGCATCGACGCGCTGACGTCTACCTTGCCGCTGGCCGCGCTGGTGATGCTGTTCCAGAGGATCGGCTAGTGCAACGTTTAACCGTTCTGGGCTCGACCGGCAGCATAGGCAAAAG
Source organism: uncultured Gallionellaceae bacterium (assembly GCA_903847155.1). Taxonomy (GTDB): domain Bacteria; phylum Pseudomonadota; class Gammaproteobacteria; order Burkholderiales; family Gallionellaceae; genus Sideroxyarcus. Next base: position 55,027 of record CAINCU010000075.1, on the reverse strand, counting down.
CACGCTGGACGTGGTTGCACGTCATCTTGATAAATATCAAATCATCGCTCTTACCGCGCAACAACAAGATGAATTGTTGTTCGAGCAATGTCAGCGGTTTCAGCCGCGTTATGCGGTGCTGTTGGATGAAGCTGCCAGTGAACGCTTAAGCAAACGCATCGTTGCCGCGGGACTTGAGACCGAAGTGCTGTGCGGTAGTGCCGCGCTGGAACGAGTTTCGACTTTGCCTGAGGTGGATGCGGTGATGGCCGCCATTGTGGGCGCAGCGGGTATGCCTCCAACATTGGCGGCAGCGCAGGCAGGCAAGAAAATCTTGTTGGCCAACAAAGAAACGCTGGTGCTGGCCGGGCATTTGTTCATGGATGCGGTGCAGCGCAGCGGTTCGGTATTGTTGCCCATCGACAGCGAACACAACGCCATCTTCCAGGCACTGCCGCGCGGCTATGCGGGTAACATGCAAGCCAGTGGGGTGAGCAAAATCCTGCTGACCGCTTCCGGCGGACCGTTCCGCAACACACCGTTGGAACAGTTGCAGCAAGTCACGCCGGAACAAGCCTGCGCGCATCCTAACTGGAGCATGGGTCGCAAAATCTCGGTCGATTCCGCCAGTATGATGAACAAGGGGCTGGAAGTGATCGAAGCGCATTGGCTGTTCAATGCGCCAGCAGACTCCATTCAAGTGGTGGTGCATCCACAGAGCGTGATTCATTCCATGGTGCAATATGTCGATGGTTCGGTGCTGGCGCAGTTGGGCAATCCCGATATGCGTACGCCTATTGCATATGCCTTGGCATACCCGGAGCGTATTGAATCCGGTGTTGCACCGCTCGATCTTTTTCAGATCGCCAAACTCGATTTTGTCGCGCCAGATTTTGAGCGTTTCCCCTGTTTAACTTTGGCTTATCAGGCTTTGCGCGCGGGCGGTACGACACCGGCGCTGATGAATGCCGCGAACGAAGTGGCCGTGGCAGCCTTCCTTGATCGACAGATCGCTTTTCTCGACATCCCACGTTTGATTGAAGCAGTGCTTGGCAAAGTGGCGCGGACTGAAGTACACGTGTTGCAAGATGTGTTGGATGCGGATGCTGCGGCACGTGCTGCCGCACAGGAGTGGATCGCGCAATGACCACATTGCTCGCCTTCATCGTCGCCATCGCCGTGCTGGTGGTGATTCACGAACTGGGTCACTACGTCGTCGCGCGTCTGTGTGACGTTAAGGTGCTGCGCTTCTCGGTCGGTTTCGGCAAAGTGCTCTACAGCAAGCGGTTCGGCAACGGCGAGACTGAATGGGCGATCTCCGCTATTCCCTTGGGTGGCTACGTCAAGATGCTGGACGAGAACGAAGGCGAAGTGTTGCCTAACGAATTGCGCCGCGCTTTCAATCGTAAACCCGTGTTGCAGCGTATGGCGATTGTGATAGCTGGACCGCTGGCGAATCTTATTTTGGCGGTTGTTTTTTATTTCGCGCTATTCCTTCATGGTGTGCCTGGTATTAGGCCGGAACTGGGTGAAGTCGTGGCGAATACGCCGGCCGCTAGTGCCGGACTGCACATGCAGGAAATCATCGTCAGCATCAATGGACAGCCTGTGCCAAGCTGGCAAGAAGTGCGCTGGTTGTTGCTCGATCTGGTATTGCAGCAAAAGGCGGCGAACCTTGAATTGAAAGATGCACAAGGTGAAAAATTGTATCGTCAGTTGGCGATGAACAGTCTGACTGCGGGTGATCTGGATAGTGATTTCATGCAGAAACTCGGCTTGCAGCCTTATCACCCGCCGGTGTATCCCATCATCGGCAAACTGGTTGAGGGTGGAGTGGCGCAACACGCAGGGATGCAGGTCAATGATCGTGTACTGCGTGCCAACGGTCAGGAACTGGCACTGTGGGAAGATTGGGTGAACATCGTGCGTAGCCATCCTGGCAAGGTGCTGGATATAGAAGTCGAGCGCGCTGGGACATTGGTGAAACTAAGTATGATTCCCGATGTCATTGACGAGGCGGGCAAGACTACCGGTCGAGTTGGTGCTATGGCATATATCGACAAGGAAGCATTTGAAGCGATGATGACCGAGGTCAGCTATCCGCCTGTCGCCGCCTTGCGGGAAGCGTTGCGTAAGACTTGGGAAACTGCCGTCGTAAGTTTGAAGATGATGGGCAGAATGGTGATGGGCGAAGTGTCATTGAAGAATCTTTCCGGGCCGATCACCATTGCTGACTATGCCGGGCAATCGGCGAAAATTGGAATGGGAGCTTACATCGGCTTTCTGGCGCTGATCAGCATCAGCTTGGGAATACTGAATCTGCTGCCCATCCCGTTATTGGATGGCGGGCATTTGCTGTATTATGCGGTCGAATTTTTGAAAGGTAGTCCGATGCCGGACGGTCTGTGGGAAGCGGGACAGAAAGTCGGCATCGCACTCTTGGTTACCATGATGGCTTTTGCGTTGTATAACGACATAAGCCGCCTGATATTGGGTTGACACAACAATGGATTTAAAAAGATTGGCGGGAGTGCTTCCGCTCCTGTTTGCCGCATCCGTATGGGCAGCCGAACCCTTTGTCATCAAGGATATTCGCGTCGAGGGAATTCAGCGTACCGAAGCAGGTACAGTTTTCAGCTATTTGCCGGTAAAGGTTGGCGATACATTGGATGATGAACACGCTACCGCATCTTTACATGCGTTGTTTGCAACCGGATTTTTCAAGGATGTGGAACTGAAGGCGGAGCAGGGTGTGTTGGTCATTGTGGTCCAGGAACGTCCAACTATTGCCAGTGTGGAGATTAACGGCGTGAAAGATTTTCCCAAGGATCAATTGGTCGATAATCTAAAAATCGTGGGATTGGCGCAGGGACGTATCCTGGATAAATCCATATTGGATAAGGCTGTACAGGAACTGAAGCGGCAGTATGTGGCTCGTGGAAAATATGCCGTGGAAGTGAAGTCCACGGTGAAGGAATTGGAGCGCAATCGCGTTGCGGTGAGTTTTGATGTAGAGGAAGGATCGGCATCCAAAATCAGCCGTATTAACATCGTCGGCAATCATGTTTATTCAGAAAAAGATTTACTGGGTGTCATGCAACTGACTACACCTGGCATGTTCACCTGGTATTCAAAGAACGACCAGTATTCCAAGCAAAAGCTGTCAGCCGATTTGGAAAGTCTGAGAACTTTCTATATGAACTCCGGCTATATGGACTTCACTATTGATTCGACGCAAGTATCCATTTCGCCGGATAAAAAAGACATCTTCATCACCCTGAATCTCTCCGAAGGTGAAAAATATACAGTCTCACAAATCAAATTGTCCGGTCCACAGGCAGTGCTCTCGCACGAAGAGGCGCGCAAGCTGATCGCTATCCACTCTGGCGATGAGTTGTCGCGCGATGCATTGACCGAATCCACACGCAAGATCAGCGAACGACTGGGTGAGTACGGCTATGCCTTCGCCAATGTGAATGCGGTGCCTGAAGTGGATAAGGTAAAACATCAGGTTGCTTTCACTTTTGTAATCGATCCACTGCAACGCGCTTACATCAGACGCATCAATATTTCCGGTAACGATAAGACCAAGGACGAAGTGATTCGCCGCGAGTTTCGTCAAATGGAAAGCGGCTGGTTTGCAACTTCCAAGATCAAAAAATCAAAACAGCGTGTTGAAAGATTAGATTTTTTTGAGGAAGTGAATCTCGACACCGCTCCGGTGCAGGGCACTAACGATCAATTGGATGTAAACCTTTCGGTAAAGGAAAAATCCACCGGTAATTTTCAAATCGGTGCAGGTTACGGTAGCGAGGGATTTTCGTTCAGCGGCGGCGTTACCATGGCGAACATATTCGGAACAGGTAATTATCTTTCGACGCAGATCAACACCAGCAAAGTGAATCAGATCTATTCCGTGTCCTATACCAATCCGTACTACACGGATGACGGTATCAGCCGTGGATATGATATCTATAAACGAAATACCAACACGACCACTACTTATACCAGTCAATACCTTTCAGATACGATGGGAGCCGGGGTAAGGTTCGGTATTCCGACTAACGACGAGGAGTCATTTCAATATGGCCTGGCGGGGGAACAGACAACAATTACTTTGACTTCTCTCAGCCCGCAGCGATATGTCGATTATGTCAATTATTTTGGCTCAACTACTAGCAATATGCTTGCCACCGTTGGCTGGACTCGCGATACGCGGGACAGTGCCATCTATACGACTGACGGGGCGACACAGCGCGCGTATATCGAGGCTTCATTGCCATTTTCCGGTCAGAAGTATTACAAGCTTAATTACTCGCAGCAGTGGTATCACCCATTGGCTCACAGTTCGACGCTGCGATTAAATGGAGAGCTTGGTGTGGCAAGCGGCTATGGTGGTTCGCTGCTTCCATTTACCAAAAACCTATATGCGGGTGGTCCGGGTTCTGTGCGAGGATATGACTACAGTTCTCTCGGTCCCAGAGATTTGAGTAATAATTCGCTTGGCGGCAACAAGCGTATGGTTGGAAATGCTGAAATATTGTTTCCCTTTCCCGGCATGCAAAAGGAAAAGTCAGTGCGCTTGAGTGCTTTTGTGGACGGTGGAGCGATATACGGCGATGGCGCTCAGGTTCCGAGTTCCTTGGGAATGCGTTATTCTGCCGGCGTAGGTCTGGTCTGGTTGTCTCCAGCTGGCCCTATTCAGCTCAGTTGGGCCAAGCCGCTGAATAGCCAGCCGCAAGATAAATTTCAAAGTTTCCAGTTTACGATGGGTAACATGTTCTAAACGAAGCAATGTTTATGGAAAGCGTCTCGTAAGGAGCTATGATGAAAAGAGTTATCGGTACCGTTGTTTTGTTGGTGAGTTGCCTGGCACTGGCCGAAGCAGCCGATTTTCGTATCGGCATCGTGGATACCGAACGCATCCTGCGCGAATCCAACCAAGCGGTCAGGGCGGAAAAGAAAATCGAAAAAGAATTTTCGGTGCGCGATCAGGAGATCAAGAAACTCATAAAACAAGCCAAAGACGCGCAAGATTCTCTGGATAAAGACAGCAGCAAACTTTCCGATTCAAGCAAACGACTCAAGGAGCGGGAAATTGCAAATCTGAACTTGCAATTACAGACCGAACAACGCGAGTTTCGTGAAGATCTGACCCTGCGCAAAAACGAAGAATTGGCACAGGTGTTAGCCAGAGCCGACAAGGCAATCAAGGCAATTGCCGAGAGTGAAGGGTATGACGTTATATTGCAGGAGGCAGTTTACCGCAATCCCAAGGTCGATATTACCGATAAGGTATTGAAGTACCTCGACGATGAGCCGACTGAAGGCTCCGGCAAGTAACTCAATAACGGCGTATTTCGATGAATCAAACAGGTTATCGACTGGCAGAGATTGTGGCCCGTTTTGGCGGGCGCATAGTGGGCGATGCCGAAATCCGGGTATTGCAAATCGCCACGCTGGAGACTGCTACCACAGGTCAAATTGCCTTTCTGTCCAATGCCAAATACCGCAAGCAATTGGAAGCTAGCCAAGCATCGGCAGTGATCTTGTCCGAGGCTGATGCCGATGCTACGCAGTTACCGCGCATCGTGGCAGCCAATCCCTATTCGTATTTCGCTAAACTTTCCGCGTTCCTCAACCCCTTGCGCGAATATGCGCCCGGTATTCATCCTTCAGCCGTTATCGGTAAGGGCGCGCAGATTTCGTCGCAAGCCCATATCGGTGCGCATGTCTGGATAGGCGAGGGTGCCAGTATCGGTACAGGTACGGTGGTGATGGCGGGTTGCAGCATCGGAGAAAATGCAGCGCTGGGTGAGCACACCCGCTTGTATCCGCGCGTGGTGGTGTATCACGATTGTGTGGTGGGCAACCATGTCATTGCGCACTCAGGTGCGGTGATTGGCTCAGACGGTTTCGGCATCGCCATGGACGAAGGGCGTTGGTTAAAAATTCCTCAGATCGGTCGAGTAGTGATCGGCGATCATGTCGAGATTGGTGCCAACACCACCATAGATCGTGGGGCGCTGAACGACACTATTATTGAAGAAGGCGTGAAGCTAGATAATCAGATACAAGTCGCGCACAACGTCCATATCGGTGCGCACACTGCCATCGCAGGCTGCGTCGGTATCGCAGGCAGTGCCAGCATCGGGCGCTATTGCCGCATCGGTGGTGGTGCGATCATTCTGGGGCATTTGCAAGTCGCCGAGAATGTCGAGGTTTCTTCGGGAACGGTGGTCACCAAATCCATACGCGAGGCGGGCACTTATACCGGCACTTTTCCGTTTGGCGAAAACCGCGAATGGCGCAAGAATGCCGCACAGTTGCGCCACCTGGATGAGATGGCGGATCGCATCAAAAAATTGGAAAAGCAAATCGAATTATTGAAGGGGAGAGACTGATGAGTATCACGATGGACATTCATGAAGTATTGGAACACTTGCCGCACCGCTATCCGTTCTTGCTGATAGACCGCGTGCTGGATGTGGTGCCGAACGAAAGCATCGTGGCGCTGAAGAACGTCACTATGAACGAGCCATTCTTTCCCGGCCACTATCCGCATCATCCGGTGATGCCGGGTGTGTTGATCATTGAGGCGATGGCGCAGGCCGCTGCCTTGTTGTCGTTCAAAAGCATGGGTACCAAGCCCGATACGAATTCAGTCTATTACTTCGTCGGTATCGACAATGCGCGATTCAAACGCCCTGTCAGTCCCGGCGACCAGTTGATCCTCAAAGTGGCGATCACCATGAATCGTCGCGGTATATCGAAGTTCAAAGGCACGGCGGAAGTGGATGGACAGATCGCTGCCGAAGCGGAATTGATTTGCACGTTACGGGACAAATAATGGACAGCCTGCGTCATTCAACCGCGATCATTCACCCCAACGCCAAGCTCGCTGACGACGTTCAGGTTGGCGCGTATTCCATCATCGGCGAACACGTCGAGATCGGCGCGGGTACGACTGTCGGGCCGCACGTGGTCATCAACGGTCACACGCGCATCGGCAACAACAATCGCATCTTCCAATTCAGTTCACTGGGCGAAATTCCGCAGGACAAGAAATACAAGGGTGAGCCGACGCAGTTGATCATCGGCGACAACAACACCATACGCGAGAGCTGCACCTTCAATCTTGGCACGGTGCAGGACGGCGGCATCACTTCGATAGGTAGCGATAACTGGATCATGGCCTACGTGCATGTGGCGCATGACTGCCACATCGGCAATCACAACGTCATTGCCAATTCGGTCCAGTTCGGGGGGCACGTGACGGTCGGCGAACGCACACTGATCGGCGGCATGAGCGGGATACATCAGTTCGTGCGCATCGGCGACTTCGCCATGATCGGCTTCCAGACCCGTTTGTCGCAGGACTTGCCGCCTTTCGTGACCGTAGTGGGTAATCCGGCTGAAGCCAAGGGTCCGCACCAGGAAGGACCGCGTCGTGCGGGCTATTCCGCGCAACGCCTCGACATGATCAAGCAGATGTATCGCACGTTGTATCGCACCGGCAGCAGCTTCGATGCGGCCAAAAAGGAAATCGAAGGCTTGCGCGGGCAAGTACCTGACGCCGATACCGACATCGATAACATGCTGACATTCCTGAATCACGCCACCCGTGGCATCGTGCGCTAAGAACTTCCATCATGAACCAGAACGTTAAAACCATCGCTATCGTCGCGGGCGAAGCTTCGGGCGACCTGCTCGGCAGCCTGTTGATGTCCGCCATCAAACAAGTTGCACCCAACGTGCGCTTCATCGGCATCGGCGGACCCAAGATGCAAGCCGTCGGCATGGACGTGTTGTTCCCCATGGAAAAACTCGCGGTGCGCGGCTATGTTGAAGTGCTGCGCCATTACCGCGAGATTGTCGGCATTCGCCGCAAACTGCGCGAGCGTTTCATTAACGAGCCGCCCGATCTGTTCCTTGGCGTGGATGCGCCGGATTTCAATCTCGATCTGGAGCTTGCGCTCAAGCAACGCGGCATCCCCACCGTACATTACGTCAGCCCTTCCATCTGGGCATGGCGCGGCGAGCGCATCCACAAGATCAAGCAAGCCGTGTCGCACATTCTCGCGCTGTTCCCGTTTGAAGCGCCGCTGTATCAACAGGCGGGCGTGCCGGTCACTTATGTCGGCCATCCACTGGCGGATTTTTTACCGGATCAACCCAAACGTGCCGAAATGCGCGAACAGATGCGCATTCTGCCCAGAAGCGCCAAAGTATTTGCCTTTCTGCCGGGCAGTCGCCAGAGCGAAGTGCGCTACTTGGCCAAGGCCTACATCGAGACCGCCAAACTGATCCTGCAAAAAATGCCGGAAGCGCAGTTTCTGGTGCCGCTGGTCAGCCGCGAGACGCGCAATATTTTTGAAGAAGTGCTGTGGCAACTGGAAGCGCAGCAACTGCCGATCACCTTGTTGTTCGGTCATGCGCACGATGCCATGATTGCAGCGGATGTGGTGCTGGTCGCCTCCGGCACGGCCACGCTGGAAGCCGCGCTGCTCAAGCGCCCCATGGTCATCACCTACAAGATGCCCGCGCTCTCGTGGTGGCTGACCAAGCGCAAGCAATATCAACCGTATGTCGGCCTGCCCAACATTCTTGCTGAAAAATTTGTCGTGCCGGAAATCCTGCAAGACGATGCCACGCCGGAGAACCTCGCACAGGCATTGCTCAATCTGGTCAATAACAAAAAAGCGGTTGAGCAACTGGAGCAAGTCTTCAGCACCATACACCACACCTTACGCCAAAACACCGCGCAGAAAGCGGCTGCGGCCATCCTGCCTTATCTGGCATGAGCCAAGTCATGCTGATCTGCGGCGTAGATGAAGCAGGACGCGGCCCGCTAGCCGGACCGGTGAGCGCAGCCGCCGTTATCCTCGATCCGGCCAATCCCATCTCAGGTCTGGCCGACTCAAAAAAACTTTCCGAAAAGCAACGCGACCGACTCGCACCCATCATCCGCGAACGCGCGCTGGCGTGGGCGGTGGCCTACGCCGAGGTCGATGAGATCGACCAGATCAACATCCTGCAAGCCACGCTGTTAGCCATGCGCCGCGCGGTGCTGGCGCTGCACATCCGGCCCGAGCAAGTGCTGGTGGATGGCCTGTATTGCCCGCAGACCGGCATTCCCAGCCAGGCCATCGTCAAGGGCGACAGCAAGATCGCCGCTATTTCCGCTGCCTCCATTTTGGCCAAGACCGCACGCGACGAACTCATGCAGGGATTGCACCAGCAATATCCGCAATACGGCTTCGACGGACACAAAGGCTATCCCACCGCCGCCCACCTCGCCGCGTTGCGCGAACACGGCGTATCCGCAGTGCATAGACGCAGTTTCAGGCCGGTGCGCGAGCTTTTGCCCACGCTTACGTAGAGGATTTCGACGGGGACTTTTCGGTTATCCTCTCGCCTACAGACAACCAACCCAACCCACCACACCATGACCTTCTTCAAACTCATTCATTTGCTCGGCGTTGTTATCTGGGTCGGCGGCATGTTCTTCGCCTACATGGTGCTGCGTCCCGCTGCTGTTGATACCTTGCAACCGCCGGAACGGCTGCGCCTGTGGAATAACGTGTTCCAGCGCTTCTTCAACTGGGTATGGAGCGCAGTTGGCGCAATCCTGGTCACCGGTTTTTACATGATCTACCAATACGGCGGCATGGCGCATGTCCCCCCCTTCGTTCACGTCATGCTGTTGCTGGGACTGGTTATGACGGTCATCTACGTCTATGTGTTCTTTGCCTGCTACGTGCCGCTCAGCCTGAATGTGGCCAAAGAGCGCTGGCAAGACGCAGGCGCGATGCTGGGCAGGATACGCAAGCTGGTCGCAGTGAACCTCATACTGGGACTCATTACAGTCAGCGTTGCTGTCATCGGATTGACATGGAGTTGAGCAATACTTGTTCGCAATTTTTGAAAGAGAGTAGCAGATGAGCAAGAACATGATTAGCGTCGCGTCTTTCGCATTGCTCGGTTTGATCGTCGGCTACGCTATCTTCGGCAAATGGGGTGGAGAATATGTGAGCCTGAATAATCTGTTCTCGTTCGGTGGCAACGCATTGCAAAACGCTTTACGCTCCATCTCCGGTCTCGAAGACATGCGCAACAAGATATTGCTGTGCGGCGCTGCGGGTGCGGTGGTGGGCGTGCTGGCTACCTTCAGGTTCAAAAAATAGCAGGGGCATACCTAGTTCACGCCCGTCAATAGGCGATCTGCATCATATGCATCATGTAGATCGCCTATTGACGGGTATCTTCAGCGGGTTGGCAAAGCATCATTCGCCCAACTGCATCCGCCGCACGTAATGGCAGGTATAGCCCGCCGGATTCTTGAACAGATATTTCTGGTGATATTCCTCGGCGCGCCAGAACTCCTTGAACGCCACCACTTCCGTAACCACCTTGGCTTGCCAATCGTCTGACGCATCCACCGTCTGGATGACTTCCTCGGCAGTGCGCCGCTGCTCCTCGTCCAGATAAAAGATCGCCGAACGATATTGTGTGCCGACATCGTTGCCTTGCTGGTTGCGCGTGGTCGGGTTGTGCATGCGGAAGAACTCGAACAGCAGATGGCGATAGCTGAGACGCTTGGGATCGAACACGATCTTCAGCGACTCGGCATGACCGCTGCGCCCGGTCTTCACCATGTCGTAATTGGCATGCGGCACATCACCACCGCTGTAGCCGACTTCAGTTTCCACTACACCAGGAATCTGCCGCACCAAATCTTCCATGCCCCAGAAACAGCCGCCGGAGAGGTAAGCGGTTTGGTTGGTGTTGGTCATGGGGAGTCCTTTCGGTTAAGTGTGACTTTTGCGTTCAGCAGACACATGGTGTAGATCGCCTATTGACGGGCATCTTCGTGTAGGGTGGGTACGTTTTATGTGCCCACGCGTTTGCATGATGATATCCGCGTGGGCACAAAGTCGTGCCCACCCTACCGGGCTAGTTCAGGGACGCTACGCAGTTATATCGTGAAGCGCCCCCAAAACGAAGTGGTGAGCGTCTTACCACGGACCACCCGAGACTTTGACCTCAAACCCGGCCGTGATGGGCTGGACGAATGTGTTGTTTCGCATTCGGATGTTTGAGCCGCCTGAAATATGAATGCCAGACCCAGTAGCGCCGATAAGGCTGCGGTAATAACGCTCAACAATTGCGCGAAATGCCTCGTGGTTGAAGGGGCCTTTGTAGTTTGCGGGGCTGGATATTTCCAGAGCGGACGATTCAAATGAACTCCCCACGGGCTGCTTGATGTCCGCATGTAGTGATGTGTACGTCTTTCCCTCGATTGTCATATCGAAAAAAACGCGAGAGATCATGTGTTCGTCATTACTCCCATAATCTTGTGAGTCTTGGATCAACTTCTGAAATGTGATGATTGCGGTTGCCATGTGAGACTCCTTTCATAACGCCCAACAAAATTCGAGCACCAATTGTGTCTGATAATCGGGCGTTGAATGTCGCATTTTCTTACCGCCGCTCCTTCTTCATCGCCTGCGCCGCCTCGCGCTTCGACTCGCGTTCTTTCTCCGTCGCGCGTTTGTCATGCTCCTTCTTTCCCTTCGCCAAACCAATCTCCAGTTTGATGTGGCTGCCCTTGTAGTGCATGTTCAGCGGCATGATGGTGTAGCCGGCGCGCTGCACTTTGCCAATGAGTTTGTCGATCTCGTGTTTGTGCAACAGCAGTTTGCGCGTGCGCACGGGGTCGGGATGGATGTGGGTGGAGGCGTTGAGCAGCGGACTGATGTGCGAGCCGAACAGGTACAGAGCACCGTCTTTTATGGTGACGTAGGCTTCCTTGAGCTGGGCGCGTCCAGCGCGGATGGCTTTGACTTCCCAGCCTTGCAGCATGATTCCGGCTTCATGTTTTTCTTCGATGAAGTATTCGTGAAAGGCCTTTTTATTCTGGATGATGCTCATGATTCCAATCCAATTTCATCGGTGAAACTGCGTTGATTTCCTCACTCACTCCTAGTCGTGCATTAGCACTGCCCGCGTCGGTCGTTCGTCATCGCCTTGTTTGACCTTCGAAATTAGACTGGAATAAGGTGAGTTTTGAGGTGTGTTGCGATATTCTACCAGCCTTTGATTTTGTGGCTTCGTAAAGCAATGGCTCTTGTAGAAAAGACGGTCTTGGTTCCGCACACGGCGGAGCAGATGTTCAAGCTGGTGGATGGTGTGGAGGATTACGCGCAGTTTCTGCCCTGGTGCGGAGGCGGGCGCATCAATGAGATGCAGGGCACGACTATGCTGGCCACGGTGCAAGTTGATTTTCACGGCGTCAAACAGCAGTTCAGCACGCGCAACCAGCGCACTCCGCCGCATCAGATTGACATCGCTTTGCTGGACGGGCCGTTCAAACAACTGGACGGCAGTTGGCGATTCATCCCCTTGAGCGACGAAGCCTGTAAAATAGAATTCCGCCTGCATTACGAATTTTCCAGCAGGTTGCTGGAAAAGCTGGTGGGGCCGGTGTTTCACCATATAGCCAGCAGTATGGTGGATGCTTTCATCCAGCGCGCAGACAAGGTTTATACGAAAAAATGAGTGACGAAAAAATTAAGATCGAACTGGTTTATGCCTTGCCTGCCGTGCAGACGCTGCTGAAACTGGAAGTGCCCAAGGCCAGCACGATTGCCGATGCCATCAGGCTGTCCGGCATTCTGGACAAGCATCCCGAGATCGACCTCGATAAAGGCCGGTTCGGCATCTTCGGCAAACTGAGCAAGACCGATACCGTGCTGCGCGAAAAAGATCGCATCGAAATCTACCGCCCGCTGCTCGCCGACCCGAAGGAGGTGCGTCGTAGACGCGCCGAAGAGGGCAAAGTGATGAAGAAGGGCGGCGGCGAACTCTGATGCTCAACAACGATCTGCATTGCCATTCCAGATATTCCGATGGAACGCTTACTCCCACTGAATTAGTGACGCGCGCTGCCGGGCGCGAAGTGAAGATGCTCGCGCTTACCGATCACGATGACGTGGCGGGCTTGGCTGAGGCGGCGCAGGCTGCTGCCGCGAACGGCATCGAATTCATCAACGGCGTGGAAATCTCCGTCTCCTGGCGCAAGCACACGGTGCATATCGTCGGGCTGAACATCAATCCCCAGCATCCCGAATTGGTTGAAGGTCTGCGCAGCATTCGCAGCGGTCGGCGCCAGCGCGCCGAACTGATGGCCGACTCGCTGGCGCGCGCCGGGATCGGCGGCGTGCTGGCGGGCGCGTTACGCTATGCCTCCAACCCCGACATGATCGGGCGCACGCATTTCGCGCGGTACATGGTTGAAGCCGGACACTGTAAAGACGTGCGCAGCGTGTTCAATCGTTATCTAGTCAAAGGCAAGCCGGGCTATGTGGCGCACGAATGGGGGAATTTACAGGATGCGATTTCGTGGATACGCGGCAGCGGCGGCATCGCCGTAGTGGCGCATCCGGGACGTTATACCGCCGGGCGCAAAGCGATGGGCAAAACCACCTTGCACGAATTGCTGTGCGAATTCGTCGCGGCTGGCGGGCAGGCCATCGAAGTGGTGAGCGGCAGCCACACGCCGCCGCAATACGCCGAGTTTGCGCGCTACGCCAAGGAGTTGGATTTGTATTGTTCGTGCGGTTCGGATTTCCACGGGCCGGAAGAAAGTTACCGCGACCTCGGGCGCTTGCCGGATTTTCCGCTGGACTGTCGTCCGGTGTGGACGGCATGGGAAGTGGCGGCAGGCTGAACCATGGCGCAATTTTTCACCATTCACCCCGACAATCCGCAACCGCGCTTGATCAAGCAAGCAGCGGAGATGCTGCGCGACGGCGCGGTGATCGTGTATCCCACCGATTCCGGCTATGCCCTCGGCTGCCATCTGGATGACAAGGATGCGGTGACGCGCATACGCCAGATACGTGGTCTGGACGAGAAACATCTGATGACACTGATGTGCCGCGACCTTTCGGAATTGGCGAAATATGCCAAGGTCGATAACACCCAGTTCCGCTTGCTCAAGAACAATACGCCGGGCAGTTACACTTTTATTCTGCAAGCGACCAAAGAGGTGCCGCGCCGCTTGCAACACCCCAAGCGCAGCACAGTGGGTTTGCGCATCCCGGATCATCCGATTGCATTGGCCTTGCTGGAAGAATTGGGCGAGCCGCTGCTGAGTTCCACGTTGATTTTGCCGGAGGCCGATCACCCTCTGATTGATGTGGAAGAGATACGCGAACATCTGGAACGCTTGGTTGAGTTGGTCATCGAAGGAGGCGCAGTGGGAATTGAATCAACTACAGTGATTGATCTGACAGACGTTGTACCGGTATTGGTGCGGCGCGGTAAGGGAAAAGTTTCACATTTGGGAATAGAGGAATAAATGAATTTTGATGCTCTGATACAAACCATCGCGTTAGCCGCCATTCCGGTGCTGTTCGCCATCACCATCCATGAGGCGGCACACGGTTATGCGGCGCGCCATTTCGGCGATATGACGGCATATGCGCAAGGGCGCATCTCGCTCAATCCGTTGCGCCACATCGACCCCGTCGGCACGATTCTGCTGCCGCTGCTGACCTTGTTTGTGGGTGGTATTTTGTTTGGTTGGGCTAAACCGGTGCCGGTCAATTTCTCCGCCTTGCGCCGCCCCAAACAGGATATGTTTTGGGTGGCACTGGCTGGTCCTGCGTCCAATCTGCTGATGGCGCTGTTCTGGGGCGGGATGATTAAGCTGGCGTTAATGTTCCCCGGCAGCTATTTCGCCGAGCCGCTAATTGGCATGGCGCAGATCGGGGTTACAATCAACGCCGTTTTGCTGGTGCTGAACCTGCTGCCGTTGCCGCCGCTGGATGGCGGGCGCATCGCCATCAGTCTGCTGCCGCATCGGCAGGCTTTCCAGTTGGCGAAAGTGGAACCCTACGGCATGATTATTCTAATTCTGATGGCGGTAGTGCCGATTGGCGGGCAGCCGATTTTGAGTTGGATATTGTCGCCACTGATGAATTTGGTGATCCGATTGATTGAAGCAATTTTTTAATGTGAAGTTGAACTATGTTTGCTGATCGCGTGTTATCTGGAATGCGCCCCACGGGCAATTTGCACCTGGGGCATTACCACGGTGTGTTGAAGAACTGGGTGGAGATGCAGCATCAGTACGAGTGCCTGTTCTTCGTGGCCGACTGGCACGCGCTGACCACGCATTACGACTCGCCGCAAATCATCGAACAAAACGTGTGGGACATGGTCATTGACTGGCTGGCGGCCGGGGTCGATCCGTCGCAAGCCACGTTGTTCATCCAGTCGCGCGTGCCGGAACATGCGGAATTGAATCTGCTGCTGTCGATGATCACTCCCTTGGGCTGGCTGGAACGCGTGCCAACCTACAAGGATCAGCAAGAGAAGCTGACTTCCAAGGACCTCACCACCTACGGCTTTCTCGGCTATCCGCTGCTGATGAGCGCGGACATCCTGATCTATCGTTCCACCAAAGTGCCGGTAGGTGAGGACCAGGTTCCGCATCTGGAATTCACACGCGAACTGGCGCGGCGCTTCAACCATATGTACGGGCGCGAGCCGGGCTTTGAAGAAAAAGCCGAAGCGGCGGTAAAGAAACTGGGCGGCAAAAAGGCCAAGCTCTACATCGAGTTGCGCACACGCTTTCAGCAACAGGGCGACGGCGAAGCGCTGGAGTCGGCTAAGTCCTTGCTGGACGAACAACAGAGCCTCTCGTTGGGCGACCGCGAGCGTTTGTTCGGTTACCTTGAAGGCGGCGGCAAAATGATCTTATCCGAACCGCAAGCCATGCTGACTGCGGCATCTAAGATGCCTGGACTGGACGGACAGAAGATGTCCAAGTCCTACGGCAACACCATCAGCCTGCGCGAAGACGAGGTCGAGGTCGGCAAAAAGATCAAGACCATGCCTACCGATCCTGCGCGTATCCGCCGCACCGACACAGGAAATCCCGACAAATGTCCGGTGTGGCAATTGCATCTGGTGTATTCCAGCGAAGACACCAAACAATGGGTGCAGAAAGGCTGCCGTAGCGCGGGCATCGGCTGCATCGAATGCAAGCAGCCGGTCATCGCTGCGGTGCTGGAAGAACAGAAACCGATGCGCGAACGCGCCCAGCTTTATCTGGACGATCCGTCGCTGGTGCGCAACATCATCGCCGACGGCTGCGAAAAAGCGCGCAAACTCGCCGGTGAAACCATGCGCGATGTGCGCGAAGCGATGGGGCTGGGATATAGCTGAAAATGAGCGAGGCTGAAGCACAACTGCAGGCTTCCAATCCCGTGGCGCATATCCACGGCGAACCGCTGCTGGAGATGCCGCTCGATCTGTACATCCCGCCGGATGCACTGGAAGTGGTGCTGGAATCGTTTCAGGGGCCGCTCGATCTGTTGTTGTACCTGATCCGCCGTCATAACCTCGATGTGCTCGACATTCCGATGGCGGCGCTCACCAAGCAATACATGGTTTACATCGAAGTGATGCAACGCCACCGGCTGGAGCTGGCTGCTGAGTATCTGCTGATGGCGGCGGTGCTGATCGAGATTAAATCGCGCATGCTGTTGCCGCGTCCGCCCAAGACCAATGAACATGAAAGTGATGAAGACCCGCGCGCCGAGTTGATGCGCCGCCTGCTTGAATACGAGCAGATGAAATCAGCCGCGTTGAAGCTGAATGAGCTACCGCAGGCTGGACGCGATTTTGAACTGGTGCAGGTGCTGATCGAACGCACGGTGCTGGAACGTCTGCCCAGCGTGTCGGTGGAAGACCTGCGCCATGCGTGGCTGGCACTGCTCACCCGCGCCAAGCAGAACGCGCATCATAAAGTACGCCGCGAAGAATTGTCGGTGCGCGAACAGATGACCAAAGTGCTGCGGCAATTGCGCAATACCGACTATATCTTGTTCGACAGCTTGTTCGAAATGGATGCCGGTATTCCGCTGCTGGTCGTCACCTTTATCGCCATCCTCGAACTTGCCAAAGAGAATTTAGTAGAGATCACGCAAACCGAATCCTTGGGGAATATCTATGTCCGAACCTGTCGCGCCATCACTGCCGAGTGAAAACATTTTGGCCGTTCGCCCCGAGTCCTTTGCCAGCGCTCAGGACATGCTTGACCAAGGGACAGACGTGCTTGCAGTTTCAACCGACTCGACAAGCACAGAGTTGGTCGAAGCCGAACACGCAGTGGATGCCGTGCAACTCAAGCGCATCTTCGAAGCGGCATTGCTCACTACACAGGAACCGCTTTCCATTGCCGAATTAAAGCGCCTCAGTGAAGTGCCGCTGGAAACAAAATTCGTCGAAGAATTGCTGCAACAGTTGGTGGAAAAGTATACAGATAGCGGCGTTGAGTTGAACCGTGTAGCCAGCGGCTGGCGCTTCCGTGCACGTCCCGAAATGCAGGAACATCTGGACAAACTCAATCCGCAAAAAACGCCGCGCTACTCGCGTGCCGTGATGGAGACACTGGCTATCATCGCCTATCGCCAGCCGGTGACGCGCGGCGACATCGAAGACATTCGCGGTGTGACTGTCTCCTCGCAAATATTGAAGACGCTGGAATCGCGCGCCTGGATCGAAGCCATCGGCACGCGCGACACACCGGGCAAACCCGCGCTGTACGCCACCACCCCGCAACTGCTGGATGACCTCAACCTGCGTTCGCTGAATGAACTGCCAGCGCTGGAAGAGATGGGCAGCTTGCTGGACCAAAGCGGACAAGACGAAGTCTGATGCTTCAGATTTCGTCATTCCGGCGAAGGCCGGAATCCAGCGATTTAATTCAACATGCCTTTGACTTTTGTCCTTGCTGCGCAAGGGTGCTTTAAATTAACTGGACACCGGCCTTCGCCGGTGTGACGAATTGTTATAGGTTTATTGATGACCCTCAAACACATCACCTCGCGCGACAATCCGTTCTACAAGTCGCTGCACAAACTCTCATCATCCGCACGCGAGCGTAGCGCAGCAGGGCAGACGTTACTCGACGGTGCGCATCTGCTGCGCGCTTTGCTCGAAAGCAAACAACGCCCGCTGCATCTGCTGCTGAATGAACAGGCATTGCAGGATGAGGAAATTGTTTCCCTGCTCGAAGCCAGTGCCGACGTGCCGCAAACGCAACTCGACGACGCGCTGTTCGCGCAACTCTCCGAACTCAAAACGCCAAATGGTTTATTGGCGCTGGTCGAAATTCCGCCAATCAAAATTGAAGCCGCAAATAGTTTTTTCGCCTTGCTGCTGGAAGACATCCAGGACCCTGGCAACCTTGGTTCTATTTTGCGCTCCG
Organism: uncultured Gallionellaceae bacterium; assembly: GCA_903847155.1. Lineage (GTDB taxonomy): Bacteria > Pseudomonadota > Gammaproteobacteria > Burkholderiales > Gallionellaceae > Sideroxyarcus. Next base: position 36,762 of record CAINCU010000075.1, on the reverse strand, counting down.
CAGCGGCAGCGGGCTGCGATGCGGTGTTCCTGTCGCAAGGCTGCGCCGATGCGTGGTCACCCAAAGTGTTGCGCGCCGGGATGGGCGGACACTTTGCGTTGAGCATCAGCGAGTCGGCTGACCTGCTGCAGGTCGCCGCCGCATTCACCGGCAAATTATTGGCGGCATCGCTGCAAGCAGAAAAGTCGCTGTACGATTGCAACCTGCGTGGCAAGCTGGCGTTCGCCATCGGCAACGAAGGCGCGGGACTGTCGCCAGCCTTGCAGGATGCGGCGCAGCAGCACTTCATCATTCCCATGCCGGGTAAAATAGAATCGCTGAACGCTGCCGCAGCGACAGCGGTATGTTTGTTCGAAGCAGTGAGGCAACGACGATGAAAAAACTGAAGAATGAAACAGCCTTGTTCAAGGAAGCGCTGCTCGCCGCGGTGAAGTATGCGGAAGGGCGCGGCGTGGTCGAATTTGAAGCGACCGATTCGGCAAGCGAGAAACTGTTATACCTCTACCGCCTGCTGGTGCACGACAAGGTGATCCAGCCCCTGCCGGAAGACCAAGTCGCCGAAAAAACCATGCGCCACAAACTGGCGATCTGGTATTCAAAACAATTGCCCAAGGACCATCCGCTGTTGAAGTAGCAGCATGCTTGATTGCTCTACCCGATAATTTCGCCGGAGATTTGTCATGTGTCTCGGTATCCCCATGCAGGTGGTTGAAGTCGATGGCGCGTTCGCGTGGTGCGAAGGGCGCGCCCGGCGCGAGCGGCTGAACACGTTGTTGCTGGAGCAGGTCGCTGTCGGCGATTGGGTGTATGCCGTACTGGGGCAGGCGCGCGAAATCATTTCGGCGCAGCGTGCGCACGAGATCAACCTGGCGCTGGATGGCCTGGCGGCGGCGATGCAGGGTGAGACCAATCTTGATGCGTACTTTCCCGATGTGGTGTCCACACGATGAAAATCCTCGTGCTCGGCATCGGCAACACACTGCTCACCGACGAAGGTGTGGGCATCGTCGCCATGCAGCAACTGCAAGCGCAATTCGGCGCACGCGACGACATGGAATTCCTCGATGGCGGCACGTTGTCGTTCACGCTGGCCGTGCCGATCAGCGAATGCGACGCGCTGCTGGTGATCGACGCCGCCGAACTGGGTGCAGTGCCGGGCACGGTGCGCAGCTTCGAAGGCGCAGCGATGGATCAATTCCTCGGCGCCAACCGCAAGAGCAGCGTGCACGAAGTCGGGCTGCTTGATCTCATGTCCATCTCGCAGTTGACCGATCACTGGCCAGCGCAGCGCGCGTTGATCGGCGTGCAGCCATCGCTGGTGGGTTGGGGCGAAACATTGACAGCAGAAGTGGCGGCGGCGCTGCCGGAGGTTTGCCGTAACTCATCTGAGATCATCGGGCGGTTTTCGAGATGCACAGATTTAGGGGTTTGATTCGAACCCGGCAATTCTTTGGTGATCTTGTATTTTTTGAGTTTCAGGGTTTGTTTCTCGAAGGTATGTTGTCGAACAATATTTTAAATATTGTCGATTAGATGTAAAATTGTTGTCGATGCAATTCATTTTGATTGATGAGCTATGAGAGCAAAAACATCCGAAATCAGAAATTTCATGCTGCGCTTATGTCGCAATAAAGCTCGCCACGTTGCGGCAGAAACGGCACGGCATTTCGACATTTCCAAGCAAGCAGCAAGCCGACACCTTCACGCTCTGGAAATCGATGGAATGGTTATGTCTTCCGGCGCAGGGAATGCAAAAATCACATGGCTTGCTCCGATAATTGAACAATCATGGCGTTTCAATTTGGCGGGATTAAGCGAGGACGTTGTCTGGCGGGAAAGTATTGCGCCGCTTGTGTCCGACTTGTCGGTAAATCTGCGCGACATGTGGCATTACGGAGTAACGGAGATGATAAACAACGCAATTGATCACTCCGGCGGGGCGGTGCTGGATGTCCATTTTTCTCGCACGGCGCTGGATGTTGAGATTTGGATAAACGATGACGGTGAAGGAATTTTTCATCACATCCAGCGGCTGGGGAAATTGTACTACCCAAGAGAAGCCATCCTTGAACTGGCCAAAGGCAAATTTACAACAGACCCGGCAAACCATTCAGGCGAGGGCATTTTTTTTACTTCACGAGTTTTTGATTCGTTCAGAATAATGTCGCGCAACTTGCATTTTTCGCATAACGCTGAACAGCAAGACTGGTTGATTGATGGCGAAGAAGATATACCGGGAACGCGCGTCATATTGAAGCAGGCCAACGATAGCCAGCGCACCTTGAATTCTGTCTATATGCAATTCACCGAGCCGGACGAATTTACATTCAGTAAAACAATCGTACCGGTTCGATTGGCGCGCCATGAGGGCGAAAAGCTTGTTTCGCGCTCACAGGCGAAGCGCCTGGTATCCCGTTTCGAGAAATTCAAAACGGTCGTTCTGGACTTCGCTGGAGTGGAAGAAATCGGACAGGCATTTGCGGACGAAATTTTTCGGGTATTCGCTTCTTCGCACCCGGAGGTTGAACTAATCCCGCTACACGCCACAATGGAAGTCCAGCAGATGATCGTACGCGCTTTGGCTGTTAGATGATTGGAACTGGGTACCAGCGTTAGGCCGCATCTCCTATTGACGGCAGCGGTGTGGCTGGTTGGGGTGATGTTCAATTCAATTTTTCAGGGGGTGGTATGAGAGCGTATATCGGCTGGGTGGCATTGCTGTTGAGTGTGATGGGAAGCGTGGCGCAAGCGGCGGCGGTGGATTACAGCAAGGCGGGTTTGGCGGGAGGTCAATCAACCAAGGCTATGGCTGTTCCCGCTATGCCCAACGTCCCGCCGCAGAATGTGCCGGTGATGATCGCCCAGGCGAATCAGGCGCAAGCAGGAAATGCGACGACAGTACGCACCATCGGTATCTGTGCCACAGCGCCAAATCAAAACTACTCAGGTGAAAATGGGCTTGCTCCAATTTACTCATCACAGTCTTACTTTGAGATGCACGAAAACCGGACCGTCACCAGCCCGGCCACCACCATCCTGCAACAGCCCAAGCATGGTGTATTGCGCTTAATTACCGAAGCGGATGGAAACAGATTTGGCGAAGGTGATTTTGTTGCGGCCAATCAACTATATGTCTACCTCCCCGAAGCAGGCTACGTCGGCAAGGACAGCGCCACCATCCTGGTGGATTTCGGCAGCGTCAAAGTCACGGTGAAATATTACTTCCATGCGGTGAGCGGCCCTGTCGGCGATAACTGGATACAGGAATATTGCGCCCCGAAGGGGATGTACTGGAAAATCTCCTCCACCCTCGCCCCCAACGGCACCAGCACCCTCACCTCCGTCGAGCAGCAGTCGCCCATCACCCTCTCGCTCGCAAGCCAATAACCACACCATTCTCCATGCATCGACTGATGCAGATCGCCTATTGACGGCCATCTACACGAGGTGTTGTTTTGAAATTTATCAACAAAGGATTCAGTAGATAATTTGACCAAGCAAGTTCGTCCGCGCAGAATGCACCCGCATTCCATGGTTCACCCAACACAGGGAGTCATCATGAAGAAAACGCCGCACCCGGAAGTCATACCCGGAACAGTAGGTGAAGGTCTGCTACAGCGCGGGGTCACCCGCCGCGAATTTCTCAAGTTCTGTACTGCGATGACGGCGATGCTGGCGTTGCCGCCCGCGATGGCGGAGGTGATGGCGGCGGCGATCAGCAAGGCGCGACGGCAATCGGTGATCTGGTTGTCGTTCCAGGAATGCACCGGCTGCACTGAATCCATCACGCGTTCGCATTCGCCGACGCTGGAAAATCTGATCTTCGATCTGATCTCGCTCGATTACCACCACACGCTGCAAGCCGCTTCGGGCGAGGCCGCCGAACAGGCGCGCATGCAGGCGATGAAGGACAACGACGGCAAATATTTATTGATCGTGGATGGCTCTATCCCGCTGGGCAATCCCGGCTTCTCCTGCATCGCCGGCATCAGCAATCACGACATGCTGGTGGAAACCGCGAAGGGAGCGGCGGCGATTGTGGCGGTGGGGACTTGCGCGGCTTTCGGCGGCATCCCCAAGGCCGATCCGAACCCGACCGGCGCGGTGGCGGTGAGCGACATCGTCAAGGACAAGCCCATCATCAACGTGCCCGGTTGCCCGCCGATCCCGGTCGTGATGACCGGCGTGCTGGCGTATTTCCTGACCTTCGGCAGCATCCCGGAACTGGATAGTCTGGGTCGGCCGAAATCTTTTTACGGCGACACCATCCACGACCGCTGCTACCGCCGCCCGTTCTACGACCAGGGCAAGTTCGCGCAGAGCTTCGACGATGAAGCGGCGCGCAATGGCTGGTGTCTGTTCAAGCTCGGCTGCAAAGGCCCGGTGACCTACAACGCCTGCGCCACCACGAAGTGGAACGACGGCACCAGCTTCCCCATCCAATCCGGCCACGGCTGCATCGGCTGTTCCGAGCCGAATTTCTGGGATGCGGGATCGTTCTACAAAGCGCTGTCGATGCCGGTGTCGATGACTCCCTCCATGTTGGGCGCGGCGGCGGCAGTCGGCGCGGCAGCGGGCGTGGCGATCACTTGGCACAACCGCTCCACCAAGGCAGCGGCGAAAGCGGCGCATGAAAAAGTGACGGTGCAGGAACTGACGCGGGAGGAGAAATGACCCATCTCGACCTTCTAACCTTTGCGCGCGGCAGCGCATTGAACTGGGCGCTGATGGTGTTCGTCGCCGGAGTCGTGTTGCGCTTGTTTGAAATTTTCAGCCTCGGGCGCAAGCCTGATTTTGCCAAGCCGCGCAGCAATTCTCCTGGCAGCGGCTGGCGCACGATGTTCACGCGCTCGCTGCCTGCGCAAGGCATGATGAAGCACCATGCGGTGTCGTACATCAGCGGCTATGTGTTCCACGCCGGGCTGTTTCTGGCCATCTTCTTTCTTGCGGCGCACATTGCATTCTTCCGCAGCATGACCGGTTTGAGCTGGCCTAATTTGCCCACGCCGCTGGTGGATGCCTCGGTGGTCGCGGCGATGGTGGCCTTGGGTGTGTTGCTGGCGCACCGCCTGAATAGTCCGGTGAAACGTTTGTTGTCCGGCTTCGGCGATTATCTGGCGTGGGCGGTGACGCTGCTGCCGTTGCTCACCGGCTACATGGCATACCACCACCTGTTGTTTGAATACACGCTGATGTTGGCGCTGCATCTGTTCTCGGTGGAGTTGTTGCTGGTGGTGCTGCCGTTCACCAAACTTTTCCACACTTTCTCGTTGTTTATTTCGCGTTGGTATAACGGTGACATCTTTGGAAGAAAGGGGGTGGCCTCGTGACTGCATCTCTGAGCAAAGGTATCAACTCCTTCAAGGAAGTCATTGACGCGCCCATCGCCAGTTTCTTCTCCAGCTGTGTGCATTGCGGACTGTGCGCTGAAGCGTGTCTGTTCTACACCACAACCGGCGATCCCAAGTACACGCCGATCCACAAACTGGAACCGTTGCGCCGCGTGTGGCAGCAGGAATACACGCTGCTGGGCAAGCTGGGAAAGATGCTCGGTTTGAGCAAGCCGGTGACAGATGCCGAGCTGGCCGAATGGGAGCCGCTGGTTTACGACAGTTGCACGATGTGCGCACGTTGTGCCATGGTGTGTCCGGTAGGTAACGACATGACCTACATGATCCGCAAGATGCGCGAAGGCATGGCCGCTTCCGGTCATGCACCGGCGGGGCTGGTCGGTGCGAGCACGCGTTCGGTGGAGATCGGCAGTCCGATGGGTGTGCGTCTGCCTGCGGTGAAAGCGCAGATGAAGCATGTGCAGGCAGATACCGGCATCGAGATTCCGCTGGACGTGATGGGTGCGGAATACATGGTGCTGATGTCTTCGATGGAGATCATCAACTTCCCGGAATATCTGGGCGCAGTCGCCAAGATCATGAAGCAGGCTGGCAAGAGCTGGACGCTGTGTTCGGAAGCGTTTGAGGCCACCAACAGCGGCATCCAGATCGGCGCTTCCGACATTGCGCGAGTGCTGGTGCAGCGCATCGTCGATGGCGCGGAAAAACTTAAGGTCAAAACGGTGATCAGCCCGGAGTGCGGCCACGCCTTCACCGCATTGCGATGGGAAGGCCCCAACCTGATTGGTCGTCCCTATACCTTCGAGGTGCTGCACATCCTGGAAGTGCTGGACGGGTTCCGCAGCGCGGGACTGCTGAAGACGACGGGTTTCGAGGAGGCACGTTTGACTTTCCATGATCCGTGCCAGTTGGTGCGGCGCGGCGGCGTGCTCGAACAACCGCGCAATCTGCTGAAGCTGGTGGCGAAGAATTATGTGGAAAGCGCCGACCACGGCAAGATGAACTGGTGCTGCGGAGGCGGTGGCGGAGTGAGCGCCATCGAAGAAGCGGAGCCGTTGCGCTTGCAGGCGTTCAAGATCAAGAAAACACAATTGGAAGAGACCGGCGCGAAGACATTGGTCACCGCCTGCGCCAATTGCCGCATCGTGCTGGAGGAAGGGTTGGAGCACTACCACATGAATATCCCGGTGGTGGGGCTGACCGAGATGATTGCCGCGCATCTGACGCAAGAAAAGGAGGCAAGATGACCATCAAAAACGACAACGATTTCAAGGTGGCCTTGGGCGAGTTATCCAGAGCCGGACAGCGTGTGGTCGCGGCGCGTTTTGCAGAGAACGTGCTGGCGCTGAGCCAGGATGGCAGAGTGAAGAGTGCAATCAATGTGGGCAAGCGCAACGACATCACCGAAGACGAACTCCTTGCCGCATTCCAGTCGGTCAATAAAGCCAGCGTGGACAGCTTTACCCAGTGCGGACACGAGTGCGACTGGAACAGCCAGGCCGGCCACTTCGTGGCGCAAGCGGCGCTGTCCTGTCTCAAGGCGGGCGACAGTCCGGCGTGGGAGGCCGCGATGCACGCGCGCATGGCGCGCACCTGCGAGAGCATCGCCGCCGGTCGCGGCACCGACAATGCCGAGGCCGCTGCGCAATACCGCATTCTGGCGGAATATCTGAACGTTTGAGGAATATGACATGACGCAAACCATCGTAGTTGACCCGGTCACTCGCATCGAAGGCCACTTGCGCATCGAAGCGGAGACCGATGCCGAAGGCTTCATCACGCGCGCTTCATCCGCCGGAACCATGGTGCGCGGCATCGAGCTCATCCTGCGCGGACGCGACCCGCGCGATGCTTGGGCCTTTGCGCAGCGCATTTGCGGCGTGTGCACGCTGGTGCACGGTATCGCCTCGGTGCGCTCGGTGGAGAACGCACTGAAGATCGAAGTGCCGCACAACGCGGAATTGATTCGCAACCTGATGATAGGTGCGCAATACATCCACGATCACGTGATGCACTTCTATCATTTGCACGCGTTGGACTGGGTGGATGTGGTGTCGGCGCTGAAGGCCGATCCCAAGGCGACTTCGGCATTGGCGCAAAGCATTTCCGGTTATGCCAAATCGTCACCGGGCTATTTCAGCGACGTGCAGAAAAAACTCAAAGGCTTTGTCGAGGCAGGCCAGTTGGGCATCTTCGCCAACGGCTATTGGGGGCACCCGGCCTACAAGCTGCCGCCGGAAGCCAACCTGATGGCGGTGGCGCATTATCTGGAGGCGCTGGCGTGGCAGCGCGACGTGGTGAAATTGCATGCCGTGTTCGGCGGCAAGAATCCGCACCCGATGTTCCTGGTGGGCGGTGTGCCGTGTGCGATCAGTATCGACCCTAACCATCCGGGGCAGGGCAACGGCCCGCATTTTCGTGGCGGCGATTCCGCAACAGCGCTTAACGTGGTTGGACTGCAGATCGTGCAGAACGCCATCAACCAGATGCGCGAATTCGTCGATCAAGTGTATGTGCCGGACACGCTGGCGATTGCCGGGTTCTACAAGGACTGGGCGAAGCAGGGCGAGGGCGTGGGCAATTTCCTCACCTTCGGCGAATTTCCGGCCAAGGGTATGTCCGATCCGTCTTCCTACATGATTCCCTCCGGCGTGATTCTGGATCGTGACCTGAGCAAAATTCATCCGATCGACCTCAATGCGGAAAGCGAAATCCAGGAATTCGTCAGTCACGCGTGGTACGACTATTCCGTGGGCAAGGCGCAGGGGCTGCATCCGTACAAGGGCGAAACCAAGCTCGACTACACCGGGCCGAAACCGCCCTACGACCATCTGGATGTGGACAAGGATTATTCCTGGATGAAGTCGCCGCGCTGGAAGGGCAGGCCGGTCGAAGTCGGGTCGCTGGCGCGCGTGCTGATGCTGTATGCCAGCGGGCATGAACAGACCAAGGAACTGGTCGGTATGACGCTGAATAAACTTGACTTGCCGGTACAGGCACTGTATTCGACACTGGGACGCACCGCCGCGCGCACGCTGGAAACCAAGATCGTCGCCGACTCGATGCAGGGCTGGTACGACCAGCTGGTCGCCAACATCAAGGCAGGCGATGTGAAGACATTCAATGAAACGAAATGGGAACCATCGACCTGGCCAAGCCATGCGCAAGGCGTGGGCGTGATGGAAGCACCGCGCGGAGGGTTGTCACACTGGATCGTTATCGACGATCAGAAAATTTCCAACTACCAGGCCATCGTGCCCAGCACCTGGAACGCCGGACCGCGCGATGCGGCGGGCAATCAGGGGCCATATGAAGCAGCGCTGAAAGGTCACCAACTTTACGATGTGAAACAGCCGATCGAAATTCTGCGCACCATCCACAGCTTCGATCCTTGCATTGCCTGTGCGGTGCATCTGACTGATCCGGATGGTAAGGAATTGATGCAGGTGAAAGTGGTTTGAGCAAGCACGTATCAACGTTCGGTTGGGATACCATGACAAATACAGATATAAATACAGATATAAATACAGATATAAATACAGATATAAATACAGATATAAATACAGGTATAAATACAGGTATAGATAACCAGACTGCAGGGACTAATTTCGAATCTCTCAAGCTCTATCCCGGCGATACTATGCAAATCCAAGTCGTTGCTGATACTTCGCTAGTGCATCACTGGGTGAAGTTTATAGGGTTTATCAAAGGCAATTGCTTATTGACAACCTTGCCATTCAAATATGGAGAGGGAATGTGGATACTTAAAGGGGAGAAATTCGTTATTCGCGGATTCAATGGCAAATTCGCCTATGCATTTACTACCGAAGTAATCTGTGGATACACTACCCCATTCTCCTTTATCATGTTTTCTTGGCCACACAATATGGAGAGCCGGATTGTTCGTAAAGCATTGCGCGTTGATGTGGCTTTGCCAGTAAATGTTTCACGATCAAACAATACCGTTATATCAGCCATGTTGCATGATGTAAGTGTTTTCGGAGCTATGGTGGATTCTTCAGAGCAGATAGGGACAATAGGGGATCATGTACAAACTGAATTATTTGTTGAACTTGATGGAAATTCTGAAAAAATGAATGTTCCGGCAACCATCAGAAATGTTCATCATAAGGAAGATGGAGAAGGCTTCAAAATCGGTATTGAGTTTAATGACATTAAACAGAATGATCGTCTAATTTTGAATTACTTCATAGATAGTGTGGCACAGACAGGATGACTGAATGCATATCGATGAAGTGTCTCATCGGTCAGTTATTTCAGGGTGCAATTTTAAAATTGGGATGATAAACGTGGCTCAATTGAATCTTTACACGCATTTACTCCTAGCTGGAAATAATTTTATCAGATTTGCGCGAAAAACTCTGCCCTTCAGGGCTGAGAAGGATAGCGCGGATGCCGCAGGCGTCCCGTCTTTGTTATTTAACGAATGGCCTAACTTTATTACAGAACGATCGTTCTGTTATAATAACGCAATGGCACTTCACACCAAAACCCTCCGAACTCGCGTCAAAGACAAGCATGCGAAGCAACTGTCGCAGTGGGCTTTCGAAGTGAATCAAGTGTTTAACGCAGCGAATGAATTGACCGCCAACTACGCCTGGGTGCCAATTCCTGGCGTCGGTTACATGAACTGCAACACCTCCGAGTTTGATCTGAACAAAGAGCTCAGAGGCATTCGGGCAGAACGCGGTCTGACTATCGGCGCTGCCACGGTACAGTCCGTCATTGCCCAGCACGCCAAGTCCCGCCGCCAGTTCAAGAAAAACAAACTGCAATGGCGCTGTTCCAGCGGCTCAAAGCGGGCGTTGGGCTGGATTCCCTTCAAAGCGGCCGGCGTGAAACTGGTGAATGGCCAGATCCGCTTCTGTGGTGAAGTCTTCGGTATCTGGGACAGCTACGACCTCTCGAAGTATGAACTGGGCACCGGATCATTCTCGCAGGATGCCCGGGGCCGGTGGTACTTCAACACCACAGTGAAGGTCGAAACAAAGCCCGGCGAAGGCCTGGCTGCCGTCGGCATCGATCTCGGCCTCAAAACGGTTGCCACTTGTTCGGACGGAGAGAAGCTGGATCGTCGTCGCATAACCGATGAATTTGCTGAGCGGATGGCCAAGGCCCAGCGCGCGAACAAGACCCACCTCATCAAAACCATTCACGCCCGGATCAAGAATTCTCGCCAGGATGCGCTGCACAAGTTCACGACCACGATGGCTGAGAACTACGGCGCCATCTTCGTGGGCGATGTGAGTAGCAGGAAGCTGGTAAAAACACGTATGGCCAAGTCGGTATTGGATACCGGCTGGGGCATGCTCAAGACACAACTGGAGTACAAAGCGATAGCGCGATCAGTTGTGTTTGAAGTCGTAAACGAAAGAAACACCACCCAGACTTGTTCGTGCTGTCGCTCAATCAGCGATAGCAGTCCGAAAGGTAGAGTAGGTCTTGGAATAAGAGAATGGACTTGTCATGAATGCGGTGCCGTTCATGATCGCGACGTCAATGCCGCAAGGAACATTCTCGCGCTCGGACATGAGCGTCTCGCCGGAGGAATCCCTTACCTTTGCGCGCAAGCGGCAGCCGCAGGCTGAGGTGAGGGTGGATGTCAAATACTGCCACTCCGCACTTGCAGCGCATCGCGAATATGAACACTACCAAGCATGACAGTTTTGCCATCAACACCTCTGAGCTGACACGCCAATTCGGTAATTTAATCGCAGTTGATCACGTCAAATTGCAGGTCGCATACGGGGAAATCTTCGGCTTGCTCGGCGCCAACGGTGCGGGGAAAAGCACCGTCATCAAGATGCTTACCACTCTGCTGCCGCCAACCTCCGGCACCGCCGAAGTCGGCGGCTTCGACGTCATCAAATTTCAAGGCGCAGTCAGGCGTAGCATCGGCTATGTGTCACAACTGTTGTCTGCCGACGGTGCGCTGACGGGCTACGAAAATCTACGCTTGTCGGCCAAGCTTTATGGTTTGGACAAGGCTGAGCGGGAACAGCGTATAGCCAATGCGCTGGCATTCATGGGGTTGGAGGATTCGTCGCACAATTTGGTACGCACTTATTCCGGCGGCATGATACGTAGACTGGAACTGGCACAGGCCATGTTGCACCGTCCCGCCATCCTGTTTCTGGACGAGCCGACTATCGGGCTGGATCCGGTGGCGCGCCATTTGGTGTGGGATCGTTTGCTGGATCTGCGGCGCGACTACGGCATGACGGTACTCATCACCACACACGACATGGAAGAAGCTGAAGAGTTGTGTGACAGGTTGGCGATTCTGCACAGGGGCAGGGTTAGCGTTGTTGGAAAACCTGCCGAATTGCGCGCCGGGTTGGGAGACGATGCGAGCATGGACGATGTGTTCGCACATTATGCGGGCGGTTCGATACAGGAGAGCGGGACATTCCGTGAGGTCGCGCGGACGCGCCGAACCGCTCACCGTCTGGGCTGAACGAGGGATACATGAAACGATTCTTGCGGGAAAGTGCAGCGATTGTAGAAGTGGAACTGATCAAGCTCATGCGCGATCCGACCGAAATAATTTCGCGTGCGGTGCAGCCGGTGTTATGGCTGGTGGTATTCGGTCAGGTGCTGGCGCAGGTGCGCGGCATTCAAACCGGGCAGTTGAGCTACCTAGAATTCATCACGCCGGGCATCCTCGCGCAGAGCGTGCTGTTCAGCGCGATCTTTTACGGTATCGGCATCATCTGGGAACGCGACCTGGGCGTGGTGCACAAATTGCTGGCGAGTCCCGCACGGCGCATTTCGCTGGTGTTCGGTAAAGCACTTGCTGCCGGATTTCGCGGCCTCTTGCAGGCAGCGGTCATCTACCTGATCGCTTTCGTGATGAACGTTTCGCTGAAACAGGATGCGTTGTCTATCGTTGCGGTGTTATTCAGCGTGATGCTGGGTTCAGGCATCTTCGCCACCTTCTCGCTGGTCATCGCGTGCATAGTCAAAACGCGCGAACGCTTCATGGGCATTGGCCAACTGCTGACCATGCCCATGTTTTTTGCCAGCAACGCGATCTATCCGCTGGAAATCATGCCGGGCTGGTTGCGCATTGTCGCGCAGGTGAACCCGCTTACTTACCTGATCGATGCGCTGCGCGGACTGATGATTAACGGAGGGCAAAGCGTGCACGGTTACTACGTGGATTTTGCGGTCATGTTCGCCGTGTTTGGCCTACTGCTATTCGTTGCGGTCAGGTTGTATCCGACGTTGGCGGAATGATCGCTTTCTAGCGTTGCCACTTTTCCAGCGCGGCAACCAGTTCAGTCACCACCGGACTCCAGTCGCCCATCACAGTTTGCCGGAAAAGCCGCATAACGCCCGGATACCATGGTGAGTCTGTGCGCTCGGTCAGCCAGCGCCAGTCGGGCTTGTATTCCGGCAACATCACCCAGCAGGGTTTACCCAACGCCCCGGCCAGATGCGCCACCGCCGTATCCACGCAAATCACCAGATCAAGGTTGCTGATGACGGCAGCCGTGTCGGCGAAGTCGGTTAACTGCGCACCGAGGTGAGTAAGTAGCAAGCCAACCGGCGGATGCAGCGCTTCGTCTTCGCCCGCGCCTTTTTGCAGGCTGATGAAATGCACACCCGCCACTGTGCCCAATGGTGCCAGCACATCCAGCGACGGCAGGGAGCGGTCTGCATCATTCTCGAATTGCGTGCTGCCCTTCCACACCAGACCAACGCGCAGTCCAGCAGACGACAGCAGCTCGGCCCATTTCTCGATACGCTCTGCAGGTGCATGCAGATAGGGCAGCTGCGCCGGGATGGTGTCGAGTCGCGTTTGGCAGTGGTAGGGAATACTGAGCAGCGGCGACCAGAAATCCCAGCCCGTGGTGGGAATCGGCTGATCGTAGGCGATCACCTTGTCCACACTCTCCAGTTGCGCGAGCAAGGTTTGCAAAGCGGGATGGCAGATCAGGGTGATCGACGCTGCACCCTGCGCCTTCAACACCGCCGCATAGCGACAGAACTGAATCACGTCGCCGTGACCGGCTTCATAGCATAGGAGCATGGATTTTCCAGTAAGCGCTTCGCCCTGCCAGCGCGGAAACTCAAGACGCGAACCCAGCGCGGCATACCAGTCGCGCGCTTCCAGACAAGACCAGCCTTCCTCGAAGCGTCCCTGACGCAGCAGCAGATAACTTAGATTGAAACGTGCTTTGCCATACTGCGGATCGAGCTCCATCGCGGTGCGATAGCATTGCGCTGCTTCCGCTTCGCGTTTCATGCAGGCATACAGCACGCCCAGATTCGACCAGCCGGCGGGAGATTCTGGACTTAGCGCAAGCGCCTGTTGATAGGTGGCTTCTGCTTCATCAAAGCGCTTCTGGTTCGCCAGTAGAACGCCCAGATTCAAATGCGTTTGCGCGTATCCAGGGTTGAGTTGTATGGAGCGCCGGTAGTAAATTTCCGCCGCTTGTGCATCGCGCTTTCTGTCCAGCAGCAAACCCAGATTGGCATAAGCTTCCGCGAAATCCGGCGCAAGCTGCACGGCCTGTCTGAAACAGGTTTCGGCGGCTCCCGCATCGCCTTGTTCCATGCAGCGCGTGCCCAGGAAAAATAGCGCTTCGGCTTCTGAATATTGCGGGTTGGTCATGACAGCGATGTCCTTGATCGTTTGGTTCGAAACGTTAGAACGGCATTCCCATTTGCAGATAAATCTTGTCTCCGCTGTTCAAATCCAGTCCGCGTGCGATGCCTAACCGAATCGGCAACGTAAGCTGGTATGCGAGTTTGATTTCTGCGTGTAATTCGGCACCGATTCCGCGATACAAAGGGGAGGGCGATGTGCCCGCATTCCACACGCTGCCTGCATCCATGAATACGTTGGCGGAGAGGCGGTCAATGCCGATGGGAGGAGCCATGGCGTGGCGGTCGATGTCGGCGATGGGCGTTGATAATTCGACGCTCAGGGTGCGCGTGCTCTGTCCCAACAATTGCCATTCGCTGCCCGTATAGCCGCGCAACGGCAATTCGCGCTGGTTGATGGAGGGAACTTGCGTCAGACCTTGCTCGAATGCGCCACCTAGCTGGAACGGAGCGGTGCTGCCCGCTGCGCGTACTTCGGTCCAGCGCGCACTCAGCACGTTATTGCCGAATGGCCACAAGCCCTGCGCATCGAAACGCACGATATGTCCCTCGTAATAGCTGTTGAGCGGCTGGTATGTTTCATACAGCAAACTGCTGACTGCTCCACGGTTGTAGTCCGTCGCATACCAATTCGACTCGCGCGTATCGTATTTCACGAAGGTCGCCGCAACGCGCTCCAGCTGTGGACGGGTGGTGACTCCGGCGACGTACACGCGGTCGATGCTGCGCTGGGCAGCTCCTATGCCCAGATAAATGCGTCGCTCGCTTTGCAGCCAAGGCAACATCGACACCCACTGCGCATCGGTAGTGCGGTCGTAGATGGTGACGGTCTCGTTGCCGCTACTTCCTGTCCATTGTCGTGCCCACAGGTTGCGCGTGATGCTGAAGAAATGCTGGTTAAGGTAGTTGTAGCTTAAGTTGCCCATCATTTCGCCTTGGGTGGTTTCCCACATCGCATTGAGCGCGTAGTTGTGCCAGCCCATTGCATCGCTGCCATAAGTGGAGATGCCATAAGCATGCAAGCCGCGATCGATATACGACAATGGAAACCAGGTGCGCGGGTAGATCGAGCGCAAGGCGCTGTAGCTTTCTGCCGAGCCGAGCGGCGCATTTGTAGTAGCGGCAGCGGGGGTAGGCTGTAGCGGCGTGTTGCTTGCCGTCAGTGGAAGTTTTTGCTGCACGGCGACATTGCTCATGCGGCGCAATTCCGTGCCGCCTGCCGCCATCACGCCGAGCACTACCGAGCCGTCGCTGGCCACACCGCTGTGCAAGGTGACGCTGGTGTAGCTGTTGCTCAGGCGCGTGAGTTCACCGGAGCCGATGGTATAGCGCCACAGGTTATAAACATTGTCGTGCGCCGCGATGAATTCCAGACTATGCCCGTCTCGCGTATAACGCAGACCATACAGCGGTGCGTTGTAGTCGAACAGCACGTGCGAATTTCCTGTCGCGCTGTCGAATTCCTGCACCTGCCACGCACCGCTTTGCTTGAGGATCAGCGCCACGCGCGAGCCGTCCGCACTGGCGGCCAGATCAACGGCTTCGATGCCGTCCGCTGCTTTGTATAGCGTGCGAACTTTCTGTGCGCTTTTACCTTGCAATTGCAGGATGTTCAGACTGGCGAGCCCGCCCTCGAATTTGAGTGCGGCGATTTGCTGTCCAGCCCACACTGCTCGCCGATAGCGCTGGCAATGGGTAACTCGTTTGCTGCCATCACGCTCGTTCCACAGATAAAGGTCGTAGTAATAATTGTAGTTGTCACAGATGTCGGGCTGGGCGATCAGCAGCGTGCCGTCGGTGCGCCGGTCGATGCGGGCATTAGCTTGCAGTACGGCGAGTTGTTTGGTCGCTCCTTGCGGCGAAATATGCAGCAGTTTGGTTTGCAGCAAACCGTCGTTCACCACCGCCAGCACGCCGTCATCCGTTTGTGCCAGCGAGCTGATGTTGAACTGTGCCGCGAGCAGCGTTGTGCCGTCTGCGCGCGGCGTTGCCTGAATGGGTGCGGCGCGTTCATCCACTTGCTGTTTCAGGTCGGCGAGATAGTCATCCCACAGCACGTCCAGCGATTTTCCGGTGAGTGCTTCAGGGTTAGATTGCACGCGCGGCACAAGGTTGTCGCTGTAATTGCGGATGTATTGGTATGCCGCATCGCTGCCGTATTTTCGCGTCAGAAAGTCGTAAAAATAGGCGCCGTAAAGATATTGCTTGGACGTGGGTAGCGCGCGTCCGTTGGCGTTGAGTTCCGCGAGCGATATGAAATCGTGTTTCCTTTCGATGCGCATTAATGCTTCAAACGTTGGCCCGTGCAAACGGCCTTGGCCTTTGTCAGGATTGCTTTCATTGAAGGTGGCGATACCTTCAATCGCCCATCCCGGCTCAATCAGATTGGGAAATAAAAAAAGGTCGCGCCCGATAATATGACGTAACGATTCAGGTATGCCGGATGCCTTGTCCAGATGCACGGTATGCGTCAGTTCGTGCGTGCTGAGCATTTCCATCCAGTTGCTGTTGTCCAGCAATTCGCCTTCGTCGGGCGGCACAAGATATAGCGCGGTGGTGTTGAAGGGCAGCGGGGTGGAATAGCCGTTGGAAATATCGAAAGCATCCAGCAGGATGACCTCGGTCTTGCCCTGCGGCTTCCAGTGCAATTGTTTGGTCAGCCGCGCGTAGGCGTTTTCGGCAAGCTGCGCAGTACGTTCGGCTTGGGCGCGCTGGCTGGCGAGATAGTTGATACGAAAGTGTTCGGTATCGGCAGAGCGCCAATCCTGATGAGGATCAGGGCCGAGTGCAAATGCCGGAAGCGAGACGACAGACAGGATTAGGACGAATTTGCGCAGCATTACGATTCTCCAAAGAAAAAAGCGCACGAAACATCGTGCGCTTTTTATCATGTTCACCTCAACTCGAAAACGATTAGTTCTTCGATTGCGTTTCCACCTGTTGTAGCGGCTCGCTGTTTTCGATGGTGTAGATTTCGTGCTGACGTTGGCGGCGACGCGGTGCCTGTTCACGACTCACCGGAGCGACAACGACGATGCTGGCAGACTTGTTCGGATCGGTCTCGATCATGGTCAAGCC
Source organism: uncultured Gallionellaceae bacterium (assembly GCA_903847155.1). GTDB lineage: Bacteria > Pseudomonadota > Gammaproteobacteria > Burkholderiales > Gallionellaceae > Sideroxyarcus. The sequence continues at coordinate 19,699 of CAINCU010000075.1, read as the reverse complement.
CGCGCTGTTTAAATCGACTGGAGCAGCGACAGGGGCAGGCGCTTGAACTACAGGCGCTGCTAATGCAACCGGCTCAACTTCAACCACTGGCGCCACTGGCGCGGCTTGAACTGCCGGGGCCATTTGTTCCGGATAGCACACCACTTCAGTTGGCGTGAGACGCTTCATCGAATCTGGATAAGCGATGTATTCGCTTGGTTTCACGATCTTGGCGGCGGGTGCTGCTACCGGACGCGCAGCTTCCACGGCTTGAGTCGTCACCTCGTTGGCAGCCATCTCCTCGGCAGTCTGGTTTTCAACAAATACTGGCGTTGCCGGTAGTTCACGACGTTCACGTTCACGACGACCGCCGCGACGACCGCGTTTGCGACCACCTTCGCGGTTGCCGTTGACTCCCTCTTCCTGCTCTCCGGCGACGACGGGCTTTGGTGTTTCCAGCACTGGCGTAGTCTCATTTTTAGGCGGACGCGGCGGACGTGGCGGACGCGGTTGCTGTGGACGCTCGGCGCGTTCCGTTGCTTGCTCCTTGCCGGCATTCTCGGCGCCTGCTGCGTCGTCGCGTTCGCGGCGCGGTTTGGTGCCTGCTTCGCCGCGTTCACGCCGTTGCTTGCTTGCACCTTCGCTGCGTTCGCTCCGTTCGTTGCGGTCACGGCGCGGATTGCGTCCGCTCTTGGCCGGTGCAGCAGGTTTCGCCGGTTCGCTTGCTTCGCCCAAAGACTTGAACCAGCCGAATATGCTGTCGAGCAACGAAGTCTTTTTCTCGAGTTTCACTTCGTGCTTGGGTGCAGGCTGTGCCGGCGTAATGCTGCGCACGGCAGCTTGCGGACGTTGTGCTTTGGCTTCCTGTGCAGCAGCGCCAGTCACGGTCTTGGTCTCTTCCGGCTTTTCCACCAGTTTGTAGCTGGCTTGCAGATGGTCGGCGGTGATATCGTCCTGACGCAGACGGGTGACGCTGTAATGCGGCGTTTCCATGTGTGGATTTGGAATCAGCGTTACGCCGATTTTGAAGCGCGCTTCGATGCGGTTGATGTCGCCGCGCTTTTCGTTGAGCAGGAAAGTGGCGACATCCACCGGTACTTGCGCATGGATGGCGGCGCTGCTGTCCTTCATGGCTTCTTCCTGAATGATGCGCAGGATGTTCAGCGCCGAAGATTCAGTGCCACGGATATGGCCGATGCCGTTACAACGCGGGCAAGTGGTGTGGTTGCTTTCTTCCAGACTGGGCGCCAGACGCTGACGCGACAGTTCCAGCAAGCCGAAGCGTGAAATCTTCGCGGTCTGGATGCGGGCGCGGTCGAAGTGCAGCGCATCGCGCAAACGGTTTTCCACTTCGCGCTGGTTCTTGGCCGACTCCATGTCGATGAAGTCGATGACAACGAGTCCGCCCAAGTCGCGCAAGCGCAACTGGCGGGCGATCTCGTCAGCCGCTTCCAGATTGGTGTTGTAGGCCGTGGTTTCGATGTCGCCGCCGCGTGTGGAACGCGCGGAGTTGATGTCGATGGCGGTGAGCGCTTCGGTGTGGTCGATGACAATCGCGCCGCCGGAAGGCAAATTCACCTGGCGCGCATGTGCCGATTCGATCTGGTGTTCGATCTGGAAGCGCGAAAATAGCGGCACATCGTCGTGATAACGCTTGATGCGATCCACATGATCCGGCATCACCGTACTCATGAAGGCTTGCGCTTGATAGAAGATGTCGTCGGTGTCGATCAGTATCTCGCCGATTTCGGGGTTGAAGTAATCGCGGATGGCGCGAACCACCAGACTACTCTCCAGATAGATCAGTGATGGCGCTTTTTCAGTTTTGGCTGCACCCTCGATGGCATCCCACAGTTGCTTGAGGTAGTTCAAGTCCCACTGCAATTCTTCCACATTGCGGCCGATGCCGGCGGTGCGTGCGATGATGCTCATGCCTTGCGGCACTTCCAATTGCGCCAGCACGTCGCGCAACTCGTTGCGGTCTTCGCCTTCGATGCGGCGCGATACACCGCCGCCATTCGGGTTGTTCGGCATCAGCACGATGTAACGTCCGGCCAGACTGATGAAAGTGGTCAGCGCCGCGCCCTTGTTGCCGCGCTCGTCTTTCTCCACTTGCACCAGCAGCTCCTGGCCTTCTCTTAGCGCTTCCTTGACAGAGGGACGGTTGCCTGCGCCGGATTGGTAATACATCGGCGAGACTTCTTTGAAGGGGAGGAATCCGTGGCGGGTACCGCCGTATTCGACGAAGCAGGCTTCGAGACTAGGCTCAATGCGGGTGATGATGGCTTTGTAGATATTGCTCTTGCGTTGCTCTTTACCGGCGGTTTCAATGTCGAGGTCAACGAGTTTTTGACCATCAACAATGGCGACGCGGAGTTCTTCCGGCTGCGTCGCATTGAATAACATGCGTTTCATATTTTTTCTCCCGCGCTCTGACACGGGCAGGACAAAACTACGCGCCGCTTAGCGCGCGAGAAGATGGATGTTCGGATTGTGATGCCGACGATAGTCCAAGTGTCTGTTCTCGTTATTAGTTTGTCTGTCACTGCATGCTGCCGCATGGTTGGGGCAACACGCCAAAATCTATCTGCTGGTGCTTAGAGCGCGCAAATCAATTACCATCACTGCTTGTCTCCGGTGAGTGAGATAACCGGGCGGGGCTGCTTCGTAGGCGGCTTGATTGCCTGCCTTAGGTTGGACGGGAAAATTATGTTCCCGTTTGACGAAGGCGCACACGCGAGGCGCGGAGTATATTCAAAATGAGTGGTTTGAGCAAAGAATCCGTAACTTGGCTGGAAATAGATGAAGGCAGTGAAGGCCAGCGCATCGACAACTTCCTTTTCAAACACCTGAAAGGTGTGCCCAAGAGTCACGTCTATCGCATCCTGCGCGGTGAAGTGCGCGTCAACAAAAAGCGTATCGACCAGACTTATCGCCTGCAACTGGGTGATTTATTGCGCATTCCCCCCATCCGCGTTGCGGAAAAACCCGAGGCCGAGTACGTACCCGCCACCGAATTTCCCATCCTGTTCGAGGACGAAGCGCTGATCGCCATCAATAAACCGGCGGGTACCGCTGTGCATGGCGGCAGCGGCGTGAGTTTCGGCGTTATCGAACAAATGCGCAGCGCGCGTCCGCAAGCCAAGTTTCTGGAACTGGTGCATCGACTCGACCGCGAAACCTCCGGCGTGCTGCTGCTGGCAAAAAAACGCTCCGCGCTCACCGCGATGCACGAGATCATGCGCGAGGGCAACAGCGACAAGCGTTACTTCGCGCTGGTGCTGGGGCAATGGAGGAACGCCAAACAGCACGTGAAACTACCGTTGCACAAATTCGACACCCCGCAAGGCGAAAAGCGCGTCATGGTGCGCGAAGACGGCCAGGCATCGCATACCATCTTCACCTTGCAAAAGAGCTGGGCGCAATTCACTCTGCTCGAGGCACAACTCAAAACCGGACGTACCCACCAAATCCGAGTCCACCTCTCCCACCTCGGATTCCCCATCGCAGGCGACGACAAATACGGCGACTTCGCGCGTAACAAGGAGCTGATGAAGCAGGGCTTGAAACGCATGTTCCTCCACGCCTACTCCATCACCTTCAATCATCCGCTGAACGGCGAACCGCTGAATATCACCGCTCCGTTGGCACCTGAGTTGCAGAAGTTTCTGGACAGACTGGATCGGGACGCGCAGAGCGGCTGAACCACGCAAGAGCGCGGATGCTCAAAAATATACCTTGCCCGCAAGCCATTAAACACGGCCATCTCCATCGAGTGTATAGCGGAGATCGCCTATTGACGGGCGTTCGTCCGTGGTGAGTCCTTCGATACACACAGGACTGGATTGTCAAACCGTGAATGGAGGACGACGCATAATCGGGCAACTGCCATGCTTGCCCTGCGACAAGGCTCGTTTGAGCGTATCGAAGGGCTCACGGCGAATGACAAAATCAGTTTTGCCCTCCTTTTTGTCCGCGACCTTGTTTGTCTTCGCGCAATTGTCCGATGGCCGCCTTGCAGTCAGACGAAACCTTGAAAGATTTGTCAGTGCGCTTGTAATTCTTCAAACACTTCAACAGTCCCTTGCCGACCACCTCGCCCGCACAACCGGCGGTCTGCGCATCCTTGGCGCACGCTGTGTTGACTTTGGCCGCATCTTCTTTGCGATTGGATTCAGCAAAAGCGGCACTGTGGACGGCGAAAGCAACAACCAATACAGAAATGATTTTCAGATGATTCTTCATGCTGGATTCTCCTGATGGGTGATTCGAAAAATAAACAGAACTCAATGCGCCGAGAGTGCAAACGCGAAATACCTGATTCTGAAATCGGCGAATTGAGTCAGGCCATGAACGTTGGTACGAATGGAACGGTTGACTGTATTACCGATAAAACAAATTCCGGGAGCATAACTGTCTTGCTCATACTTTCGCCCGTAGAAATCCGGTTCCGTTGCTGTTAGATTGCGCGGACGATGGCGGGCTGGTTCTTCAAGGTATGTATTGCTCTGACGATGAATTAAGCAGAAAAATATTTCAACCGGGCGGTTGGCAAGTTGTTCACCCATCGGCGGGATTGTCTTGATGCATTTTTTGCAATGTTCATTTCTACTGGAGGTGGCGAATGGCTATTAAAACAGGTGTCGGAATATTGGCTGCGGCGCTGATGTGTTGCGCGAGCGCCAATGGGTTGGCGATGGAGAGAGTCGGTATTGCGCCGATGAAACGGGTCGAAGTTGCGCCAATGAAAAGAGTCGAAGTCGCACCCATGAAACGGGTTGAAGTGGCACCGATGCAAAGAGTCCAGGTTGCTCCGATCAAAAGGTATCGCCGGACTTCGCCCGTCCAGTCCAGTACGCAAGCAGAGGCCGAACGGCGCGGGAAGGTCATCGACCCGAAGGGGCAAGGGTTGAATCAGGCGCAAATCAACGCCATGGAACGGCAAAGGCAACTCATGTGGAACGCGACGGGCGGGAACATGGTCTATCGCTAGCTTTTTGGGCCGGGTCTGCCGATGTGCGGTGCACGATTCGGCAGACTCGGGGCAAACGGTTTCTTGCTGAATTATTCCCGGGTTAGTTGGAATATAATATCGCCATCGTTCGCTAGTCAGGAAATACGGCAATCCCCATTAGATGCATCGTGTAGATCGCCTATTGACGGGCATCTTCAAAGTGTTGGCAGTACAAAATTCCCGCTTTGCAACCTGTCCCCGGCAAATCATTTCATTTAATTTCATGTCCCACAAAACACACACGTCTCAACCCGCTTATTCCGAACGCGCACTGCTGCTCACGCTTGCCGGCATTCAGTTCAGTCATGTGCTGGACTTCATGATCATGATGCCGCTGGGGCCGATGCTGATGCGCGAACTGGGCATCTCCACGCACCAGTTCGGTTTGCTGGTGGCGTCATATAGTTTCAGCGCAGCGTTTTCCGGTTTGTTGGCGGCGACATTCGTGGATCGCTTCGAGCGTAAACGGCTGCTGCTAATCATGTTTGTACTGTTCGGTGTGGCAACGCTGGCTTGCGGCTTGGCTCCCGGTTATGCCACGCTGATGATTGCGCGCGGTTTGGCGGGCGCATTTGGCGGGGTGCTGGGGGCGTTGGTGCAGACCATCATCGGCGACACCATTCCGTTTGCGCGACGCGCCAAGGCAAGCAGCATCGTGGCGTCGGCGTTCTCGTTCTCCACCGTGGCAGGCGTACCGCTGTCGTTGTGGTTGGCCAATTATTTCCAGTGGCGCGCCCCGTTCATTTTTATCGTGGCGCTAGTGGCGATTTTTGTCACGGTGGCTTGGCGCGTGTTGCCTGAACTGCGTCACCATTTGAGCCATGAAAAACTAGCTCATCCGTTTTCTGCGATGTTCGCGGTGATGCGCGATCGCAATCATTGGCGTGCCATGACCATGTCGGCGTTGATCATTTTTTCCGGCTTCACGGTGATTCCCTACATCACGCTGTATGCGGTGAACAATATTTTTATCAGTCAGCATGACATTGCTTACGTCTATCTGGCGGGAGGTGCGGCGACGCTGGTCACCGCACGGCTAATCGGACATTGGGCGGATGCGCACGGCAAGGTGAAGGTGTATCGTCTGATCGCGTTCGCGGCGATGCTGCCACTGCTGGCGGTGACACATATCCAGAGCGCTTCGCTAGGGCAGTGGATGGTGATTACCACACTGTTCTTTGTGCTGGTATCGGGGCGGTTCATTCCAGCAATGGCTATCATCACGTCGGCGGCGCAACCCAGGTTGCGCGGCACGTTTATGTCGCTCAACGCCACCGTGCAATCGCTGGCGATGGGGTTGGCCGCAACCCTGAGCGGTTTCATTATCAAACAGGATGCCGGTGGCCATGTCATCGGTTATCAGAATGTGGGCTATATCGCCATCACCGCCAATCTGCTGGCGATGTGGTACGTGTCGCGCATCGTGATGCATGATGCCCATCACAATCTGCCGGATGTGGCGCCGAAGTAAGTTCTAATCTTTGCGCGCAGATTGCCGATAAACTGGACATAGAGTCTTCGGAAGGAGATGTCATGCGTTATGTTTCCAGTATTCCGCCGCCGATAACGGCACCAAACACCAGCCTTGTGCAAGGATTGAAGGGAGCGCATGCGGTCAAGCCGGTGCATGCGCGCGAATCGGTCGCTGCCGAATTCAGTAATCCTCCGGCTGCTCAGCAAGCCTTACCAGCGGTCTCTCATGAAGAACATCGTCAAGCGCCTTCTGAAGAACGGCGAATAGCCTGTCGTCGTATTCACCAGCAGAAAGTACTGATCGAGTTGCGTTCAGGAGTGGAACGTCGCCACCATAGTTTGCGTGAGGGGGATGTGATCGAGCATATCGACGAAACGGCCTGAGGCTACACCGTAAAATCCAAACCTTGCCGCATATTTTGTTGCTTTTAATATTTAGTGGCGGGCTTGATTACTTTTTAACGCGCGTCAAAAATACCGTCACTTCTTCGCGGTCATGGTAAAGCTGCTTGGCTTGCAGGCGGTAGCGGATGCCTTTGTTGTTTAGCGCGGTGCGGATGCGGTTGAGGGCATCGCTCAACGCTCCGACACGTTTCTTCATCGGCAGTTTGAGATTAAAAAGGGCATGCATGGCCAATCCGCCGATGAACCATTCCGTCATCAATTCGGCGACGCGTTGCGGTTGTTCCACCATGTCGCACACCAGCCAATCCACGGGACGTTGCGGACGGAAGCGGAAGCCATCCTGACGCAAATGCTTTATGTTTGGATGACTTGCAGCCGCACCTTTGAGCGGGCCGTTGTCCACCGCGATGACTTTCAAACCGCGTTGCACCAATTGCCATGTCCAGCCGCCGGGTGCGGCACCCAAGTCAATCGCCGTCATGTTCGGTTTCAAAAACTGTGCTTGTTCCTTGGCATCGAGAAACACCTCGAAAGCTTCCGCCAGTTTGAGATAAGAACGGCTGGGCGCATCGCTGGACATGCTGACGCGCTGGATGCCATTGAGCGCAGTGGCGCTGTTGTGCGGATCGCTGATGGCGATCAGCGCGCGTGATTGGTCGGGAAAGAAAATATGCAGACGCGGCAAGGTTGGGTCATCCACCAGACGTAAAGATGCGCGCAACGCTTCTTCCAGCAACGGCTGAAAACGCCGCGTAAAGCCAGACAGCGTCTTGCCTTCATTGGTGTCAGGCACTTCCAGATACAAGGCGCTGAATTTCTCCGGTGTGGCGGGGATTGCCGCTAGCAGCGGCGTGAGGCGGTCGCGTTCTTGCAAGTCGTTCACTTCACCATGCAGACGCAGCAATTGGCGTGCGAAGGCGAGTTGTGCATAGGCCAGACGCGGCTTGCCTTGTAGCACGACATAGCCGGAATCCTTTGCGGTTTCGACGGCTTTAGCTTGAGTTTCTTCCACGCAATCGTGTTCAAAGCCGGGGCGGCAATAGATGAGCCAGGAAGGTAGTGAGTTGTCCATTATTCGTAAGCGCGCAAGCGCGGTAAGTGGATATGCCAGCGGATGGCCGCCAGACGGATAAGTACAGTGGCGATCATCGCGGAGATCAAGGCCGGATTGTGCGGCATGCCCAAGTTATCCAACGCGATGAACAATAGCGCACCGATCAGCGAGGCGGTGGCATAGATGTCGGTGCGAAAGATCAGCGGCACTTCGTTGCACAGGATGTCGCGGATGACCCCGCCGAACACGCCGGTGATTACGCCCATCAGCGCGGCAATGAACCAGTGCACTTGAAAAGTCATGGCGATGCTGGTGCCGATCACGGTGAACAACGCCAGGCCGATGGCATCCGGCAGCAAAAAGAAGTTCTTGGGCAGCGCCAGTTTGCGCCCGAGGAAGAAAGTGCAGATGGCCGCAGTGATGCCGACCACCACATAGATAGGATCATGCACCCAATACACTGGCAGCCGACCGAGCAGAATGTCGCGCACCGTTCCGCCGCCGATGCCCGCGATGACGGCAATCACCGCCACGCCGAACAAATCGAGTTCGCGCTGATGCGCTTCCAGCGTAGCGGTGATAGCGCACACGGCAACGGCGCACAGGTCCAGCAGGTAGATCAGACTCATGTTCGATCCAGGGGAATGGGCGCGCATTATACGAGGAGGCGATGCCGTCAGTGGTAGAATCCGCGCTTCATTTTTTGGTGGTGATTATGGCTAAGCGTTATGACTTGATCGTGTTCGACTGGGATGGCACGCTGATGGACTCCACGGCGATCATCGCCGCGTCGATACAGGCGGCTTGCCGCGATCTGGATTTAACCGTACCGGACGATAACACGGCGCGCCATGTGATCGGCTTGGGGTTGTTGCAAGCCTTGCAACATGCGGTGCCCGACGCGCCGGATGATATGTACGAACCATTGACGCAGCGTTATCGTCACCATTTCCTGTCGCAGCACGACACGATCCCGCTGTACGATCAAGTGCGCGAAACCATTGCCGAGTTGCATGAGTCGGGCTATCAACTGGCGGTGGCGACGGGCAAGAATAGAGCCGGTCTGGATCGGGCTTTGCAATCGACTGGCTTGGGTGAGTATTTTCATTCCACGCGTACCGCCGACCGTACCGTTTCCAAGCCGCATCCGGCGATGTTGTTCGAGATCATGGAAGAGCTGGATGTGCCGCCGGAACGCACCTTGATGATCGGTGATACCACGCATGATCTGCAAATGGCGATCAACGCCGGGGTGGATGCAGTGGGTTTAACATACGGCGCGCATCCTGAAGACCAATTGCGCGGGTTGAAGCCGCTGGCGCTGCTGGATGATTTTGCTGGACTGCGCGCTTGGTTCAAGGCCAACGCATAACGAATTTAAGGAGTTTTTATGTCAGAAAATAACAACTGGGAACGCGGCGTTTTGGAAAAATTGGCTTTGTCCGCCATTCAGGAGCAACGCCGCTCGCGGCGCTGGGGCATCTTTTTCAAGGTGCTGACTTTCGCTTATCTGTTCTTGATTTTGATACTGATCATGGGTTGGTTTGGCGGTAAAGTCGATGGTTCGCTGTCCGGAAAACACACTGCGCTGATCGAGCTGAGTGGAGTGATCTCCGCCGAAAGCAATGCGAATGCCGATAATCTCATCGGCAGTTTGCAGAATGCATTCAAGGATAAAAACACCGCAGGCATCATCTTGCGCTGCAACAGTCCTGGCGGCAGTCCGGTGCAGGCAGGAGAAGTGAACGACGAGATTCGACGTCAGCGCGTTTTGCACCCCGAGATCCCGCTGTATGTGGTGGTGGATGATATGTGCGCTTCCGGCGGTTATTACATCGCGGCAGCGGCGGATAAAATATACGTGAACAAGGCCAGTATCGTCGGCTCCATCGGCGTGCTGATGGACGGTTTCGGCTTTACCGGCACCATGCAGAAGCTCGGCGTGGAACGCCGTCTGATGACGGCAGGTGAGAACAAAGGCTTTATGGATCCGTTCTCGCCGCGCAATCCCAAGCACGAAGAATTCGTCAAAGGAATGCTGGAAGACATCCATCAGCAATTCATCAATGTGGTGAAACAAGGACGCGGCAAGCGCCTGAAAGAAACACCGGAGATGTTCAGCGGCTTGTTCTGGACAGGCGACAAAGCCATCCAGATGGGGTTGGTGGACGACATCGGCAGCGTGGATTCCGTGGCGCGCGATGTGATCAAAGAGGAGAATGTTGTCGATTTCACCACGCATGAAGGCTTTGCCGATAGGCTGGCGAAGAGGTTCGGTGCGGGCGTGGCGAGCGCGTTTCCGGGATTCGGGGCGCAAGTGGGCGGGGTGACGTTGCGCTAATGTAGGTCGGGTTTCACCCAGGGATGCAAGTACCCCTGCGGGGTAACTTGACATGTCGGGCTGAAGCTCACCCTACTCGCCCGACAACAATCTGCGCGCCAACAATGCCTGCATGTCGCGCCTGCCATCAACGATCAGATAAATGTACACGCGTTCACCCAACACGCGATAGATGACTCGGTAGGGTTTGAAAAATACCTGGCGGTATTCGCGTATACCCAAGGCAGACAGCTCTTTGGGATAAGCGCCTCGCTCGGGAAAACTCGCCAAACCGGCGGCGGCTTTCATCAATTGATCCAGCACGTGAGCCGCGCTGGCAGTCGAATCATATTCGGCGATGTAATCGTAAAGCTCTTCGAGGTCACGCTCAGCGCCCGACGTGAGCAAAACCTCGAAACTCATTTATGCGTCCTTTTGGCACGTAAATGCTGCACCACTTCGGCAATAGGTTTGGCCTTGCCTTTCTCGATCTCCTGATTGCCCAGCGCCAACACCTTCAGCAAAGCCAGCGTCTCCTGCGTCGCCTCAAAGGTAGCCACATCCTGCAGCACCGCTTTGGCTTCGCCGTTCTGGGTGATCACCATCGGCTGACGATCCTCGGTCAATTGATACAACACCTTTGCAGCATTCGCCTTGAGGTAACTGATAGGTTTAACCTGAGATGAGTAGCGCATGGCAGACTCCGTGAATTCAATGAGACCGAATATAGTTCTTTTTTGATCTTGCGGCAAATTTACAGGAAGCGGGGAGTTCGTGAACAAGGTGCGCAGAAGGTTATGAAGGTTGGGTGGAACGTAGCGATATCCAACAAAGAGATCGTGAAAATCAAAGGCAATGGGTATCGCTGCGCTCCACCCATCCTACCGCGCTTGCCGCTTGGAGAGCCGCATAAATAGGCAATCTACAAGTATTATGCATGAAGATGGCCGTTCCTATTGGCTTGGCGATGACCAGATATTTCAAAATCAGCTTTGGTGGGCATACATGTTTTTCGTTTGCCCAAGCGGTTGCGCTCCGTTGCAATATATTTCCCGCGTAGGCACAGAAGCGTGCCCACGATGCTTTAAGCAAGTTCGGCGAGCAACTCATCAAGCCCGCTGATCGGCGGCAGGCACTGCGTGCCGCGACACAGCCATGCCGTGGTGAGCGCAGAATTTGGTTTGGCCAATGGCGAGGGCAGGTTAGTTTGCTTTCCAGTTAGCACAATGATCATCAATTCTGGCAAATACTTTGCTGAAACAGCCGCCTGCCAAGCGGCTGTTTCTTTTTCTGTTCCGCATAACACCAGTAATGACGGCGGTTGCAAGGCTGCCTCCAGCGCGGTGCACAGGCTGCTGAACTGGCTGGCAGCCTGTTGCATAGCGGGGAAGAATAACTTCAAACAACGCTCCGCAGCTTGTGCATAGCGCATGTCACCGGTCAATGTGGTCAATCGCAACAGTGCTTGCGCGGCGATGCCATTGCCGGACGGTGTAGCGTTATCCTGTCCGGATTTATTGCGCTGAATGAGCGCCTCGTGATCGTGACTGGTGAAGTAGAAGCCGCCGTTGATGCTGTCTTCGAAGCGCGCCAGCAGCGCATCGGCGAGTTGCACGGCAAAGCCCATGTCGGCGCTGCGAAATTTTGCTTGAAGTAGTTCCAGCGCGGCATTGAGCAGGAATGCATGATCGTCCAGGTAGGCATTTAGATGCGTCTTTCCGTCCTTGTGCGTGGCGAGCAACTTGCCGTTTTGCCACAGCGTGTCGCGCACAAAATCCATCGCCTGTTGCGCCGAGTGCAACCAGTCGTCGCGTCCAAATACCCGCGCCGCTTTTGCCATGCCTGCAATCATCAGGCCGTTCCAGCTGCCGAGAATTTTTTCGTCGCGACCGGGTCTGATGCGCTTTTCGCGCGCCGCAAACAATTTAGCCTGTGCAGATGCAAGCCGCATGGATGCTTGTTCTTCAGTGAGGTGAAGTATTCTTTCAAGCTCGCTCAAGGGCTTCGACACGCGCAAGTTCCAGGCGTGATTTTCGAAGTTTGGCGCGCCGTCCAAACCGTAATACGGTTTGATGAGTTCATATTCGTCGGCACTCAACAGGTTGCGGATCTCATCGCGTTGCCACACATAGAACTTGCCTTCCTCATGTTCCGAGTCGGCATCCAGCGAGGCGTAGTAGCCTCCCTGTGGCGATTGCATTTCGCGCATCACCCAGCCTGCGGTTTGTTGTACTACGCGAGCGAAGAAAGGATCCCCGCTGCTCAGCCATGCGTCGCAATACAAACCCAGCAACAGGCCGTTGTCGTACAGCATCTTCTCAAAGTGCGGAATATCCCACTGCGCATCTACACTGTAGCGGCAGAAGCCGCCACCGAGTTGATCGTAAAGTCCGCCCAAGGCCATCTTTTGCATGGTGTACAACGAGGCATGACGCGCTGCTTCATCATGTTGGGCATAGGCTTGGCGCAACAGCAGATCAAGTTCGGCAGGATGCAAAAACTTCGGTTCACCACCGAAGCCACCATGCAAGTCGTCGAAATCATGTTTGAGTTGCTGTACAGCGAGGGTGATCGGAGCTGCAGCTAGGACGATGTCATCCGTGCTGCTTGCTGGCTGCCACGCGGAGAGGGCGGCGATGAGTTGCTGGCTCTGGGCTGCGAGTTCATTGCGTTTTTCTTTATAGACTTTGGCGATGTTCAACAGCAATCCGGGAAATCCGGGCAAGCCATAACGCGCCTGTTTGGGGAAATAGGTGCCGCTGTAGAACGGTGCGCCGTCCGGTGCAAGGAACATGGTCAACGGCCAGCCACCGCCGCGTTGTGCGAGCAGGTAATGCGCGTTCTGGTAGATCTGATCGAGGTCGGGGCGTTCTTCTCTATCCACCTTGATGTTGATGAAATGCTCGTTCATCAATGCAGCAACAGCCTCATCCTCGAACGATTCATGCGCCATCACATGGCACCAGTGGCAGGCGGAATAGCCGATGGAAAGCAGGATGGGTTTGTCCTGCTCACGTGCAAGTTGCAAAGTTTCGGCATTCCACGGGTGCCAGTCCACCGGATTGTCGGCGTGCTGCAACAGGTAGGGGCTGGTTTCGTGTATGAGGTGGTTTGGCATCAGTGTAGTAGAGGCATAAGTGATCGCAGTACGTTGTGCATGATAAGCGGCTGCGCTGCGGCATTGGGATGCAGGTTGTCGGCTTGGAATTGCTCAGGCGGAATGCCTTCAAGCATGAAAGGCAGCAGCGCGACTTTGTGTTTTTTCGACAGCTTGGGATAAATCTCGCGGAACTGTCTGGTGTAATTCAGTCCGTAGTTCGGCGGCAACTGGATGCCTAACAGCAACACCTTGGCGTTTGCATTCTGCACCTGCTCGATAATCAGGTTCAGATTCTTTTCTGTCTCGGCGACACTGCCTCCGCGCAGCCCATCGTTCGCACCCAGTTCCAGAATGACCACTGCGGGATGATACTCCTGCAATGCCTTGCCGATGCGGCGCAACCCGCCCGCAGTGGTTTCGCCGCTGATGCTGGCGTTTACCATTTCAAACTGCGGATGAGTTTTTTTCAGCTCCTGCTGCAATAAATTTGCCCACGAATCGCCGCGCTCAATTCCATATCCGGCTGATAAACTGTCGCCTAACACCAGAATGGTCTTTGTAGCCTGCGCGGAATTGGAAAGCGCCAGTGCGGCGAGTAGTAAAACGATTTTAAGAAAGGTCTTCATGGCAGTGATTGTGCAAGCAACAGGGCTTACCAAGCAAGTGCTAAGCGGCGATCAACCGCTCACCATTCTGCACGATGTGACATTTCAGGTGGAAGCGGGCGACAGCCTCGCCATTGTCGGCGCATCCGGTTCCGGCAAATCCACGTTGCTTGGGTTGCTGGCCGGGCTGGATGTGCCGAGCAGCGGCAGCGTGCAACTGCATGGCGCAGACCTGTTCGCACTGGATGAAGACGGACGCGCCAGATTGCGTGGCGAACTGGCGGGTTTCGTGTTCCAGTCTTTCCAGCTATTACCTGCGTTGAATGCATTGGAAAATGTCATGCTGCCGCTGGAGCTGGTTGGCGCAAAAGATGCGCGCCGGCGTGCCGAGGTGTCGTTGCAGCAAGTCGGCCTGAGCGCACGCGCCCATCACTTGCCCAAACATCTCTCCGGCGGCGAACAACAGCGCGTGGCATTGGCGCGCGCCTTCGTCACTCAGCCAAAAATACTGTTTGCCGACGAGCCTACCGGCAACCTGGACGCTGCTACCGGCGCGCAAGTCATCGAACTGATGCTGGAACTTAACCGCGCGCAAGGCACGACATTGATTCTGGTCACGCATGATGAAGCGCTGGCAGGGCGTTGCGGCAAACAGTTGCGGTTGGCGGCGGGGCGGGTGGTATAGCAAAAAGTGGAGATATGGGGGATGTGCTTATTGCCAAGGTGATAAGGTAGAATCGGCATGTGAAGCGAATCAGGCTTATAAGGAGATTTAATTATGTTAGCACTTGAAATGACAGTCCCTATTGCCAATCATCGTCTGGTTGTTCAGGACGATGCGTTACCTGCCAATGCAGAAAGTGCCCGCGTTATCATTATGTGGGAATCGGCAAAACCATACGGTCGTCGCGCACCGCCTCCATCTCTTGCTGGGGTTGGTGAAGAAAAGGGCGACATCATCAACTCCACCCCATCGGGTGATTGGGAAGCGTTGTCTTGATGCTCATTCTCGATACACATATTCTCTATTGGTGGGTCAATCGCACGTCCGATAAACTTGCGCAGCAACAGATTGATCTCATCGAAACAGCGGAATCATTAGCTGTCTCCACAATGACCTGTTGGGAAATGATGTGGCTCGTCAAGCATGGCCGCATTGTGCTTCAGTTGACTGCCTCTGAATGGCTGGATCAGGTGGAGGAGAGTGGAGTAAAAATAATTCCAGTCTCAAGAGCCATCGCCGAACGTTCTGTCACTTTGCACGAACATCACAAAGATCCGGCTGACCGCATCATCATCGCCACAGCAATCGAACATCAGGCTCAATTATTAAGCGCAGATGAACGATTTCCTGATTATCAGGAATTGGCAGGATTGCTGGTGCGCGGGTGAATGAAACATGGATACGGAAAAACCTGCATTTTATTTTTGCTGTAAATAATTCTACTACTTGAATCTTTTTTGGAAATAAAACTCATGAAAATCGCTATCGCCGGAACCGGTTACGTCGGCATCTCCAATGCCATATTGCTTGCCCAACACAATGAAGTGGTGGCGCTTGATATAGTTCCAGAAAAAGTCGCGATGCTCAACAGTAAGCAATCGCCGATTGACGATGTCGAGATCGAAGATTATCTAAAAAACAAGAAACTCAACTTCAAAGCCACGCTGGACAAGCGCGAAGCTTATGTTGGCGCGGAATACGTCATTATCGCCACGCCCACCGACTACGATTCCGAGACCAATTATTTCAACACCAAGTCCATCGAGTCGGTGATTCAGGATGTACTCAACATCAATCCCAAAGCGGTGATGATTATCAAATCCACCATTCCCGTGGGCTACACCGTCAAAGCGCGCGCGCAGTTCAAATGCGACAACCTCATCTTCTCGCCCGAATTCCTGCGCGAAGGCCGCGCGCTGTACGACAACCTGTATCCCTCGCGTATCGTCATCGGTGAGCGTTCAGAACGTGCCGCGACTTTCGCCAACTTGCTCAAGCAGGGCGCGCTCAAGCAAGACATTCAAGTGTTGTTCACTGATTCCACCGAAGCCGAGGCAGTCAAACTATTTGCCAACACCTATCTCGCCATGCGCGTGGCCTTCTTCAACGAACTGGACACCTATGCGGCCACCCACGGGCTGGATTCCAAACAGATCATTCAGGGAGTCAGCCTCGATCCGCGCATTGGCGACCACTACAACAACCCTTCGTTCGGCTATGGCGGCTATTGCCTGCCCAAGGACACCAAACAACTGCTCGCCAACTATCAGGACGTGCCACAGAACCTCATTCACGCCATCGTCGAATCCAACACCACGCGCAAAGATTTTATCGCCACCAGCATCCTCAAACGCAACCCCAAGGTCGTTGGTATCCATCGCCTAGTGATGAAAAGTGGCTCGGACAATTTCAGATCAAGCAGCATTCAGGGCATCATGAAACGGATCAAGGCCAAAGGCATTGAAGTCATCGTGTACGAACCCGCACTCCACGAGACAGAATTCTTCCACTCCAGAGTGGTGAATGATTTGGCGCAATTCAAGCAGCAGTCCGATGTCATCGTCGCCAACCGCATCACCGATGACATCCGCGATGTGGCAGACAAAGTGTATAGCCGAGATTTGTTCGGCAAGGATTGATTTTATCAGTCTGTGACCACACCATCACAATTGCGCAAGCATTTGTGCGCTTCTCGAATCAGTTCAATGCCGCTTGCACCGCATCTGGTGCGCGCTTGATGACATTCAGCAACACCAACGATGCACCTTGAGGTGAACGATCTCCACGCTCCCAATGGCGTAATGTCGCAACCGAGAATCCAAACCGTGCAGCGAATTGCTCTTGCGTCATTCCCATACGGCGACGCAATGCAGAAACATCCACCTCTTCCGGCGTGTAAGTTTTCACGGCGACCTTCGCGCCTTTCGCGTGCGAAATCGCCTCATTCAATCCACGCGCGATACTGTCAAAAGCTTTTCCCATAATTCACCTCTCAATCCAAGTTGCAACCAATACATCTACCAACTTCGCCAATCCGTTGCGGTCAGCCTTGCTTAAATTCGCTTGTTCATTCTTAGCGAACAACGCTACTAAATAAAGCGGCATCATTTCGCTGTGGTAGTAGATCACCCGAGGGTCGGAGAATAGTGTGGAAACACACTATCTTGTTTGTTCAATATTCGCCAATCACTTTATCTAGTGCGGGCTTAATCTTTGCCCGATCAACTTGGCCAAGTGTTGCAACTGGAGTTTTTAGTCTGACAGTATCAATTGCAAAAATTTCATCAGTTGATAAAACAAACTGTCCCTGTCCTACAACCTCTACTAGAGGAGCCATGATATCGACTGGCTGAGCATTGACACGTAAAGGGATGACCACAGTTGCCCCTGTTTTGCTGGTAATGTGGTCATTTTGCACGGAAACGAAATACGGAATTTCGGCCTTCTTTGAACCGGGATTTGGATAAATATCAAATTGTGGCAAGGTTTATATCCTGTCAAACTCAGCGCCAGCTAATCCGGTACTGGCGATATCTCTACCATGAGCAGCCAAGGCTTGTGCATTACGCTCAGCCCAAGAACGATTCTCAAATTCCTCAAGCATTCGCGCAAGCAACTGCTCTGCGTGCGCTGAAAAATTAACTTGTTGTTTATATGGCTCGAACCGATCTAATAAATCTTGATTAATTGACAGAGATAAACGACCTTTTTTAGCAGTTTGGCTGTAGTGAGTGTGCATATTCAAACTCATTGTGTATTGATCTGCGCATAATCATACGCATGCTATTCTGGTTAATCAATTACTTTCTCTTGACCGGACAGACAATCCTCCAGCTTCGCCAGATCCACCCCGAAGGTCACCATCTTCCGCTCCGGCACCTGGAAGGTCTCGTGATTATTGCCAACAGAAAACATGGCGTAGCCAATACTTCTACTTGCTTTTTGACGATTCCTCTTAATTGACCTGAAGTTGGTGATGACGCCCTGCTTAATCTTTTGCGCCGCGACTTGCGCGTGCTGTTGCTGGTGTTGTGGCAGTCCTTTTTCGTTTGTGCAGCTTGGTTATGTATCGTAGAATGAATACATCAGCGCATCAGCGCATCAACGCATTAGCGCATTAAATATAAAGGGAAAGAAATGAGAACTACTCTAGATATTGACGACACAGTTTTGTCGGCAGCTAAGGAACTTGCCAGACAGCAGCATGTGTCAACAGGGCAGGTAGTGTCGCAGTTGCTGCGCAAAGTACTCACTGGTCAAGCGGGGCGCTTCACAGCTTGCCAAGAACAGGCTGCGGGGCAACAAACAATCGCAGGATTTCGCCCTTTCTTGAAAGGGCAAGCTATTGTTACTGACGAAATTGTTAATCGTTTGCGCGAAGCTGAAGGTATTTAAAATGCGCGCACTATTGGATGTAAATATCCTTATTGCTTTGCTTGACAGTAGTCACATTCATCACCGATTGGCCACAGATTGGCTCGAACACAATATCCAAGAGGGCTGGGCATCAAGCCCAATCACACAAAACGGATGTATTCGAATTTTATCCCAACCAGGCTACCCCAATTCCTTCCCCGTAGCACAGGTGGCGGCTCGTCTAACAGAAGCAACACAACATACGTCTCATCAATTCTGGGGTGACTCCATTAGTCTGCTGCAGCCGGGTAGCATCGTGTGGGACAAAGTGCTGAGTTCACGTCATGTGACAGATGCTTATCTTTTGGCTCTTGCCGTGCGGCAAGGTGGGCGTTTCGTTACCCTAGATCGTGGAATCCCCTTTGATGCAGTTGAGGGCGCATTACCCGCCCATCTCGTGGTGATTTCGTGATTCGCTTACCTAGGTGGCGAATTGAGATCGTAATGGGCGGAGATTTTGCGATTGGAATCGTTTGTGGAACTCATTGGAATACGCGAACAGCAAGCCGATGTCAGTATTACCGATAGGATCCGCGATGTGGCAGACAAAGTGTATAGCCGGGATTTGTTCGGCAAGGATTGAATCCCGGCGATGTAAAATAGCTTGCCGGCAGATGTAAATTTCAATGCCATCCCGTGAAAGTCCGCGTCAATAGGCAGTCTACACTATGAGTTGCGTGTAGATCGCCTATTGACGGGCATCTCCAGGCAATTATGCCTTGGCGGATTGTGCGCGGCGAAGCTGCGTGATAACGAGGAGATCTTTTGAACCAATTCCACCTATCCCTCATTCTTCTACGCCGCGACTGGCGTGCCGGAGAGTGGCGCGTATTGCTGCTGGCGCTAGTGTTGGCGGTGGGCAGTCTGGCCACCGTTGGCTTGTTTGCCGACCGTGTGCGGCAGGCGTTGCAACAACAGGCACAGAGTCTGATCGGTGCCGATCTGCGTATTACTTCGACGAGACCGTTTCCTCCAGGCTACCGTGAGATGGCGCAGCAGCGCGGTCTACGTGTGGTGCAGAGTCGCACTTTTCCCAGCATGGTGGCGCATGGCGAGCAGGTATTGCTGAGTGAGATACAGTCGGTTGAGATGGGCTATCCGCTGCGCGGCAAAATCGAAATAGACAATGGCAATGTGCATGTGGCGCAGGCGATTCCCGCACACGGCACAGTGTGGGTAGATGAACGTTTGCTGCGCCGCCTGGATATGAAGGTGGGCGATGAAGTGGGCATCGGGTCTCAGCACTTTACGGTGGCGGCGCGCATCGTGAAGGACATCGACCAGTCCATCGGCTTCGCCAGTTTTGCCCCGCGCGTGTTGATGAACGAT
>CAINCU010000074.1 GCA_903847155.1 uncultured Gallionellaceae bacterium | reverse complement strand
CGATGTATTTGCTAAACTCGTTCATGACCTATCCCCTCAATTTCGGCTCTGAGCCTTTGGTTTTACGGAACCTCAAGCTTAATCCGCGTCGCTTGAGGTGCGGTAGGTCAATACATGATGTCTATATATTCTTCACTTTTGGCCTATATATTCTTACCACTGGCTGTAGGTGTATTTAGCTGCTAAGGTTTGGGTCGATGTATTTAGAGCATCCCGTGTTACTTAGATGGCTGTAAGCCAATTGATTGCAACAACTGTATGCATTACTTTATTACCCATGAAGCCAATTTCAGATATGGTTGCAGAGTTCTTGGTTTCAAAAGCAAACGAAAACCATGTATTGATGTATTTGAATCCTCTGGATTGGAATGTCAGTATTTTCAGAAAAAGAAACGTGGTGCGAAGGAGTAGTCGATTTCAGATTGCCAGTCGAATATATCCGCAGAACGATTTAACGCATGTGTTGCATCGACCGGTTGAATCCGCAGTACCTAAGTAGTCGCTCAGATATTCCACCTTGAGGGTCGAGTGTGGGGCGATAGCAACACCTCATGCTTGAACGCCACTTACTTCCGCTATGCAAGACTCAGCCGCGTTCAAATCACAACATTGATCAGCCACGTTCACATACTCGCCCACTTTTTCAATTGCCAGACAGAATGCGGCGAATAGTATCCTTAGTAGTGCTGAAGTTCTTGCAGGCACCAGTTACCCAACCGAATGTCCTGCCATGTTCCGCCTCAAACGCGGCGCGAAACACTTCTAGTTGAGCCTTTGTCACCTTTGTGCAAGGCACCGATGCTCGGTTGCTTTGCTTCTTGGAGATTGCCTCCGCCTTTAGGAATGTCTCCACCGCTATCTCGCGGCCTTGCTTGTTGAGTGGGCTGTAATAGGTAACGATGCTCTTGTCGCCGATCCTCTCTATCTTAGCGTGCGGGTCTTGAGCAAGCTTCTCACTTATTAACTGCTCAATGTTTTCCTCAGTAATCTTTTTCATGCTGCCCCCTCTAGCTGGTTTTATTTTCATAGTGCCAGCGCCTCAAGTGCCGTGCGAGCGTGTTCACGCTGCAAATGCCCGTAGTGTTTTTCGATCATGCTGATACTCGTGCCGCTTACCTTCGCGATGGTGAATAGGTCGAGGCCGCCAGTCACAAGATCAGTGATAACGGAATGCCTAGCTGCAAATGTCCGTTGTTGGCCGGTTTTTGTCCTTTGTTCATCTTACCTGCGGACGTCCGCTCCCAGCCAGTTTTCAGCCATTCGTTTTTTATTCCTTCACACGTCTCAGCGTAACCCACAACTACAATTGAAAGCTAGTGCGTCAACCTGCGGTAAATGTCCGCAATCTGATACGGTAAGCGCGACACATCATCAACCACGATGTAATGTGCCGAACCATAGAGATGGGGCAGGTAGCTGCGTCCTTCACGGTCGACGGTGATGCAGAATGGCCGGATGCCAGAGCGTGTCGCTTCCAGCAATGCACGCCGCGTGTCTTCGATGCCGTAACGGCCGCGATAGTTGTCGGTATAGTCGTCCGGTTGGCCGTCGGACAGGGTTATCAGAAGGCGCGTGCGTGCATCTACCTCACTGAGCAATCTGGTGGCATGGCGAATCGCAAAACCCATGCGGGTGTAATCCTTGGCACGGATGCCGGAGATACGCGCCTGTACATCTTTGCCATAGTCTTCGTCAAACTGCTTGATACGATATAACTCGCATTTTTTGCGCGCCATGCCGGAGAAGCCGTAGATGGCATAGCGGTCGCCCAGCGTTTCCAGTGCCTCTGATAACAGCAGCAGTGCCTCGCGTTCCACGTCATTGATCCATCCCTGTGTCGAGCCGCTCATGTCCACCAGGAACAAAGCCGCAATATCGCGATCGGCACGGTGTCGTTGGGTATACAGCCGTTCGCTGATATCGCCGCCGGCATGCGCATCGCTCATAGCTTCGACCAAAGCGTCGATATCCAGCTCGTCACCCTCCAGCTGACGCTTTTCCAGACGGTTCTGATCGCGCAACGCTTCGAAGGTGCGGCGCAATTGCCGCGACAGGCCGGGATAGCGGCGGATAACCTGTAGTTGATAGTTATCGTAGACCGGCTCCACGTCTATTTCGCGCATCACACACCAGTTTTTCCGATAGTGCTGGCGGCGAAAATCCCACTCGGGATAGAACGTCGCACCTTCTTCGTGATAGATCCCGCTCCATACATCATCGGGATTTTTTTCAGTAGGTTGATAAAGTTCGGGGTCGTATTCTCCGGGACCAGCCGCATCGAGATATTCCGGCGGTATGTCACCAAAATCCAGTTGGATGGAAGTGAGCAGGTGGCTGACCACATCCGGCAGCGGCACGGGATTGCCATCCAGCACCAATTCGTTGTACGGTAATTCGTTGGTTGATGTGACCGTGCTGTTCAGTTCGATACGCTGCTTGCGTTCATCATTGGTGCTCGGTGGCGGCTCTTCATCCAGCATTTCCGCCAGTTTCACGCGCAGCAGCATTTTTTCCCGTGCTATGCGCAACGCCATTGCAGCTGACACGATTTCGGGATGCAGCGCACATTGATATGGAGGGGCAGGTGGCAAGCTCACTTCGTATGCCTGTTCCAGGCAAGCCAGTGTATCGCCAGTCGTCGCCCCCAGCATTCCCAGCCGTTCGTGCCAAGCCTGCCATTCCTTTGGCAACACCTCGGTGTGGACCAGTTTGCGCAAGCGCCGTATTTCCCGTCCTATCCCGGGCAGCTCATCGGCTATTACTGCTTCCAGACGCAGACTCTCCAGTGCCTGGAAGCAACTCAACGCGCGCGCAGGATCAGGATAGGCAGAACAGGCAGCAGCGATATCGCAGCGAAACGTGCCAAAACGCGCTTGTGCCCACAACATTGTGACCATCACCTTGGCCAGGATAAAATTGTCCCGTGCGGTATCCAGCTCTGCAATGACTGCAGGCAGATACAGGGTCTCGCTGTCGGTATATGCGCCCAGATCGGACGTGCCTTGCTCCAGCTTTAACACGCGGCCCGGGAGGCCATGCACGAAATTTCCCAGCACACCTGCGATATCGGTATACACCGCGCCCACCGCATGTTCGCGTCCGGCAATGACAAAACGTTCATGATCACGCAGCGTGTCGAGTGCCGCCTTGAGCCCGACACGGTCGAGCTCATCCAGCGCGTACAACACCCATGCTTCGACGCTGCGATGGTTCATCCGCGTCAGTATGCGCGGTGCCTGTTCCGCGAACATGCGGCCGATCTGCACGTTTGCTGATGCGCTTCGTTTTACCCAGTCGAGCATAAAAATCTGATCGGCATAGGAAAGTGACGCGATCCTTGCAGACAATGCATTCATCGGATGAAGTGAGAACTCGGCCTCCAGCCAATCTTCAAGCAGGGGCTGAATCTCTGCCGTGTTCAGCGCCCGGTCTGCCATGATCAGGCTCAGAACACCGATGAGAACAATTCTTGCACGGCGGACAGCATCTCCTCGTCATCGGTCACCGCTTGTGCGATTGCCGAGCGGCAAGCTGCCACCGGCTCTATGCCTGCGGCGATCAGGGTGCCGGCATGCACCAGCAGGCGCGTACTGGCACCTTCATCCAGACCGCTGCCTTTGAGGTTGCGCGTCATGCCGGCGAACTTGACCAGTTTGTCGGCTGTGGCGCGCGGGATGCCGGTCTCGTGCATGATGATATTGGCTTCCACCTCGGGTACAGGGTAATCAAAATTCAGCGCGATGAAGCGTTGGCGGGTACTCTGCTTGAGTTCTTTCAAAACGCTTTGATAACCGGGGTTGTAGGAGATGACCAGCATGAAACCTTCCGCCGCATGCACCAGTTCTCCGCGCTTTTCTATCGGCAACACACGGCGTGAATCGGCCAGTGGATGTATCACCACCATGGTGTCCTTGCGCGCCTCGACTA
Source organism: uncultured Gallionellaceae bacterium (assembly GCA_903847155.1). GTDB lineage: Bacteria > Pseudomonadota > Gammaproteobacteria > Burkholderiales > Gallionellaceae > Sideroxyarcus. The sequence goes on along the minus strand of CAINCU010000074.1, from coordinate 844 downwards.
CTTCGTCGAGATAGCAGATGGCACCGGCCCTGACTGCAGCGGACAAGGGACCATCCATCCACACGGTCTGGCCGCCGACGATCAGGTAGCGGCCAACCAGGTCGGCGGCAGTCAGATCATCATGACAGGCGACGGTGACCAATGGCCTTTCTAATTTCCATGCCATGTACTCGACGAAACGCGACTTGCCACAACCCGTCGGGCCTTTGAGCAGGACGGGCAATTTGTGCCGGTAAGCGGCCTCGAACAAAACGTTCTCATCGCTTATCGCGCGATAAAACGGCTCATCATCGATCTTCGCGAGTTGCGGTGAAATGATATCCGGTGTACTCATGATTCAGCCTTTTCTTGGCGATATTGGAGGGTTTTAGTGTTCTGGAATTTTTGAGTGGTGTTTGATCAAACGTTCGCCAAGGTTTACCAGATCGGATTCTGGATGGAATTTGATAAAACTAAAAGCTGCACGGAAAAGTTGTTTCTCGCCATCATAGACTACGTAAACAACCCTCCCAATACAACCCATGCGACTCGTTTCATACTGTCCCTTTTTCAGTGCTGAAACTCATAATTGGAGAACAACCACCTACGTAGGTATTAGCCGGCAGTACTCAATCATGCACCGCAGATTTCTATGGCTGCTGTTAGCTCGGTTGCAGTCGTTCATGACCGCATCCTGCTTCACAATCGCAAACTCGGCAACAAAAAAATATATAGACATCATGTATTGACCTACCGCACCTCAAGCGACGCGGATTAAGCTTGAGGTTCCGTAAAACCAAAGGCTCAGAGCCGAAATTGAGGGGATAGGTCATGAACGAGTTTAGCAAATACATCGGACTGGATG
>CAINCU010000073.1 GCA_903847155.1 uncultured Gallionellaceae bacterium | reverse complement strand
TGGACGCTGGTCGTAACGCCGTTGGCCAATGGGTATGCTGAAGCCGACGCGTTTAGGCAGGATCACGCCGACCGGGCAGACTTGCATCGCCTTGTCGCTCAACGCGATGCTGGTATCTTTCAATAAACCAGATTTCGCATTGACGATGAGGTGCTTGGCAATACCGCGCCCGGACAGCGCGAACACATTTTTACCATCCACCTCGCCGGATGCGCGCACGCACAGTTCGCACAGAATGCAGCGGTTGAAATCGAGCAAGATGTCCGGGTGCGAAGCATCCAGCGGGCGATCCGGGTACAAGTAACGAAAGCCCGTAGCATAGACTTTGAGGTCGTAGCCCAATGCCTGCAATGCGCAGTTGCCGCTCTTCTCGCACGACGGACAGAAATGGTTGCCTTCGGCGAACAGCATCTGCACCAGAGTGCGGCGCAACGCGTTCAGTTCTTCGATCTCGCTTTCCACATTGAGTCCGGCCTCGGCAGGCATGGTGCAGGAGGCAGAGGTACGCCCGTTGACCTTGACCGTACACAGCTTGCAACTGCCGTGCGGTTTGAATTCCGGGTGGTAGCACAGGTGCGGAATGTAATGCCCGGCAGCCAGCGCGGCCTGCATCACGGTCTGACCTTTTTCAAATGAAATCGCTACACCATCGAGTTGGAATGTATCGCTCATTCGTTCTCCTTCAGGTGAGCACCTGCATCATCGCGTCCGGTCATTTGTCTGGCGCGTGCCAGTGCGCCGTCGAGGTCGAAGGCCGGTTCAAAATCCAGCGACTTCAATTTGTTTTCATAGGCAGGACGGAAATGTTTAAGCGTGTGCAGCACCGGGTTGCACGCGCTGCGACCGAGGCCGCAATGCGATGTGGTCTGCAACACGCGATCCAGATTTTCAATCTCGGTCAAATCGTAGCGCGTGCCGTGTCCGGCGGCGATCTTGTCCATGGTTTGTTTCAATATTGAAGTGCCGACGCGGCATGGCGTGCAGAAACCGCAGCTTTCGTGCGCGAAGAAATGCACGAAATTGCGCGCCACTTCAAACATGTCGCGGCTGTCGTCGAACACCATGAACGCACCTGCCGTGGGCAGATCCTCGAAACCCAGCTTGCGCCCGAATTCGCTTTCGCCTAGGCACACACCGGCAGGCCCGCTGATTTGCACCGCGCGCGTATTCACCGCGCCGCAATCCTGCAATACCTCGCGCACCGATACCCCGAATGGGTATTCGTAAATGCCCGGACGCGGGCAATCGCCAGAGACCGAAATGAGTTTTGTGCCGCTGGATTTTGCCGTACCGATGGCACGGTATTTTTCCGCCCCCATGTGCAAGGCCAGCACGGCCTGACAGAAGGTCTCGACGTTATCCACGGAAGTCGGTTGTTGCAGATAACCGTGCGTCACCGGAAACGGCGGGCGGTTGCGCGGCACACCGCGCTTGCCTTCCAGCGATTCGATCAACGCCGATTCTTCGCCGCAGATGTACGCTCCCGCACCCAAATGAATTTCGATGTCGAAATCAAAGCCGGACTGACCGAGAATATTTGCGCCCAACAGATTGTCGTCGCGGCGACTTTGCAGCACGGCCTGCAAGGGTTCGAGCAGGTAGCGATATTCGCCACGCAGGTACAGAAAACCTTTTCTCGCACCGACCGCCAAGGCACACAAGGTCATGCCCTCGAACACCAGATCGGCCTGAAGATTCAACAGCACTCTATCCTTGAACGTGCCCGGCTCGCCTTCGTCGGCGTTGCACACCACGTAGTGTTCCGTTCCCTGCGCGTTGCGGCACCCCTCCCATTTCATGCCAGAGGGAAATCCTGCGCCGCCGCGCCCGCGCAGACCTGATGCCTTGATCTGTTCCACAATGCCATCACTGCCAAGCCCCAGTGCAGCGCGTAATACCTCGCCAGGTTCAAGAAAGTTGCCGAGCAGCAAGCCGCTGCGCTGGATGTTGTCTTCGATACGGAAAAAATCGGATGGCCAATCAGACAGCGGCGTACGGTTGCGGATGAGCTGGCCGATCTCCTGCACGCGCTGGTGAGTCAGGTGCGTGATGGCGCGTCCGTTGACCAGCATCGCCGGTCCCTGATCGCACATGCCGGTGCAGGAAGTGGTACCGATGCTGACCAGACCGTCTTCGGAAACCTTGCCCGGTTGCAGCCAAAGTTGCTGGCACATGCGCTCCATCAAGGCTTGGCTGCCCAACATGCGGTCGGTGATATTGTCGGAAAAAAGTACGCGATAATCGCCGTGCGGTTTCAGGTGCAGGAAGGAGTAAAACGAAGTCACGCTTTCGATGCGTGCACGGGGAATAGAGAGATGCTCTGCAAGACAGGAAACCACCGATGGTGCCACATAACCAAATCGTTCCTGAATCTCGCGCAGTATTTGCAACAGCTTGCTTGCATCCTGCCCATGCCGTGCAACTATCTGCTCCAGTACACCCTGATCCTCGGCGCTGATGGAGTCAAAACATTTTGCATCATCTGGTAGCATATACACCGTGCAGTAAAAGAACATTGCAAAGAAATCTAACAGAAGCGTTAGCGCACATTATGAAACATAAATTTCAACAAGTTCAACATATTTCTTTGTGGATTCTTTTAGCTTTCAGCTAATTTACTTCTTTCACCGCCACAGCGATTCGGCGGTTCAGTTTCAGGTATCACATCAGGCATGTTAAGCAAACTCAATCCCACGCAACGCGAAGCAGTCAAATATCTCGGTTCCCCCTTATTGGTACTGGCAGGCGCAGGCAGCGGCAAAACGGGCGTCATCACCCACAAGCTGGCCTACCTCATCAACGAATGCGGCTATGCGCCGCGCAACATCGCGGCCATCACCTTCACCAACAAGGCCGCCAACGAGATGCGCGAACGCGTCGGCAAACTGCTGGGCGGACGCGAAGGCAAAGGCTTGACCATCAGCACCTTTCACGCGCTGGGCATGCAGATACTGCGCGAGGATGGGCCGTTGCTGGGCTACAAAAAACAATTCTCCATTTTCGATAGCGCCGACACCAGCAAGATCATCAGCGAATTGCTGGGCAGCCCGGACAAGCAGGAAATTCGCAGCGCGCAGAGTGTGATGTCGAACTGGAAAGCCGCCTTCCTCACGCCGGAACAAGCGGGAAGTCTGGCCGAGAACGAAGAACAGCAGCGTTTCGCCCTGCTCTATGCGCGCTATCAGGAAACCTTGCGCGCCTATCAGTCGGTGGACTTCGACGACCTCATTCGGCTACCGGTGGAGTTATTCAAGACGCATGAAGAAGCGCTGCAACGCTGGCAGCATCGCTTCCGTTACCTGCTGATCGACGAGTATCAGGACACTAACGATTGCCAGTATCAGATGATGAAACTTTTGGCGGGCGACCGCGCCGCGCTGACCGTGGTGGGCGACGACGATCAGGCCATTTATGCCTGGCGCGGCGCGAGCACGGCCAACCTGCACAACTTGCAGAAGGACTACCCTACCCTGCGCGTCATCAAGCTGGAGCAGAATTACCGCTCCTCGCAGCGTATTTTGCAGAGCGCCAACCACCTCATCAAGAACAACACCAAGCTGTTTGAGAAGAACCTGTGGAGCGAACACGGCCCCGGCGATCCGGTGCGCGTGTTCGCGGCGAAGGACGAAGAGAACGAGGCGGAGTCGGTGGTGCTGCGTTTGCTCGGACACAAGTTCGAGAATCGCACGCGCTTTGCCGATTACGCCATCCTGTATCGCAGCAACCATCTGTCGCGCGTATTCGAGGAACAACTGCGCACGCACAAAGTGCCGTACACCGTGAGCGGCGGCACCTCGTTCTTCGACCACGCCGAGATCAAAGACCTCACCGCCTACCTGCGCCTGATCGCCAACCCGGACGACGATCCCGCGTTCATCCGCGCCATCACCACGCCCAAGCGCGGCATCGGCAACAGCACGCTGGAGAAGCTGGCATCGCATGCTGGCACACGCAGTGTCAGCATGTTCGAAGCCGCATTCGATGGCGCGATGACGCATCAATTGCAAGCACGCCAGCACGAAGACCTGCTCACCTTCTGCAACTTCATCAACCGCATGCAAGCGCGCGCCGAGAAAGAACCTTGCAACGAAGTAATGGGCGATCTGCTGAGCGCCATCGACTACGAAACCTGGTTGTTCGACAGCCACGAACCGCGTCAGGCCGAAACAAAATGGAAGAACGTACAGGATTTCGTCGGCTGGATGAACCGCAAGTCCGAAGCAGATGAAAAAAACATGATCGCCATGACGCAGTTGATCGCCCTGCTCAATCTGCTCGAATCGCGCGACCAAGAAACCGATGCGGTGTCGCTTTCCACGCTGCATGCCGCCAAAGGACTGGAGTTCGGCCATGTATTCCTGATTGGCGTGGAAGAAAACATCCTGCCGCACGAGCGTAGCGAAACGCCAGAACAGGTCGAAGAAGAACGCCGCCTGATGTACGTCGGCATCACCCGTGCACAACGCTCGCTACAGATCAGCTACTGCACCCGGCGCAAACGCGGCAAAGAACACACCGGCTGCGACCCCAGCCGCTTCATCGCCGAACTGCCGCAGGCGGACATCGTTTATTCAGGTGTGGTAACGGTGGGCAATGCGCCTGCGGTGACGAAAGAGGAAGGTATGGATAAGCTGGCACGGTTGAAGGCGATGCTGAAATAAGTTCACCAAGTGTGTGCGATCAACTCAGCCATATTTACTCTTGAAGATGCACATCGCTATCGATTCCCGGTGTTCTTGCGCTTTGCCAGATTCAACAGGTCGTTCGGTTGTCCTTAAGCAGCTCGCTTCTCGCCGTTTCTGCGGGACAGTCCATTGCAAAGAGTTTGTCTGTCATATCCTGAAATCGCATGCGGCGCTTGATACCTTTTTCGCCTGGATCACGCCGATCCCACAGGCTTTCGAGCAAAGTCGAACCACACACAGTTTCGAAAAGAACGAGTCTGCCAACTCGCGCAGTTAAGCCGCATTCCTTACTCGCCCGACACCTGCTCAAACAGCATCGCCGCCGTCTTGGCCAGCAACGCCACATCCAGCACACCGATACATTCCTCCGCGACTTCGATGCCAATCAATACGCCGGGAAGTTCGGCTTCGGTGATCTCCCACACGTCGGTGGCATCGCCCCGTGCGCGCACGGCGAGCAAGGTGGTAATGGTGGCATCCAGCAGTTCGACGGCGTTGGGGATGTGGGTGTGTTTTTGCACGAGGGCGGAACGGACGACGGAGATAGCCGCCGCCAGGCGCCCGAAGGCGGCGACACTGAAATGGCCTTCACGCGCAGCCTCGTATGGCAAGTGCATGTCCATCGCGTAGATGTCTTTCAATCCCTGAGTGACGGGTACACGCAATGTGTGGCGTTTCTTGGTCATGCTGTGCTGCCCTTTTCTATAATTTATTTTTCACCTACTTCAATCAATTGCAGAAGGTGAATGGCTAATCCCAAAATTTATTGTGTGCGGCGAACTGCTGCCATGCCTTGCCGAACTCAGCAACGCGTTCTGCGTAGTCATGTTCTATCCAGCCGCGTATGAGCGCGAGTGTATCGTGCCGTGCTGCATTGTCCAACTCATTCAGCAGGCGATGCGCCACGGCGATGTCGTTCAGGATACCCAGAATGTCTTGCAGTTCGGCCAGTGCCGCCATGTAGTTCCTGGATTTACTATCGGCGAACAATCCACCGAACATCTCGGTGCTGTAGCGTAATTTTTTGCAGGCGATGCGCAAGGCGTGTAATTGCGCGGCATTCTCGCCGACCAGCTCTGTGCCGTGTTTAAGCACCTGTTTGCTGCGTTTATCCAGCTCATGCGCGGCGAAGCGCTGCAACGTAGCTTCCGTGCCTCCCCATTGTTCGCCATGCATCCATGCGCCGAAGCGCAGCAACATGCGCTGAAAATCCTGTGAAGACAGACTGCTATCCATACCGGCATGTTGCTTCTTGCGTGCCCGTTCGCTCACGCTCAAAACCTCGCGCAATCCGGCATGTTCCGGCAGACGCGTGCAGATGTGCGCCAGCGTCTGCGTGACGAACACATCCCAGTCGCGCGAACGTCCCAATTCAATGCACAGTTTCGCCACTTGTTCGCGCAAGGCCGTTAATTCGCCATCGGCGTGAAAGCGTTGCGCGATGGCCAGCGCCACACGCAAACGGCGCAAGCCGACGCGCACCTGATGCAGATATTCTTCATCCAGTTTCAGCAGCGCACCCGGCACGTTGGATTGCACATGCGCCAGGCATGCGGCAATCAAGGCTTGCAGGGCGCTGGCGATGCTTTGCGATTTTTTCAACGGCGGAAATTTGGCCTTGCTCACCGAGGGACTAGCGGCAGAGAACAGCAGGTAGCCGTATTCCGCTTTGCTGGTGTGTTCCACTTGCAACGGCACGATGTCGAGCAAGGCTAGTGCAAGTTTGAACAGTTGTTGCGGCTCACCGGATTTGAGTTCGAGTTCCAGTTCCGAGATCGGGCAACTCGATTGTCCGGCGCGTATCTCACCGCTATCCATGCACAGTTCGATCTCAGCGCCTTCATAATTCAGCAAGCGCACGTTGCGCGAAAAATCGGTGATGAACACCGGCTGTAACCGATTGCGCACACCGCTCGGCAGTTCGCCGCCGCATGCCTTGAGCGCATTGAAGTCCAATTGCTCGGACTGTAGCGGAGTCTCCCATTCGTTGCGCTGATGCAGCCCTGCACTCACTTGTCCCCCACCTTTCAAGGTTTGCAGAAATTGCTTGCCGATACGACGCAAGCGCAGCGCCATCGCGCGTTGGCGCAGTTCGAGATCGGCGGTGTCGTAGTAAATGCTGTACAGCTTGAGCGTGCGGGCACGGGATGATGAAAGCGCTCGCAGAAACGGATGGCGCTTGAGCCTGACCAAATTCTCCGGGGTTATGTGCAGCTTGAGTTCGGTTTCGATGGCCACGATAGGCTCAGAACATTACAGGCTGATCCGGCAATTCGTTGATCTTGTTTTCGCCGACTTGCGGGAAATGTTGCGCGAGATGCGCACCCACGTTACGTATTCCGGCGATGACGCCTTGTTCAAATTTGCCCTGGCGGAATGCTGTCTCCATCTCCTGGCAAACCTGTTCCCAAACCGCCGGACCCAGCTTAACGTGAATGCCGCGATCCGCGACGATCTCAACATCGCGGTCTGCCAGCAACAAGTAGATCAGCACGCCGTTGTTATGTTCGGTGTCCCATACGCGCAATTTGGAGAAGACTTCGATGGCGCGTTCGCGTGCGCTCTGCCCGGCAAGCAACGGCGACAGTTCCAGTGCATGCTCGACAGCGAAACGGATTTGTCCGGCATGTGTTTGTTCCACTTCGCTGATGGTGCGTTCGATATTCTCCAGCGCTGTGCGCGGAAAGGAACGGCGCAACGCAGCGTGACCAACCGAAAGATGTTTGATGATGCGTTTGATATTCATTACCAACCTCCCGAAGCGCCGCCACCACCGAAGCCACCGCCCCCGCCACTAAAACCTCCACCACCACCGCTACCGAAACCTCCACCCCCGCCACCGCCCCAACCAACAGGAAAGGATGAACCTCTGCCGCTCATGCCGAATATCAGCGAGAACACGAAAGCCAGAAATGCGATGCCCGCAGCCCACGCCAGCGACAGCAGGGTTATCCAGGCGATACCGCCGATCAGTCCACCGACAATCAATCCGCTGGGCAGCCGCCCCAGCATCTGACGCAGAATGATGTTGCCAAACATGAAAATGATGAACGCCGCACCAAACACATTCTGCAATTTATCGAAATCGGAACTGGCATTGCCCGATGAAGAATTTTGCACAGGAGGCGGCAGCGGCTCTCCTTCCACCACCTTGATGATGGAAGTCACCCCGGCATCAATGCCGGGATAAAACTCGCCTCGTTTGAAATAAGGCGAAATGACCTCGGACACGATGCGCTTCGCCGTAGCATCGTTCAGCGCGCCTTCCAGTCCGTAGCCGACTTCGATGCGCAGCTTGTGGTCATCCTTGGCGATCAGCAGCAACACGCCGTCATCCACGCCTTTGCGTCCCAGCTTCCACGCCTCAACAACACGAATGCCGAATTGCTCGATGTCCTCCGGTTGCGTAGTTGGCAGCATCAGCACGGCGATCTGCGATCCTTTGCCGGTTTCAAACGCCGCGAGGCGCGCGTCCAGCGCCTGTATCTGCGCGGTATCCAGCGTGGCGGTGAGGTCGGTCACGCGCTGCGTGAGCTTGGGCACTGCAACCTCGGCGTGCGCTGTGCCGCAAAGCAACAGCGCGAGCAGCAGAAGTTGTGTACAGAGTTGTTTCATTTATTTGGCTGGTGCTGCCTTGGGTGCACCGAAATCCACGGTCGGCGGATGCGACACTTCCTTTTCATTCTCCACGGTGAAATTCGGTTTGACCTGGTAGCTGAACATCATCGCCGTCAGGTTGGTGGGGAAAGAGCGCGTCAGCACGTTGTAGGCTTGCACCGATTTGATGTAGCGGTTGCGCGCCACGGTGATGCGGTTCTCTGTGCCTTCCAGTTGCGCCTGCAAATCACGGAACAGTGCATCCGATTTCAGTTGCGGATAATTTTCGGTGACCATCATCAGCTTGCTCAACGCCGTGGTCAACTCGCCTTGCGCGGACTGGAATCTGGCGAAAGCTTGCGGGTCATTGATGAGCGCCGGTGTGGCCTGAATGGTGCCGACCTTGGCGCGTGCTTCGGTGACGCCGATCAGCACATCCTTTTCCTGCTGTGCGTAGCCTTTGACGGTGTTCACCAGATTCGGCACCAGATCGAATCTGCGCTGGTACTGATTAAGCACTTCCGACCAGTCGGCCTTGACCTGCTCGTCGTTGGTTTGAAAATCGTTGTAGCCGCAACCGTTCAACAGCACGGCCAGCATAATTATCAATAAAGCACGCATCGCTGAATCTCCTTTGTTGTACTTGGCTTGTATATGAAAACTATAGCACTAAAACAGGAACTATAAATTGGGTGGTACGGGGGATTTTTCAAGGCACCTACCCCGCAATACCCGTCAATTGGCGATCTACGCTATGCACTTGATGGAGATTGCCGTAGATACTGGCTTGCGAGACGATGGCATTTTCAAAACTACACCGCTTTCCCCGCCGCGAAGCCGGAAGCCCACGCCCACTGGAAGTTGTAGCCGCCGAGTTGTCCGGTTACGTCCAGCACTTCGCCGATAAAGTACAAGCCGGGCACGTCCTTGCACTCCATGGTTTTGGACGACAGCGCATGCGTATCCACGCCGCCGCAAGTCACTTCCGCTTTGCAGTAGCCCACAGTTCCGCTCGGCGTGATCTGCCAATTTTTCAATTTGTCGGCCAGTTTGCACAATTCTTTTTCAGTGTACTGATTGAGCGGCTTGTTTTCCGTCCACTGCGTGGCGATGATTTCGGCAAAGCGCTTGGGCAAGTGTTGCGCAAGGAAATTGCTCAACAGCATTTTGCTGCTGCGTTGTTGCAACAACATTTCGCGCGGATCGTGATCGGGCAGCAGGTTGATGGATAGCGGCTTGTCGTGTTCCCAATACGAGGAAATTTGCAAAATGGCCGGGCCGCTCATGCCGCGATGAGTGAACAGCAGGTTCTCCCTGAAACTGTGCTTGCCGAAGCTCACCACCGCGTCCAGCGAGATGCCGGCCAGTTCGGCATAAGCCGCCCATTCTTCGTGATGAAAATTGAGCGGAACCAATCCCGGTTTGAGCTTGGTCATCGGCACGCCGAATTGTTCGGCGGTCTGGTATCCCAGCGGAGTGGCGCCGATCTTGGGAATGGATAAACCGCCGGTGGCGATGACCAGCGATGTGGCACGGATAATTTCGCGCGGCGTGATGACGTAATAGGCATCGCTACATTCAATCTTTTCCACACTGCACGGCTTGCACCAGCGCACGCCAGCACTATCGCATTCCGCTTTGAGCATGGCGATGATAGCTTCCGCTGTGTCATCGCAGAACAATTGGCCGAGGGTTTTTTCGTGATAGCCGATGCCGTGTTTATCCAGCAGGGCGATAAAGTGTTGCGGGGTAAACCGTGCCAGCGCAGAGCGGCAGAAATGCGGGTTCTGTGAAATGTAATTTTCCGGTTTGGCGTTGAGGTTGGTGAAGTTGCAGCGTCCGCCACCGGAGATGCGAATTTTCTCGGCGAGTTTGGTTGAATGGTCGTGCAGCAGCACCGAACGTCCGCGCTGCGCGGCGGTCAGGGCGCACATCATACCCGCCGCACCCGCGCCGATGATAAGCACATCATGAGAATTATTAAGTGCTGCGTTTCGCTTGTACATCAGGCTTCAGCACCTGCCAAACGCTTCCACACACAAGCGCCTTTGCTGGCTTTCTCGATGTCGGCCAATTGCGTTTCGTGCAGCACCAACTCTTCCTCGCTGGCGGGCAACACACGCACGTGCAAAAGGATGGCTTCGCCGGTCGCGCTGAATTGCACGCCATCTTCTTCCGAGGCCTCCTCGCCCAGCAGGCTCTCTTGTCCGCGCGTCATAGCCAGATACACTTCGGCCAGCAATTCGGTGTCCAGCAACGCGCCGTGCAAAGTGCGATGCGAGTTGTCAATCATGTAGCGGTCGCACAACGCATTCAGATTATTCTTTTTACCTGGGTGTAATTCCTTGGCGACCTTCAAGGTATCGATCACCGGATTGATCAACGCCGGCATTCCGGCAAGTTTCAACTCTGCATTGAGAAAGCCCATGTCGAACGGCGCGTTGTGAATGATCAGTTGTGCATCGCCAATGAATTCCAGCAGCGTAGGCGCGATCTCGACAAATCTGGGTTCGTCCTGCAACCTATCCAGCGTCAACCCATGCACCGCTGCCGCGCCTTCGTCGATGTCGCGCTCAGGGTTGAGATAACGGTGAAACATGCGCTCGGAAACTTTGCGCCCATCCAGTTCGATCGCCGCCACTTCGATGATGCGATGCCCCTGCTTGGGATCGAGGCCGGTGGTTTCCGTATCCAGTACGATTTGTCTCATGATTTTGCCCTCAATTCTTCAATGCCGCGATTCGCCAGTTGGTCGGCGCGTTCGTTGCCGTCGTGTCCGGCGTGGCCTTTGACCCATATCCATTCGATCTGATGCCGAGCCACTGCCTCGTCCAGTCTGCGCCATAGATCTTCGTTCTTCACCGGTTGCTTGCTTGCGGTTTTCCAACCGCGCAGCTTCCAACCGGGCAGCCATTCGGTGATGCCTTGCAGCACGTACTTCGAGTCGGTGTGCAGATGCACCTTGCACGGCCGCGTCAACGTTTCCAGCGAAGCGATGGCCGCCATCAGCTCCATGCGATTGTTGGTGGTGTGCGCTTCGCCGCCGCATAGTTCGCGCTCCTTGCCCTTGGCGCGCAACAACACGCCCCAACCGCCGATGCCCGGATTGCCCTTGCATGCACCGTCGCTGAATATATCCACCACTTCACTCATTTTTTTCAACCTTCTGAATACCCTTGTTCAATTTGGCCGAAGCCGGTATCAGCTTGTGTACCAGTCCTTCATTCCATTTTGGCTTGATGGGTCGCATGCCGGGCACGCGCTTGATCGCATGCAGAAAGTACACACCGCCGCTGGCCGGCCACCAGCGATCGCCCGCTTTTTCCATAAAGGCGCAACGATCCAGCAATCTGCGTTGATTGAACGGCGGCGCGTAGGCAGCAAAGCGCCCGCCTACCACCTCGAAGCCCAGCAGTGCCAGCCAATCCTTCATGCGCTGCAGCTTGATGAAATGTCCTTGCCACGGGTAACCCTGTTTCCTGCCCAATTTGCGATGCAAGCCCCACAAGCTGTAAGGATTGAAACCGCTGATGAGCAGATTGCCTTCAGGCATCAGCACACGCTCCACCTCACGGATGATCTGGTGCGGATTATCAGCAAACTCCAGCACATGCGGCATCAACACCAAATCGATACTGCTGCTGTCGAACGGCAACTCGGCGCAGATCAGCCGCACATCGTTGCCCACCTGATTTCCCGCCGTGAAACGCAACGGCATACGGTTGCTGCGCAAAAAATCCTGCTCGGGCAAGCATAGTTGCAACGCGTTATAACCGAAGATGTCGCTGACAGTATGATCGAAGAAGGCCTGCTCGCGCGCCAGCACATAGCCGCCCTGTGGCGTGGCGAACCATTCACTCAAACTGCGTGTATTTACTTTAGAATTAGGCATCTGATTCGCTGACACATCATGTTAAACATTACTGCCATTCCTGCTCTGCAAGACAATTACATCTGGGCGATCCACAACGACAAGCATGTCGTGATCGTCGATCCCGGCGAAGCTGAGCCGGTTCTGGAATTCATCCAACAAAACCACCTGCAACTGCATGCGATCCTGTGTACCCACCGCCACCACGACCACGTCGGCGGCATCGCCGAACTGCGCAGAGTATATAACGTGCCGGTGTATGGACGAAGCCATCCACGCAACCCGCACATCACGGACGACTTGCATGAAGGCGACAAGTTACGCCTAAAGCCGCTGGACATAGTATTCGACATCATTGAGACTCCCGGTCATCTTGAAGACCACATCGTGTTCAGCGCGCCGGGGATGCTATTTTGCGGGGACATGATATTCGGCGCGGGCTGCGGCAAGAATTTCGAGGGAACGCTGGCGCAACTGCAGCATTCGCTGCAACGTTTGGCCAATCTACCAGACGACACGCTGATCTATTCCGCGCACGAATATGCCGAATACACCCTGCCTTTTGCGCTGCTGTGTGAGCCGGGCAACCAGAACATCCGCCAACGACTAGCCGAAACCAGACAACTGCGCGCTGCCAACCTGCCCACCGTACCTTTTACTATCGCGCAAGAAAAAGCCACCAACCCGTTCTTGCGCTGCACCAACCCGGAACTTATCCATACCCTGCAAACTCGCGGCTTGACCGACACCAGCGAACTTGCCGTGTTTACTGCCTTGACGCAATGGATGGCACATTTCTGATTGCCTGAAACGGCGTTCTAGTTTATCCTGCGCGCCCTTTCGGAGAGGTGGATGAGCGGTTTAAGTCGCACGCCTGGAAAGCGTGTGTGGGTTTATAGCCCACCGAGGGTTCGAATCCCTCCTTCTCCGCCAGATCAATGAGTTAAGGTTACTTAACCTTACCTTGAATTACCTGAATCTACCCAAGAACTAGGTTTTTACTGTGCCAGATTTGTGCCAACTGTGCCAGATTTGTGCCGAGAATGGTGAAAATCATTGGGTAAATTCTGGTAATTCTTTTCACTTCTCTATTGCCACAGGCAGCAATCTCCGAATTGCTGTCCGACGTCAGATTTCCTCGACTGGCAGATATGTGATCACAAAGCAGCCATTTCATGAAAACATCATCAGGCAGGTGTTATTTATTGGGCCACTACACGATCAATTTCCACTATATCGAGCAAACGCCGATTGTGGATGGTTCAGTCATCATGTTCTTGAAATAATATTTGCCGTTGCAAAAAATGCTTCTCGTGTCTGGATTACCCAGCAAGTTGTTTCAGTGGGTATCCGGATTTTCCGGTGGGTAATAGCTAAATTTGATCTTGGTTTGATGGATTGCTAAAGCTAAACCTGTATGCTGCCCTAGCAACGTCGTTTTGGGCCTTTTCCATAAAATTCGTGTCTCCACGGGACTCCTCTTTGCAAGCCTCCAAATACAATTTAACTTCTTCTGGTGTTCGCAGATGTTCTGCCACATCGTAATTAGTTGTCGTGTCCCTCATGTTAGCTCCTTGATCAGGTCAGGGTGTTTATCCAACAGCTTGAACAAGTTGATAACTGCCGCCACCGGCTTGGCCTGTCCGCGTTCATAGCGAGAGAAGGCATTCTTACCCCCACCCGCTAGTTTGGCGGCTTGCGCCTGAGTGAGTTTTAAACGTTTGCGGATGGACTCCAACTCACTCGCTGCCAGTCGATCCACCTGATCGCGGAACGCCAGCCATGCCGCCTCTTCAGAGGCGTCATAAGTCAGGATCGCTTCGTCGCATTTGTTGCAGAACGCACCGCGTACCTGCGCTTGGTAGGCGTGACCTTTGTATTCTTGTGTCACGGTTCTGCTGCCATCATGCAGCACCCCCTCTGCACAGATAGGGCATGCCTGTCCGTTCCATTTACTCTTCATTTCATCGCTCCTTGAATGAAATCACAAAATACTCACCCGCCTGCTGAAACTTGATATACAGCGCAACGCCCTGCCATTCAGCGTGATACACATCCTGCCAAGCTCTATGATCCGCGTTAGTCGTCATGCTTTTATAAAAATCCACAGCAACCAAACTCTGCACAACAGTCAGGGCATCCGCCTGCGACATACCCACTGAACGAATCCCCGTTCTCGCTGAGAGCGTCAGGTTCATTGCCTCTGAGGTAGTCATTTGCGCCTGAATCGCTTTGAGCAAGTAATGAGGCTTGTGTTTTTCCATGTCTTTATTATTCCCCTAATAGGGGAATTCGTCAATAATGCGTCAGTAAGAACTTTTTACTACACCCACCGGAAAATCCGGATACCCCATATTGCACATTGCAGTACGGCGTGATGCCCAATATTCCGGGAGGTTGGCGCCTAGGGGGCATGTATCAGCTGTTGGGTTGCGTGCCTACTCTCGCAAAAACACATCATGAAACTGTTGCGACATGATGGCGCGCGATTCCCAATGCCGCCGCAGTTGTTGAAATAGCGCCGGGTTGCTCGTTGCTAGTTCCTGCGCTATTCCCAGCAGAACCACATATTCAGTGGCG
>CAINCU010000072.1 GCA_903847155.1 uncultured Gallionellaceae bacterium | reverse complement strand
GCCGCTGTCAGGGTGGTCTTGCCGTGGTCAACGTGCCCAATCGTGCCTACGTTCACGTGCGGCTTTGTACGTTCAAATTTACTCTTTGCCATGATATTCGCCTCTATCTATTAGTTATTAGCTGCTAGTTTCTAATTGCTAGCCAGAAGTTGATTTAACTAGCGACTAACGTCTAACGACTGCTCTTAAAATAATTATTTCTTGCTGTTCATCACTGCTTCAGCAACATTCTTGGGTGCTTCGGTGTAATGCTTGAATTCCATGGTGTAGGTTGCACGACCTTGGGTCGCGGAACGCAACGCGGTCGAGTAGCCAAACATCTCGGCCAGCGGCACTTCAGCTTTCACTGTTTTGCCTCCACCTGCCATATCGTCCATGCCCTGCACCATGCCGCGACGTGACGACAAGTCACCCATTACCGTGCCGGTATAGTCTTCAGGCGTCTCCACTTCCACCGACATCATCGGCTCCAGCAACACTGGGCTGGCTTTGCGCATGCCGTCCTTGAATCCCATCGAAGCCGCCATCTTGAAGGCGTTTTCGTTGGAGTCAACATCGTGATAGGAGCCGTCAAACAGCGTGACTTTCACATCCACTACAGGGAAGCCAGCCAGCACACCATTCGGCAGTGTATCTTCCAAACCCTTCTTGACAGCCGGGATAAATTCACGCGGCACGGAACCACCCTTGATGGCATCCACAAACTCAAAGCCCTTGCCTGTTTCATTCGGCTCGATCTTCAACCAGACATGACCATACTGACCACGACCACCAGACTGCTTGACGAATTTACCTTCCACCTCAACCGACTTGCGGATGGCTTCGCGATAAGCTACTTGCGGCGCACCCACATTGGCTTCCACACCAAACTCACGCTTCATGCGTTCAACCAGAACTTCCAGATGCAACTCGCCCATACCGGAGATGATGGTCTGCCCAGATTCCTCATCGGAACGCACGCGGAAAGACGGGTCTTCTTGCGCCAAACGATTCAGCGCCATGCCCATCTTTTCTTGGTCAGCTTTGGTCTTCGGCTCAACTGCTACGTGAATCACAGGCTCCGGGAAAATCATACGCTCAAGCGTGATGACCTTGGCCGGATCGCACAGTGTGTCGCCCGTAGTCGCATCTTTCAGACCGACCGCAGCGGCGATATCACCGGCAAATACTTCCTTGATTTCTTCACGTTCGTTTGCATGCATCAGCAAAATACGGCCGATGCGTTCTTTCTTGCCTTTAACCGGGTTGTAAATCGTATCACCCGATTTAAGCATGCCTGAATACACGCGGAAGAAAATCAGTTGCCCCACAAATGGATCCGTCATGATTTTGAATGCCAACGCAGCAAACGGCTCATCATCACTCGCCTTGCGCTCACCTATCGTTTCATTTTCCAACTCGCCCTTAACCGGCGGAATGTCGGTTGGCGCAGGCAAATAGTCGAGTACCGCATCCAGCATGGCCTGCACGCCCTTATTCTTAAAGGCCGAGCCGCACAACATCGGCACGATTTCACCGGCGATGGTGCGAACGCGCAAGCACTGCTTGATTTCAGCTTCGGACAAGTCGCCATTCTCGAGATATTTATTCATCATCTCTTCACTTGCTTCGGCGGCGCTCTCCACCATCTTCTCACGCCACTCCTTTGCAGAAGCAAGCAGATCAGCAGGGATGTCACGCAACTCGAACTTCATGCCCTGCGTTGCCTCATCCCAGTAGATCGCCTTCATGCGTACCAGATCAATCACACCTTCGAACTTCTCTTCAGCGCCGATTGGCACTTGGATAGGCACGACGTTGGCGCGCAAACGCGCCTTCATCTGGTCGTACACCTTGAAGAAATTCGCGCCGGAACGATCCATCTTGTTCACGAATGCCAAGCGTGGCACACCGTACTTGTTGGCTTGACGCCACACAGTCTCGGATTGCGGTTGCACACCACCGACCGCGCAATACACCATGCAAGCACCATCCAGCACGCGCATAGAGCGTTCCACCTCAATGGTAAAATCTACGTGCCCCGGAGTATCGATAATGTTAATCCGGTGCTCGGGATAGTTTTTGTCCATCCCCTTCCAGTAACAAGTCGTCGCGGCAGACGTAATGGTAATGCCGCGTTCCTGCTCCTGCTCCATCCAGTCCATCACGGCAGCGCCATCATGCACTTCGCCGATTTTGTGAGAGACACCGGTATAGAACAGAACACGTTCTGTGGTGGTTGTTTTGCCTGCGTCAATATGCGCGCTGATGCCGATATTGCGATAACGCTCGATGGGTGTTTTGCGTGCCACGGTAGCTACCTAACTTAAAAGTCTTAATAAAATGCGTGAATAAAGCTTTAGAAACGGAAATGCGAGAATGCCTTATTGGCATCTGCCATGCGATGGACTTCTTCGCGTTTCTTGACCGCACCGCCACGACCTTCAGCAGCATCAATCAATTCGCCTGCCAGACGCATACCCATGGATTTTTCGCCACGCTTACGGGCGAACTCCTTCAACCAGCGCATCGCCAAGGCCATACGACGGGAAGGACGCACTTCAACTGGCACTTGATAGTTGGCACCGCCTACACGACGGCTTTTTACTTCGACTTGAGGCTTGGCATTGGAGATTGCCTGATTGAACACCTCGATCGGATCCTTGCCACTCTTCTTCGCGACTTGCTCCAAAGCACCGTACAGAATACGCTCAGCGACCGATTTTTTTCCGGCCGTCATTAGTACATTAACGAACTTGGAAAGATCCTGATTGCCGTACTTTGGATCCGGCAGAACTTCGCGTTTGGGGACTTCTCTACGTCTTGGCATATCAATACCTCAGTTATATCTATCTAATTCGGAATTACGCTTTTTTCGGGCGTTTCGCGCCGTACTTGGAACGAGACTGCTTACGATCCTTCACTCCAGCCGTATCCAAGCTGCCGCGCACCATGTGATAACGCACACCCGGCAAGTCCTTCACACGACCGCCACGAATCAACACCACGCTGTGCTCTTGCAGGTTATGGCCTTCACCGCCGATGTAGGAAATGACCTCAAAGCCGTTGGTCAAGCGCACCTTGGCCACCTTACGCAACGCAGAGTTCGGCTTCTTTGGTGTCGTGGTATAAACGCGAGTACAAACGCCGCGTTTCTGTGGGCTGCCGGCAAGTGCAGGCACCTTACTCTTGGTCACTTCGGCAGTGCGCCCTGTGCGCACTAACTGGTTAATGGTTGGCATTATTTATTCCGCTTCCTGAAAACTGGTTATAAATCTAATGGTTGAACCTCAAAAAACCGCTCTGCGACAGCATCTGCGCTTACTTGCACAGATATGCGCGGACTAAAAAGACCGCGCATTCTATTGACGAAGCCAAAGCCTGTCAAGCAACTACACGCCTTCTGATGTCTCCGTCGCTGCTGCTATCTCCGCCAAGCCAGCGCCTGCGGCGATGTCCAGACCCAAACGTTGTTTGCGCCGCGCTGTATGGAAAGCCAAACCCGTACCTGCCGGAATGAGGCGACCGACAATGACGTTTTCCTTGAGGCCGCGCAAATCATCTCTCTTCCCCATGATCGCCGCTTCGGTTAATACACGTGTCGTCTCTTGGAAAGAGGCCGCAGAGATAAACGAGTCGGTGGACAACGATGCCTTGGTGATACCCAGCAACATGTACTGGAAGACGGCTGGTTGCTTGCCTTCTGCCAACACACGCTCGTTCTCTATCAACAACTCGGCGCGCTCAACCTGCTCGTTCGGGATAAAGATCGTTTCACCCGCGTCCACAATCTGTACGCGACGAAGCATCTGACGCACGATCACTTCGATATGCTTGTCGTTAATCTTCACGCCTTGCAAACGATATACATCTTGCACTTCGTCGGTGATGTAACGCGCTAACGCTTCAATGCCCAACAAACGCAATATGTCGTGCGGATCAGCCGGGCCGTCCACAATCATTTCGCCTTGGTTCACTACTTGGCCGTCATGTACTAACACATGCTTGTCCTTGGTAATCAGGAATTCATGCGCCTCACCTGAAGTGTCGGTAATGACCAGACGCTGTTTGCCTTTGGTTTCTTTACCGAACGATGCAGTACCAGTGACTTCCGCCAGCATGCCTGCATCTTTCGGTGAACGCGCTTCAAACAATTCTGCAACGCGTGGCAGACCGCCAGTGATATCGCGGGTCTTGGAACTTTCTTGCGGGATGCGCGCCAGCACGTCGCCGACACCCACGTGTTGTCCGTCTTCCACAGTAATGATGCAACCAGTCTGAAACGTCACCGAGATTGCCGTATCGGTACCAGCAAGCTTGATCTCATTTCCCGCCTCATCCAGTAAACGCACCAGCGGACGCACGCCCTTGCCGGAAGTTGCTCGCTTGGGATCAATGACCACCAACGTAGAAAGGCCTGTGACTTCGTCGATCTGTTTGGCGACGGTAGAACCCTCTTCCACGTTCTCGAAACGCACTTGACCAGCATATTCGGTGATGATCGGACGTGTATGCGGATCCCACGTAGCCAGCACCACACCTGCTTTGACGGTTGCACCTTCGCGCTCAGTCAGATTCGCGCCGTAAGGCACCTTGTGGCGCTCGCGCTCACGACCATGATCGTCGGTCACCATGACTTCGCCGGACCGCGCCACCACTACTAACTCACCGCGCGCCGTGGTTACAGTACGCATGTTCGGGCTGTACTTGATGAGACCGTTCGACTTGCTCTCGACCTGACTTGCCACCACGGTACGCGATGCCGCACCGCCGATGTGGAAGGTACGCATGGTTAGCTGAGTGCCCGGTTCGCCGATGGACTGCGCGGCAATCACACCGACTGCCTCGCCCACATTGATCAGACCGCCACGACCCAGATCGCGTCCATAACACTTGGCGCACAGCCCATAGCGCGTATCGCAAGTCAGAGGAGTGCGCACACGCACTTCGTCAATACCCAGCGACTCGATAAGTTCCACTTTGTCTTCGTCGAGCAGCGTATTGGCTTCATACACCGTCTCGCCAGTTTCTGGATTCACCACATCAGCTGATACCACACGACCCAAGATGCGCTCGCGCAAAGCCTCGATCACTTCGCCGCCTTCAACCAGTGCTTTCATCGAACGCCCGTTGCTTGTGCCACAATCATCTTCAATGATGACCAAGTCTTGTGTTACATCGACCAGACGGCGCGTCAGGTAACCAGAGTTCGCTGTCTTCAACGCAGTGTCTGCCAAGCCTTTACGTGCACCGTGGGTGGAGATAAAGTACTGCAACATGTTCAGACCTTCGCGAAAGTTCGCGGTGATCGGTGTTTCAATGATGGATCCGTCCGGCTTCGCCATCAATCCACGCATACCGGACAATTGACGAATCTGTGCCGCAGAGCCGCGCGCACCGGAGTCGGCCATCATGTAGATGGAGTTAAACGACTCTTGCGTTACTACCTTACCCTTCTTGTCGAGCACCGCCTCACCGGTCTTACGATCCATCACTGGCTCAGAACCCAGTTGATCCATCATCGCCTTAGCAACTTGATCGCCGGTACGACCCCAGATGTCCACTACCTTGTTGTAACGCTCACCCTGAGTCACCAAACCGGAGGTGTACTGCAACTGAATCTCGTGTACTTCTTTTTCAGCAGCTGCGATCAACTCATTCTTCTGCTGAGGAACCAGCATATCATCCACACAGATCGAGATTCCGGCGCGGGTTGCATAAGCGAAGCCGGTGTACATCAACTGATCGGCCATGATAACGGTGTCGCGCAGACCGCAACGGCGGAAACTGGCGTTAATCAGACGCGATATTTCTTTCTTCTTGAGCGACTTGTTCACGAAGCTGAACGGCAAATTCGCTGGCAGCAATTCGGACAGAATGGCGCGACCAACAGTGGTTTCGTAGCGAGTGAACTTGTCTTGTTTTTCACCTGCTTCATTGGTCACTACTTCCTTGATGCGTACTAGCACCTTGGCTTGCAGATCGACATGGCCTGAACGATAGGCTCGCAGCGCTTCGGATACGTCAGCCAGCATTGCTCCTTCACCCAATGCGCCAACCTTTTCGCGCGTCATGTAGTACAAACCCAACACAATATCTTGCGACGGCACGATGATCGGCTCGCCGTTGGCGGGCGACAACACGTTGTTGGAAGCCAGCATCAAAGTGCGAGCTTCCATCTGTGCTTCCAGCGACAGAGGGACGTGAACAGCCATTTGGTCACCGTCGAAGTCGGCGTTGAATGCCGAGCAAACCAGCGGATGTAACTGGATCGCCTTGCCTTCGATTAGTATTGGCTCAAACGCCTGAATACCCAAACGGTGCAGCGTTGGTGCGCGGTTCAGCATCACAGGATGCTCGCGAATCACTTCTTCCAGAATATCCCACACAATGGGTTCTTCCGCCTCGACCATGCGCTTGCCCGCCTTGATCGTGGTCGCCAGACCCATCTTTTCCAGACGTTCAAAAATGAACGGCTTGAACAGTTCCAGTGCCATTTTCTTGGGCAGGCCACATTGATGCAATTTCAGTTGTGGGCCCACCACAATCACGGAACGTCCGGAATAGTCCACACGCTTACCCAGCAAGTTCTGACGGAAACGGCCTCCCTTGCCCTTGATCATGTCGGCCAGTGACTTCAGCGGACGCTTGTTTGCGCCTGTCATCGCCTTGCCGCGACGGCCATTGTCCAGCAGCGAATCTACCGACTCCTGCAACATGCGCTTTTCGTTACGCACGATGATGTCTGGTGCTTTCAATTCCAGCAGGCGACGCAGACGGTTGTTACGGTTGATGACGCGGCGATACAGATCATTCAAGTCGGAGGTAGCAAAACGGCCACCGTCCAACGGTACCAGTGGACGCAACTCCGGCGGCAGCACTGGCAGCACTTCCATCACCATCCACTCCGGCTTAATACCGGACTGGGTGAACGCTTCCAGAATCTTGAGGCGCTTGGCGTATTTCTTGATCTTGGTCTCAGAGCTGGTCGCTTCCAATTCAGCGCGCAACTTCTCGATTTCAGCTGGCACATCAAGCGCACGCAGCAAGGCACGCACACCTTCCGCACCCATTACTGCGGAGAACTCATCACCGTACTCTTCGATCTTGGCGATGTAATCATCTTCCGTAAGCAATTGCGCGCGATTCAGCGGAGTCATGCCCGGCTCGGTCACTACATAGGCTTCAAAGTACAGCACGCGCTCGATGTCCCGCAGCGTCATGTCAAGCACCATACCCAAGCGCGATGGCAGCGACTTGAGGAACCAGATATGTGCAACCGGCGAAGCCAACTCGATGTGACCCATGCGCTCGCGACGCACTTTGGACAACGTCACTTCGACGCCGCACTTTTCACA
The DNA here is from genome assembly GCA_903847155.1 of uncultured Gallionellaceae bacterium. GTDB lineage: Bacteria > Pseudomonadota > Gammaproteobacteria > Burkholderiales > Gallionellaceae > Sideroxyarcus. The sequence goes on along the minus strand of CAINCU010000072.1, from coordinate 8,198 downwards.
AATCACGCCGCGATGTTTAAGGCGTTTGTACTTGCCGCACAAGCATTCATAATCCTTCACCGGCCCGAATATCTTGGCGCAGAACAGGCCGTCGCGTTCCGGTTTGAAAGTACGGTAGTTGATAGTCTCCGGCTTCTTCACTTCGCCATATGACCAGGAACGGATCTTCTCTGGAGAAGCCAGGCCGATCTTGATCGAGTCGAACTCTTCCTTTTGCGTGACTTGCTTAAACAGATCCAATATTGATTTCATGTGTGAACTCCTTGTTAGCCTTGTGCGCAGCGGTCTTAGTGACGAACCAGATCAATGTCGATACCGAGTGAACGGATTTCCTTGGTCAACACATTGAACGATTCCGGCATACCGGCATCGATCTTGTGATCACCCTTGACGATGTTTTCATAGACCTTGGTACGACCATTCACGTCATCCGATTTTACGGTGAGCATTTCTTGCAAGATGTACGCCGCGCCATAAGCTTCCAGCGCCCACACTTCCATTTCACCGAAACGTTGACCACCGAACTGTGCCTTACCACCCAGCGGCTGCTGTGTAACCAGACTGTATGGACCGGTCGAACGCGCATGCATCTTGTCATCGACCAAGTGGTGCAGCTTGAGCACGTGCATATAACCTACGGTCACCTTGCGGTCGAAGGCATCACCGGAACGTCCGTCGTACAACTGAATCTGTCCGGAAGTGGGCAAGTCAGCCAAAGCCAACAACTCCTTGATCTCTTCTTCGCTCGCACCGTCAAATACCGGGGTCGCAAACGGCACACCTGCTCTCAGGTTACGGCACATTTCCAGCACTTCTTCATCGGTAAATTCAGCAATTTCTTCTGCCTGCTCACCCTTGTAAATCTTGCCTAGGAATTTGCGCACGTCAGCGATCTTGGCTTGCGCTTCCAGCATCATGGCGATCTTCTTGCCCAAACCTTTGGCTGCCCAGCCCAGATGCACTTCCAGCACCTGACCGATATTCATACGCGAAGGCACGCCTAGCGGGTTCAGCACGATATCGACCGTTGTACCGTCAGCCATGTGCGGCATGTCTTCCACCGGCACAATGCGCGACACCACACCCTTGTTACCGTGACGACCAGCCATCTTGTCACCGGGTTGCAGACGCCGTTTCACCGCAACATACACCTTAACCATCTTCTGCACGCCAGCTTGTAACTCATCGCCTTGCGTCAGTTTTTTCTTCTTCAGTTCGAACGCAGCATCGAATTCCACGCGCTTCTGCGCCAGACCTTCTTTGACTTGCTCCATCTGAGCCGCCACTTCGTCGTCAGCCACGCGAATGTCGAACCACTGATGATGTTCAACGCTATGCAAGTATTCTTTGTTCAGTTTGGTGCCTTTGGACAGCTTCTTCGGACCGCCATTGGCAACCTTGTTGTGCAACAACTTTTCCAAGCGCGCAAACAAGTCAGCCTCGACAATACGCATCTGGTCGGCCAAATCTTTCTTGTAACGAGCCAATTCGTCGTCGATAATCTGCTGTGCGCGCTTGTCGCGTTGCAAGCCTTCGCGAGTGAACACTTGCACATCGATCACGGTGCCAGAGATTCCTGCCTTCACACGTAGCGAAGTGTCCTTCACGTCAGAAGCTTTCTCGCCGAAAATCGCGCGCAACAATTTCTCTTCCGGTGTCAGCTGCGTCTCGCCCTTGGGTGTGACCTTGCCCACCAGCACGTCACCCACACCGACTTCTGCGCCGATGTGCACGATGCCGCACTCGTCCAGACGCGCCATTTGCGCTTCGGACAAATTCGGAATGTCGCGGGTAATTTCTTCCGTACCCAACTTGGTATCGCGTGCCATCACCGTTAACTCTTCGATATGGATCGAAGTGAAACGGTCTTCGGCAACCACACGCTCGGAGATCATGATCGAGTCTTCGAAGTTGTAGCCGTTCCACGGCATGAACGCGATCATCATGTTCTGACCCAACGCCAGTTCGCCCATGTCAGTTGATGCACCGTCAGCCACCACATCGCCGCGTGCGATCACGTCGCCCACACGCACCAGCGGACGCTGGTTGATGTTGGTATTCTGGTTGGAACGGGTGTACTTGGTAAGGTTGTAGATGTCCACACCGACTTCACCGGCCACGGTCTCTTCATCATTCACGCGCACCACGATACGACCGGAGTCCACGTAGTCAACACGGCCACCGCGCCATGCTTGAACAGCTGTGCCGGAGTCAACTGCAACGGTACGCTCGATACCGGTTCCGACCAATGCCTTCTCTGCACGCAACACAGGGACTGCTTGGCGCTGCATGTTGGCGCCCATCAACGCACGGTTCGCATCGTCATGTTCCAGGAACGGAATCAGTGAAGCAGCGACGGACACCACCTGCGCCGGAGCCACGTCCATGTATTCGATATTTTGCGGTTCGGCCAAAACGAATTCATTGTGCTGACGTGCGGACACGATGTCGTTGGTGAAGTGGCCTTTCTTGTCCAATTCCGCGTTCGCTTGGGCGATGGTGAACTTGCCTTCTTCAATGGCAGACAAGTAGTCAACATCTTCCGTTGCTCGGCCCTTCACCACACGGCGATACGGTGTTTCGATAAAGCCATAATCGTTGGTGCGTGCGTACAACGCCAGCGAATTAATCAGGCCAATGTTCGGACCTTCCGGTGTTTCGATCGGGCACACACGACCATAGTGCGTCGGATGCACGTCACGTACTTCGAAGCCCGCACGTTCGCGCGTCAATCCGCCCGGTCCCAACGCGGAAATACGACGTTTGTGCGTCACTTCCGCCAACGGGTTGGTTTGATCCATGAACTGCGACAGTTGCGATGAACCGAAGAACTCTTTCACCGCAGCCGAGATTGGCTTGGCGTTAATCAAATCATGCGGCATCAGATTGTCTGCTTCGGCTTGACCCAAGCGCTCTTTCACTGCACGCTCGACACGTGCCAGACCGACGCGGAATTGGTTCTCAGCCAATTCGCCCACTGCACGCACACGACGGTTACCCAAGTGATCAATGTCGTCAATCTCGCCGCGCCCATTGCGCAACTCAACAAGTATCTTCACCACCTCAACGATATCTTCATTGGACAACGTGACCGCACCAGTCAGTTCGACGCGGCCCACACGACGGTTGAACTTCATGCGACCAACGCTGGACAAGTCGTAACGCTCATCGTTAAAGAACAGACCGTTAAATAATCCTTCCACAGCCTCTTCAGTAGGCGGCTCTCCAGGGCGCATCATGCGGTAGATCGCCACGCGTGCTGTCCACTGATCGGTGGTCTCATCAGTGCGCAGAGTCTGGGAAATGTACGCGCCCTGATCCAGATCGTTGGTATAAAGCGTGTTGATTTTGGTGATGCCAGCCGCTTGCAGCTTGCCCAGCAAAGTCTCGGTGATCTCGTCATTGGCATTGGCGATAATTTCACCGCTGTCTGTGTCTACGATGATTTGCGCCAGTACACGACCAAGCAGAAACTCTTCAGCCACAGTCAGTTTATCAATACCCGCTTCCTGCATTTCGCGGATGTGGCGCACAGTGATGCGCTTATCCTTGGCGACAATGAGCTTTCCTTTGCCTTCGATATCGAAGCGCGCGATCTCGCCGCGCAAACGCTCTGGCACAACCTCAAATTGAATGCCCTTCTTGCCGAAATGAAAGGTATCGTTGCTAAAAAACATTGACAATATCTGTTCGGGCGTAAAGCCCAGCGACTTCAGCAAAATAGTTACCGGCATCTTGCGACGACGGTCGATACGAAAATACACATAGTCCTTGGCATCAAATTCGAAATCCAGCCAGGATCCACGATAAGGGATCACGCGAGCGGAAAACAACAGCTTGCCGGAAGCATGCGTCTTGCCGCGATCATGTTCGAAGAACACGCCGGGCGAACGGTGCAACTGAGACACGATCACACGCTCGGTACCGTTGATTACGAAAGAGCCAGTATTGGTCATCAACGGGATTTCGCCCATATAGACTTCTTGTTCTTTCACTTCCTTCACAGTCGGCTTGGATGCTTCCTTGTCCAAAATGGTCAGGCGCACACGAGCGCGCAGGGGAGAAGCGTATGTTAGACCTCGTTGCTGGCATTCGCGCACATCAAACGGGGGCATCCCCAATTGATAGCTGACAAAGTCCAAACGGGCAAATTTATTGTGACTCTCGATTGGGAAGATCGAATTAAATGCGGCTTGCAGGCCTTCATTCTTACGCTGAGCAGGAGTATTCCATGCTTGTAAGAAAGCGCTATACGACTCCAGCTGAGTGGACAGCAAAAAAGGCACCGGCAAAGCGCCTTTGCGTTTTGCAAAACTCTTACGAATACGTTTTTTCTCGGTGAAAGAGTAGCTCATAAAATCTCCACGACAGTTGGAAAACAAAGTTTGCAAGCTTTTGCCTTGCGACAAAATGCCTGTTTAAATCACTTCAGATCTGACTAACCTTCTGGTTAACCCGCAGCTAAAAGACAATGGGCAGAAAGCGATCATGATGCTTGCTTACCGTTGGCCTCTAAGTTTTAAAATGGTGCAACATGTTTCTTTTGCAGAAGCGGCAAAAGGCTGACGGTTAACCCGTCAGCCTTTTACTCAGCACTATGCTTACTTGATTTCAGCAGTTGCGCCAGCTTCGATCAGTTGCTTGGCGACTGCATCAGCATCCGCCTTGTTGATACCTTCCTTCACGGGCTTCGGTGCGCCGTCTACCAGATCCTTGGCTTCTTTCAAGCCAAGACCGGTGATTGCACGAACCACCTTGATCACGTTCACCTTGGCATCGCCAGCGGCCTTCAGAATCACGGTGAATTCTGTTTGCTCAGCGGCAGCCGCCGGAGCAGCACCTCCGCCAGCAGCGGGGGCCGACATTGCAGCAGCAGACACGCCGAATTTTTCTTCGACAGCCTTCACCAGTTCATTGAGTTCCAGCACAGACATGCCGTCCAGTGCTGCCAAAAATGCGTCTTTATCAAATGCCATGTTGTTCTTCCTGAATTAAGAGATCGAAATAAATTAAGCGGTAGCAGCAGTTCTCTGCTCTGCCACTGCGGAAAGTACGCGCGCCAAACCTGAAACGGGCGATTGCAACAGACCGAGCAATTGCGCCAGCAGCACCTCTTTAGGCGGTACAGTGGCCAAAGCAGAAACTCCCGCCATGTCCAATACCTTGCCGTTATAAGCACCAGCCTTTATAACCAGTTTTGCGTTCAGTTTAGCGAAATCGTGTATCACTTTCGCGGCGGCGACAGGATCGCTGCTGATGCCGTAAACCAGCGGGCCCACCATCTTTTCTGCCAACGCTTCAAACTGCGTACCTTGCACTGCACGGCGTGCCAACGTGTTCTTCAACACGCGAAAATACACCCCAGACTGACGTGCATTAGCACGCAGCTTGGTGATGTCGCTGACTGCAATGCCACGATATTCAGCCAAAACGATGGTCTGAGCCTGCGCCACTTGTGCACTGACTTCAACGACTACCGCTTGCTTTTCTTGCAGATTTAGACTCAAAGTCTTCCTCCATCTTCACTGTGAAATATCGCACCGTAGTTTGATATTCCCGATTAACGACCGCGTCCTCAAGACAGGGAACTGCACAAACTTCCTGCTCGCGGGCACACCATCTACGTGGGTCGACGCAACTTCCGTCAATTAAATCTCCGGCCAACCACGCCTTCAACACCTACGGTCTTTGATAATCTGCCTAAGCTGCCAGCAGTCAAAGAGCAAATGGCAAAAGGGAGAACCCCATTACCAAATCCAAAACATTACGCTACCAAGCTAGCCTGTTCGACGCGAATACCAACACCCATGGTGCTGGAGATTGCCACCTTCTTTAGATACACGCCCTTGGCAGTTGCAGGCTTGGCCTTGTTCAGCGCATCAATCAACACCAACATATTCTCGCGCAATGCTTCCGGTGCGAACGAGGCGCGACCGATAGTGCACTGAATGATGCCGTTCTTATCTGTGCGGTACTGCACTTGACCGGCCTTGGCATTTCTAACTGCGCCTGCCACGTCGGCAGTCACCGTACCCACCTTGGGGTTAGGCATCAAACCGCGCGGACCGAGGATCTGACCCAGTTGACCGACGATACGCATCGCATCCGGAGAGGCGATCACCACGTCAAAATCCATCTTGCCGCCCTTGATGCTTTCGGCCAGATCGTCGAAACCGACGATGTCGGCGCCGGCAGCCTTGGCTTCTTCAGCCTTGGCGCCTTGCGCGAACACGGCGACACGCATAGTCTTGCCGGTACCCTTGGGCAACACCACTGAGCCGCGCACCAGCTGGTCGGACTTCTTGGCATCGATACCCAGATTCACTGCCACATCGATGGACTCATCGAACTTGGCCTTGGCGGTTTCTTTTACCAGCTTCAACGCCTCATCCAGCGCGTACAGCTTGTTGCGATCAACCTTGGCAACGAGCGCCTTATAACGTTTAGAAACTTGTGCCATGTTTATACACCCTCCACAGTGATACCCATGCTGCGCGCGCTACCAGCGATGGTGCGTACTGCGGCATCCAAGTCAGCAGCCGTCAAATCAGGCTGTTTGGCTTTGGCGATGTCTTCCGCTTGCTTTCGAGTCAGCTTGCCGACCTTGTCAGTATGCGGAGTCTTGCTGCCTTTTTGCACACCGGCAGCCTTCTTGATCAGAATGGTTGCGGGTGGAGTCTTCATCACGAAGGTGAAGCTCTTGTCCGCAAACGCGGTGATAACCACCGGGATGGGTAGACCTGGTTCAACACCTTGAGTCTGCGCGTTAAACGCCTTGCAGAACTCCATGATGTTCAGGCCGCGCTGACCGAGTGCGGGACCGATGGGAGGACTTGGGTTGGCCTTGCCGGCCGGGACTTGCAGCTTGATATAGCCGATTATTTTCTTTGCCACGTTGCTGCTCCTTACTTAGTGGGTTAAACGCATATCGCAACTGCTCCGACACGCTCCCCGTTTGTCATGCCGGAAACTCCGGCGCTCAACATCAGGCTTTTTCGACTTGCCCGAAACTCAGTTCCACAGGTGTGGAGCGACCAAAAATGGTGACCGCCACCCGCAGCTTGCTCTTATCGTAATTGACATCTTCCACCATACCATTGAAGTCGGTGAACGGACCTTCCTTAACTCGCACTGCCTCGCCCACTTCAAACAATACCTTGGGACGCGGCTTCTCAACACCTGCCTGCATCTGCTGCATGATGGTATCGACTTCTTTTTGACTGATAGGTGACGGCTTCATCGCCGTGCCACCGAGGAAGCCGGTGACCTTGGGTGTGTTCTTCACCAAGTGCCAAGATTCATCGGTCATTTCCATCTCAACCAATAAATAGCCGGGAAAGAACTTGCGTTCACTGATGGTCTTCTGTCCAGATTTCAGCTCAACCACTTCCTCAACCGGAACCAATATCTGCCCAAACAGATCCTGCACACCAGCGCGGTCGATACGCTCTTGCAACGCACGTTGCACGCTCTTCTCGAACTGGGAATACGTATGCACCACATACCAACGCTTGGCCATCACTCGCCCCGTCCCATCAATTTATTGACGATCAGCAATAGACTTGCATCCACCGCCCATAAGAACAAAGCCATCAATAACGCGAACAGAATCACCACGCCAGTAGTCTGCATCGTCTCTTTACGAGTCGGCCATACCACGCGCTTGGCCTCGGCCACTGATTCCGTGGCAAAACCAAAAAAACGCTTGCCGGATTCTGTCGTCCAGAACACACCCGCCGCAAACATCACGCCAAGCAATACCGACAACACACGCAACACCGCAGCACTATCCTGCAATGCGTAGTAGCCAACAACTCCAGCTACAATCAGCAGGAATGCAACCAGCAATTTGATCTTATCAGCCATGAATGAACAGTCCGTTTCTACTTTACTAACTGGCAGGCCAGGAGGGTTTCGAACCCCCAACCCTCGGTTTTGGAGACCGATACTCTACCAATTGAGCTACTGGCCTAAAAACTCGGAAGGAGAGAAGAGGGAAGAGAGAAGGAGAAAGGCCAAGCCCTTCCCTGCTTCCCCTCACCCTTCACATCCCTTTATTACTCGATAACCTTAGCAACCACACCGGCACCGACAGTACGTCCGCCTTCGCGAATCGCGAAGCGCAGACCTTCTTCCATGGCGATGGGGTTGATCAGATTCACGGTGATACTGACGTTATCGCCCGGCATCACCATCTC
>CAINCU010000071.1 GCA_903847155.1 uncultured Gallionellaceae bacterium | reverse complement strand
GATGCAGCAAATGTTCACTCAATGGACTTGCGGCCATTACAACGGGACAAGGCGCTTTTCTTCTTGCTCTATTCCGGCGGGCTACGCATTTCAGAAGCTCTTGGTGTCAATATAACTTCTTTCGAGCCGAATCCTAATTTCCCGGAATTCGGTGAATACGGCTTCGTCAAAGTTTGGGGTAAGGGAAGCAAAGGCAGCGGTAAAAAATTCCGGCAAGTGCCGGTGACCCATCTTCAATTGCCACCAATGCTGGACTGGTACGTCAAGAATATCCGTCCATATTTTATGGTCAATGCTGATGCGAACGAGACCGCGATGTTTCTGTCCGAGCGCGGCTGCTGCATGGCGGTGTCAACGTTGGAAGCGCGCTTCCAGCATGCCCTCGATCTTGCCGGGCTGGGAGGACTCGGGTTTACTCCACACTGCATGCGGCACACATCCGTCACACACGAATCATTACGCTTCAGTTTGGAGGCCAATAGGCGTAAGCACGGGCATGTCTACGGCGCAACGACACAAGGCTACATGCATATCCCTGACGAGATGGTAAACAGCGAAATCAACCAAGCGATCGGCTCCCAACTGGATCGTATCCTTGGCGAAAACAATAAAGGAGGAAACAAATGAACGAAACACCCAAGACTCGTCTGTCCTGGCGACTTCGCGTGATGATGGCGGAAAGAAACATATCGACCGCGACCGAACTACAAAGACTACTGGAAAAATCTGGGTACAAGGTCACCAGCTCACAACTCACGCGCGTCATTAAAGATCGTCCAGACCGTATCAGCACCGACCTGCTCGACCACTTGCTGGAGGTGTTGAGCTGCGGCATCGGCGATCTGCTGCGTAGTGATGCAGTATCGGCGGACGGCGCAACAAATGAAAATACTTCCGCTCAGAACTCGGTTGCAACTCAGCCGAAAAAGCAACGTGTACGCAGAGAACCCATCGCCAGCGCGCCCAGTGATGATCTCACCGGGCCTAAAGTGACAGCATTTCCGGTTCCAGACAGGAAGAAATAACGGATGCTTGCCACCGAACCAGGCTCTGCGAACAAAGCGGCACCGCTCGCAATCTGCGTTGGGTGCGGCTGCAAGACGCGACGAACCGGCGATAACGGTGAATCGATATGTCGCAGATGTTCCTTGAAAGGCAGAACGTGCATGCGTTGCGGCAAGGCGTTGCCCAGAGCTACCAAAACGCTTGCGGATGGCGCGGTTTGCGGGACTTGCGTAACTTACTACAGAGAACCCAAGCCGTGTCCTGTTTGCGGGCAGATGAGTTTGAGGTTGTCCAGAAATGCGACGAAGGGATTTTCTGAGCAGCCGGTGTGCGAACACTGCCAGAGAAAAGGAAATGTTACCTGCGCTGGATGTGGCAAAAATCGCCATCCAGCCGGGACACAAGCAGACGGGAAACCGATATGCAAATCCTGCATGGCAAGGGGGGATAACCCTTTCGTGTGCGAAACTTGCGGTAAAGAAGGCAAACCGCACAGCAAGATCATGTGCCAAGCCTGCTACTGGAGAAAATGCGCAGATAAG
>CAINCU010000070.1 GCA_903847155.1 uncultured Gallionellaceae bacterium | reverse complement strand
GTCCGACAACGATACGGCACGCGAGTGGTTTGGCGACATTCGCTCGTTCGACTCGTTTCATTGGCACGGCGAGACATTCAGTTTGCCGCAAGGTGCGGTGCATCTACTCTCCAGCGCATACTGCACAAATCAAGCCTATGCAATCGGCAAGCATCTTGCGCTACAGTGTCATGTCGAGATGGAAGAGCCAATGATCCGGGAATGGTGCGATGTTGGCGCAGACGAAATCGCTGCCAGCTCCAGCAGTCCGGCGGTACAATCAGCTCAAGTGATGCAATCGCAGATGAACGACAAGTTGCCTGAATTACATCGTGTGGCTGCACAACTATATCGGCATTGGTTAAGCGGCCTGCCAGTTTGAAATGACCTGTGTTGTTGCTGAGAATGGTAACCGTAGCAAATACACAGGCTGTGCCGCTTACTTTTTTGACCACATCGCACAGCGCATCCTGAAAACGCACTCTGCCGCCATCCCTGATCTGCGCGGTATCACTGTTCTGCTCCCCAATTTTCATGTTGCACAGCCATTGGCGCATGCCCTGATGCGTGTCGCGCAGCGCCCAGCTCTGCTGTTGCCGCAGATGGTGACCTTGAACGAGTGGGCGCAAAGCATTCCGGTTGATTTGCCGGTCGTGACGGATAGCCAGCGCAGCGCGTTGCTCTACCAATTGTTGCGAGATAAGAAATGGTTTGAACAGGCCGACCTGTGGAGCATGGTGCAAGAACTGCTGGCGTTGTTCGACGAACTGACACAATCGCTCAACGAACTTCCGAGAGACGCGGAGGTGTTCGCTACAGCCATACAGCAAGCCTATCAGGCGCGGCAGAACAGCACGTTACAACTGGAAGCGCGGCTGGTCTTCGAACTCTGGCATGCAATGCAAAGCGGAGAAGAATTGGATGCCGCTCGTGTCTACCAACTACGCTTGGCAAAGTTGGCGGAGCAGGCGCGGCAACCATTGTTTGTGCTGCGTACTTCAGATTGGAATTCGCTGGAGCAGCTTTTTCTGGAGCAATATGCAGCGAATGCAGAAGTGGTGGTGTGCGATTTGAGAGAAATGTTGGGGGACTGTCCCAGCGTTGTTTCACAAACCCTTTCATCTCAATCAGAGATGAACAGTTCGTTACTCGATAAATCGCAGTGTCTCCGTACCCAAAATATCCCTCCGCTGAGCGAAAAGCTGTTATTTTTTGCCGCAACCAGCCTTGAACAAGAAGCCAGCGCTGCTGCTATGCAAGTACGTCTTTGGTTACAGCAAGGCAAGCGTGACATCGCCATCGTCGCGCAGGATCGCGTGGTGGCGCGTCGCGCCCGTGCTCTGCTGGAACGAGCCGAAGTGCTGGTGACAGATGAAACCGGCTGGACATTCGCCACTTTGTCGGTCAGTACTGTGCTGGATCGCTGGCTTACTGCATTGCAAAGCGATTTCTATCATCACGATTTGCTTGATCTACTCAAGTCCCCGTTTATCTTTGCCGACATGGCTTCGTCCGAACGTAAAGCTGTGGTATATCAATTGGAACAATTGTTACGCAAACAGGGTGTGGTGGCCGGGCTGGAAAAATTCAACGTACTGGTCGAACACGAAGTCGCATTGCATCAGCCGCTGGCACGTTTGC
>CAINCU010000069.1 GCA_903847155.1 uncultured Gallionellaceae bacterium | reverse complement strand
TTGTATTATAAAAAATACAATCCAGAGGAGCATTGGATGATGCTCCTGACTGCACAAGTCGTGGCACTCTCGTCAATTACTTTCATGCTATTAAAGCTATCGCCCGCATTTAATCTTGGTAGTGAATATGATGTCATCTTGCCGAATATGCTTGCAACGCTTTCCGTATATTCATTGTTGACTACAGGCCTTCAATTGAACATTGTTGAGCATATAGAAGAGAAGCGGTCAGCCTATTTTTTAATTGCAAGCTTCGCTCCTGGGTTAGTATATTTATTGGCTAGATCCGTATATGGTTCTTTTAGAATTGAAGAGTTGATTTATCTTAATGCGATTGGTGTTGTATGCGGCTTTGTTCTAAGCTATATAAAGATACGCCGCGCAGTTTGGAAATTCGCTTCCTATGTGATAGGGGCTTTGTTATTAGTGATGCCTGTCCTATTTTTCAAAAGTTGAACAGATTATGCCTAAAATTTCTATTGTAATTCCCGTGCGCAATCGAGTTGATCTTGTGGGGCGAGCCATCGACTCGGTGCTGGGGCAATCTTTTGATGACTTTGAACTCTTGGTTTCCGACAACTGCTCGGATGACGGAACCGATGATTTAGTGGAGTCGTATTTGGTACGTGACAAGCGAGTCAAACTTTTCAGACAAAGCCAAAACATAGGTATGTGGAACAATTTCAATTTCCTTATCGAGCAAGCATCTGGGGAATATCTTAAGGTTTTGTGCTCTGATGATTTCCTGTTGCCTTTAGCCCTCGAAACCGAAATGATTCTGTTTCGAGGGTGGGCGGAGGCAACCTTGGTTATGGGGGGGGGCCTGGTTAAGGGCGGGAACTTACTTAACCGAAAACGAGTTGGCTGGATATTAAGAGAGGGGCACTATGATATTAATGTTAGTGCTCGTGAGTTCTTACGGCTCATGTCCAGTTGTGGCGTAAATATATTTAATTACCCTGCGGGTGTGCTTGTGCGGCGAACCGATGATCGTTCTTTTCCAAGATTCAAATCGGAATTAGGGGATATTGCAGATATATACTGGTTTCTTGAAAACATTTCTTTTGGTGGAATGGTTATCGGACACCATGAGGCTAATTATGTTGAGTTCGGGCAGCATCAGCAAGGTGTTAAGGCACTTATGTCGCCAAACAAGAAATATAGTGAATTTATGGCGTTAGCGTCATATATTCAGCGAGATTTTGGGCAAGGAAAGGAAATGATTAGCAGAAGCGAACTGGTTAGAGTGAATCGTTTTTATGAGCTAAAGGAGAACCTTGCCCAACTATGGCACGGCGATATTGGGAGCTCTGTTCGTGCCGTTCTTGGATTCGCGCGGTTGAGTACTTTTTTTGGGGAACGGTTAATTGTCGATTTAATGACACGCACTCAGGGCGGCATTTCTCCTAAAAGTCGTTCATAACCATACGATGATATATTTCAACAAATCCTTGTCTGTTGATGATTTGCATTTTGGTAACGGCGCTCGTCATCGCGTTGGGGCTGTACTTGTGCTGTTCTATCCCAAACGGAATGTCATCGGGTTGGTGGATTCGTTGTTGAGCGAGTGCGGATGCGTTTATATTGTCGACAATTCAGAATCTGATCACGACGTTTTCCTGCCACAAACTGATGGGGTTGTCATGGTTCATGGGGGAAATAATATCGGGCTCGCCAAAGCGTACAATCTCGCCGTTCAGAGAGCGAAAATGGATGGGGTCGAGTATGTTGTCTTCTTTGATCAGGATAGCACAATAAATAAGGGATTCGTAGATTGTGCCCTCGGCGACATTGGTAAATTGCAGGCGGAGTTTGGAGCCGACAATCGCATTATGGGACTGCGTAGTGGTCGAAAAGGGGAAAACAAAGGCGAGGTTGAAATGACTATTGGATCCGGCCTTTTCGTCAGGGTATCAGATATCGTCAGGGTAGGAGGTTTTGACGAAAGAAGATTTGTCGATGGCGTGGACGAGGAATTCTGCATCAGGGCGCGGAAAAATGGCTACGCAATATGGTTGACGAGCGATGTTTTGATGGGGCATGAAATTGGTGAATCGCTCAAAGTATTCAATTTGGTAAATGTGTTTCAGTACTCACCTTTTAGGGTAATGCTTCAAGTGCACCATACACGATTGCTTGTGGCAGAATATTTCTTTGTTTTCCCATTATATGTCGTAAGAAAAGTGGTTTGGCAGGCATGGCATTTGTTGCTTATGTTCGCATTTCTCCCAGGGCGGAATGCCCGACTTAGAGCGTTGCTGAAAGGGATTTTGCAATCGTGAATCTGAAAGACTGTAGAAGTTGTAATGATTGTTTCTTTATCGCATGTAATATGCATCGGTATTTGATTTTTCGACAAGTTCTTTGCCATGACTAAGATTCTTTTTATTTCCACGAGAAATATTAGTAACTCATTTGAGCCGAGAAATTACACACTCGGCGTGTTGTTAGCGGGTCTTGCGGAAAACAATAATGTCGTATTAATGTCGCCTGAATTTGCGCCAACAGCACTGAGCGTTGATCAGGATCAGCGTCAGTATTTATTGAATTTGGAATATAAGGCTCTACGTATTTCAAAAGGGATTGGGCTAGCTTTGAAGTCATTATCTAATATTTTCAGATTGCGGCCAATTCAGTGCGCACTCTTCGACAATCACTATAATAATAAAATTTATATGCAGGTGTTATCCGAATACAAACCGGATGTCATTATTTTTGACTATGTGAGGGCATATCCGTTTTTTTGGTGGCTAAATCAGGGAACACGGCCGCTAACGATTATTGATGTGGGCGATTTGCTTTCAGCAAGATACTGTACATTGCTGAAAGCAAGGGATACAGCTGGTGTTGATTATTTTGGGTATGCAAAAAAATATATTCCAAAATATTTTCAATATCTTGCTCGCATCGCCGGACGAGTTGTATTGAAGTATGAGGCCTTGGCAGTAGGCAAGCTTGAAGAAAAAACTGTACTGGATTTTGATTCTGTTGTGCTCGTTTCTCGTTCTGAGGTTGAATTGCTTGTAAAGAAATGTAAATATCCAAATAAGGTGCGACATATCCCGTTTGCCACTGCTACTCGACGAAACGTCTTGGACATAGCGCCAGAGCATAGGATGGCTAAAATTGGATACTTTATTGGCAACTACGCTTATGCGCCGAATTTGTTTGCGGTTCGTTTTATTCTTGAAAAGGTGTTGCCAAGTCTTGAGGGTTATATTTTCAAAATTATCGGACCGAGTCTGCCGAGCAATCTTCAGTGCTTAGCTCAAGGACTGCCACACGTTGAATATTTAGGGTATGTCGATGATCTTTACAGTGCTACCGCAGACTGTGGATTTCTATTGGCGCCGGTAGCTGCGGGAAGTGGTGTTAGTTCCAAAATACTGGAAGCGGTAGCTAACGGTGTGTTTGTGGTTACAAATGAATTGGGTGCTCGTCCACTTCAGGAGATTGGCCTCACTACCGTTCTGGTAGCCGAAGAACTGGACGGTTACGTCAGTGCGTTTTCCAAAATTCAAACTATCTTCGATGATAGGAATAAGTATTTTTTGAAAGACATAGAGCAGCTGGAAAGATATAGCGCACCGCATATGGTGGTAAGTGCATGGGAAGAGTTGATTGAGGGACTGATGACGTCTAAATTTGAACAGAGTAAAGGCTGTTCGACGGCGGCGAGTTCTGGAGATCAATCGTGAAAATGATAGTTGTCGGGTGTAATGGGTACATCGGAAAATGCTTGATGTTGTACGCGAAGAAATTTTTCACTGTCGTTGGGACAACCAGCGTCGGCGGTGCTGACAGTATTGCGCTTCGCCTTGAGAGACCAGAAGAGTTTGACTACGCACTTTTGAACTGCGGGGATGTGGTGATTCTTGCTGCAGCTGTTTCCTCCCCAGATTTTTGTTCGCGCGAACGCGTGATAGCCGAGCAGGTGAATGTACATGGAACATCATTTTTTATATCAAAAGCCATTTCCAAGGGGGCACGCGTAATTTTCTTTTCTAGCGATACTGTATATGGAGAACAACCTGATTTCTTCGATGAATCTTCAATGTGTAACCCGCTTGGTGAATACGCTCAGATGAAACATCAGGTAGAGAAGGTCTTTTGCGAAACTCAGTTGTTTAAATCAGTTCGCTTGTCATATGTTTTTTCGGCAGAGGATAAATTTACACAGTACTTATCAAACTGTTCAACCTTAGAAAAACCCGCAGAAGTTTATAATTCTTTATATCGGTCCGTGATTTACCGAGAAGACGTGGTAAACGCTGTCGTTACTCTGGCGATGCAATGGGATGTGTTTCCTCAAAAATATATTAATTTAGGTGGCCCAGAAACTTTTTCACGGTTTGAAATGGCTCAAGTAATACGGGAGATCATGCTGCCAAGCCTAAGTTTGAGCATCACTGAGCCTCCTCCCTCCTTTTTTGATCACCGACCACACGCCATTCGTATGAGATCGCCTATACTCCAAGGACTGTTGGGGGAATCGTTACATACGCTTCGTCAAGCTATTGTTGCTGAAATGAATTAAGGGAGAGTTGAAATTGAAACAGCGTGCATTTATAACTGGAATCACGGGTATGGTAGGTTCGCACTTGGCAGATTACCTTCTCGAAAATACAAATTGGGAAGTTTATGGGCTATGCCGGTGGCGCAGTCCGTTGGATAATATTTCTCACCTACTGCCGCGAATAAACGCAAATGATCGCATGCATTTGCTATATGGTGACTTGCGCGATTATTTGTCTATCCACGAGGCGGTTAGGAAGGCTCAACCTGATTTTGTATTTCATCTGGCTGCACAAAGCTATCCCAAGACAAGTTTTGACTCCCCTTTGGATACTCTGGAAACCAATGTTCAGGGGACTGCAAATGTACTGGAGGCGTTGCGCAAGAATAACATTAAGGCGATCACGCATGTTTGTGCATCTTCGGAGGTTTTCGGGCGAGTGCCCAGAGAGAAACTTCCGATTGATGAGGAGTGTACTTTCCATCCTGCCTCTCCTTATGCAATCTCAAAGGTGGGGACGGACTTGCTCGGGCGTTATTATGCTGAAGCCTATAACATGACTGTGATGACGACACGTATGTTCACGCATACAGGTCCTCGCCGTGGTGATGTTTTTGCTGAGTCAACCTTTGCCAAGCAAATAGCGATGATCGAAGCAGGCCTGATTCCGCCAATAGTAAAAACAGGCAATCTTGATTCTTTGCGAACTTTTGCTGATGTGCGTGATGCTGTTCGTGCATATTACATGCTGGTGACAGTTAACCCTATCCCGGCAGCCTATTACAATATAGGGGGTACTTATACCTGCTCTATTGACGATATGTTGAAAACTCTAATTTCTATGTCAACCGTAAAAAATATCAAAGTTGAGACAGACCCGGAGCGGCTTCGTCCAATTGATGCCGATTTGCAAGTGCCTAATACAGCCAAATTTAAAGCTGTCACCGGATGGGAGCCCGTAATTCCATTTGAACAAACCATGAGTGACTTGCTGGAATATTGGCGCGATCGCGTGCAATCAGGCCAAGCTTTCTTAACCAGATAGGATAAATATGATCGTTCGTGCACGTGCGCCTTTGCGACTTGGTCTTGCTGGAGGCGGAACAGATGTGTCACCATATTGTGATACTCACGGCGGCTATGTTCTAAATGCCACTATTGATCGCTATGCTTATGCAGTGATTAAGACTCTGGATGAGCCGGTTGTACGGTTTATTGCAACTGATCAGCAGATCGTAAAGGTTAAGTCTGTCTCAGAGCCTTTTCTCCTTAATGGCAAGCTTGACTTGCATAAGGCGGTCTATAACCACATGATTCAACATTTCAACGGCGGGGTGCCGATTTCGCTTGAGTTGAGTACATTTTGTGATGCTCCTGCCGGTTCTGGTTTGGGTTCCTCTTCCACGTTGGTCGTAGTAATGATTCGTGCTTTTGGTGAACTTCTGAATTTGCCGCTTGATGATTACACCATCGCTAAATTGGCATTCAAGATTGAGCGTGTGGATTGCTGCTTCCAGGGAGGGAGACAGGATCAATATTCTGCAACCTTTGGTGGCTTCAACTTTATGGAGTTTTACGCTGCTGAACGAACTGTGATCAATCCGCTGCGAATCAAGAATTGGATCATATGCGAGTTGGAAGCATCTCTTGTTCTGTTTTACACAGGCGTCTCGCGCGAATCCGCAAAGATCATCGCCGACCAGAGCAGTAACGTGAAGTCGGGTTCTGTAGATGCTTTGGAGGCGATGCATGGCATCAAGCATGAGGCGATTGTAATGAAAGAATGTCTGCTTAGAGGAGACTTTGGCGGCATCGTAGATTCCATGCGACAAGGGTGGGAAAGCAAGAAGCGTTCAGCAAAGACTGTCTCGAATCCTCTTATTGAAAGCATTTATGATGCGGCTATTGCAGAGGGTGCGTTGGCAGGTAAAGTATCTGGTGCCGGAGGCGGCGGATTTATGATGTTTTTTGTGCCTACTGAGCGTCGCATGGATGTAATTCGCACGTTGAATCGTTTCGAAGGACAGGTGAGTAACTGCCATTTTTCCAAGAACGGCACGCAGGCTTGGAGGGTCGGATGAAAGGCTATATCAGTTCACAACTGTCAGAATCGCATCGTGTAATGGCCGAGATGCAGCGGGATGTGCATCTAAATGAATGTCTGGAGTCTGCGGCGATGGCATGTGTTGTTTGCCTTCAAGGTGGAGGGAAGATTTTGCTGGCGGGTAATGGTGGCAGTGCTGCTGATGCACAGCATATTGCCGGTGAATTTGTCAGTCGTTTTGCTTTTGATCGTCCGGGTTTGCCAGCGATTGCGTTAACAGTTGACACATCGGTCATGACTGCCATTGGTAACGACTATGGCTTTGAAAGGTTGTTTGAGCGTCAAATACAGGCGCTCGGTAATGCCGGAGATGTTTTCATTGGATATTCAACATCAGGCAAATCCATGAATATCATTCGTGCATTTGAAGAGGCACGCAAACGAGGACTTGTGTGCATCGGACTGACAGGGAACCGCAAAGGGCCGATGCTAGAGTTATGTGACCACGTGCTGGAGATTCCTTCTGGCGATACCCCGAAAATTCAGGAGGGGCACTTGGTCCTCGGGCATATTTTGTGTGGCTTGGTTGAACAAGCGTTGTTCAAGACTGCGAACTGATGGAGGCGATTGTTCTTGCGGGTGGATTTGGGACCAGGTTGCGGCAAGTTGTGCCTGATCTGCCAAAGCCTATGGCGCCTGTTGCAGGCCGTCCTTTCCTAGAGATTCTGCTTGGGATGATTGCACGAAAAGGGGTTACACGGGTTGTCCTTTCTCTTGGCTTCATGTCTGAGAAAATCATTGAGCATTTTGGCGACAGCTTCCAAGGAATGGAGTTGGTGTACGAAGTTGAGTCCAGACCGTTGGGCACTGGAGGTGCAATAAGAGCGGCACTGAAGCGTTGTGTGGCCGACCATGTCTTTGTCTTCAATGGAGACACCTATCTGGATCTCGAAGTTGATGAACTGGAACGCCTTTGGCAGTCAGAGCGACACCCGATCATTGTGGTGCGCGAAGTGCCAGATACAGCACGTTTCGGCAGAGTCGAGATGAGCGGTGGGAGGGTAGATGCCTTTCTCGAGAAAGGAATATCCAGTAAAGGCCTTATCAATGCAGGATGCTATGTATTGCCAATAACTGCATTGGATGACTTTCCTTTGAACCAGCCATTTTCTCTTGAGACTGAGTTCTTCATCAAATATCTCAACCACGTCCGATTTGATGGTTTCGTTACGCACGGATGTTTCATTGATATAGGTGTTCCGGACGACTACGCCCTCGCTCAGACGGTACTGGCAGAGCTGTGAGCGAGTCCGGGTATCGCGCATTATCTCTTGATAGAGATGGTGTTATTAACCATGACTCAGGATATACCTCAGCTAAGGAGGATTTCAAATACATTGATGGAATTTTTGATCTTTGTCGTGCTGCAAAACGGTTTAGTTATTTGATAATTGTTGTGACTAATCAGGCGGGAATTGGTCGCGGTTACTATTCTGAACAGGACTTTCTCTCTCTGACAGAATGGATGCAACAGCGCTTCATAAAAGAGGAAGCTCCAATTACAGATGTTTTCTATTGCCCCTGTCATCCTGAACATGGTCTTGGGGAATACAAAAAGGATTCGTTTGATCGAAAACCACATCCTGGAATGTTGTTGCGGGCAGCAGATTTGTATGGAATTATTCTAGAAAATTCAATCATGATTGGTGACAAAGATTCTGATATGCAAGCAGCTAGTAAAGCCGGCATAGGAATACGATGCCACTATTTGGCGTGCGGGGAGGGTAGCGGTCTCTCGAATGCAGCCACCCATGTAATAACAACGCTGCGTGAGGGTATCGATTTGTTAAGTGTCACCCCCCATTAATAGGTTAATTGCGAATATCTGAGGGTAGCCTTCTGGCACGTTTTTTTGACCATGTATGTGAGCAAGTCACACTTGTTGGGCATAGTTGCGGATTGCATGGAACTGCCGCTCAAGATGTGGGCAAATTTACCTCTGACCTACAGGCCCAATCGCAAAGCAGAACAGTCGAACGTCTGACTTGCGCCAGTGTTATTTGTCATAACCACATCGACTTTTAAGCCATTCTCTGCACTGAGTGTCCCTGCACTAAGCCGCCCCACGGTTTCAATATTTACATCAAGATTTACGTTTAATCGCGATTTACCCAACAGAAACACCGAGCCGACGATATTTGTATCGTTGAAATTTGCGATAGCCGATTGAACGACTTCACCAGAACCGCCTGCATCCGCGCGGCATTTGATGATAAAGGTCGCACCTGCCATATCAGCCACCACTTCCGTAAAGTCGCTCAAATTTATTGTTTTCGTCACATTGCCGCCTGTGGCAATGAGGTAGGATTTCCTCCCGCTATAAAGTCCGCGCGATACCAGTATTTTCCTAATTCCTTGCGTTCCAACCATCTTTGCACGGTAGCTTTCCGCCGCGAATGCCGGGCCATCGTCAAAAAAATCCACCCCAGATGCCAGCACATAGGGTACATTCGACACAGTACCAATCGTCGAACTTCTAGGAGTGGTTTTACCGATGACCATGCTACGCATAAGACCACCTCCCGCCACTGAAAAGCTTACGTTCGATAGCTGAATAAGCGTAGCCCCCTCCACTTGCAATCCAATGCCGCCTGCAACCGAATTAAAAAACATAACATCTGATAACTTTGTACGATATACACTAAAACCATTTGTGTCATTGCCAAGACGCAAGGCGGGATAGCCCCAGTTTTTTGCGTCCGTGTCTGGAGTCGAGTTTATGAAGGCTCCATGACTAAAATTCACCTCAATGCCGCCCTCTTCAATCCATACCATTTCCGTCGCCGGTTGCGCAAAATGTGTTCCAGTAGGATCTTGTTCGATCTGGAAATCCTCCACATATAGGAGGCGTACCCCCTGACCACCACTGGTTGCCCCGCGCGTTACATGCAAACAACGATCCGCGCAATAATTCAGGCGCAGCCCCCGAAAAAACAATTCATTGTGTGCGTCGCCTGTTGATGGCACGTTTTTAATATATATAGAAGGTTTCCCCACATCGCCGCTTTGCCGAATGGATAGATTTTCAAATACTGCTTCCCGCACGGAATTATCATCCATGATGCGCAAGCCGTAGCCCTTTAGCTTTTCAATACTCACATGACTCAGATTGAATGAATCGACCGATGACAGATACAGACCGTTAACAGACTCCACACGATTGTTCGGATCAAGTATGCGCAAATTACTCACCCCCGCCCCGTCCAGAAGCCCATTCAGAAACTTATCTCCAAACGGTGTTACACCACCCACATCTGTTCCCACCGTAAGCAGATCGCCAGTAGTCCCGTGCTTCGGTATGAGCGTTGCGCCCTGCCCGTTTAACACAACGCGCTTATATAGGTGCACTTGCCCAGCTTGAACTGTACATGTCCCACCAGTTGGGAACATTACCACGGCACCCGACTTTGCCGCCGCGATTGCTCTGACAATTCCCGCCGTATCGTCTTCAGTTCCGTTACACTTCGCACCATAGTCCGCGACATTGATCGTGTCTCGGTCTCCATTACGATTGGATTGCGTTCCCGACACATTCGCAACAAATGCAGGATTGACGACTTCTGCCGCCACTATCATGGGTAGCAGCGAAAATAGTAGCGTTAGCAGGTATCGTTGGCTCATTGCATAACCTCCATTGCATAATAGAAATGCGGATTTTGCCGCATCGTTAGAAGAAGTTGCATCACTAAATTAGACAGATTGCCCCATATGGAAGTCTTGCAGATAATACATACGTTGCTTATTGCATGGCAGGCAGATTATCAAAGTAGAACTCATCTGTTATTTTATCGTTAAGCGCCGAGTGCGGTCTGTTCTGGTTGTAAAACCTGAATTATTTCTCCAAGCTTTTGTTGATTGGAAACAAAGTTGCCCAAATGAATGACAGTAGATACACTTAATAAATCTCTGATTAAGTCTTAAACCATTTCGTTTCATGCTGTCAGAAGCGAAGATCGAACAAATGGAGTTGAATGAATCAATATGAATACAGCTATATCTATAACTATATTTGTTTCTGGCAACGCCAGTCAAAATAATGCCTATCTGGGTGTTCCGTTATTAAAAAGGATATGCTGCGTCATACGCCGCGTGTCACTCTTTAGTATTGATCGTAGCAACTACAGATACCAACTGTCATGAAAGTATTAGTGTTGGGAGGCAGTGGATTTTTGGGAAGTTACGCCGTGGATGAATTGCTAGCTGCGGGACATACGGTTATGTCTTTAGATCGCTATCCAGAGCGATTTCGTAAAATGTCTAAGAATGCCATTTTTTTCCAGTCAGATTTTGGTAATAGAGGGGAGTTGGAGGAGGTTTTGAAACTGGGTGTGGATGTGGTCGTCCATCTCGTTTCTAGTACTATCCCTCAAACTTCAAATGAAGACTTGGTTTTTGATGTGCAGTCAAATCTGGTGGAGTCAATTGTACTTTTTGAAATGTGCGTCAAGCACAATGTGAAAAAAGTTGTTTTTGTATCTTCTGGCGGTACAGTTTACGGTATACCACGTGTAAATGAGGCCATTAATGAGGATCATATAGCGCTCCCCTTATGTTCATACGGTATTGTTAAACTCGCGATTGAGAAATATCTTCGGCTATTTTTTTCTATGCATGGCTTGAAGTATCACGTTTTACGACTATCTAACCCGTATGGGCCGCGTCAAGATCCAACTCGCAAGCAGGGGGCTGCAGCAGTATTTATGTATAATATGCTGAAGGGGAAGGACATTAATATTTGGGGTGATGGTGGCGTGGTGCGTGACTTTATCTATGCCTCGGATTTTGCCAGAGCATGTGTGGCAGCTGTCGAGTCTGATGATGTGGGTGTGCTGAATGTAGGGAGCGGAGTTGGTACAAGCATTAGTGAGCTGATGCTTGCTGTAAAAAGTGTTGTAGAAAAGCCTGTAAGGATAAATAGGTTGCCATCACGCGGTTTTGATGTCCCAAGGGTCGTGTTGAACTGTGATAGAGCAAAAGAGCAGATTGGTTGGCAACCAAGTATTGCATTAAATGATGGTTTATTGGAAATGAAAAACTGGATGACAGAAATGGTGTCTGCCGGGAAATTATAGTGCGCTTGCGAATAAGATTTTGAATTTGAAAAAGGCAGAGACTATAAATGGAGCGTCTTGGATATAAATTTGTTAAACGATTACTTGATATTAGTTTGGGGTCTACATTATTGCTAGTATCAGCCCCAATTTTTCTAATTGCTGCTATCCTTATTCGGCTTGAGACGCCAGGCAATGCGTTTTTTATTCAGAAAAGAATTGGTTTGCGTGGCAAGCCATTCAGAATAATTAAATTGCGCGGCATGTTTGTAGATGCGCGACAGCGTTTTCCAGACTTATATAAGTATAACAATAATTATGAACTCAATTTTTTCTTCCATGTTAAAAATGACCCGCGCATCACTAAAATGGGTTCATTTGTTCGTCGCACCAGCATCGATGAGTTGCCAAATTTTATTAATGTAGTGTTTGGGGATATGTCCTTGGTGGGGCCGCGTCCAGAAATTCCAGAGTTAGTTTCGCTCTACGGATTGCATGAAAAAAAATATCTTTCAGTTAAGCCTGGAATAACTTGCCTATCAAAATGCACAGGTCGAGATGTACTGACAAAAATGGAAACCATTAAGTTCGATTTAGATTACATAGACCGTCGCTCACTTTTCTTAGATTTTCAAATTCTGTGGAAAACTTTCGTTGCTGTTGTGCTACGTAGAGATGTGCATTAGGGTTTTATCTGATAATTTATTTTTTGTTTTATTTAAAAATTTTAATTTAGTCTTGTTTTCTTTTGTTTAGGTAGTGTTATACTAAATTATGTAATATGTGTTGGTTTGTCAATTTAGTTGTTTTGAACTTTAATTTGGTGGGGGTGATCATGAAAAAAATCGCATTGATATTTGCAATGTTGTTCGCAGCAACTTTTGGTTTTAACGCGTTGGCAGCTGAAGATGCTGCTCCGACTGCAACGAAGAAGGTTGTCAAGAAGAAGTTGAGCAAGGCTGCTGCGAAGAGGGCGGCTCAAAAGGCAGCTGAAAAGAAGGCGGCTGAGCAAGCTGCTGCTGAAGCTACTAAGCAGGCTGCAGCTAAGCAGGCTGCAGCTGAAGCTGCTAAGCAGGAAGCCGCAAGACAAGCTGCTGCTGAAGCTGCACAGCAGGAAGCTGCTAGGGCTGCTTCTGAAAAGGCTGCTGCCGAGGCTGCAGCTAATGCTGCTCCTGCTGAGGCGGCTCCAGTTGCTGCTGCTCCTGCGGCGGCGGCTCCAGTTGCTGCTGCTCCCGCTGCTGCGGCTGGGACGAGTGCTGCCGCTGCTGCAACTGGCGCGATTGGCGCGACGACAATGATTGCTGCTGGTGTAGGCGTGGCAGTGGTTGCTGCGGCAGCTTCAGGTGGTGGGTCGGGTGGTACAGGTACAGGCAATTAATTACACGTCAGTTACATCAGTTAAAAAATCCTTGGCTTTTAGCCAAGGATTTTTTTGTTTATTCATTCGACGTGTTC
This sequence comes from uncultured Gallionellaceae bacterium, assembly GCA_903847155.1. GTDB lineage: Bacteria > Pseudomonadota > Gammaproteobacteria > Burkholderiales > Gallionellaceae > Sideroxyarcus. Next base: position 27,463 of record CAINCU010000069.1, on the reverse strand, counting down.
TTTGGCAAGTTAGAAATTTTCTCTAATGATCTCACTGACTTCTCGCTTTATCGCACTTGCATTTTTACTGGTATTGGTAGGGTGCTCTTCCTTTGAATCCAATCCGATGGCGCAGATGTTGCATCACGCCATTCCGCAAAGCGATAATTCTGAGCGGTCACAGTTCGATCCAGCGTACCATTACCTAAGAGTGGCGGTTGGTGACAACGTTATTTTCATGGCGTCTGACACTCCTGATGTAGATTCAAAAAAATATGTCAATGTTTGGTATAGCGCTGGGCGAGAGGTACTTCGTTTTCAAAATGGTCGTCTGGTTGCGGCGGTGGGGCTCGCGACGGAATGGCGTAGAGTGGTAATTCCTGAGCTACCTGCTTGGTCTGTACTTGCAGTAGCAAAAGAGCCAGTCAGGTGGATGCGCATACGCGATGTGATGCCGGGTTATCGTTTTGGCGTGCATGATTCTCTTCTTTTGCGACGCATACCTCCGCCTAATGATTCACAAATCAAGAAGATTGATCCTCAACAGCTTACCTGGTTTGAAGAGCGCATTGAAACGCAACAGGCAGACGACTTGCCGCTCGCGCGTTATGCGGTTGATTTGCGCGATACAAAAGAAAGCGTCGTATATGGTGAGCAATGCGTTTCCGCGAAACTTTGTTTTTCCTGGCAGCGATGGCCGGTACGTGCTGAGGAGAAGAAGTGAGTGGATTTATCCCAAATAATCCATTAGCCCGTCATTCCGGCGAAGGCCGGAATCCAGCAAAAATAAACACTCTGCGAAGCGGACAAAAAAACGGTATTGATCCGCTTTCGCTGGGGATTTTTAATCAACTGGATTCCGGCCTTCGCCGGAATGACGAGTTTTATCCTAAAGGATTATTTGATTTTATCCTGGCTGATCGTCATTACACATCAGAAATGATTTCTTTGATAAAACGGCTTGTATTGATCACGCAAACTCCAGAAGTTGCGTTGACTCTGTTTTTCTGCACGCTAATTCTTTCAACACCAAACTCCCATGCGCAAGAAGGTCAACAGCGGTTAAGCGAATGGTTGTCATCCAGAACCATCACCACTGATGACTATCTGCTGGGATTGGAATGGCTTGTGCCGGGTGAGAAGGTAACTCAAGCACAGCAGCAATCTGATTTGCCAAAAAGCTTGGTTGACAGCAAAGGAGATGATGCTGCGAGGCATCGTTTGCATGATTGGTTCGCAGAGATGCCGGTCACGGGGCGAGTTCCCATTTCCATCGTTGATGCCGATTGGTTGCGCGCTAATCCGAATCACGATCCGGTTATTCTTCCTGAACATCAGGTGATTCTACCCAAGCGTCCGCATACCGTAACGCTGATCACTTCGAGTGGGGTTCGCTGTCAGTTGCCTCATATATCTGGTTTTTTGGCCAAACGGTATCTTGCAGCTTGTGCTCCTGAGGCGTTGAGTCAGATAGATTGGGCATGGGTTGTGCAACCGGATGGAAAGGTCAGCCGCTTTGGTATTGCTAATTGGAATATACAGAAACAAGCTGAACCTGCACCTGGCGCTTGGATATGGATGCCGTTACGGCAAGATAAGTGGGCAGGAGGTTTATCCGCGGAGTTGTCTGAGTTTCTGGCAACACAAGGGATTGCGCCGGAACCAGCTAATGCAAGCAGTGCGGCAGATTTAAGTGGATCATCAGTCAACAAAGATGGCGGAAACGACTTCTTTACCGATTCCGTCGTAACAGCAAACGATTGGGGTGGTGTTGGTTTGTTGCAGTCTCCCACGGCAAGAATGCGAACCGCTGGTCATGGTTCTATAACAATGAGCCGCACATACCCTTATTCGCACATGAATTTCTTTTTGCAGCCATTTGATTGGATGGAATTCGGATTTCGGTATACCAGCATCAGCAATCGATTGTATGGCCCTTCAATTGCGGGCGATCAGGCCTATAAGGACAAGAGCATTGATGTCAAGTTCGGTTTGCTTGATGAGTCGGCATATCTGCCACAAGTTGCGCTGGGATTGCGCGACATTACGGGCACCGGATTATTCTCTGGCGAATACGTTGTAGCGAACAAACGCTCCGGTGCGTTCGACTGGAGTATGGGCTTGGGTTGGGGTTATGTTGGTGGACGCGGCAATTTGCGCAATCCTTTATCGTCGCTGAGTCCTGCTTTTGATACCCGCAAGCTGGATGTTGGTCAGGGGGGTAACTTTTCCGTGAGTAGTTATTTTCACGGCCCCACAGCTGTATTTGGCGGGCTGCAATACCAATCTCCTTGGGATCCTTTGGTTCTGAAATTGGAATACGACGGTAACAACTATCAGCACGAGCCGCAGAGCAATAACCAACGCCAGGATTCACCATGGAACATTGGTGCGGTCTATCGTGCCGGACGGGTAATGGATGTATCGCTGGGGATTGAGCGCGGCAACACTGTGACATTGAGTATCACTTTTCAAACGGATTTGAAGAATATGTCCACACCCAAACTGGACGATCCCGCACCATTATTTGTATCACCGTACCGTCCGCAACATTCAGCCATTAGCGATGTAACGGCAAGAGATTTGGCAAATCAAACCGGTTGGCCGGTTTCCAGTATCGAACAGCATGGCCACGAGTTGCGCGTGAACGTTAATGATGCAGAGGCATTTTATTGGCGCGATCGCATTGATCGAGCCAATGCTGTGTTGCATCGTGATGCGCCGCAAGAAATAGATGAGTTCACTTTGGTGCAATATCAGCATGGTATGCCCATGGTCGAACAACAGACTGACCGGGACGTTTGGGCGCATCAAAAAACACAACCATTGCCACCCAGCGAACAGCGCGATGCAGTCACTGTAAAAACTGTTGAGCCGCTAGCAGCGAATGGGGGGGCAACTCAGCCCATTTATCTGGGAACACGCTCGATATTTGAAGCCGAACCGGGGGTGGGGCTGCGTTACAACCTCGGAGGTCCTGATGGATTTATCCTCTACCAGATATTTGCCGAAGAGCAGGCCAAGTTGCGCTTGCGCGATGACACTTGGTTGCAGGGAGATTTGCAATTGGGGTTGTTGGATAACTACGACAAGTTTAAATACGATGCCCCCAGCAACCTGCCGCGCGTGCGAACCTATTTACGCGAGTATCTAACCAGCTCAAGAGTCACCATGCCAAATTTGCAATTGACTCATGCAAATAAATTGTCTGACAACCAATATTTCAGTGCATATGCCGGGTATCTTGAGAGTATGTATGCCGGTGTGGGCGCGGAGTGGTTATATCGCTCTTTGGGTAGCCCTATTGCTCTGGGTATTGATGTGAACCAAGTGCGGCAAAGGGATTTTAAACAGGATTTTGCACTGCGTGACTATCAGGTTGGAACCGGGCACGCCACCCTATATTGGGACACTGGGTGGAATGACGTGCTGGCAACTCTAAGCGCGGGTCGTTACTTGGCGGGAGATGTTGGCGCGACTGTCGAGTTGGCGCGCGTTTTCCAGAATGGTGTGCGCATTGGCGGCTACTTCACCAAGACCAATGTCTCGGCTCAGCAGTTCGGCGAGGGGAGTTTCGATAAGTGCGTGTACGTGAATATCCCGTTTGATGCGATGCTTACCAAGTCAAGCAGCAAGGTCGGACGCTTCATCTGGAAGCCGCTTATTCGCGATGGAGGTGCCAAACTGGATCGTGCAGTCCAGCTTTATGACATGACGGAGCTGTTGGATGAGCGCGCAATGCAATATCGCCCTGCTAAATTGGACAATGACATCCCGATACCGTCACAGCGTCCAGAGAATTGGGGAATCGAGAAGAACTAGTTTTCTACTTTTTGGTGTCAGTGCACATTGATTCAGCACTTACTCATGTTCAGCATTCAGGTTTCATTGATCATCAAGTAAAATAATAAAATGAAAAAAATCCTCGTTACCGGCGGTGCCGGATTCATCGGCTCTGCTGTTGTGCGTCAATTCATCAACGATACTGATTACGCCGTGGTCAATGTTGACAAGCTAACCTATGCCGGCAATCTGCAATCTCTTGCTTCGGTATCGAACAATCCGCGTTACCACTTCGAGCACGTCGATATTTGCGATGCTGCCGAACTGGTGCGAGTTTTCCGCGAACATCAACCAGATGCGGTAATGCACTTGGCAGCTGAGTCCCATGTGGATCGCTCCATCTCCGGCCCGGCGGCATTCATCCAGACCAACATCGTCGGCACCTATACGCTATTGGAAGCGGCGCGCAACCATTGGAACGGTCTGGATGCCAAACGCAAATCAACGTTTCGCTTCCACCACATTTCCACCGACGAGGTATATGGCAGTTTGGGCGAGACCGGATTCTTTACTGAAGACATGCCATACGAGCCTAACTCTCCCTATTCCGCCAGCAAGGCATCGTCCGACCATCTGGTGCGTGCTTGGCATCACACTTACGGTTTTCCTGTGGTTACCACCAACTGCTCCAACAACTACGGGCCGTACCATTTTCCTGAAAAGTTAATACCTTTGGTAATCCTCAATGCAGTCAGCGGCAATCCGCTGCCCATTTATGGCAAGGGCGATAACATTCGCGACTGGCTGTATGTGGATGACCATGCACGAGCCTTGCGCTTGGTGTTGGAACGCGGCAAGTTGGGAGAGACCTACAATATCGGCGGTTGGAATGAGAAAACCAATCTACAAGTGGTGCAAGCCATTTGTTCTATCTTGGACGAATTGCATCCGCAAGGCGCACCGCACAACAAGCTCATCACTTACGTAACCGACCGTCCGGGACATGACCAACGTTACGCGATTGATGCCAACAAAATTGCGCGCGACTTGGGCTGGAAACCGCAGGAGAATTTCGAGTCCGGCCTGCGCAAAACCGTTGAGTGGTATCTTACCAACGACGTGTGGGTGCAGGGCGTAACCAGCGGCGAATATCAGCATTGGGTTCAAACGAACTACACCAACAGGAGTGCAGCATGAAAGGTATCATCCTCGCTGGCGGTTCCGGCACAAGGCTCTATCCGGTGACCCAAACCATTTCCAAACAACTGCTGCCGGTGTATGACAAGCCGATGATCTACCATCCGCTTACCACCTTGATGTTGGCAGGAATCCGCGATGTGTTGGTGATCTCCACCCCGCAGGACACACCGCGTTTTGAACAGCTACTGTGCGACGGTTCGCAATGGGGTATGAATTTTTCTTATGCAGTACAACCTTCACCTGATGGTCTGGCGCAGTCTTTTATCATCGGTGAATCATTCATCGGCAACGATGCTTGCTCGCTAGTTTTGGGCGACAATATTTTCTACGGTCACGCTTTCGATTCCCTGCTAGCTCCCGCAGCCAGCAAGACTAGTGGAGCTACGGTATTCGCTTACCACGTGCAAGATCCGGAACGTTACGGCGTGGTCGATTTCGATGCGACTGGCAAAGCGCTCAGCATCGAAGAGAAACCGCTCAAACCAAAGTCTAACTATGCCGTGACCGGCTTGTATTTCTATGATAACGATGTGGTGCAGATCGCCAAATCCATCAAACCATCCGCTCGCGGCGAATTAGAGATCACTACCGTTAACCAGATATATTTGGATCAAGGCAAGCTTGATGTACAGTTGATGGGACGCGGCTACGCTTGGCTTGATACGGGTACACACGAATCGCTGCTGGAAGCATCAATGTTCATTCAGACGCTAGAGAAGCGCCAGGGATTGAAGATTGCTTGCCCGGAAGAAATCGCTTACCGCAAGGGATACATCACAGCCGAACAACTAGAAAAGTTGATCGTGCCGTTGGCGAAGAACGGTTATGGTAAATATCTGCAACGTCTGTTGCAGGAAGAGAGACGTTGATGCATGTCATAGCTACAGCTATTGCCGGTCTGCTCATTATCGAACCCAAAGTATTCGGCGATGATCGAGGTTTTTTTTATGAGAGCTTCAATCAACGCCGCTTCGCAGAATTGACGGGTGTGACAGATTCTTTTGTGCAGGATAACCATTCCAAATCAGTGCGCAACGTGCTGCGTGGTTTGCATTATCAGATCAGCCAACCACAAGGTAAGTTGGTGCGTGTTACAGCGGGTGAGGTTTTGGACATCGCTGTCGATATTCGCAAAAGTTCGCCCACATTTGGCAAGTGGGTGGGCGTAAATTTGTCCGCCGAGAACAAGAAGATGTTATGGATTCCAAAGGGATTCGCACATGGTTTTGTGGTGCGGAGCGAGTCGGCTGAATTCTTGTACAAGACCACTGACTACTGGGCGCCGGAGCACGAGCGCTGCATCGCATGGAACGATGCCGAGTTGGCTATCGACTGGCAGTTGGGCAATGCGGCACCGCTGCTTTCCGCCAAAGATGCAGCCGGAAAATCCTTGCGCGAAGCCGAGGTTTTCGCTTGAAAACCATCCTGATCACCGGCGCAAACGGGCAAGTCGGTTGGGAGTTGCAGCGAACGCTGGCTTCATTTGGCCGAATCATCGCTATCGACCGCGAGCAGCTAGACTTATGCCAGCCCGATGCCATACGTCAATTTGTGCGTGAATGTCAGCCCGACATCATCATCAATCCAGCGGCCTACACCGCTGTCGATAAAGCCGAGAGCGAACCAGATTTGGCTATGGCGGTGAACGGTGTTGCTCCCGGTATATTTGCTGAAGAAGCCAAAAAACTGGGGGCTTTGCTGGTTCACTATTCCACCGACTATGTGTTCGACGGCAGCAAGCCCACGCCTTATAGCGAAACTGATGCACCCAATCCGCAAAGTGTTTACGGCAAGACCAAGCTGGCTGGCGATGAAGCAATCAATGCATCAGGTTGCAAACATCTCATCTTGCGCACCAGTTGGGTATATGGCGTGCATGGCGCCAATTTTGTACAAACGGTTTTGCGTTTAGCCAGAGAACGCAGTGAACTGCGCATCGTCGCCGATCAATTTGGCGCACCAACATGGGCGCACTTGTTGGCCAATTCCACAGCGCTGATTTTGCAGCGCTGGCAGCATCAAAATTTTGATAGTAGTTTATCCGGTGTGTATCACTTGACTGCCGGTGGTCGCACCAACTGGCATCAATACGCGGAAGAAATCGTGCGTTTGGCGCGGCAATACGACGAAGCGCTTAACCAGAAGCCATTGACCATTCAGCCCATCGCCACGCATGAATATCCACTACCTGCCAAGCGTCCTGCCAATTCGGTGCTTTCAACCGACAAGATCAAACAAGCCTTCAACCTGAGACTGCCTGAATGGCAAGACGATCTGGCGGAATGCGTGCGTTTGCTCTATACGCCTAGTGCAGTGCCAGTGACCTGATTCAAATTTGTTTCGTCCAAATTCGTTTTCGCCGCGCCTTTAACCGCTGTTGGCTGACACAAGTTATAGCGTGCAGTACCTGAGTTGTGCTCCTGCTTTTGTTGACTGCAAGCCGAATATCGCTATAATCCGCCCTCCCTTGAAAACCGTAAGTTGGTGATCGAGCGGAATTACCCGTAGTTTTAACCTTGCTCCACCATCTTTCGCATGATGGGGGGCTACAACCACAAGGAGATGTAATGCGACATTACGAAATCGTATTTATCGTGCATCCCGATCAGAGCGAGCAAGTGCCCGCGATGGTCGAGCGTTATCGCACATTGGTGACTAGCAAGAACGGTCACATCCACCGTCTGGAAGACTGGGGTCGCCGTCAACTGGCTTACCCGATCCAGAAAATCCACAAAGCACATTACGTGCTGATGAATATTGAGGTTGACCAGCCAACACTGGACGAGCTCGAGCACGCATTCAAGTTCAACGATGCTGTGCTGCGCCATCTGACTATCAAGACCAAGGCTGCAGTTGTTGTGCCTTCCGCCATGATGAAGGAAGAGAAGTCGCGTTCGTTCAACAGCGATGCTGCTGTAGAAGCAGCACCGGCTCCGGTCGTCGCTGAAGCAGCTCCGGCTGCGGCTGTATAACAAGGATTGAGCAGTAACCGTTGTGTGATTGAAGGGGAGGTGGTCGAGCTGGAAGGCTTGCGCTACACCCCGGCAGGTTTGGCAAGGGTGGCGTTTAAATTGCGCCACGCTTCGATGCAGCAGGAAGCAGGGATGCAACGTCAAGTTCAGTGCGATGTTCCAGCACTGGCACTAGGCGAAGCGGCACAGCAAGTCAGCCGCTTGCAACCCGGACAGATGGTGAAAGCCGAAGGTTTTCTTGCGCAGCGCAGCCTGAAGATCACGCAACTGGTATTGCACATTGATAACGTTACATTGAGATAGGGGCACAACATGGCTCGTGTATTTAAGAAAAAAGATGACAAGAAGAGCAGTTCTTCACGTCAATTGTTCAAGCGCCGCAAATTCTGCCGTTTCACCGCAGAAAAGATCGCGGAAGTGGATTACAAGGATCTCAACATCCTGAAGGAAATGATTACCGAGAACGGCAAGCTGATTCCGGCTCGCATTACCGGTACCAAGACGCGCTTCCAGCGTCAATTAAGCGTTGCCGTGAAGCGCGCACGCTTCCTGGCTTTGCTGCCTTACACCGATTTGCACTAAGGAGTAGATCATGCAAGTTATTCTGATGGAAAAAGTGATCAACCTCGGCCAGTTGGGCGATGTGGTCAAAGTGAAAAATGGTTTCGCGCGTAACTTCCTCATCCCGCAAGGCAAAGCCAAGCGTGCTACGGAAAGCAGCGTTGCAGACTTCGCGGCACGTCGTGTTGAATTGGAATCGGCAGATCAAGCCAAGCTGGCTGATGCGCAAGCACGTGGCGAAAAGCTGGAAGGCTTGACCGTGCAAATTGTCCAAAAGGCTGGCGTCGATGGCAAGCTGTTTGGTTCCGTGACCAACGCTGACGTTGCAGCAGCACTGTTGGCTCAAGACTACAAGGTGGAAAAGGGCCAAGTGAATATGGCGACTGGGCATCTGAAGCAGATCGGCGATCATCCGGTCAGCATCACGCTTCATCCTGATGTGGTAGTAAACATTACCGTGTCGGTGCTGGGCGAATAGTAATTTTGCTCATCATGTAGTGCAGAAAAAGGGCTGTGACGTCTCGTGAGTAAAAATTTTACTAATGACGCATAAGCCATAAAGAAACTAGATTTCGTAATTAGAAAGATTACTAATGTCCCTGAAGAAATTCGGGGACATTTCTTTTTGTAGTAACTGGAATTGACATCCCTCAGCCTTAGGCTTCCGCATACGCGAAAAGAGAATGGGTGTGACAAAATGACGCCAAGGTCAGCCCCCCGACATGAATGCCTGAGATTCCTACCGCGCTATGCACAAGTCACCTCACGCATAGTCGCTTCGGCGGGTTCCTGCTTCACGGAACGGCATGACTTCGCCAACCCATGCAATCTTGTGACAGAGCTTCTTCCTGATGTGTTTTTTTTAGGTATCCGGATTTTCTGGAGGGCGTGCTACAATATGACCACTATATATGACTATTGGAGGCGCAATGCAAACAGCCATAGGAGCGGGAGAATTCAAGGCAAAGTGTCTACAACTTCTCGACGACGTTGCCGAACAACGTGGGACTTTAGTCATCACAAAACATGGCAAACCCGTCGCCAAACTTGTACCAGTAGAGCCAGAACAACACTTGTTCGGGGCGCTAAAGGGGAGTGTTGTTGAAGAGCATGACATTATTTCACCTATCAACGCCGACTGGGAATCTGCCAAGTGAGTTTGGTATTGCTGGATACTCACGCTTGGGTATGGTTGCTAAACGGCGACCCCAAACTTAATCCAAAGGCCGTGAAAGCTATTGAACGCTCATTATCCGAAGAAGCAGTATTGTTGTCGGCCATTTCTCCTTGGGAGGTGGCCATGCTGGTTAGCAAAGGAAGACTTACATTGGATCGTGATGTAGGTGAATGGGTAGACACGGCCGTATCTATTCCGGGTATCCGACTCGAACCAATTTCACCAGAAATTGCGGTTGCCAGCACACGGCTTCCAGGTAATATTCATTCTGATCCGGCAGATCGTTTGATTGCCGCGACAGCTCGCCATCTTGGCGCGTTACTGATTACAGACGATCAATTATTGCTAAATTATGGTACAGCCGGGCATCTGAAAACGTTGAAGGCTGGACGCTAAACGCACTCCACCGATTGTTCAGGCAATCATGACGTGATGGCAAGATAGGTCAACCGTTCCCTACCCAGACATGCGGAGCCGGTAACAGCTCGGTGTGAAGCTCTGGGGACAATGTAACCGCCGATTAATTCGGTACGCCGACCCGCGAGGGGAAGCGAAATCTGCCAGCACGGAGGCGGAGAGGAGCTAGGGATGAGTGGGTACGATCAACATACGTGAACCTTTATTAAACGTCGTAAAACATGACAAGCCAAATGTGCTGATAGGCTTGAACCAAAAATGGTAAGCGGTCAGGTATTCGCCGCTTCCGCTTCGGAGAGTTTTTATACCGAAGAAGAATGGCAAGACAAGGCCGCTCGGCATCCCCGTAATGAAATGCCGCGCCATGCAAGCGCTACATCTGCTGGCGTTGGAACCCATTGCGGAAACCACTGCCGACCTGAATTCTTATGGATTCAGACCGGAACGATCAACCGCCGATGCGGGGAAGCAATGTTTCAATTCCCTAGTGCAGAAAACAGCGGCGGAGTGGGTGCTGGAGGCCGACATCAAAGGATGTTTCGACAATATCAGTCACGACTGGATGATTGCCAACATCCCCACGGACAAGGCGATTCTAAAGAAGTGGCTCAAGGCGGGATTCGTGTATCAAAACGAACTCTTTCCTACTGACGCCGGTACCCCGCAAGGGGGCATCATCAGTCCGGTTCTGGCAAACATGACGTTGGACGGCCTCGAATCAATGCTGGCGGAGAAGTTTCCAAATGCAAAGCGGACAGGTCGAAAAATGAACATGGTGCGTTATGCGGACGATTTCATTATTACTGGCAATTCGAAAGAGTGGCTGGAGCATGAGGTCAAGCCAGCGGTGGTTGAATTTCTGGCGGAACGCGGGCTAGTCCTATCGCCGGAGAAGACCAAAATAACGCATATCAGGGAAGGGTTTGATTTCCTCGGATGGAACATTCGCAAGTATGACGGCACGTTGTTGATGAAGCCGTCGAAAGCGAACGTCAAAGCACATCTTGATAAAATCCGAGAAGTCATCAAGGCCAACAAGACGGCTAAACAGGCAAACCTGATAAGGTTGCTCAATCCTGTTTTACGGGGATGGGCGAATTACCATAGTCATGCAGTCGCCAAGGAAGCCTTTGGTAAAGTTGATACCTATGTCTGGTCAATGCTATGGCAATGGGCGGTAAGACGGCATCCGAATAAAGGAGACCGATGGGTTAAGAGAAAATACTTTAAATCCAGAGGCACCCGAACTTGGGTATTTGCTGCAACAGAAGAAAAAGAAGATGGCACGCAAAAGAATATCATCTTGCTAAAGGAGATGGATACGCCAATAGTAAGGCATATCAAAATCAAAGCTGATGCCAACCCGCACGACCCTCAATGGGAACCGTATTTCGAATCCCGATGGGGTAAGAAAATGCTGAACTCGACGAGAGGCCGTGCGAAGCTTTACCGTGTATGGCTAAGACAAGATGGCATGTGTCCCACCTGTCGGGAACCCATCACAAAAGGCATCCCATGGGATGTTCGACATATCGTGAAAAGAACCGACGGCGGAACGGATGCCGCAAGCAATCTTAAAATGCACCATCTCAATTGCGGTAGGAATTACTAACAACGCTGGAAAATAAAGTAGTGAAACTGGGTGCTGAAAAATGCCGTTGAGAGGCTTGAGCCGTATGCGTTGTGAGACGCACGTACGGATCTTAGGGTGCGGCGGCGCAGCAATGCGCTGCCGCTACCCGACCATAAAGCCAAGTTTGAGACGTTTAGCACATAAACTTAAAGTCAAAAAACAGGTGCCTGCGACATCCTTGCTATTCATCTCCGCCCTAAAGGGCAGGGTTTTTCGCGCAAATCTGGTAAAATTACATTCCGAAATTTGCGTTGATCCCATGCAAAACTATCCTACTCCTGTTGCCGATTCTCAGCTTGATGCTTTGAAACTTCCTCCGCATTCCGTCGAAGCGGAGCAGTCGGTGCTGGGTGGCATTCTGTTGGATACCAGCGCTTGGGATAAAATCGCCGACCTGCTGAGCGAGAGTGATTTCTACCGCCACGAACACCGTTTGATTTGGCGGCACATCGGTCGTCTGACTGAGCACGCCAAGCCGATTGATGTCATCACTGTTGCCGAATCGCTGGAGAGCCACGCCGAGTTGGAAAAGGCGGGCGGTCTGGTCTATTTGGGTACGCTGGCGCAGAACGTGCCTTCCGCTGCCAATATCCGCCGCTATGCCGAAATCGTGCGCGAGCGCGCCATCATGCGCAAGTTGGTGGAAGTGGGCAGCGAGATCGCCACCAGCGCCTACAATCCGGGCGGACGCGATGCCGGGCAGTTATTGGATGAAGCTGAAAGCAAGGTTTTTGAAATTTCCGAACAAGGCGAACGCGGACGGCAAGGCTTTACCTCAATGCCACCGTTACTGACGCAAGTGGTCGAGCGCATCGAGAGTTTATACAGCCGCGAAAATTCGAGTGATATCACAGGAATCGCTACTGGCTTCACTGATCTGGATAGCATGACCTCCGGTTTGCAACCCGGCGATCTCATCATTGTTGCGGGACGCCCGAGTATGGGCAAGACCGCGTTTTCCATCAACATTGCGGAGAATGTGGCGCTGGAATCGAATAAAGCGGTCGCCATCTTCAGTATGGAAATGGGTGGCACGCAGTTAGCGATGCGTATGATTGGTTCGGTTGGACGACTCAATCAGCACAGCCTGCGTACCGGACGACTGGAAGACGATGACTGGTCGCGTATGACCCACGCTTTGGGGCAATTGAACGATGCCCCGATCTTTATTGATGAGACTGCTGGTTTGAACTCATTGGAACTGCGTTCGCGCGCGCGCCGTCTTCACCGCCAGAATAAAGACGGCCTTGGCTTGATCGTGATTGACTATATCCAGCTGATGTCTTCTCCGGCTGGCAGATCGAGCGAAAATCGGGCAACAGAAATTTCAGAAATTTCTCGTTCATTGAAATCGCTGGCGAAGGAGTTGCATGTGCCAGTGATCGCACTATCTCAGCTCAATCGTAGTTTGGAGCAACGTCCTAACAAACGTCCAGTCATGTCCGACTTGCGCGAATCAGGCGCTATAGAGCAGGATGCTGACTTGATTCTGTTCATCTACCGCGATGAAGTTTATAACCCGGATACACCTGACAAAGGCAAAGCTGAGATCATCATCGGCAAACAGCGTAACGGCCCCATCGGCAAGGTTGAGCTGACCTTCCGTGGCGAGTTCACGCGTTTCGAAAATTATGCATCATCTCAACGTTAAGTTGATGGTGCACTAATTCGTTGGCAACGTTCAATCTATTCGGTTACAATGCGCGTCCTTTTACAGGCGCGTAGCTCAGCTGGTTAGAGCACCACCTTGACATGGTGGGGGTCGTTGGTTCGAGTCCAATCGCGCCTACCAAAAATATCGTAGGTAAAACAACACGTTACGATTTACATTAAAGCCGCTTATGCGGTTTTTTTGTTCGGTATGGCTGAAACCTGCCATTCACCATCCGAACCCGCCAAAACCTCGGCATTTGCTACCAAATGCAAGGGCGTGCGGTTCACCCAGGCTCGCAAATGTTCTCCTGAAAGGTGCGCCTATCTTTGCGCCATCGTGAAGCTCGACCATCCGTCAAATTCCTGAAAAAATTGCAGCGGAGTTCCATTCTGAATATGCCATGGTTTCATTTGGTCGTATTAAAACATTTCAATTGGCCGATACATTGAGTTACACTTGGCCGCATGACTGATCCAATCTTCCATCCCCGTTTCGCGCTCTCTCACCTGACCGAGGCGCTGCAAGATACGCCTGTGGTGCTGATTCACGGCCCGCGCCAATGCGGCAAGACTACGCTCGCCCGCGCTGTGGGTGATGCGGCTGGCTATGCCTATATCAGTTTCGATGATGATGTGTTGCGAGCATCGGTTCTGGCCGACCCGGTGGGGTTTGTGGCAGATTTGCCGGATAAGGTGGTGTTGGATCAGGTGCAGCGTGTTCCTGAATTGTTTACTGCGTTGAAAGTCGCAGTAGATCGTGACCGGCGACCGGGGCGGTTCATTCTGACTGGCTCGGCAAACGTGCTATTGGTGCCACGGTTGGCAGACTCGCTGGCAGGGCGCATGGAAATTTTGCGACTGCACCCGCTCGCTCAGTCTGAGCTGGCAGCAAAGCAGCCGGACTTTCTGGATGCGTTGTTTGGAGTTGGTTTTAAGACGAAGCAACAGGCAAGATTGGGCAAGGAGCTCGCCGACCGGATTGCTGCTGGTGGCTATCCCGCCGCGCTTGCACGACCATCATCACGCAGGCGTGTCACTTGGTATCGTGATTACATCGAAACGCTGGTGCAGCGTGATGTGCGAGATATGGCACGCATCAGCTCGCTGGATGTATTGCCACGTTTGCTTACATTAGCAGCCGGACAGACGGCGAGGTTGCTCAATGTGGCAGATCTGGCATCGCCTTTTCAATTGAGCCGCCCAACAATTCGCGATTATGTGACGTTACTGGCGCGCGTATTTTTGCTGGAAGAGTTGCCACCCTGGCATAACAACCGCTTAAGCAGGCTGGTCAAAACCCCCAAGCTACATTTAGGGGATACCGGGCTTGCCTGCGCTTTGCTGGGTGTGGATGGCGCAGCGTTATGGGCAGATCGCACCTTGCTTGGGCAGCTCTTGGAAACTTTTATTTTCCAAGAGCTGCGCCGCCAAGCGAGTTGGCGCGATGACACAATCACTTTCTATCACTTCCGGGACAAAGACGGTGCAGAGGTGGACATCGTATTGGAGGGTGTCGGTCAACGTGTGGCCGGTGTTGAGGTGAAAGCCTCTGCTACGGTAACGGCAAACGATTTTCGCGGGTTGCGCAAATTGAAGGAAAGCGCAGGGGAACGCTTTGCTGGAGGTGTCGTTTTGTATGACGGTGAAGTGACGACCCCATTTGGCGACAAATTATTTGCTGTGCCAATACGCAGCCTGTGGGATGGCTGTTGATCAGTTGCGCGGCAAACCTCGCCCTTCAGGGCGGGGAAGGATAGCGCGGATGTCGAAGGCATCCATCTTAAATGCGCAGAACGAACGTTCTTATTGTCAGTAATATACGCTACAATAAGTTTTATGAAACGCCAGCAAGCCTACAAGTTCGAGTTACGGCCCGACGGACAGCAACAGCGCGACATGCGCCGCTTCGCGGGGTCATGCCGTTTCGTTTACAACAAGGCGCTGGCGCTGCAAAAAGATAATCACGAGGCCGGAAACAAATTCATCGGCTATGTGGCGATGGCGAAACATCTCACGGCATGGCGCAATGGCAGCGAAACGCCGTGGCTCAAGGATGCCCCATGCCACCCACTGCAACATGCCCTGAAAGACCTGGAGAAGGCGTACAAAAACTTCTTTGCCAAGCGTGCAGACTTCCCGCGCTTCAAGAAGAAAGGCAGCGGTGACAGTTTCCGTTACCCCGACCCAAAGCAAATCAAGCTCGATCAGGCCAATAACCGCATCTTCCTGCCCAAGCTGGGCTGGATGCGCATGCGCCTCAGCCGGGACGTGTTGGGCGAGTTGCGTAACGCCACAGTGAGCCAGTCTGGCGGCAAGTGGTTCGTGGCGATCCAGACCGAACGCGAGATTGCAGAGCCGGCACATCCATCAACCTCGATCATTGGCATCGACGTGGGTATCACCCGCTTTGCCACCTTGAGCGATGGTAGCTACATTGTACCGCTTAATACCTTCAGGAAACATCAACAACGGCTGGCTCGCTATCAACGGGCCATGTCGCGCAAGACGAAGTTCAGCAGCAACTGGAAGAAAGCGAAAGCCCGAGTCCAGAAGATTCACACCCGCATCGCCAATGTCCGCCGCGATTTCCTGCACAAGACTTCAACCACGATCAGCCAAAACCACGCGATAGTGTGTATCGAGGACTTGCAGGTACGGAATATGTCCAAGTCCTCTGCAGGCAGCAGCGATTCGCCAGGACGTAACGTCAAAGCCAAATCCGGCCTGAACAAGTCTATCCTCGATCAGGGGTGGTTCGAATTCAGGCGGCAGCTGGAATACAAGCAGGTTTGGCTAGGCGGTGACGTGCTGGTGGTACCGGCCAGAAATACCAGCCGGACGTGTCCGGCCTGCGACCATGTGTCGGTAGAGAATCGCCAGACACAAGCCAGGTTCGCGTGCGTGGATTGCGGCTATGAGAATAACGCTGACTTGGTCGGCGCTATCAATGTTTTAGAGCGAGGATATCGCTTGTTAGCCTGTGGAGAATTGGCGCAGTCAGGCCGTTCCGTGAAGCAGGAACCCGCCGAGGCGACTATGCGTGAGGTGACTTGTGCATAGCGCGGTAGGAATCTCCGCCATTCATGCCGGGGAGGACGTCAAGCAATAGATGCAGCGGAATTAGTGAATGAGCTGGACTTGCCTGGCTTCCGGCTGCATCGCTTAAAGGGCGACAAGCGCAACCTGTGGAGTGTGAGAGTGTCGGCAAATTGGCGCATCACGTTTGAGTTTGAAAACGGCGATGCCTACATACTGGATTTGGAGGATTACCACTGATGGACAATTTACGCTACAAACGCCGAGCACCATCTCACCCTGGCGCATTGCTGCGCGATGTAGTGATGCCCGAGCTGGGCATCACTCAAGGCGAGTTTGCTGATCGGATGGGTGTGTCTCGCCGCACCGTGTCCGAGATTCTGCACGAGCGCCGACCGGTAACGCCTGACATGGCAATTCGCTTGGGCAAGTTGCTGGGCAATGGCGCTGGCTTTTGGCTACGGATGCAACAGGCCGTTGATGTTTGGACGTTGGAGCAGCAAGGCGACTACGCCCACATCCAGCAACTCAAGGCAGCATAGAGATTTCTACCGTCCCCCGTGTGGATCATGGGGAAAACGGCGGTCAGGGCGCGAACACCCAAACCTCCTAGGGGTGCGCCCGGACTTCATTGAGCACCAGCTTGCCCATGCCGTGCGAGACCCGAATGGCCGCTCGTATAACTGTACAGAATCGGAACGCAGTTGGCGGTTCTCGCTTTCCAATTGGCGGATACGTTGCTGCTTGGCGGTGATCGGCTCGCCGATACCGGTTTTACCCAGTTGTTCGGCTCGGTATTGCTCAATCCAGCGATTCACTGCTGTGCGACCTATGTCCATGTCTTTGACTACTTGCGCGACGCTCAATCGTTGATCAACTTCCATGCGGGCAACTTCTAACTTAAATGGAGCTTCGTATTGCTTGCTCATCGGTGTTTCCTCTTTTGGTGAATTATAATTCTATCGAGGTGTACGTTTTTATTAGACCACTATATAGATGGCAGATAAATGCAAGTTTTTTTCCCGTTGAAATGGTGAGAATCATTGGTTCGAGACTAATCGCGCACCTGACGGTAAGTAAATGGGTGTGAACATAGTGCCAACTAGTTTTGGCGACCAGATACTAGTGCCGAAAATCCTCAAGGCGCTCTCCGAATCCGGTTACACTACTCCCATATCTTGTCTCCTGTGGCAACGCAGGTAATTATGTCCGATATCAATCCCATTGTCGGCGGTCGCGTCGAACTACAGCTTCTCACCACGCTTAAGTGCAACCTGAAATGCACTTATTGTTCGATGAGCGTAGGCGAAGTATTAGGCTCACAGACCGAGCTGAAATACGACATCGAACAACTCGCCGCCTTTATCGAGCACAACCTCGGCGGCAAGGAAATCTATGTCACGTTTTATGGCGGCGAACCGACGCTCAATCGAGAGATGATGGAAACAGTCATGCGCCGTTTCCCTTCTTTCCGCTATCAGTTGCAAACCAACGGTACGCTGCTGGATAACCTGCCGGATTGGATGTTGCACAAACTGTCGAACATCCTAGTTTCCATCGATGGAGGGGAGCAAATCACGGACCGTTACCGAGGTCGGGGTGTTTGGCGTCAAGTGCACAAAAATGTGAACCATGTGCGCGACAGGCTTGGCGGCAGTGTTACTGCACGCGTGACTTGGGGTCACTCTGATACCAGTTTTGAGGAACTCGACGACCTCGCTGAATCTTTCGATTACCTGTACTGGCAGTTTGTCGCTGACGAACAATATTTTGACGATTCGCTGGACAAGCGCAAGGCGGTGCTAATCCAGCTCATCGATAAATTCTTCTGCCGTACAGACAAACTTTACCCGCTGATCCCGATCATGGGAATCGTGCGCAACAAGGTATTGCCGAATCGCGCCAAGGAGTTATATTCCGGCCAAACACAATGCCGCGTCTCGACGCACATTCTCAATATCATGCCGGACGGCAAGATATTTCCCTGTCCCGATATGACCTACTTGCCGAGCATGCAAATGGGCGAGATACAGGGTAACTGGCTGAAAAAAAGTCCGTTGCAGCAGCATCCGGACATGCCCTGCAATGCTTGCGAGGCCTATACTTGGTGTCGCGGCAACTGCATGAAGAACCTCTACATGGGATACGTGAAGAAGGACGAACGCTACCGAGCCAATGTAGTCGAGCCGATCTGTGAACTGGTCCGCTTCATGGGGCGCGAAATCGACAAACATGATCCGCACGCATGGTTCGCCGAGGCAGCTCTCACGGTGAGGAAAGAACTGATCGATGCGGAGGTGTATGAGTATGTTGAGATCATGCCTTGATCGGCATAGGGGGTAGCAGTTAGCTGCGCCCCTGCCACACCATCTGGCATGCGGGTCCGCACCAGGCGGTTCGAGAAGTTGAGGTCATGTGAGCCTCGGGGTGCCAAGGCTGTCGAAATAGCTTACCGTGAAGACTATGTTCAAGGTGGAGCGAGGCGTAACTGAGCAGATAGATTGGGATTACATGCAAAAATTTTCCGCATATCAAATCGTTGAAGAAAACGCCAAGTCCGCCGGACGTTTTGTCGAGTTATCGCTTGACGATCTCGATGTTGGCGAGGTGGTAATTCGCACGCATTTTTCAGGTGTGAATTACAAAGACGCACTGGCGGCAACGGGGACTGGCAAGGTCATTCGGCGATTTCCTTGTGTGGGCGGAGTAGATGCGGCGGGAGTGGTTGAATCTTCGCAGGATGCGCGTTTTAAAGTAGGCGATCAGGTGTTGGTCACTGGCTACGACATGGGTGTGGCGCATGATGGCGGCTTTTCCGAATACGTTCGCGTGCCGGCGGATTGGGTGGTGGCGTTGCCGCAAGGTTTGACGCTGTTCGATGCGATGATCTTGGGCACTGCCGGTTTTACGGCGGCACTGGCGATACATCGCTTGGAGCAGAATGAATTAACACCAGCTAAAGGCAAGGTGGTAGTGACCGGGGCTACGGGCGGCGTGGGTAGTCTGGCGGTGCGCATGTTGTCTCAGATCGGCTATCACGTGGTGGCGATGACGGGCAAGGCTACCGAACAGGAATACCTGCATTCGCTGGGAGCAGAGGAGGTTTTGCTGCGCAGCGAAATAGACTTTGCCAGCAAACGTCCACTGGAAAGCGTCCAGTGGGCTGGGGCGCTGGATGCAGTGGGCGGTGATACGTTGCCTTGGCTGCTGCGCACCATGCAACAGAACGGCGCCATCGCTTGTTTCGGCAACGCAGGTGGCGTTGAGCTGCATACCACGGTGTTTCCGTTCATTTTACGCGGGGTAAAGTTATTAGGCGTGGATTCATCAGCAACGCAGACTCCTTTGCGCCAACAGTTATGGCAACGTTTAGCAGGTGATCTGCGCATCGAGCATCTAGATATGATTGGTCATCGCATTGCACTCGCCGATCTGCCGCAAGTCTGCGCCAATTTGATTCGCGGCGAAGCACATGGACGCTCGGTTGTGGAATTTCTGCCGGAATAATATCACTCGGTTATAATGCGCGCCCTCCGAGACAATCAATGTCTCGAATGCGGAAGTGGCGGAATTGGTAGACGCACTGGATTTAGGTTCCAGCGCCGCAAGGTGTGCAGGTTCGAGTCCTGTCTTCCGCACCAATTTGATACGAAGCTGTGCACTATAGCTGTGCCCGGTTTTCACGCAGAAATCGCAGCTGCCAGTTAGGCGCGTTTCCTCTAATCATTGCAACTATGGTATACCCCTACGTCAAGACAATAATGCATCGAATTTAAGAGGGTAACCTTCTTCATGCAGCGGAACGGCGCTGCCCCAGTTTTCTATTTCCGGGTGAGTTTTTTCTTTGCATCGCGAGCTGCAAGTGGCTCAGAGTTCCGATTATTCAAATGATGGCTTCAGTAGTGCTGCTGCGCTGTGTGCTGCTTTCACATTGTTCATTTTTTCGTTTTCACCATTATCGGATTGTTCCAGCTTCCGTCTGCTGCAATAAGTGCGTCAGCTTGTCGCGGCCCCCAGCTGCCGGGCTTATACGGGTGAACCGGAGCGTGCGTATCAAGGACTGGGTCAACCACCGCCCAAGCGGCCTCTACTGCATCTTCGCGGGAGAAAAGCGCGCCATCGCCGGCCATAGCGTCACACAATAATCGCTCATACGGCAGTTCAGCTCCATGATGTTCATCCAGCAGATAGAGTTCGCGCTGCTCGCCAACGAACGCCTTGCCATCGCACTTGACGCGCGCGGCAAGCGCGATGGCAGAGTTGGGGGAAAGCCGGAAGCGCAGGTAATTGGAACGCCCGTTCGCCGGATGTGAATCGTTGAACAACTTTTGCGGCGGCGGCTTTAACTCCACCATAACCTCGGCGGCTGTTGACGCCATAAATTTTCCGGAACGCAGGTACCACGGCACTCCCGCCCAGCGCCACGAGTCGATGAACAGCCGCAAAGCACAGAAGGTCTCGACGTCTGATTTCTTCGCCACCCCCGGTTCCTTGCGGTAGCCGGTGTACTGTCCGCGTACCACATCGCCCGGCACCAGTGGGCGCATCGCCTGGAATACCTTAGCCTTCTCGTTGTGGACGGCACCGAATCCCTGAAACGCGGGCGGCTCCATGGCCAGCAACGCGACAATCTGGAACAAGTGATTCTGGATGACGTCGCGCAGGCAACCGGCACTTTCGTAAAACGCGCCACGTTCCTTTACACCGAAATCTTCGGCTAGCGTGATTTGCACACTAGCCACGTTGTCGCGGTTCCAGATCGGTTCGAGAAAGGAATTGGCGAAACGGAAATAGAGGATATTCATGATCGCCTCTTTTCCGAGATAGTGGTCGATACGGAAGATCGAGTCTTCCGCGAACACCGACAGCGCGATGCGATTGAGCTCGCGTGCTGAAGCCAGGTCGCGTCCGAACGGTTTCTCGACAATAACGCGCGCCTGCTTGGCCAAACCCGACGTACCTAGGTTTTTGATTACCGTGGCGAACAGCGCAGGCGGGATGGCGAGGTAGTGCGCAGGTCGTCTGGCAGCACCCAGTTTTTGTTTGAGTGCGCCAAACGTAGACGGATCGTTGTAATCCCCCGACACATACTGAAGCTGGGACAGCAGGCAGTCGAGCGCGGCGCGATCATCAATCTTGCCGGCTTGCCTGATGCTATCCCTTACTCGTTTGTGCAGTTGTGCCAGCGTCCATGGTGAAGAAGCGACGCCGACCACCGGGACATTGAGCAGGCCGCGCTTTGCCATTGCGTACAGCGCCGGAAAGATCATCTTGTGGGCCAGATCGCCGGTCACCCCGAAGATCACCAGCGCATCTGCCGGTGTCGTACGGATATGTTTATAGTCCATCTCAGCGCCCGTCTTTCTTTTCGTCATGCCCGCCGAATTGCTTGCGCATCGCGGACAGCATGCGATCGGCATAGTCGGCGTCGCCGCGCGACGCGAAGCGCCCGAATAACGCAGCGCTGATAACAGGTGCCGGTACACCCTCGTCGATGGCGGCCAATGCCGTCCAGCGCCCTTCACCCGAATCGGAAACACGCCCGGAGAAGCCGGAGAGCTCGGCATCCTCGACCAGAGCTGCTGCCGTCAGATCAAGCAGCCATGATGCCACGACGCTGCCGCGCCGCCAGACTTCAGCTATCTGCGGCAAATCAAGTTCATACTGGTAATACTCCGGTTCGCGCATCGGCGTGGTTTCGGCATCGTTTTCCCGCGAACGATTGCCGGCGTTGGCGTTATGCAGGATGTTCATTCCCTCGGCATAAGCCGCCATGAGGCCATACTCAATGCCGTTATGCACCATCTTGACGAAGTGGCCGGCACCGGTCGGTCCGCAATGCAGGTAGCCCTGTTCTGCTGAATTAGGTTCACCCTGTTTGCCCGGGGTGCGTGTTGCGGCTTCAACACCCGGTGCGATGGTTCTAAAAATTGGGTCCAGGTGCTTTACGATTTGTTTCTCTCCACCAATCATCAGGCAGAAGCCGCGCTCCTGTCCGAACACGCCGCCGCTGGTGCCGCAGTCGATGTAATGGATGCCCTTGGCTTTGAGCGCTTTTGCTCTCAGGATATCGTCTCGGTAGTAGCTGTTGCCACCGTCGATGATGATGTCATCGGCATCCATGCGCGAAGCCAATTCTTCGATAGTCTTACCCGTTACCGCAGCGGGAACCATTATCCAAACTGCACGGGGTTTAGATAACTTCGCTACCAATTCATCCATCGAGGCAGCACCCTGAATGTTGTGGTCCGCAAGTTTCTGCACTGCGGCGGCATTCACGTCGTAAACGACGCAGCCGTGACCATCCACGCTTAAACGTCGCACCAGACTGGCTCCCATTCGTCCTAATCCGATCATGCCTAATTGCATTTGATGTCTCCTTTTTATTTGGGTTCAACCAACGGGGTTAGCAGTGCGGACTCCACCAGCACATCGACACCTGCCGCGGGCCTGATCGCTCGCGCCGGAATGTCTTTTTCGGCACGCCATGCTTCCACCGCCCTGTGCTTGGACTCGCCACTGACCAAAAAGATCACTTGCCGCGCACGGCTCAGGCACGCCGCACTCAGCGACACACGCTGCGGCGGCGGTTTGGGCGCATCGAACACCGCCAGTGTGTCCGGCGAGCCGGGTGCTGCACCCCATTCATGACCGGGAAAAAGGCTTGCCGTGTGTCCGTCTTCGCCAAGGCCGAGCAGCACCAGATCGAAGTCCACGACTGCTCGAAGTACTGCGGAATATTTTTGCGCAGCTTCATCCGCACCCAGTTCGCCCGGTATTACATGCAACTGCAATGGGGAAATCGGCACACTATTTAGCCAAACCTCGGCAGCCATGTACGAGTTGCGGGCTGGATCGAATGGCGCCAAGCAACGCTCGTCGCTGAAATAGATATGCCATGCCGACCAATCGGTGTTGGCTGTGCGTAGGCCATGATAGATTTCGCGCGGTGTGTTTCCGCCTGCCAACACGATATGAAATTGACCTCGTTCAAGAATAGCCCAGGCTGCGCTAGCAAGGATAGTCTCAATTGCCAATTGTTGTAATGCACTCGCATCGGCAACTGCATGCCAGCGACACAGTTTTTTATCGGTGCGATCCCTCACGCAAGTTGATCATGCAGTTGTTGTGTGGACTTCAAGATTTACTCCTTCACGTGTTTGTATCTTGCGCTTTATTTCAACCGGAAAATCCGCCATTGGTGATTGTGGATTTTTAGACGCGTACTGCCTACCGCCAAGGTCACCGGTGTCTTTTCAATTGGTGCGTAGCTCAGACTGCACACTTGCGTGTTGACCACCGCCGTTTCATCACCCCAGCGAATCGCGTCACCTTTAAGTTTGGCATGTGCTTCAATTGCCGGATAGTCTTTGAACAGTCTGTCCTGCACCGCTTCCGGGTGTTATTCGTAGATATTCTTGATTGGTTCTTTGCGTTGTGAATCTCCAGTATTTCCAGTATTTGAGGTGGTTTCCCACTCCGTGAACCGAGAGCTTTGATCCCACTTTAATACCCGTCATACAAGCTCGCAAAATCCTTTTTATAATGCTCCAGCACCTTGGCGCGTTTTACTTTTAATGTAGGTGTTAGCAGTCCGTTTTCGGTGCTCCATGCTTCGTTCAGCAGCGCGATGCGGCGGATGCGGGCGTAGCCGGGAAAGGATTGTATCTGTTGCGACACGCGCTGTAATGCGTATGCCTTGGCTTGCGAATTGTGCAAGCTCTCCGGCCAATCGGCGGGTAGGTCGCGCTCCTGCATGGCGGCGTTCCAGCGTTCGCGATTCACCACGGCCAGCAGACCGAGATAAGCGCGGCCTTCGCCCACCACCATCACTTGTTCAAACAGCGGGTCGGCGAGGATGGCGGCTTCCATCTCGCTGGGCGGCACTTTTTCGCCGTTGGAAAGCACGATGATTTCCTTGATGCGCCCGGTGATGGTGATGTGGCCTTGTGCGCCGATGCTGGCCACGTCGCCGGTGTTGAGCCAGCCGTCGGCGGTGAACATGGCCTTGGTGGCTTGCTCATTGTTCCAGTAGCCCATCATCACATTGGGGCCGCGCACTTCCAGCGCTTTGTGTTCACCCAGACGCACTTCCAGGTTAGGCAGGGGCAGGCCGATGCTGCTAGGCAGATTGTTTGCTATACGATTGACGCCAATGACCGGACTGGTTTCGGACAGACCATAGCCTTGAAGGATATGCAGGCCAAGGCCGATGAAAGTGCGCGCGTTGTCGGGCGAAAGCGCCGCGCCGCCGGATAATGCCAAGCGTAGTCTGCCGCCGAGACGCGCGAGCAGTTTGTCCGCGACCAGCGATTTGAGTGGCGGCCACAGTAGCAATTTCGGATGCCATGATGCGCGTCCTTGGCTGTACTCGAAATGATGGTTGCCGACATTCACCGCCAGTTCGAACAGGCGGCGCGTCGAGGCCGGGCCTTTGTCCAATTTGCTGCGTATGCCGGACTGGATGCGCTCGAAGATGCGCGGCACGGTGATGAGGATAGTCGGGCGAACCAGCGCCAGGTCTTCCTGCAATTGTTGCACCGAGCGGGCGTAGGCCACTTTCGCGCCAGCCATCACCGGTACGTAATAACCCGCCATGCGTTCCAACGCGTGCGACAGCGGCAGGAAAGAAAGGAACACGTCGGCAGGATAAACCTCGAAACATTGCAGTGCGCCTGCCGCATTGCTCAGCAGGTTGCGGTGGCTCAACATCACGCCTTTGGATTTGCCGGTGGTACCCGAGGTATAGACGATGGTGGCGAGTTTGTCGGCATCGCTGACCACGTGGCGGAAGCCGTTATGGACTTCCGGCACCCATTCATCCACGCTGCGCAAGCGCTCATCGGTGTCGCCTTCCGGCGGCGCGCGCAAAGTGACGATGCGGGTAAGTGTGTCGATGCCGGAACAGGCTTCGTGTAACGGATGCCAGTGCGTGGCGTTGTCGATCAGCAACATCTTTGCGCCGGAATCCTGCAACACATGCGCCACGTTCTCCGGGCGGTCGGCGACATACAGCGGCACGGTAACCAGGCCCAAGCCCAACGCGGCCTGATCGAACACCACCCATTGCGGCGTATTCTTCAACATGATCGCCACACGGTCACCGGGTTGCAGTCCCTCGTGCGTCATCGCGGCCTGCCAGCGCGCGATCTCATGCTCCATCTCTTGCCAGGTCAGCTCGAACCATTCACAGCGGTGGTCGTCGAAATAGCGATAGGCGCTGGTGGATGGCGTCCGGCGTGCGCGCTCATGAAACAAACCGTCCAGCGTGACGGCCACATCCGGCGAGATGAGATCGATTTTGCTGCTCATGCATGTTCTCCCTGTGGAACGGCGTGATACATCGCATCTGCGTGCGGTTTGAAGTTCAAAATTCGATTGACGGGCGGATGATAAATGTCAGTTTATTGGAAGATGTATTCCTGAGTGCGCCAGAATACTCATCCGGACTGGTCCAGATAAAACCTATGCTGAAGGTCGGGATGAAACTTCTGCCCAGCAAGGGCATTTTCTTGCCTGCGATCAATTCCGAGCGCACCAGCTTGCCGCCATGTTGTAAGAAATGCAGACTGAAATCCATGCTGGTATTTTGCAGCCAGCTCCATGCGAAATATTGCAACTCAGTGTTGCTGCGGAAAAGCTTGATATAGTTGACGTTGTTGACTTCATGGTTCTTGTTGAGCTTGGCTCCGACGCGGAAGCTCCATGAAAGTTTTTCCTCCTCACTCTCAATCTTGCCTTTGATCTTCCATTCCATTTCAAGCCAATCGTCGCTCACCAGCGAATTGTCCTTGATGTGCTTGGTGCCGGCGCTGAATAGATAGCCGGTATAGCCGTAGTTATTGGTTTCCCCCTTGTCGCCGGGACGTTGAAGTTTGGCCACGTTGCCGAAGAAAGCCGAGACCGCCCACGGTTCCTGAAATCCGGTGGTGAGCGATTCGATAATATTGAAACTGCCGTTGCCGATGTTGCCATCCTTGTAAAGTTCGGGCGTATGGGTTTTGAGATACGTTCCCAGAATCGGCATCGGATAAACACTGGCTTCCAGCAGCATGTATCGCGGGATCAGTGAGCCTTTAACGAGTTCATGGTAGAACACAGTTTCGTTGCGCGAGGTGATAGTGGGAACAGGTTTGTCGGTCAGCGGGATGTTGTAGTCCACATCCGAATAGTAAGCATCCCATTCATACACTACCTCCGACTTCGCCGGTGCAACTGCTTCCTGTGCACATACCTGAAATGAATGGGAAAGCGCCATGCAGAATGCAATGGCAAAAAACGGGAGAGGGCGCACACGCGCCTGAAAGAACAAGCTGGGCATAGGGCTGGATTCTATCCGTTGTCGCCCGCTTGCAACAGCGATGATGAAAAAAGTATTTGCGCAGATTCCCGTGAGAAAATGCCGCTCTCACGGGAGAACCATTTTGAAGAAAATCACTGTATCCGATTTAACCACGCTCAGCCAGCAAGCCCAACAGTCGCCGCGCTTGCGCGCCAATACCAACCTGCATCAGGAACTGAGCGACCCCATCCAGCGCCTTGCTATTGCCATGGAACCGGACACGCTGATCCTGCCGCATCGCCATCCGCACACCTGGGAAGTGCTGACCGCGTTGCATGGAAGATTCACCGTGCTGATGTTCGACGACGCGGGCAAAGTAATCGAACGTGCCGAGTTAGGCGCAGACACCAGTGTGGTCGAAATACCCGCAGGCGGCTGGCATGCCGTGCTGTCGCGCGATGCGGGCGCAGTTATCTTTGAAGTGAAGCACGGCCCGTACGCACCCATTGCCGAAGCGGACATTGCGGTGTGGAGCAAAGGCCGCAGCGCCGCCGAATTGAATGCTTGGTACGCAGCGGCGATGGTGGGCGACAAAATGGTTTGAAGGTAGGGTGCGTAAACGCACCCTACGCGGGAACGCCCGTCAATAGGCGATCTGCAAGATTCGCATCATGGAGATGGCCGTGGATATTGGCTTGCTGGCAATGCGGATAAAATATATAGGCCGTTTTTCACATTGACCCTGCGTCTTGGGCGGGTTAGCTTGCGGG
>CAINCU010000068.1 GCA_903847155.1 uncultured Gallionellaceae bacterium | reverse complement strand
TTTTTTCGCAACTGGCTTTTTGGCTGCTACTACTTTTTTCGCGGCCGGTTTTTTGGCAGCTACTTTCTTTGCGGCAGGCTTAGCTGCGGATTTTTTCGCAACTGGCTTTTTGGCTGCCATTACTTTTTTCGCGGCCGGTTTTTTGGCAGCTACTTTCTTTGTGGCAGGCTTAGCGGTTGCTTTTTTCACAGCGGTTTTTTTGGTATCGGCAGTTGCCATTTTTATTCCTTATAAAAGTTTGATGGACTAACCAAGTACTACTTTTTTTCGTGCAACCACTGCACTCCCGGTGCGTCTTTCTAGCGCTTGAAATCTCTCTACACGCACGGTGGCCGCATTCTATGCGCGATTATTTTTTTTGCGCAATAGATTTATGCAGGTTGATGTGAAAAATCAACAAATGATTTTTTCGGCGGCATACAACTGCTCCACCTTTTCGCGTTCACGAACGACGTGTATCTGCGCACCATCCACCATCACCTCGGCAGCGCGCGGACGCGTGTTGTAGTTGGAACTCATGCTCATTCCGTATGCACCCGCCGACATCACGGCCAGCGTATCGCCTTGATCCACGGCCATCTCGCGGGCATGGCCGATAAAATCGCCGGTCTCGCAAATCGGCCCAACCACTTCGTATTGCTGCCTAGCGGCATCTCTTTTTTGCAGCGGCAAGATCGCGTGCCATGCATCGTAAAGCGCCGGACGCATCAGATCGTTCATCGCCGCATCGACGATGGCGAAATTTTTCTCTTCCCCGTGCTTTAAGTATTCGATGCGCGTGAGCAGCACCCCGGCATTGCCGACCAGCACCCGCCCCGGCTCGACAATGATCTTTTCGGCACGTCCTTGCAGCGCGTTCAATAGCGCTTGCGCATACTCGGCGATGGACGGCGGCGTTTCGTCGTCATAGCGAATCCCCAGGCCGCCGCCCAGATCGAGATGTTCCAGCTTAATGCCGGATGCGGCCAGTTGCTCCGCCAACGCCAGCACTTTTTCCGCAGCGGCGATGAACGGACTGGTCTCGGTGAGTTGCGAGCCGATGTGGCAATCCATGCCAGTGATGCGCAGGTGCGGCATGGCCGCCGCCCTGCGATACAGCACCAGCGCTTCGGTGTAAGCCACGCCGAATTTACTCTGCTTGAGTCCGGTGGATATGTAAGGATGGGTCTTGGCATCCACATCGGGATTCACGCGCAAACTGATCGGCGCGACCTTACCCATACTGCCCGCCACCGCGTTCAACCTTTCCAGCTCAGGTGCAGACTCGACGTTGAAGCAGAGAATCCCGGCTTCCAGCGCCTGGCGCATCTCTGCCTCGCTCTTGCCCACGCCGGAGAACACCACCTTGTTGGCTGCACCGCCCGCCGCCAGCACGCGTTGCAGTTCGCCGCCGGAAACAATGTCGAAGCCCGCGCCCAAGCGTGCGAACACATTAAGAATGGCGAGATTGGAGTTGGCCTTTACCGCATAACAGATAAGATGCTCACGTGCCTTGAACGCCTCGGAAAATTGGCGGTAGCCGTTAGTCAGCGCGGCGCGCGAATAGACATAACAGGGGGTACCGAAGCGGTGCGCGATGTCGCTCAAGACGACGTTCTCGATGCATAGCTGTTCCTGCTGATAGTGGAAATATTCGTTCATATTATTTGTTTTGTCCTGATTGAGCGGGAGCAGTGGGTAAACTGGCCGGTGACTGCTTCGGCAATAATAGAGGGCCTTTGCGCCCGCATCCTTGCAAGCTCACAAGTAACAGCAACATAATGCCGAGGGTGCGCATAGCTTCATTCTTTCTTGAAAATCGAAACGGGCGGGATTATATGACGGAAAGTCCAGGCAACGAACTTGGCCAAGCGCTGTTCGCTCACATCCAGTATATGGTGAGCGAACGCGGCGTCGAGGTTCGCCAGCACTTGAGCGGAAATTCGCTTCGGCTGGAGTTCGCCGATGGACAGCTAATCCTCGTTAACTTTAATGCGCAGACGCAAGAGGTGTGGTTGGCATCACGCTCCGGCGGCATCGAGTTCGCGCATTGCAATGGGAAATGGCGCGCACATGACCAAAGCGATTTCTTCACCAAACTGCGCGCGATCGTCGAACAGACCATCATCAGCAGTCCGCTCAATGCCCGCACGTCCGGCACACAGATTCAACATGCCGCTCGTCCCAAGGCAGTCATCTACCACGATAAAAAGCAGGTTCATCTGCTACGCAACCTGCTCATTCTGCTGCTGGCTGGTGGTATAGGTTTTTGGGCTGCGTTGCATATGGGTCAGTCACGCACAAGCAGTACTGTAGATAAGCAGATACAAACATTCGCGCTCAGCGAACTGGACTCAAGCCGCAGCTGCGAAGCCACTTTGCCCGTCAATGGCAGAACAACTGTGTTCCCCGATAGCGGCCTGCGCGCCGACAACTCAAACGACCCACCGATCACCCTCAAGAACGATCACGCCTACCCGCTGCTGTTGATACTCAGCACACCCCGCACCGTGATCCCTGTGTTGTCGGTGTTGGTTCTCGCACGGCAGCGCACCACGCTGCATTTGCCCGTCGGCCAGTACGACATGATGCTTAGCAGCGGCAACATCTGGTGCAATCCGCGCAAAGGTTTTTCCGACGGGCATCTGGTCAAGTTTGACCAAGCATTGAACGTGCAGATGGATAAACCGTTGCAGCTCGCTCTGCAATCTTCCGGTGCGGGCATCGACGACTTCCAATTGTTCATCCACACCGACACACCGGATGTGCCGCCGCCTGCGCCGACGTTTTCCGGTGACGGCAGCATGGAAGTAAAGCGTTCAGCCAACGGCCACTTCTATCTGCCGGGCTCCATCGATAACGTACCGGTCACCTTCATGGTGGATACCGGCGCTACAGTCACCTCCATCTCCAACACGACTGCGCGTCAGGTTGGCATTCGCAACTGCAAGGAGATGGAGTTTCAAACCGCCAACGGCGTGACGGCCGGCTGTATCGCCTTCGTCCCGCGCATGATGCTGGGCAACTTTGTGCTGCAAAACATCACAGTCGCGGTGATGCCCAACATGGACTTCAATCTGCTCGGCGCCAACGTGCTGCGCAACTTTCAAATAAGCCAGAACGACAGTAGCATGCTGATCGGACTACGTTAATCAGGAGAAATAATGACAGAAAGCGAATTCAAACAAGTGGCCGATTCCGTGTTCCAACGCATCGAACAGGCACTGGACAACAGTGATGCCGATATTGATTACGACAGCAACGGCACTGTGCTTGAAATGGAATTCGCCGATGGCAGTAAAGTCATCATCAATCGCCATCAGCCGAACCAGGAAATATGGCTCGCCGCCAAGTCCGGCGGCTTTCATTACGCCATGCAAGATGGCAACTGGTTAAGCCAGCGCGATGGCAGCGAACTGTTTGCCAAGCTGGGTGAGTTGGTACAGATCGGAGGGGGAGGGGAACTGGAATTTTGATGTTCCGAGTCTTTGGTACGCAGCGGTTCATTTGACTTGCTTGAGGTATAGCTCCCAGTCAAAAAACGGCCCGGGATCGGTCTTGCGGTTCGGTGCTATATCGGAATGTCCGACGATGTCGCGGATGGGGTAATGCCGTTTGAGGTAACGCGTCAATCTGGACAAAGCTTGATACTGAAGCGACTCAAATGGAACGAAGTCACTCCCTTCCAGTTCGATACCGATTGAAAAATCGTTGCAGCGACTGCGCCCCTGCCACTCCGATACGCCTGCATGCCAGGCACGGCGATGGCACGGCACGAACTGGACAATGCCGCCGTCGCGCCGCACCAGAAAATGGGACGAGACTTTCACTCCCTGCAGCTGCGCATAGTAAGCATGCGCAGTGCAATCCAGCGTGTTGGTGAAAAATCGCACAATGGCCGAGCCGCCAAATTCGTTCGGCGGCAGACTGATATTGTGTATGACCAGTAAATTGATGGGTGTGTGCGCTGGTCGCGCATCATGATTCGGGGAAACAATGCGCCGCACACCGCTCAACCAGCCCTGCGCACCAAGCTTCATTCCTGCATGTCCTGCTCAGTGATGGACAGCCTATCCATGCGGTAGCGTAACGCCCGAAAAGTTACGCCGAGTATCTTGGATGCAGCGGTACGATTAAAATGCGTCTGTCGCAATGCTTCCAGAATTGCCTCGCGTTCGATCCGGTCGAGATAATCCGTAAGTGGATATTTGCTCGCATTCTCTGATTTGTCGGCCATTGCGGCCGGCCTGATTGGTGCAAGCTGCAAGTCATCGGGCGTGATAACTCCGTCAACACATAAAGCCACCGCCCGCTCAATAATATTTTCCAGTTCGCGTACATTGCCCGGAAAGTCGTAGCCAAGCAGCGCTTTTAATGCTGCTCCCGAAAATTGTGC
Source organism: uncultured Gallionellaceae bacterium (assembly GCA_903847155.1). Classification (GTDB taxonomy): domain Bacteria; phylum Pseudomonadota; class Gammaproteobacteria; order Burkholderiales; family Gallionellaceae; genus Sideroxyarcus. The sequence goes on along the minus strand of CAINCU010000068.1, from coordinate 45,907 downwards.
TGTCGAATCACCGCGCAACCGCTCCATGATTTTGCCGGCAATTTCCGGCACATCTTCGCGCATCTCGCGCAATGACGGCATATGGAGTGCAATCACATTCAAGCGGTAATACAAATCCTGACGGAACTTGCCCTCCAGCACCAATCCGGTTAGATCATGATGGGTTGCGCTCAGAATGCGCACATCCACCGCCTCTTCTACAGTGTCCCCAACGCGGCGAACTTTTTTCTCCTGAATCGCGCGCAACAATTTCACTTGCATTGCCAGTGGCAGATCGGCCACCTCATCCAACAATAAAGTACCCTGATTAGCCGCTTGAAAAAAACCTTCCTTATCCTTGTCGGCTCCGGTAAAGGCCCCTTTGCGATAACCAAAAAACTCGCTTTCCATCAAATTTTCCGGAATCGCCCCACAGTTCACTGCAATGAAAGGATGCTCGTGTCGCGCGCTTTTTTCCACGATCAGCCGCGCCGCCAATTCTTTGCCGCTACCCGATTCGCCGCTGATATGCACAGGTGCTTGACTGCGCGCAACACGCTCCACCAGATCGCGCACTTGCTGCATCGCCGGCGAATTTCCGAGCAGCGATGACACGCCATTACCTTGCTTGTCCTGTTTTCCGGGCAAGCGCAAGGCAGAGTTAACCAGCGCGCGCAACTGTTCCAGCGCCACCGGCTTGGACAGGTAATCAAATGCGCCAGCCTTAAGCACCGCCACCGCATTTTCCAGATTGCCATGCGCGGTAATCACCGCCACCGGCACATCGAGTCCTAGTTCTGCAATATGGCGCACCACATCCAGCCCCTCACCATCCGGCATACGCATATCAGTCAGACACAAGTCGAATTTCTGTACATTCAGATGCTGGATCGCCTGTTTAACTCCGTTGGCGCGCTCCACCTCCAAGCCCATGCGCGCCAGCGCCAGTTCCAGCAACTCCAGAATATCCGGCTCGTCGTCCACGATCAGCACACGCGGTATAGCTGCTCTCACTGCAATTCTCCATGTTCAAGATTCTGCTTCTCAGCAAATGTGATGCAAAAACACGCACCCGCCCGTTCAAGCAGACAATAGTCTATCCGCGCACCATTGGCATCGCACAGTTCACGTGCAATATACAGCCCCAGTCCGGTTCCTCTGGCATCCGTGGTATAAAAAGGCTCAAACAACTTCTGTACCGCATCGGATGCTACGCCAGGGCCGTCATCTGATACTTCAAGCGAGGCGAGGCCGTTGTCGGCAAGAATGACGCGCAGGCGCACACTACCGGATTTTTTTTGGCTGTATCGCAATCCGTTGCGACACAGATTCCACAACACCTGCTCGAAATGTCCGCGATCAAAATTCACGACACAAGGCCACGCGACATCCAGTTCAAAAACATCGCGCGGAATATTATCAACCTGACACAGCGTTTCAATAAACTCAGGCAAGCGAATCGCCAGATCAATAGGCTCCCTCTGCACGCGGTCGCGCCGGTTGATCTGCATCACATCCTGCACGATGCGATTCAAGCGCGAAGTATTGTCCAGAATGATCTGCAACAAACGTTGTTTCGCCGGATCCTGTGCAACCTCCTTCAGCAACTCGGTGGCATAGCTGATAGACGACAGCGGATTGCGCACTTCATGCGCAATATTCGCCGTGAGCCGCCCTAAAGCCGCGAGTTTGACCTGTCGCGCCTGTTCCTGCGCCCGCTGCATATCTTCCAACACCACTACCGCCCCCCAGAATCCTTCGCGCTCGACCGGCAAAAACCGCACGCGCACCAACTGATTGGTCGCCGGCAGGCGCAACACCTCATGCCCCAATGCCTTATTCAACCGCCACGCGGCGTACATCGACTCTAACAAGGGCGAACAGTCCAGCAAGTTCACCTGCGCAGATTTCGGAAAAGCAAAGTCAAGCAAGCGCTCTGCTCCCGGATTGGATTGGCGCACTACCCCGCGCTCATCCACCACCAGCACACCATCCGGCATATCCTGAATCATCAGCCGGTTTGCTTCGGCCATATTCAATAAATCCACACCACGCAAAAAAGCCAGCTTCTCACTGGCCACTGCATATTTGGACAATGTATGCGCCAGCCATGCCACGGCAAAATATGAGGTACTCAGGATGCCGGCCTGAAGAAACAGCGTTATATTTGCATCCCGCACCAACACCGAATAGCTGTGTTCCAGCAAGATAGCGATACTGGCCAAAGCCGCATATAACAAAGTTATGCGGCCACGACTGATCAGTCCGGCAAATGTCAGCGATATCAGCAGCAACATCCCCAGATTATTTTGAATGCCACCGCTGAAATAAATCAGCAGCGTAATACACGCAATATCGACAAGCTCCTGAAAGGCCAGCTGCCACGCCGGACGCGGCTGGCGAAACATGATTGCCAGCACCGAAACCAAAACCAGCACCGAGTAGCCGGCACTGGTCCAGAAGAAAGCCGCCTGCTCGCTGTTGTCTAATGAAAGTGCAACGGCAAACAGCGCGGCCAAAAACATCAGCAGCCCGCCGAGAATCAGTCGATACAGATTATAAAAACTGAGAGAACGCCAAAGACTTTCTTGTGACAGCGGCTCTGCCGTCGGCATGGTGGGAAATAACCGGTAGAAAAGGGATGACTTATCCCGCATTGGAATTATTTTGCTTCGTGCTCGCGACGATGCTCGTCACAGCAATAGAAATTGCCGCCTGCCAGAATGCCCTCGCTTCGCGGAAAATGCACCCCGCAGTGCACACAGCGCACCATTTCTTCGCTTTGCGCAGGAGCATCCTGCTTGGGCGACTGTTGCCTAGAGTACGACCTGAGCAACAAATAGACGACCGCGATAACGGCCAATATAAATATCAAGCGACCCATACGCCTTGCTCCACAGAAAACCGCTCAGCGGCGGCTGAAGAATTTATCGGAGAAACTCCGAAACCGGACAATTCCAGCGCTGAATTATGGCATCAACTACTTACAATAACCGCCCCTCAACGCCTCATTTGATAATAGCACATAAGCCTTCCACCACTGGATGGCGGAACTGTCCAGCACAGACAAATCGAAGACCTTGAATTAATCGACCGTTGTCACGGCCCAAACCGAAAATTGTGCGGACCTTTTTTGTCCGACGCCCGTCGCGCCTTTTTGCAAATACAGCGCCCATGCCCAATCGGGTTCGAACAGGCTGGTGGAAGACGACCAGTAAATTTCCTGCACATTGACGAAAGAATGGCCGGACGGCAAGGCCGGGCTGTGGGTGGCGCAATCCACCAACGACTCCAATTCGTTGATAGTGGGCAGCCGCCAAGTGCTGGCTGCGCCTTCGCGGTTAAGCGCTGCCACCGCTGCCAATGCCTCGCGCCAGATCACCGGTTGTGGCGTGAGGTTCGCGCTGCGGCGCCACAGCAAGCGGGTGAGACGGTCCAGTACACCGCCATGAAGGATTTCAAAACGCGGCTCCGGCCACGGGGCGCCGTAACGGAATTCACCGTCCTGACCTGATCCTGCGCATGCCATGACTTTCCCTGCTGCGTCGTAACACAGGCTTTGGCCCGTGCGCGGGATCACGTTAAGTCCTTTGTCGCGTACCGGCCAGAGCATGAAGGATTGGTCCTTGCCGCCGTAAAACATGCGCGCGCCATCGAGCGCCACATACCAGGCGTGCGCCGGACCGATGGCCGCCGTCGTTGAGGTCCAGTACCAGCCGTTGAACACATTGATGAATGGATGTCGCTCGGGCAAAGCGGGTAACTTGGTTTGCAGACTGAGCAAGCTGCGCAATTCACGACGATTTGGCATACGCCAATCACGCTGGCCGAAACGTTGTTCAAGGTTCATGGTGGCGACGAAATCCAGTGCTTCCTGCCAAGTGAGCGGGAATTCCGCGAGGTTGGCATTACGACACCAGATCAAACCTGTCAGGCCGTCCACGACCTCGTCGCCGCGCAAGTCGAACCTCGGTTCCGGACAGGAAATGCCAACGGAAAACGAAGCGTCCTGACCGGAACCCGCGCACGGAATTTCGTGCCCATCATCGGTATGGCAAGTGCGTTGGCCGGTATGCAGATAATGGTGTGAAGTCATGGCTTGCACTCAAATCCTAATCACTTACTTCAGCACTCTCACCGCTCACCACCTTGCTGCGCTCGGCATCAATTTTTGGTTGCAGTCGCGCTGCCTGGTCAAGAAATTGAGTGACCGATTTGTTGCTGCTCAGGCGCAGCGTCGGGGAATACAGGTCGCTCATGTACAACTCATCGGCAAGATGTCCATTCTTTTGGTAATTCAGCATCAGCATTACGCCCGATCCCAGCAACGCGACGAGAATGCAAACCAGTGCGGCACGCCTTGTGTGCGCGGTGTTGATGGTGTGCAGGTGAAAATACACCATGCCGGCAACGATGGCGATTACGAATTGACTGCCGTAATGTGTCAGCATTTCCAGCGACATTGCATATGCCGTGACAGAAAACAGCAGTGAGGTCGCCTCGATCACTAGCAGCCCGCAGGCCGCGATGAACAGATGGCGACCGAAGCGCGTTTGTCCGGCGAACAGTCGGTTGGCCAAGGTCCAGCCGCCGCACCACACCAACGCCAGTCCCAACAAACTCACCAGCGAAGTGACATAGCGGATCGGCTCGGATTTTTCGATGTCCGCACTCCACACGCTTTCCAGCGATAGCAGCACCATCATCGCCAAGCCGATCAGCGCGGGCGGCCAGCCTTCCCAGGCATGCAGTGTGGTGTCGCGCATGGCATCGGCCACGGGAAAATCAATGGAGCGCACGCGCAGTCTGCTATGCCCGAGGCGAAAAATGGTGTTGCCGCTGAGAGGCAATTGATTTTGATGTTTTCCTTGGTGGATCACGCCATTCCTGCTGCCGAGATCGCGCGCTTGCAAGCCGCCGTCCGCGCTGGCCTCGACCACTGCGTGATGCGTCGAAGCGTGCTGGTCGTCCAGAATAATATCGTTGTCATAGCCGCGACCGATACGAATAGGCAGCATCTCCACTCGCTGGCGCTGACGCACCTCACCGTTGCGTGCCAACACCTCAACATAGAATGGAGCGGTCATGGCTGCGCCTCCCGGCTCATCGCCTCAAGGAAGATGCGCGCGATGCGCAGTCCGTTCTGATACGACACGCCACTCGCATCCACTCGGCTTTGTAAGGTCATCTGGCTGGCATCGGTGCTGGCAGTGAGCAAAGTGAAATCGTACAACTCGGGGAATTTGCGATAGGCGTGCATGCATAGCACGGCGCGCATCGGCAACTTGCCGTTACTCACAAATTGTTCAACGCACTGCGGCGGCGTAAAGCGCAAATCCTTGTGTCCGCCGAGGTTCTGGTTCTTGAACTGACTGCTCGCCAGCGCGGCAAAGCGCCACGTTCCCATCTCGCTGCTTTGAATGCGTTTGTGCTGGATGGAAACATGTCCGGTTTCCAATTGCTTCGACACGAAAATGGCCGACTCCATGGCGCAACTCACTTCATCCACCGCGTAAGGCTTGTCCTGCTTGGCATTGGACCAACCCCAGCAGCGCACCTGTTCCGACTCCCACACCGGCGTGCGGTAAGGACTCAACTCTTTGAAAGTGAGCAGCGTTTTGGCCAGCCTGTCCACCATCTTCGCCTGATGCGCCAGCAACTGTTGGCCGACCACCAATTTGAAATTCTTCGGAGCCTGGTGCTGTGCGGCAACCTTCTTCAGCAAATCGCGCACATAGCGCACCGGCACCAGAAAACTCACCAACTCGCCGTCCAGCCGCCGCGAAACATTCACCCCCGCCACGCGCCCGGACACCGTCACCGTCGGCCCGCCGCTCATGCCCGCATTGATCGGTCCGGTGAACATCAGTTGCTCGTAAAAACTGCGGCTGATGATGCCGTTATATGACCCTTCCGAAATGGCGAAGCCCAGATCGAGCGGATTACCCAGCGAATACAGATATTGCCCCTGCTTCAACTGCGGCAACATTTGCGGTACCTTGAAAAACCCGCTGCCATTGTGATCAATGCGCACCACCGCCAGATCATGCTGCACATCCACCGCCAGCAACTCCACCGCACCGCGCCGGCCATTGGTGTCCCGGTATTCGCCGACATAAGTCTCCGGTTCCAGCGCCACTTGAGACATCACGTGATAATTGGTCACCACCAGATTCGTGTCGCCGACCATAAAACCCGACCCCACCGATGACTGTGTGCGCCCGCTCTTCAACAGCACACGCATCTGCAACAGATCCGGCTTTGCCGAAGCATACAGCCGCTGCGCGGCCGAAGAAGGCGCAGGCAACTCCACCGAATCAGCCATAGGCTGCGCCAGCGCGCTGACACAAAACAACGACATCGCCATCAGAAAAATAAATTTCATGCGCAGCTCTCAAATGATTGCGGACGCGGGATTATAGACACCTGCGCGGGCAAATTGGGCGCAGGCGAAGATGCACCATCCGAAAAAACCAACATGCTGTAGATGCCCGTCAATAGGCGATCTGCATTATATTATGCATGAAGATCGCCTATTGACGGGCATCTTCATGATGTGTAATTTTAGTGACTACGCGAGCCTGCGAACATATAGACCACCGACAATACTTCGGTGTTGGTGAATCGGGAAAAAACTGCCGTCTTACGGCTCACTCGCCATGCGCAGCCAGTTCGTATTGAAAGTTGGCAACACAGCGCCCACGCTCATCTCCGGGCGGCAGCCTATCGGGCATGCCGCATTGTCGACCTGCTGATACCACTCGCGGAAGCGCAACATACTGGTGGGATTCATCACACAGGATTTTTGGCCGAACGGATGGCCGAATTGAAACAGCAGATGGCCAATCTCGTGCGCCAGATATGCACCGGACAGCTCGGCGGTTTCTTTCGCAGAATACGTTTCGCCGCCGCGCAAGCGCATGGTGTTTTCCGAATTGTCCAAAAATGGAAATGTGCTCCAGAAAATATACGCGCCAAATTTACCGTTGCGGCTGAATGTCGTGGTGCCCACCGATACGCCGCCGCGAATGGCTGAATGGATATCGACATCAACATATTCGGCACTCGCCACAAGTTGATTGGTAATCACCAAATCGTACGGCAGCCTGCTGTAACCCAAGGTGTCCCAATAAATCCATTCGTTGTAGGGCGAGGCATTTAGTACCGGCGCGCCATCGGCAGCTTTGACATTGCGCCATTGCTGCAAGCGCTCCAGCATCACATCCGACAACAGCCCGGAAAATTCCATCAGGCTTTTTGGTGGCGGCGTATCCGGCAGATACGGCCTGGCAAACGCAAACCCGTCCTCCAATTTCGTGCCGCGTTGCGTAAGCGTCGCGTTGATGCCGTTGGTCAGTTTCTGCTTGTCACCAGTACCTGATTTGAAGTCGTAAATATATTGTTTACGCTGCGCCAGCACACGCGGCGGAATCTGCGCAAACAACTGATCAATGCCCATTTCGTCAACCTGCGTGAATTCAACATTGACGCCGAAATTCTTCTTTACCGTCGCTTGCGCTGAAGCCAGCATGATGCGCATCTGCTCCGGCGACATCTGCGCCAGGCGCGGATTGGTGGCGTGCAGCACGCGAATCTGTACCGTGGTGCCGGGCTGGACGATGGGAACAGAGGCCTGTTGCCACTCGCTACCGCCACCCTTGCAACCGACCAGCAACACAACCATTCCGATGCACAAGTATTTGAGTGTCAAGGCATTCCCCTGAAAACATGAGAAATAAGTATATGCCCGCCATCATGCATGAGCAAACCGAATGCATGCCCGACAACTTTGAATTTATTTCTTAACCATGGCAACATGCCATGCACTTTAATTCAGAAAAAGGTTTTGCAAATGCTCGATCCGGTAACAGTGAAATTGCTCGAAAAATTGAAAACAATGGCGAAGAAGCGCAATGTTGAAGTCGACCTGCAGCGCATGGAAGCAGACATGGGCTATGCCAACCAAATGCTGACGGAATTGGGCAACACGCTAGACCCGGAACAGGGCTTGGTCGTCCTGCAACTGATGCAACAACTCTGCCTGATCGATATGTCGGATGGCATGGGGGAATGAACGGCCACCCCCTGTTTTGCTGAACTCAAAATGCACCTGCATGTAAACGCCCTGAATACGGCCATCTCCAATAATATAGCAATTTAGAGCACCTATTGACGGGCATCTTCACGAACCAGCATTATGCCAATCGGCCTATATCCTTTTCGCCGTCCCCCATCTACCTTGTTATCATTGCACCCATTCTGGTTGGGAGTTGAAAATGCATAATTCATTGCGCGGTTTTGTCGCTGCTGTCTTGCTGAGTTACGGACTGCTGAGTTCGCCGGTGTGGGCGGGCGAGGTGAGTGTGGCGGTGGCGGCGGATTTCGCGACGCCAATGGAGCGCATTGCGCCGCTGTTCCAGAAGGAGAGCGGGCACACGCTGAAGGTCACGCCGGGTGCCAGTGGCAAGTTGTATGCGCAGATCAGGAAAGGTGCGGCATTCGACGTGTTCCTGGCTTCGGACGAAGAGATGCCGAAGCAGTTGATGCTGGATGGTTTTGCGGTCGGCGGTTCGCGCTTTGTGTATGCCACCGGGCGGCTGGTGTTGTGGAGCGACCAACCTTGCGTGGTGGATGAAAAAGCGTCAGTGCTGAACAAGGGCAATTTCAGCACGCTGGCCATCGCCAATCCGCGCTACTCGCCATACGGCGTGGCGGCGAAAGAGACGCTGACCAAGTTGACGATGTGGAATTCGATTCAGGAAAAACTGAGCAAAGGCGAGAGCGTCACCGAGACCTACCAACTGGCGGCGAGCGAAAAGGCCGATCTGGCGTTCATCGCGCTGTCACAGGTGATGCGCGACGGCAAGGTGACTTCTGGTTCATGGTGGATAGCTCCGCCCGAGATGCATAAGCCGATCCGGCAGAGCGCGGTGCTGTTGAGCGGTGCGAAAGACAAATTGGCGGCGAAAGAGTTTTTGGAGTTTTTGAAAAGTGAGAATGCAAGGGCGGTGATGCGCGGGTTCGGGTACGAGGTGCAGTGAGATTCCCTTGCTTCACCTATGTGAATAGGACTTTGCATCAAATTCGCGTTAAGCCCGTCGCAGGCAATCCATAGTCCAATGGCCCACGCGCATGCCTTGTGGAATGCCTATTGACGGCCATCTCCATAGACCATGCATGCAGATTGCCTATTGACGGGCGTTCCCGGCCAGTTCAAATAGGAGAGAGACATGCCCGGAGACATACTGCAAAATCCGGGCGCTCTTGAACTTATTCCTCTACCAGCAAATCCAGCTTCTTCGCCAGCCACTTGGTAGTGGTGGCCTGAATCAGGATGGTCATCAGAATCGCGATGAAGGTAACCGAGGCGATGATCTGTGCGCCCGGCGCTTTCATGCCGACCAGCATGCCGGCCAGTGCGCCGGGGATGACGCCGGTTTCGCGCGTCCAGCACATGAACAGCATTTCCTTCAAACTCCATTTGGCGCGGCGGTCCGGCAGTGCACACAGGAACACGGTGACGGGACGCGCGACCAGCATGAACACGACCACGATGCCAATGCCCGACCACAGGTATTGGTTCATCAGGGTGAAGTTCACTTGCGTGCCGAGCAGGATGAAGATGAACATGCGCATGATGAATGCGGTGGTCATTACATATTCTTCCAACTGATGGTTTTCGTTTTCGGTGCGCTTGAAACCGAGTGATTCGACGTTGCCCAGCATAATGCCGAACACGAACACGGCCATGAAGCCGCTGGATTGTAATCCGTCCGCGCTCATGTAGGCGCCGATTACCGCCATCAGCGTGACCACCGGGGCGAACTCATGCAGGAAACTATATTTCTCATGCGCGATCAACACCGCAGCCAGATAACCAAGCGCGCCGCCGATGACGATTCCGATCACGGCTTGTTTGAGCAATCCCGCAACTGCGGCGCTCGCCGAGAACTCTCCCGAACCCATTGCTACCCCAAGGATGGTGAAGGTGACGATGGCGCCCATCGCGTCATTGAACGCAGATTCGCTCATCACGGTCTGCGCCACACGCTCTTTGATTTTGACTTGTTTGAATACCGGAACCAGTGTCGCCGGGTCGGTGGAAGCTAATGTTGCGCCCAGCAACAGCGCCACGATGACAGGCACGCCAAGGAAATAGTATGCAGCCGCACCGGTGATGGCGGCGGTAATCAGCACGCCGATGGTGGCGATCACCAGCAGTGTGATCCACACTTCTTTCAACACTTTGAGCTTGATCGATGCGCCACCGTCGAACAGGATGTAGCTGGAACCGAAAATCAGGATTAATTGGTTTACGGTCGAATCTGCCGAAATGTTAACCAAACCCAATACACCGGGGCCGATCAGCATGCCGATCAGCAGGAATACCACGACATCAGGCACTTTTACCATGCGCGCGAGCAAGCCGGAAAAGGTTCCGATGCCGAGGATGATGCCGAATATCAGGAGAGTGTGTTTTGCGAGTTCCAGAGAGGCAGAGGATTCCATCTTGTTCCTTGTTCAGTATCAAAGTTAATCGTCATCATCTTCGCCTGCGATGACGCGGTACGGCAGCTGGGTCGGCGGTGATGGGGCGGTATATTTCCACGAGAACCAAATTTACGCACCGCCTCCAACTGCGCCAGCTTACCGAAGATACGAACGGAACAACCAGTAAGTTCGAGTTACGCCAGTTGCAGCGCAGCTTCGGGCGTGTGCGTTGTGCTGCTTGCCGAATAGGGACATAGTAGGCATGTCCTGATATATTCGCTCCAACTATTTCATCTCACCACCCACCATGACCAAACACACCACTCCCGACCACTCCCGACTTGACCGCGTCGTCGCCGATGCACGCAAACAACGCGAATTGCGTGAGGCGGGTTACCGTGAACGAGCACTCAAATTATATCCCTGGATTTGCGGACGCTGCGGACGCGAATTTTCCGGGGCGCGGCTGCGGGAACTTACGGTGCATCACAAGGACCACAATCATGATAATAATCCACTGGATGGCAGCAATTGGGAGTTGCTGTGTTTGTATTGCCACGACAATGAACACTCGCGCGTGATGGATGAGGTGGTGCGCGACAGGAAAACTGGCGAACAGGCAGTGGCTACACATAATCCATTTGCTGATTTAAAAGCGATGTTAAACAAGAAATCCGACTGATTTTGCTGTCCGACCTATCCACTGGCTAAGCCGCGATACGTGGGCAATCAATCTGCCACGCGCATGCATTATGATGCGCAGATTCCAACCTACCGAAAGCGCATCCATGTTCGCACTGCCATCCATGTGGAATCTGGTGATCTCCACCATCGTATTTTTTATCGCCGCCTGGTATTTCCACCGCTATCTGGAAGAGCAGGGAATTCCGAAGGGTATGGCGCGCGGCTTTCTGGTGTTCGTACTTGCGTCTGTCGTGTCGTGGGGTTCGGGCGATGTAGTGGACTGGATTCAGGAGAAAATCGAGGGGCCGCAAGCCACTGCGCAGGCACCGGATGATGCGACACAACTGCTTAAAGTGCTGGGGCAGTTTCAAAAGTGATCCCGTTGCACGACGGGTTTGAAATATTCTCATGATGAGTTCTGAGCACTTGCAACTGTTGGTCACCCGCGTCATGCCTTATGGCAAATACAAAGGACGCTTACTTGCCGATCTACCTGGCAATTACCTTAACTGGTTTGCGCGCAAAGGCTTTCCGCAGGGCGAGATCGGCCAGTTATTGGCGTTGATGCAAGAACTTGATCATAACGGCCTTACCTCTTTGTTGGATCCACTCAGAAAGCGTTGATGTAAAAATTGGTGCACTTCAACTGACGACTACTTGCGCGCTTCCCAAATTTAGATCAAAAAAAGTGGAGACCGAAGTCTCCACAATTTTTGATTCCACTACTCGCCTTTGTTGATGTATTGAGTCTCAGCTATGGCGCTTTTATATGCGATCTTCTACAACGCTACACCAGATTGCGCTAACCAGCTGTGACTCGCACGCATAGCCTAGTAGTATTAATATTAGAACGATGTTTGCAGCAACAGTGTGTTACCTGTTTTGCCAGCGGGCTCATTGCCTGCGACGCTTGATCCAGTCCATGCGCTGCCCGATTGTTGGGTGTGATGGAAACTCAGGTACATATTTTGCGCCATTTGGTAGGTTACGCCCAACATCAAGGCATTATCAGTGCTGTCGCTGGAGGCGCCATTCTTCGCCAAGCGCACGGCCACTTGGACGGTGGTATGCGGAATAACGCCCAATTCGCCCGCTACGTTAAATGATGTTGCCGTTGTGCCAACGGTTGATCCCTTCGGATTGAACACGTTGATTTCGGTCGCGGAGCCAGCTGCTGCTGTTCCATATGAGACATATAAACCCGCTGGCATGGTGCCCACATCGCCTTGCAACTGCGCATCAATAATGGTTGCCTTCGGCGCATTGGCTGTAACACTCGATACGCAATCTGGCGCTGTACCCATAACCACATTATCGGCGCAAGTACTGGTACTCTTGCCGCCGAAGTTCTGGATGCCAAAAGCTGCGTCCCAGTTGCCAATATCAGTGGTAAACACTAAGCGCATGTACGTCAGATCCAGATTGTTGCCACCACCGACAACCTCATTGCCCGCCATCTCGTATGCGCTAAGGTTAACAAAACCCATGCCGTTATTCGCCACCAGTGCAATACCCGTTGCAGCTGTGCTGGTACCGAGATATTGAGCGGCATACGCTGCCCTGATGTGCTGGTCGGTTGGTCCCGAGTTACCCATCATCTTGTGAACACCTACTGCACCTGTATTGAGAAATTCGAAGCCATAAGCCGCACCTTGGTCGTTGCTGGAGAACATCACGGTACCCACGCGCGCATCATCCACCGGAAACAGTAAGACTAATTTTCCGTTGGCAGCTACTGGTGAACCACTCAAGCCCGCTTCAGACAAGAACCCAGCGAAATCCGAAATGCGCCCCCCGAAGAATATGGACAATTCACCACCCGTACCGGGAACTCCCCATTTGGGAACATTTGGATCCACTGCATTATCAACGCCACCAGTCTGCCCGGCAGACTGCGTTTGGAAAAATGACGTCACAAACACGCCCATGTTCACGGTATCGGGGATCGAAAGATTGTCACCTTCAATTTTGCCTTGCGCGCCCACTAAGGTAAAAGCGGAAGCTTTGAAGGCACGTCCAAACGGATTCAGCAGCGGAAAATGTTGATAGTGACAGGCATTACATGCCATGCCGGTTTGACGAGCAAACAGCGGCAAAGCGGAAGCTTCAGGTACAAATGCGATTATTGCCAAGACAGTCACTAAAGACAGTAGGATTTTCTTCATTGCGTTACTCCTCCATAGAGTTGCTGGTTTGTGTCCGAATTCCAATTTACCTAGCCAATTTTTCTTCGCACGATAGGCCAATAAATCACCCTGCGCAAGCTGGGTTTAATACTAGCAATGGTTCTGTGAAGCGCACGTCAATCGAATGTTAAATAAACGTTAATTTCTCGCAGCAAGAGTTGGAAGATTACTGATATTACTCAGCTAATCATTTGCTTCACTGAACATCTTTTAATAATCACAAAGAATAAATTATTATGCAATCCATATAAATTATCCGGTAAAGAATGCAATCACTGCGGTCGTACCTAACCCCTCCTGACTGTTGAGGGTTATGCGCCAGCTGTATCTGTCGCAAATTCTCTTTACTAATGACAGCCCTACTCCTGATCCGGCACTCATTGCTCCTTTGTAGTATCGATCCATGGCACGCGCCAAGTCCTCGGGACGCATCCCGACTCCAGTGTCCTGTATCGTAAGCCGTTCCGCTTCGAGCCGTAGCAATACAAACCCGGATTTAGTGTGGTACAAGGCATTTCGAATAAGATTGCCGACCACGATCTCAAGCAAGGGGCGTTCGATATGCAAATCCGGCTCGGCAATCAGTTCTACTTCCATACGTATCGGACGTTCCGCGATCAGGTACTGGTGGTTTTCCACACAAGAATGCAACACATCAGTTACGCGACATGGCAATTCATCTGCTGCTTGCTGTTGTTCACGCGCCATCAACAGTAATGCACCCGTCAGCTTGTTCATATCTTGTGCGGCGCGGTGTATACGCGCGATTCGCTCTTTTTGTTTTTGCGGAAGAGTGTTGTCCAACTCCAGCACTTCGATTGACCCGAGGATGATAGCGAGCGGCGTACGCAACTCATGACTTACGTCTGAGGTAAAACAATTCTCCCGATCAATGAATTCATGCAGTCGCCGCAGGTAGCGGTCAAATGCGCGCGCCAATTCTCCCACCTCGTCGTTACCTTTCAGGTTGGGTAGTGATAAATCCGCCGCTCCCGGTTTAGCCTGTGCTACTTGTTTTGCCAGACGGCTAATGGGTGCGGTAATGCGCACCGCCAGCCACAATCCACCCGCTGCTGAACCGAGGGTCATGAATATGGCAAAAATCACCACATAACGCAGAAACATCGCTTCCCGTATATGTTGCTGCTTGGTATCAAACGTCATGAAATAGCGCGTGCCATTCTTGTCCAAAACCAAAACACGATAGTCGTTATTGGCAATGTTCAGGTTATAGCTTCCTGGCGACAGTTGTTTAAGCTCGGAAGGAATAATTGCGCCAGACTCGCCCATCGAAAGTGCATAACCCTTGATAGATACCGTTTTCGGCGGATCGAACTTCGGTTCGTCGGAGTGCTCCCTTAACTCTTCACGCAAGGTATCGTCCATGAGCCGGTGACCGATAGCCTGCACGGTGAAATAGGCGCTTATGGAAAGCGTAATGCTGACTACTGCGCCGAACAGCGCATAAAAAATGGCGACGCGGAAACGCAGGCTATTTGTCTGAAACATCGGGACTGACCAATTGATAACCAAATCCTCGCAAGGTACGCAACAACTTTCGTTCAAAAGGTTTATCGATAAGCTCTCTTAGCAAATGCATATGCGCGCGCAACGAATCGCTATCCGGGCGCACTTCTCCCCACACCGCCTGTTCGATTTCATCGCGATTCACAACCTGAGGAGAACGTGACATTAACGCTTCCAATATCTTGTAAGGAATCGGCGGCAATTCGATGGGTTTGTCTCCGCGACGCACCGAGCAAGTAAAGGTGTCAAGGCTAAGGTCTTCTATAGCCATTTTCTTTTGTCTGCGTGTTGGATCTCTGCGGCGAAGCAGCACGCGCAAACGCAATTCAACTTCGCTTAGTTCGGCTGGCTTGACTAGATAATCGTCCGCTCCCGCTTCCAGCCCGGCGATCTTATCCTCCAGCGAATCTCGCGCTGTAATCATAAGTATAGGCGTGTCCTTGCCGCCCTCACCACGCAGCTTGCGGCAAAACGTTAGTCCATCTATTCCAGGAAGCATCAAGTCCAGCACGATCGCATCGTATTGGTTTACCAGCGCCAGATGCATGCCGGTAATGCCGTCACCCGCCGCATCCACAGCATGTCCTTTTGCTTCCAGGAAGTCACACATGTTGGAAGCAAGATCACGATTATCTTCAATGATGAGTATGCGCATAATTTACCTGCCAATTTCTTTTACGATGGACATTTGCCTACGGCTGATAGCCAACCGTTCTTCCAGACCTGTCAGCTTCAATAGCCAGCCGCTCTCCCCTTCGTCGCCGCCTTTTTCAAACCCCGCGATTGCATTCCTTGCCACGAGACAGTTGCGATGAATGCGCACAAAGCGCGCGGCGAATTCTTTTTCCAAGGCGTTCAGTGATTCTTCGAGAAGATATTCCCGTTCTGTTGTGCGCACGGTTATGTATTTCAATTCGGCGCGCAGGTAAAGTACCTTCTCAATCGGTATCAGCAGCACTTTCCCGCGCTCATGCACGGAAAGATTGCGGCGCGGCTCCGGTGTGAGTTCTTGCAAAATTTCGGTACGTAATGGGACGGAATCACGCGCGCGGGAAAGTGCCTTGAATAGTCGCCCCAGTCTTATGGGTTTGAGCAAGTAATCGATGGCGCGTTGCTCGAATGCCTGAATCGCATAGGCATCATATGCTGTGGTGAAAATAATGACGGGCGGATGAGTCAATTTATTCAGGTGGCGCGCGAGTTCGATTCCGTCCATCTGCGGCATGCGGATATCCAGCAACACAACTTCAGCGGATATTTTCTCCAGCTTATTCAATGCCTCTTGTCCGT
This sequence comes from uncultured Gallionellaceae bacterium, assembly GCA_903847155.1. Taxonomy (GTDB): domain Bacteria; phylum Pseudomonadota; class Gammaproteobacteria; order Burkholderiales; family Gallionellaceae; genus Sideroxyarcus. Next base: position 29,750 of record CAINCU010000068.1, on the reverse strand, counting down.
TACCCGCTTCGCCTACCAGTTGCAAAGGAAATTGTGCGGCACAGTCGGCAAGCAATTCCTTGAGGCGATTGCGCGCTGGCTCTTCGTCATCAACGATGAATACAGTGAGCGGCAGGGTAATCGTGTCGCTCATGTTTCCGTTTCTTTCACATATGGAATTCGGATGTGAACTGTGTATCGGTTCACATTGCTTTCTACTTGATATTGCGCTTCTACATCGAACAGCAGGGAGAGCCGTTCGCGGATATTGGAGAGCGCAATTTTATTGCCTGCCACTCGCGACACAGGCTGTGTCTGCGCTGGGTTGCCCACTTCAAGATGAAGCTCATCATCATGCCGGTACAATTTAACTTCGATTGTTCCGCCTTCAGCCAGCGGCTCAATGCCGTGATAGACCGCATTCTCCAACAACGGCTGCAATATCAGCGGCGGAATGAGTGCATCAGGCGGCATGTATGTTGTATCCCAATTCACCGTCAAACGCTCGCCCATGCGCAACTCTTCAAGATTCAAGTACTGCCGCGCAAGTGCCACTTCTTTACTCAGTGCAACCAATTCATGCGGCTCCACCATCGCCATGCGGAACAAGTCAGCCATATCTTCCAACGCAGCCTCGGCGCGCTTGGGATCAGAGCGCACAATACTCAGCACGGCGTTGATGGTATTGAACAGAAAGTGTGGACGGATGCGGGCTTGTAAAGCTTGCAACCGTGCAGCTTCCTTTGCCGGGGAAAGTGCCTGCACACGTAAACGGAAATACGCCAGTATCATCAGCGTAACCGCAATACCTACCAGCGCATGCCGCACATAACGGAACATGCCATAGTCGCCCGAGGCGGAAAACAATTCACCGCCCAAGGCATCTATCAGTACCGTAATCGATGCAACCGCGACCACTACTGCCAGTGCACTTTGCCAATAGACTGCTCGCTCCAATAGCGGATTAAGCCCGTACAACAGCAATAAGCCACATAACAAAACTGGTTGCATCAGCGCTGAACTTTGCAAAAAACCACTCTGCATATCGGCGAAAGAGAATGCTTGCGACAGCGCGACCAGTAACGCAATGCCATTTACCAGCAGCACAATGCGCAACACCGTGCCCATGTTGCGGAAGTCAGGCAACAGCTTGGCTGGAATGTTTTGATTTATACTGCGCGCCTTCGGCATAGCTTCCTTTCAAGTGCCGCACATTCTGGACAAGTCATGGCAACGATGCAAGACAATCAAACCTGGTCGGGACGTTTCAACGAACCCGTGGCAGAGTTAGTAAAACGTTATACCGCTTCTGTGGATTTCGACAAGCGCCTGGCGCTGTTCGATATTCAAGGCTCGCTGGCGCATGCGCAGATGCTCGCACACTGCAACATCATCAGCGCGCAGGACCTGCAAGACATCCAGCGCGGCTTGGCGCAAATCGAAAATGAGATCATTAACGGTGATTTCGTCTGGCTACTCGATCTGGAAGATGTGCATCTGAATATCGAGAAGCGTCTGACCACCTTGGTCGGCGATGCGGGCAAGCGCCTGCACACCGGGCGTTCGCGCAACGACCAGGTGGCAACCGACATTCGCTTGTATCTGCGCAGTTCCATCGACGACATCATCCTGTTGCTGAAAGCAATGCAAACTTCGTTGCTCAATCTGGCGCAGCATCACACGCACACCATCATGCCCGGCTTCACCCATTTGCAAGTGGCGCAGCCAGTGAGCTTTGCGCATCACCTGATGGCGTATTTCGAGATGTGCCAGCGCGATGTGGAACGTTTCAGCGATGCGCGTCACCGCGTAAATCGCCTGCCGCTGGGCGCTGCCGCCTTGGCGGGAACCAGCTATCCGATCAAGCGCGAATTTGTGGCTGAACTGCTAGGCTTCGAAGCAGTGTGTCAGAACTCGCTGGATGCCGTGTCCGACCGCGACTTCGCCATCGAATTCACCGCTTGCGCAGCGCTGGTGATGACCCATCTGTCGCGCCTGTCGGAAGAGTTGATCCTGTGGATGAATCCGCGCTTCGGCTTCATCGACATCGCCGACCGCTTCTGCACCGGCTCATCCATCATGCCGCAAAAGAAAAATCCCGATGTGCCTGAGTTGGTGCGCGGCAAGACCGGGCGCGTCAACGGCAATCTGGTGGCGCTGCTCACCTTGATGAAAGGCCAGCCGCTGGCCTACAACAAGGACAACCAGGAAGACAAAGAACCGCTGTTCGACACCGTGGATACGCTCACCCAGACTCTGCGCATCTACGCCGACATGATGACCGGCATTACCGTCAAACCGGAAGCCATGCGCCGCGCCGCATTGCAGGGCTATGCCACGGCGACCGACTTGGCTGATTATCTGGTGAAGAAGGGATTGCCGTTCCGCGATGCGCACGAAGCGGTGGCTTTGGCGGTGCGCTACGCCGAACAAAAAAATTGCGACCTGGCTGAACTCAAACTGGAAGAGTTGCAAGAATTCTCCAACCTCATCAGCGACGACATCTACGCCGTGCTCACGCTGGAAGGTTCGCTCGCCGCGCGCAACCACACTGGCGGCACTGCGCCGCAACAAGTGGAAGCCGCCATCGCCCGCGCGCGCAAACTGCTCGCTGGCTGATTTTTTAACCCCCTGCCCCGCACACGCCCGTCAATAGGCGATCTATACTTGGCGCATCGTGGAGATGCCCGTATTTATTGGCTTGCGGGCAAGGCCATCTTTTAGATATTCTTCCGGGCAAAAAAAACGGGCCACCTTGCGATGGCCCAGAATAGGAGGAGAGTATGAAAGATCGAGTTGGCTACAACTCAAAGCTCACAACTCGGGGCGAATTGTATGAAGCTCATTTTGCTTTGCCTATATGCCGTTTGGCCTATATATCGGCCTATATCTTTACTGTCGCACTCTATACCCAACGGCGCTAGATGCCCGTTTTTATTGGCCTGGATGCAAACACCCGCCGCTCACCCGTTCTATACCCGCTATATCTTTTTCTGAAAAAACTTCACTGAATCCGTTTTGCTCCAACAAATCTCGCACCAGCTGCGCTTGGTCGTAACCGTGCTCCAGCAGCAACCAACCGTTTGCAGATAGATAATGCGGCGCAGCCTGAATAATGCGCCGAATATCATCCAACCCATCCACACCGGAAACCAAGGCAGACAAAGGTTCAAAGCGCACATCACCCTGCGAGAGATGCACATCGTCTGTCGCGATATACGGCGGATTGGAAACGATGAGATCGAAGCGTTGGGCTTCGAGGGCGGAAAACCAGTCGCTGTGCAAGAAGCTCACGTTGCACGCACCCAAGCGCTGCGCATTTTCGCGCGCCACCTGCAAAGCCGTTGCCGATGCATCCACCGCCAGCACCTCCACATCCATCCTCGTATGCGCGATGGATAAAGCGATTGCACCAGTACCTGTGCCGAGATCGAGAACACGGAACTTGCCCACTCTCCCTTTGGGATAACCAGCGACTTGGCTGGCGTTTTTGGACAGCCTAGTCGAATGGCTAGTTGTTCCATCAGAGGGTTGGAGTGAGGGAATGCGTTGCAACGCCAATTCCACCAGCAACTCCGTCTCCGGTCGCGGAATCAAGGTATCCACCGTAACCTTGAAACTCAACCCGAAGAACTCGCGCTCCTCCAGCAAATGCGCAATCGGCTCACCGCGTATGCGGCGTTGCAGCAGAACTTTATAAGCGTCTTGTTGAGTTTCACTCAGCGCCTGCTCTGGATGCGCCAACAGATAAGCGCGCGGCACGTGCAGAACATGCTGCAACAAAGACTGCACCTCGATGCGCGCCGTGCTGAAATCCAAGCCTAACGCGGCTTCCAGCGTAGCTCTGTCTTGCATCAGGAGAGATGAGATGTCGCGTTGCATGCTTACAGTCATGGCCTCAGCGGCTTAAGCTGCGAGTCGGAAAGTCTTGACGCTTTGAATGGAGAAGAAGGTCGAAAAACAATTCGAGCCTGACCCCTTTGATTCTATCGGCGTGTACAGCACTCACTATAAACACCGGCCATTTCTCATCAATTATTCCCTCGTCATATCCTAGTTCTGCTTTAGGCGCCTCGCTACCTATTTTCCTATTCAGCATCCCGCCACCAATCTCGATGAAATTAGGAATAGGAGCTCCACTTTTTCCCACGACTTTCGGCGGAATTTTCATCCCGATCAGCGTCTGCACCACCGGCGGCAACGGTTCATCCGGTATTGCTGCAACGCCTGCCAACACAACCGACCCACTCGCAATCAAGAGCAGTACCGCAATCAATCCTTTCATCATCGTCTTCATGCCGCCAACCTTTCTTCAGTATTGTTCGCCGCATCGAATTTGCTTCGCCCAAACAAACCATTCATCACATCATTCCCACCAAGCAACGCCGCCACAACCAACACGCCACGTCTGACGTAACCGAACACCCGCAAGGGGTAGGCCATGGTTGTAAAGCCGACACCCATAGGGTGCAAGAGCCTCTTCGAGGCAAGTCGGCAACAACCACGCACACGCCCGTCAATAGGCGATCTGCATAACGACAGCTTGAACGGTCGAAAGGGGTCGGGTTCGAATTGTTTTACGAGCTTGCTGAAATATTTATTCACAAGCGGGGATGTGAAACTGAATTTCAAAAGAATGGAGTGATCGAGCCGATTCATACCCGAACCCTAACCCGCCAGAGATACAGGGTCAATATGCCAAGCGCTATATATTCCCGCGAACGATTTCAGCCTTCACCCGCCAGCGCCGCGAGCTGTTCTGCCTGATGCTCTGCCATCAGCGCATTGGTGAGTTCGCTGATGTCGCCGTCCATGATGTGATCCATCTTGTATAGGGTGAGGTTGATGCGGTGGTCGGTGACGCGGCCTTGGGGGAAGTTGTAGGTGCGGATGCGTTCGGAGCGGTCGCCGCTGCCCACCAGCGATTTGCGTTCGGCGGCAACTTTGCTGTGCGCGGCTTGTTCCTGTTTGTCTTTGATGCGTGCCGCCAGCACGCGCAAAGCTTGCGCTTTGTTCTGATGTTGCGAGCGTCCGTCCTGGCATTCGACCACAGTGCCGGTAGGCAGGTGGGTGATGCGCACGGCAGAGTCGGTTTTGTTAATGTGTTGCCCGCCCGCACCGGATGCGCGGAAGGTGTCGATACGCAGTTCGGCGGGGTTGAGTTCGACTTCGCCCACTTCGTCGGCTTCGGGCAGGATGGCGACGGTACAGGCGGAGGTGTGGATGCGGCCTTGTGTTTCGGTGGCAGGCACGCGCTGCACACGGTGTGCACCGGATTCAAATTTCATTACCGAGTAAGCGCCCTGGCCGATGATGCGCGCGATGACTTCTTTGTAGCCGCCCATTTCACCCAAGCTTTCCGAGATGATCTCAACTTGCCAACGGCGGCGTTCGGCAAAGCGCAGGTACATGCGAAAGATGTCACCCGCGAAGATGGCAGCTTCATCGCCGCCGGTTCCGGCGCGCACTTCAAGGAACACGTTGCGTTCGTCGTTAGGATCTTTCGGCAGCAATTGCTTCTGCAATTCGACTTCGAGTTGTTCCAGCTTTTCGCGTCCGGCCTTGATCTCGGCCTCGGCGAATTCGCGCATGTCGGGATCGCCTGCCATTTCCTGAGCGGTGGCGATGTCGGCTTCGCACGATTGGTAAGCATGGTAAAGCCCTACCACAGGCTCGATGTCAGCACGTTCGCGGTTGAGTTTGCGAAAGCTTTCCATGTTGCGCGTGGCTTCTTCGCTGCTCAATAAGCTGGTGACCTCGTCCAACCGTTCACTGAGTTGGGCGAGTTTGGCTGAAATGCTGGAATTCATTCGGTATCGTGCAGGTGGTAGATGCGATGTATTGCATCCAGCAGCGCTTCGCGATCACCAGTTTGTGCCTGGTTAAGCGTTTGTGTGGGGGCATGCAGGAACTTGTTGGTCAATGAACTACTCAGACTTTCCAGTACTTTTTCCGGTGTGTCGCCTTTGGCTAGTGCGCGCAAGGCTTTTTCCATCTCACCACGACGTTGGCGTTCGGCATGGTCACGCAAGGCACGTATGGTGGGTACCACGCCGCGCGATTCCATCCAGTGAATGAATTCATTGACGCTGGAATCGATGATGACTTCAGCTTCTTTCACCGCACCTTGGCGCGCATCCAGTCCATCCCGCACCACTTCCGACAGGTCATCCACCGTGTACAGAAACACGTCATTCATATCCGCCACTTCGGGTTCCACATCGCGCGGCACGGCCAGATCAACGATGAACAACGGGCGGTGCTTGCGCTGTTTGAGAGCACGTTCGACCATACCTTTTCCCAGAATCGGCAAGGGACTTGCGGTACAGGTAACGATGATGTCGTGCTGGGCGATTTGCTCGGGAAGTTCGTTTAGTGTGATGGCATGTCCATCGATGCGGCGCGCCAGAGTCTGGGCGCGTTCGAGTGTGCGATTCGCCACCGTGATCTGCTTTGGTTTGCGTGCCGCAAAATGCACTGCGTTAAGTTCAATCATTTCGCCCGCACCAATGAACAGAATGCGTTGCTCAGCGATACTGGGGTAGATGCGTTCTGCCAGCTTGACCGCCGCAGCGGCCATGGATACCAGATTGGCTCCGATCTCGGTCTGCGTGCGCACGTCTTTAGCAACAGAGAAGGTACGTTGGAACAGTTTGTGCAGCATGAAACCCAGTGTGCCTGCTTGTTCGGCCTGACGCACCGCTTGTTTCATCTGCCCGAGAATCTGCGGTTCGCCCAACACCATCGAGTCCAGTCCGCTGGCCACACGGAAAGCATGTTTCACGGCTTGCTCTTGCGGCAGGCGGTAGATATACGGTTCGATTACATTGCTATTCAAGTGATGATAGGAGGCCAGCCAATCCACGGCTTGCGCGGGCGCACCTGTGCAGCAATACACTTCGGTGCGGTTGCAAGTAGAAAGGATGGTCGCTTCTTTGGCCGCACCATTACCGACCAAGTCGCGTAGCGCAACATCCATTGTCTCGGCATTGAACGCAATCTGCTCGCGCACGTCTAGCGGCGCAGTTTGATGGTTTATGCCAAAGGTGAATAACTGCATATGATGCCCGCTATCCTGATGTTTCGGGGGCGGGATTATAGAGGCTGGAGCGGCTTTCTACCAGCCGCTCCGAACCAAGTTAGCGCTATTTTATCTCTTTCAACTGAGCAAGTGCGGCCTCAGCATCACCGCGCAGGGCACTGTCGGGGTTCTGCTGGATAAAATCGGTGAACGCAGCTTTCGCTCCTGTGGCATTTCCTGCATCAACCAAAGCTATAGCTTTTTTAAACGCGGCTAATTCATCCGAATCGATTACTTGAACCTTGGTCTCTCCCTTCCAATAGATGTCGTCCGCATCAGCCAATGAACCTCGCACTCCCCCTGCTGCAGTAGTGGTGCTCAATTTCTTTTGCGGAGTCATCGTTTCGATTTTTTTGCGGAGTCTCTCCCACAGCGACGTACCATCGGTACTTCCTGCTGCGTAGCTGGGGGTAGCCAGTATCACGCCTAACAGCACGAATAATGCAATCAATTTTTTCATGGTATTTCTCCTTGGTTAGTATTACCTGACCGGCTCGACAATTTAAATCGAATTCAGCAATTCCAGAGCCAGCGCCCGGTATTGCTCTTTGACTTTGCTATCCAATCCTTGTGCTTTAATAAAAGCTGCCTTGCCTTTTTTAGTTTCACCAATACGTTTGTAGGCGCGCGCCAGATTAACCCAAATTTGGGCATCTTTGGGACTGGCTTTGCTTGCGGCAAGATACGCCTTCAGTGCATCCTGATATTTATCTTCGATCATCAACAGATTGCCACGATTATTCATTGCTGCTGCATTCTTGGCATCCAGACTGAGTACCTTGTCAAAATATTTCATCGCTTCTGTGCGATCACCGAGCTTGGCAAGAATGATGCCCATTTGCAGATGGGCATTCACATCTGATGGATCCTTTTGGATCGCAGCCAAATAGCGCCGTGTTTTTGTCTGCGAACTAATTTTCAAAACAGACAAGTGATCGCTAGGAAACTTTTTCTCAATATCTGCACGCGTCAAGCCGCTCATTGTCCAGTTTGAATCCGGCAGACTGGCAGGCTTGTATGTTTCCCACGCGCTACGCACATCTAGGACAGTTAGCCCGTTATCTTTGTACTTGTAGTAAGTGGCACTGCCATTCTCCCAAGCCTTGATGAAAGAATTACCAAGCAAAGTCGTCTCCACTGGTATCCATAGTACACCTTTGTAAATCACATACATATTATCCATGGTGTAACCATCTTCGTCCGCCGCAATGCCAGTAGAGAACATCATGAGCAGATGCCCTGGGACTTCCAATGCAAGCGTATTGATGCCCATACTTTCTAATGACGACGAGTAGAGCGCCACCATGTCAACGCAATCGCCAGTTTTTCGATCCATTGTTTCGCGCGGGAACTGGACGTAATCAACCGTTTCCACCTTGCCTGAACTTTCCTGATAGGGATTGCTTGGGTTTGGGATGTAAGTTACCCCATATACTCCGATTGCATCAAACACAGCGGCGGCCAACTGAGTTTCATCCTTGGTTTCTTTGAAATTTTCAGCTACGGCGCGCGCCAAGTTCATGATGGGCGGGTCTTTAGGGGTAACGAACACGGCATAGCGTTCATGCTCGTTCCAAGATAGTCGATGTTTGTCATACACAGTTACTGTAGGGTTCTTGCTGTAAGTCACTCGTTTCCCGCTGTCGAAATAACTGGCTTCGATCATCGCCTGCACCGAACTGTCTTCGGTTATATTCAAGATGCTATTGTTGAATACCGCTTTTAGAACCATTTCCTGACTCTCACCGGGCATCAGCCTATCTATCTTGCCTTCTGTTGAGTAATCCATGAAATTCTTCAACACAAAGCTGACCTTGATCTTGTCCATCGGCTTGTCGGTGTTGTTGGTCAACTTGATTACACCAACCCCGTCACGTTCGTAAATCTTGTAGGAATTGGAAAAGATGTTTTGCAGCTTAACTACTTCTATATCCAGCGGCGGGCGATTAAATACCAATGTCGTTGCGTCCGCCGGCAATTTTTCCGACTCTGTTCCATCGCTGCTTAGCACGCTTACGTAATAGGTATATTTTGTTTCTGGAGTAAGTGCATCCTTGATGAATTCCGGCTGCGTTACCTCACCCACTTTTACAAACGCGTCTTTTTCTTTTTGATAAACACGATATGCGGCAAAGTATTGCGCGGGGACTGGATTCCAACTCAACTTGACCTGCCAAGGAGTCGTTTCCACTTTTATCGCAGACAGCGGATGTGGAACATATTTCTCGGAAGTAGCGTTCACTGCGATACTGGTCGCACCTTCGTAAGCAAAATCTGATACCGCCGCAATGCGATAGTAATAGTGTGCTCCCGCATCCAATCCCGAATCGGCATAAGAATTGGTAGTGGTTGTCGCAATCTGGACAAAACCGCCATTTTCTGTTTTTGAACGATAGACGCGGAAAGTTTTTATATAGGGCAGCGACGGTTGAGACCAATTCAGCTCAATTGCGTGCACATTTCCTTTTGCTGCAACATGTTCCAGTTGCATTGGTTTGTATAAAACTGCAAAAGATTCCACACGCTTCTCTGACCGATCAGCAACAAGTAACGTACTACCCCCAGAAGTGGCAAGTGCTACGGGGTCATGCAGAGTCCCGACTCCCGTTTCTTTTGCGCCAAACAAAGGTAATAACTCACCTTTCTGAGTTAGCGTCTTGACCTGATTGCCATCCAATACCACCACCTCATCAGCGGAAACGGCCAAATCAAGCGGCTTGCTAAAGATACTGCCCTCTTTCAGCTTGCCAAACTCCTGAATAAAATTCCCATTCGCCGCCGAGTAAACACTGACGCTGCCGCGACCTGAATCCAATACGTACAAATTGTCCCGAGTGTCGAACGCCATGGCAATCGGGTTGGAAATATTCGCAGTATTGCTGCTCAAATTACCCGCAATTACTCCATCCCCCCGGAACACTTGAATTGTTCGATTGCCTGAATCGGCAACATAAACGTAGCCGGACAACGCAACAGCTATTGCTGTAAGGCTATTAAATTGTCCCGCACCACTTCCAGCACTGCCAAAGCTGACAAGCACTTTCCCTGTTTCATCAATCTTGTCACCCTGCTTTTTATTATTATCCAGTACCCAGATTGCGCCTTTAGAATCCACGGTAACCGCTGTGATCTCCATGTCCGCTGGTTTGATTTCGCCCGCCGCTACACCATCCTGAAATTTCATCAAGCTCTTGCCGTCTTTACTGACCGCATAAATGGCTCCTTTACCATTTCCGGCCATGCGCGTTACTTCAGCCGACATACTGCCGAGCCATTTCATTGACACTCTGCCTGCAGGCTTAGGAATCGTCTCCAATTTTGTGCCGGCAACAGTCAAGAATTCGTTAACCAGCGATTTTTCGTTATCCCCGATATAGACTAGCTGCCCCTTGTCCACTGCAATTCCGGCTATTTGTCTAAACTGCGATTTTCCTTCACCTTTCGAGCCAAAGGTATAAGCCAGTTTGCCATCGAAATCGTATTTTGAAATAGTGGAAGCAGTGTTATCCGCAATGTAAACACCGTCTTCAGCAACACTCAACGATGCAGGATTGCCCACATCGGGTAGGGACGCAATATAGCGCCCATTCGGAGAATAATATTTGACCTGATTGTCGCCAGTGTTCAATACGTAAATTTTTCCATCACTATCCAGCGCGACACCTGTATTCCCTTTTAGCCGGTACGGTATTTCTTGAGTCCCCTCAGATGAGGATGCAGCACTCAGTGCCAATGTATGCAGGAAGACACCATTCACACCGAATAGCTGAATTCGATTATTGCCCGTATCTGCAACATACACCACGCCATCATGTACAGCGATACCGCGTGGCGATTTCAGTTCATTGCCGTCACCGCCAAAAAAACCACCTGTTTTTGCGCCGAACTGCCCCTGATACTTTCCGGTTGAAAGCGTGTACATCACCACCTGATTGGTTTCGCTATCCACAACGTAAATTGTGTCACCTTCAACGGCCACAGACTCCGGCTGTTTTAGCAGAACGTGATCTCCTTCTTTGGCAGCCAAGGTCAGTATGGTCTTCCCATCTTCATTTACCTCATCTAACGATCCGTCTTGTTTAGCCAGAAATAGGTAGCCGCCGCCCACTCCCAATAGCTTGTGCAACTTGGGTGAGTTAATTTCTTTCTTAAAGTCTGCCTTGACGAAACTGCCGGTCATCCCGCCGGTTGTTTCGGCGAAAACAGCACCAATTGAGAAGAATGACGCTAGAAACGCAATCAGAATTTTTCGCATATGCCACCTATTTATTTCACATTAACAATATAGCTTTGACAAATCAGGGAGCCGAAATTTTTATTTTTCTGCCCGATTAAACACTCCATCCCAGTCCAAGGGAGGTGCATTTTCTACAAAATGAAAACAACGTTCAATATAAATTTTGCATGGCTTATCGTTTGGCAATTCGCTAAGCAATTCTGTGAACCCAGCCTGCGCTTCAGTCCATTTGCGGGTACGGTACAATGCAAGTGCTGACTCAAAACGTGCTATTTGCGAATCAGACAGCGCGTTTGGCCCCACCTGAGGTTCATAGATTGTAACGGGTAAATGCTTACCTACCACCCGAATCTTATCCAACTCTCTGTATCGACAGCTTTTTGCAGTTAACTTATAGGTATTCTCTCCAACCAGATAAGTTATTCCATAATATTTTGCTGTTCCTTCGAGGCGCGCTGCTTGATTCACCGTGTCACCAATGACGGTATATTCCATTTTCTTTCCGGCGAAGCCCACATTTCCCGCCACCACATCCCCAGACTGGAGTCCTCCTCGAATGGAAAATGCCTCTTGCCCTTCTTTTTCCCATTTAAGACGCAATTCATGCATCCGTACAGCCATCGACGCGATGCACTCTAATGCCAATTTAGCATGATCTGGCTGAGCCAGCGGCGCACCCCAATAGGCCATGATGCCGTCGCCAATAAACTTGTCTATCGTTCCGTCATGCTGTTCAATCACCTGCACCATCGCTCCCAAATACTCATTCAGCCGAGACACTACTTCCTGCGGCGGATGTGATTCGCTAAACGTAGTGAAGCTCTTAATGTCAGTAAACAATACGGTCACTTCCTTGTTATCTCCGCCGATCTTGGCCGCTTCCGGGTCTTTTTCCAAACGCGCAACCAATTTGGGCGACAAATAACTTGAAAACATTGAACGCATCTCTCTAGCGCTCTTTTCCAGAACCATATAACGAAAGCCGCCTCCTACAAGTAATGCCAAAATTGCAGATAGTGTCGGATAGATAATGTTGATCCAGTGTCCGTCCTTGAACATATAGTCAGCGAACCAGATGTATCCAGACAACAAAACTGCCGTCGCCGGAATTGCGCCATAAAGACGCAAGCGGGTGGTCATAATATATGCCATAGCGCCAAGCAGAACGATGGAGACCATATCCAGCAGCGCTTCCATTCCGCCTTGACGGATGAAGCGCCCGCTGATGATGTTATCGGCGACGGTAGCGTGAACTTCCACCCCAGGAGTATTGCCATGGAAGGGTGTAACGCGCATGTCATAGATTCCCGGAGCTGTAGCACCGAGGAACAATATTTTGCCCTTTAATTGCTCTGCTGGAATACGTCCATTCACAACATCCGTAAAGGAATAGCGCGGATAGCCTCCAGGAGGTCCGGTAAAGTTAACCCACATGGAATAATTCACACCCACGGGAATGTGTCGCCCACCCAGAATCACCTCATATGGCTTAATGGCATATTCTTGTTCGCCCAGTGCCAGCATCGCTGCTTTCATGCCCAAGGATGGTGTCAACTTTCCATCGAACTCAATCAATAGTGGACTACGACGATTTACACCGTCATCATCCGGCAGAAAGTTGATATTTCCCACCCCGGCCGCAGCTCCCTCGAGCTCCGGCAATGAACGCATCACTCCTTTTACTTGCCCATCTTTACCATAATCAAAAAGAGCTGCCAGCACTACGTTACCCGCCCTCTTAGTTGCAGACGCAAATGCTTGGTCATTCGCTTTATCTTCATGTTCAGGAAAAAATGCATCGAACAAAACAGCTTTAACTTGAGCAGCTTTCAGCTTATCCAGCAAACGGGCGTACTGGATACGATTCCAAGGGTAGCGCCCCAATTCTGCGATGCTTTTATCGTCTATTGCGATGATGCCAATACTAGGTTCAAGTGGAATCGCACCGCGCATATCACGAAAGCGCAAGTCATAGGTTTTGGCCTCAAAAGCCTCCAAGAAGGGATTCTGCGAGTAATAAAGAAACAGCACGGCGAAAATTGACGCAACCGCCAATAGGATTGAGAGGAACGTGCTGTTAATGCGGGTGGCCCATCCAGGCAGGAACGATGAAGAAACCATGTTCGATACACTCCCAAATTATTTATTCGCAAGCAGGAGATTGGCTCCCTCACGTCCAATAATGCCACAGCAAGCGGATGTGTGCAGCGCAGAAATGTCAAAGGCCAACTAAATTAGCTGGCCTTTGTCAATTTGGTGGCCCGGGGCGGAATCGAACCACCGACACAAGGATTTTCAATCCTCTGCTCTACCGACTGAGCTACCAGGCCGTTTTGCGCCCATCCCGGACGGGGTGGGTAAAACGAAGGCGCGCATTGTAGCGGCAAGCCGCACTACGGGCAATATAAAAAACGAACCCCGCACTAGGCGGGGTTCGTTTACTTCAACAAAGAACTTTTGCGAGATACTTTTCGCGGCAAGTTCAATTACATCATGCCGCCCATACCACCCATGCCGCCCATATCCCCACCGCCCATACCACCGGCTGGCTTGTCTTCAGGCATTTCAGCAACCATGCAAGCAGTGGTCAACATCAGGCCAGCGATGGAGGCTGCATTTTGCAATGCAACGCGCGTCACCTTGGTCGGATCAACCACGCCCATTGCCAGCATGTCGCCATACTCGCCTGTCGCTGCGTTGTAACCGTAGCTGCCCTTGCCTTCCAGCACCTTGTTCACCACAACACTTGGCTCATCACCTGCGTTCATGGTGATAGCGCGGATAGGTGATTCCATCGCGCGCAACACGATAGTGATACCGGCATCCTGATCATGGTTGATGCCCTTAAGGCCTGCAACCGCTGCCTTGGCACGCAACAGAGCTACACCGCCTCCAGGAACGATGCCTTCTTCAACAGCTGCGCGGGTTGCGTGCAATGCATCTTCCACGCGCGCCTTCTTTTCCTTCATTTCAACTTCAGTCGCAGCGCCGACCTTGATCACTGCCACACCGCCAGCCAGTTTGGCTTTGCGTTCTTGCAGTTTTTCCTTGTCGTAGTCGCTGGTGGATTCTTCGGCTTGTTTGTTAATTTGACCGATGCGCGATTTGATCGCTTCTTCCTTGCCTGCGCCGTCGATGATGGTGGTGTTTTCTTTACCCACTTCGATGCGCTTGGCTTGGCCCATATCAGCCAATGTGGCTTTTTCCAATGTCAGGCCGACTTCTTCAGCGATCACGGTACCGCCGGTCAGGATTGCGATGTCTTCCAGCATAGCCTTGCGACGATCACCAAAGCCAGGTGCCTTGACCGCAACAGTCTTCAGGATGCCACGGATATTGTTCACTACCAGTGTAGCCAGCGCTTCGCCGTCCACATCTTCAGCGATGATCAACAGCGGACGACCAGCCTTGGCGACTTGTTCCAGTACGGGCAGCAGGTCGCGGATGTTGGAAATCTTCTTGTCGTGCAACAGGATGAAGGGATTCTCCATCGCGGCGATTTGCTTGTCGGCGTTGTTGATGAAATAGGGCGACAGGTAACCACGGTCGAACTGCATACCTTCCACGATGTCCAGCTCATCGTCCAGGCCGGTGCCATCTTCAATGGTGATCACGCCTTCCTTGCCAACCTTCTCCATCGCAGCAGCGATCTTCTCGCCAATCACCATGTCAGAGTTGGCGGAAATGCTGCCCACTTGGGCGATTTCCTTGGTGGTGGTGCAAGGCTTGGAAATTTTCTTCAGTTCCGCAACCGCAGCAATGACCGCTTGGTCGATGCCGCGCTTCAGATCCATTGGGTTCATACCGGCCGCAACGAACTTCATGCCTTCTTGCACAATGGATTGAGCCAGCACGGTTGCAGTCGTTGTACCGTCACCGGCCACATCGGAAGTCTTGGAAGCAACTTCCTTGACCATTTGCGCGCCCATGTTTTCAAACTTGTCTTTCAGCTCGATTTCTTTGGCGACAGACACGCCGTCCTTGGTGATGGTCGGTGAACCGTAAGAACGGTCCAGCACCACGTTACGGCCTTTAGGGCCCAGAGTTACTTTGACCGCATCGGCCAGAATATTGACGCCCACGACCATCTTGGCACGTGCGGCATCATGGAATTTCACGTCTTTTGCTGCCATGTTTATTCTCCTGAAATTCTTAAATTGTTAGGCTTCAACGATGCCGATGATGTCATCTTCGCGCATGGTCATCAGTTCCTGACCATCGATCTTGAAAGACTGACCGGAATATTTGCCGAACAACACACGGTCGCCGACCTTCACGTTCATCGGACGCAGCTTGCCGTCGTCACCAATCTTGCCATTGCCCACAGCAACGATTTCGCCTTGATCGGGCTTCTCAGTCGCTGCATCGGGAATCACAATACCGGATGCGGTCTTGCGTTCTTCTTCCATGCGCTTGACAATGACGCGGTCATGCAAGGGACGTATCTTCATGCTTTGCTCTCCTAAAACAGATGGTTAACTAAAATTGCGCGGCCATTAGCACTCTCGGCCAGCGAGTGCTAATAATAAGGGCGCACCCCTCGACTTTCAAGTGATGAATGAAAATTTACTGAATCGCAGCCTGTCCGCCGTATGGCATCCCTGTACACAGATGAAGCGGCACGAGACCTTGCCGCTGGTCGCTATCGCCCGTGGACAGGGCGTTTGGCTGTACGACTTCGACGGCAATCGCTATCTGGACTCGGTGAGTTCATGGTGGGTAAATCTGTTCGGGCATTGCAATCCGCGCATCAACGCCGCCCTCATTGACCAGCTCGGCAAGCTGGAACACGTCATGCTGGCGGGCTTCACCCACGAGCCGGTGGTACTGCTGTCAGAAAAATTGAGCGAACTGGCCCCCGCCGGATTGGGGCATTGCTTCTACGGTTCGGACGGCGCATCCGCCACCGAGATCGCCTTGAAGATGAGCGCGCACTACTGGCGCAACAACGGCAAGCCGCTCAAGACGCAATTTATCAGCCTGCAAAATAGCTATCACGGCGAGACCTTGGGCGCGCTGTCGGTCACCGATGTGGCGCTGTTCCGCGACGCTTATGGCGCGCTGATTAAACAGAATGCCACTGTACCTTGCCCGGATTGGCGCGAAGCGGCAGCAGGAGAAAGTCCGGAGGATTTCGCGCTGCGCTGCGCCGCCGCGCTGGAACAGCATCTGCAACAACATCACCAACACTTGGCCGCCTTCATCGTCGAGCCGCTGGTGCAGGGCGCGGCAGGCATGGCGATGTATCACCCGATATATTTGAACCGCGCGCGCGAGTTGTGTTCGCAATATGGCGTGCATCTAATTGCCGATGAGATCGCGGTCGGCATGGGCAGGACGGGAACGCTGTTTGCCTGCGAGCAAGCGAACATTTCGCCCGACTTCCTGCTGCTGTCCAAAGGCATCACCGGCGGTTACTTGCCGTTATCCATCGTGATGACCACAGACCATATCTACCAAGCCTTTTACGCCGACGACACCGCGCGCGGCTTTCTGCATTCGCATTCCTACACCGGCAATCCGCTGGCCTGCCGCGCTGCGCTCGCCACGCTGGACATCTTCGCGCAAGACGATGTGCTGCATGCCAACCGCGACAAGGCGACTTTCTTCAATCGCATCGCGCAACCGTTGCGCGAACATCCCAAGGTAAGGAACTTCCGCAGCACTGGCATGGTCTGGGCATTTGAAGTAGATACACCGCATGCGGATTTTGCACAGCGCTGTTTCAGCCTCGGCCTGCAACATGAATTGTTATTGCGCCCGATGGGTAACACGGTATATTTCATGCCGCCTTACATCATCACCGAAGAGGAAATACAGATGCTGGTTACACGTACGTTGACCATCATCAAAATGTTGTCATGAAATTAATAGCCGCCCTACTCGCCCTTTTTCTCTTTGCCGGCGCGCACGCCGCATCGCTGCCCGCCACCGTCAAGCAAGAGCTGAACACGGCCAACATCCCGCAATCCGCCATCGCTGTCGAAGTGCGCGAAGTGGGCAAGCGCACCTCGCTCATCAGCATCAACGCCCAGCGCGCGATGAATCCGGCTTCCACCATGAAGCTGCTCACCACCTACGCCGCGCTCGACCTGCTCGGCCCCGCCTACACCTGGAAAACCGAAGCCTGGATCGACGGCGAACTGAAAGACGGCGTGCTGAACGGCAACCTGATTCTCAAAGGTTACGGCGATCCGAAATTCACCATCGAACAATTCTGGTTATGGTTAAGCGAACTGCGCGCGCGCGGACTGCGCGAGATTCACGGCGACCTGATACTGGATCGCAGCTACTTTGACCTGCCCGCGCAAGACCCGGCCGCATTCGACGAGGACCCGACACGTGCTTACAATGTCGGCCCCGATGCGCTGCTGATTAACTTCAACACCTTACGCCTGCGCTACATGCCTGACGGTGACCACCTGAAAATCGTGAGCGAACCGGCGCTCGACGGCATCACGGTGGACAACCAACTTATCCCCAGCGACCAGAAAGTTAACTGCGACGACTGGAATGATCTTTTTTCCGTAGAACCACACGGAGACAGCGTCGTGCTGCAAGGCGACTATCCCATGGGATGCGGCGAACGCGAACAAAACCTCAGCGTGATGCCGCACACCCGCTATGTCGGCGCAATATTCGGTGCAATATGGAAAGAACTCGGCGGCACACTGCAAGGCAAAGAGCGCGATGGATTGGTAAGCGCCAATGCAATACTTTTTTCCACCCACCGCTCCGAACCTTTGAGCATCGTCATTCGTGACATCAATAAATTCAGCAACAACGTCATGGCGCGCCAAGTATTCCTGACTCTGGGCGGAACAGTTCCGGCGCTGAACGAAGCTTCGGCAGAAGCAACCGCAAAAACAATTGTCAACATACTGCCGCTCACCATCGAACGCAGCATATTGGCCATGCAGATGTGGCTGGCGCGCAATCATCTGGATTTCAAAGAAGTGGTATTGGAAAATGGCGCCGGACTCTCGCGCAAGGAACGCATCAGCGCCGCCCATATGGCGCAGCTACTACAACAAGCCTACGACCACCCGTATTACGCCGAATTGCAAGCCTCACTACCCATCCTCGGCGTGGACGGCTCGGTGAAAAAACGCCTCAAGGAAAGCCCCGCCGCCGGTCACGCCCACCTCAAGACCGGCACGCTGGAAGGCGTGAAGACGCTCGCGGGTTATGTGCGCTCAAAGAGCGGCAAAGAATGGGTCGTCGTGTTTTTTATCAACCATCCTTATGCCAAGCGCGGACAGGATGCGCAGGATGCGCTGCTTGAGTGGGTGCAGAAGCGCTAGGTTAGGTAGCGTATTTTTTAAACACGACCTATCTGAAGATGCCCGTCAATAGGCATTCTTCACGCGATGGTTTATGCAGATTGCCTATTGACGGGGCTTGCGAAACAATACGGGTTCGAACTCACAACCCCAACTCGCCCCACATCGCATCCACCTTCGCTTTCACCGCAGCATCCATCACTATCGGCGTACCCCATTCGCGTTGTGTTTCACCCGGCCATTTGTTGGTGGCATCCAAGCCCATCTTGCCGCCCAAGCCTGACACCGGACTGGCGAAGTCGAGGTAATCGATCGGCGTGTTCGGAACCAGCAGCGTGTCGCGCACCGGGTCCATGCGTGTGGTGATCGCCCACATCACTTCTTTCCAATCGCGCACGTTGATGTCGTCATCCACCACGATGATAAATTTGGTGTACATGAACTGGCGCAGGAAACTCCAGATGCCGAACATCACGCGCTTGGCGTGTCCGGCATATTGCTTCTTGATGCTCACCACTGCCATGCGATACGAGCAACCTTCCGGCGGCAGATAAAAATCGGCGATTTCGGGGAATTGTTTTTGCAGCAGCGGCACGAACACTTCGTTCAGCGCTACGCCCAACATAGCCGGTTCATCGGGCGGCTTGCCGGTGTAAGTGGAATGGTAGATCGGATCACGGCGCATGGTGATGCGCTGGATGGTGAACACCGGAAATTTGTCCTGCTCGTTGTAGTAGCCGGTATGGTCGCCATACGGCCCTTCCAGCGCGGTCTCGCCGGGATGGATCACGCCTTCCAGCACGATCTCGCTTGACGCAGGAACTTGCAAGTCACTGCCGATGCACTTAACCAATTCGGTCTTACTACCGCGCAATAATCCGGCGAATTGGTATTCACTCAAACTATCCGGCACGGGTGTGACCGCAGCCAATATCGTCGCCGGATCGGCACCTATCACCACTGCGATTGGAAACGGTTGCCTCGGATTTTTTTCGCAGTGATCGCGAAAATCCAGCGCACCGCCTCGATGCGCCAGCCAGCGCATGATGACTTTGTTCGGCGCAATCACTTGCTGGCGATAGATGCCGAGGTTCTGCCGCGTCTTGTTCGGCCCGCGCGTCACCACCAAACCCCAGGTGATCAGCGGCGCGACATCGCTCGGCCAGCAATGCTGGATCGGCAGTTTGCTCAGATCAACATCGTTGCCTTCCCACACAATCTCCTGACACGGCGCACTCGACAACACCTTGGGCGACATGGTGAGCACCTGCTTCAAAATCGGCCATTTGTCCCACGCATCTTTCAGTCCTTTGGGCGGCTCCGGTTCTTTCAGGTAGGCCAGCAATTTGCCCACTTCGCGCAACGCGCTGACATTCTCCTCGCCCATGCCCAGTGCCACGCGGCGTGGCGTACCGAACAGGTTGGCCAGCACCGGCATATTGTGTCCGACCACATTTTCGAACAACAGCGCCGGACCTTGTGCGCGCAGCACGCGATCGCAAATCTCGGTCATTTCCAGATGCGTGGAGACCGGCGCGGTGACGCGTTTGAGTTCGCCGATTTTTTCCAGTTGTGCGATGAAATCGCGCAGGTCGTGATATTTCATTTTGATTTTTCCTTTGCCGAAAATATCATTTTCAAAACACATCTTCGCGGGAAGCCGCGTCAATAGGCGATCTGCACTATGCATATCACGGAGATTCCCGTCCCTATTGGCTTGCGAACAAGGTACGTATTAATAAAACTTCGCTTCACCTTCGGGGCGCGTCTTGAACCGTTTATGCAGCCAGAAATATTGTTCCGGCATTTCGCGCGCACGGTCTTCGATGAACGCATTCACACGGCGCGTATCGGCGATGTCGTCACCGCTCGGAAAGTTTTCCCATGCCGGATAAAACGTCAGCACATAGCCCGCGCCGCCGGGCAACACGCGCGTGATGCTCGGCACGACTTGCGCGCCGGTCATCTGCGCGATGCGCGGCACCGAAGTCATGGTCGCTGCAGGCACGCCGAAGAAGGGAATGAACGCGCCGTCCTTCACGCCCTGATCCTGATCCGGCGGATAAACGAACGGCATGTTCGCGCGCATGCCCTTGAGGATGGGGCGCAGACCTTGCTGGCGCGAATACAGATGCTGGTGGCGGAAGCGCGCACGCTTCTTCAACAGCAGCTCGGTCAAATACATATTCTTCTGGTTGGCATACATGCATACCGTGTCGGTGTGTTGCGCCACCCACTGTCCGCCCGCATCCATGCCGACGAAATGCGGCGTGAGCAAAATGGCGGGCTTGCCTTTGATCGCTGCAAAATGTTCCACACCCTCGACGCGAATCAGGCGGTTGATACGTTCGGCACTAGCCCACCACAGAACGCTGCGCTCGACCAGGCTGCGCGTGAACATCTTGAAATTCTCACGCAGCAATTGCTTGCGCGCTGCATCGCTCATCTCGGGAAAGCACAGTTTCAAATTGATATTGCCTACCTTGCGCCGTTCCGCCGCCAGCAGAAACAGCAGCATGCCCAGTCCGTTGCCTATAGCCACGATGACGCGAAACGGCAGGAAATGAATCAACCACAAAATAAAAACGCCGAAACGTACCAACATTACGGCTCCTTGACTGCGTCCGGCGGCAATGTGCCACGCGGGACTTTGTAACGGTTGTAACTCCACAGGTATTGCTCGGGATGTTGGCGTATCACTGTTTCCAGTGCCGCATTTATCTGGCGCGGCAGGGATGCTGCCATATCGAAAGATAGCGGCGAAAAGTGCAGCGCATAGCCTTCTCCGCGCGGCAGGCGCTCGCAGTGACACATCACCACTGTCGCGCCGCTGGACTCGATCAAACGCCCGATCAGCGTCATGGTGTAAGCAGGTCGCCCGAAAAACGGCGCCCACTCGCCCTCGCCATTACCCGGCACCTGATCCGGCAGCACGCCGATGATTTCTTTGCGCTTGAGCGCTTTGAGCAACTGGCGCACACCGCCCATATCGGTCGCTACCAGTTTCGTTTGGGCGCGCTCGCGTCCTTCATGCATCAGCGTATCCAGAAACTTCCAGCGCGGCGGACGATACATAATGGTGATCGGCAAACGCGATGCGATAAACAGGCTGATGACCTCGAAGCAACCGAGATGCGGCGTCAGCGCGATCACGCCTTTGCCCTGCGCCTGCGCCGCTGCAAAGTGTTCCCAGCCGTGGCATTGTTTGACGCCGGCCATCACTTGCACCAACGGTCGCCGCCACACCCAGGGCAACTCCAGCACGCCTTTGCCCGCTTCGCCAATATTGGCATGCTGCAATTTGCGCAATTCGGCTGCCGAACATTGCAACCCGGCATGTTGCAGATTCTCACGCAAACGCGCGGCATAACGCCCCGAGGATAGATAGATCACCCAGCCGAGCAACGACCCGATCCGGTGCAACACCGACAACGGCAAGCGCGCTAACCAATCAAACAATACAACCATGCAAGTTCACCTTATGAAAAATCCGTTAAATCGACAAGGGAGGGGATTTTGTTATACTGCGCGCCCATTTAACTACTGAAGTAACAATCGGAGAGCCATGAGCGAATACTTTTTTACATCCGAATCCGTGTCAGAGGGCCATCCTGACAAGGTCGCCGACCAGATTTCCGACGCTATCGTTGACGCGATTCTAGCGCAGGACAAGCATTCACGCATCGCAGCCGAGACACTGTGCAACACCGGACTGGTCGTTTTGGCGGGTGAGATCACCACCACCGCCAACGTCGATTATATTCAGGTCGCGCGCGACACCATCAAGCGCATCGGCTATGACAACACCGAATATGGCATCGACTACAAGGGTTGCGCAGTGCTGGTGGCTTATGACAAACAAAGCCCGGACATCGCGCAAGGCGTGAATAGAGCCTACGACGACGGCCTTGATCAAGGCGCGGGCGACCAGGGACTGATGTTCGGTTACGCCTGCACTGAAACCGATGTGCTGATGCCGCTGCCTATCTATCTGTCGCACCGCTTGGTCGAACGTCAGGCGCAATTGCGCCACGACGGGCGTTTGCCCTGGCTGCGTCCGGATGCAAAATCGCAAGTCACCATCAAATATGTCGATGGCGTTCCGCATAGCATCGACACCGTGGTGCTCTCTACCCAGCATGCGCCCGACATAACACTGGAAACCATCCGCGAAGCCGTCATCGAAGACATCATTAAGCCGGTATTGCCCAAGGAACTCATCAAGGGCAACATCAAATATCTGGTGAACCCGACCGGACGTTTCGTGGTTGGCGGCCCGCAAGGCGATTGCGGTTTGACCGGACGCAAGATCATCGTCGACACCTACGGCGGCGCAGCCCCGCACGGCGGCGGCGCATTCTCCGGCAAGGATCCGTCCAAAGTTGACCGCTCTGCGGCTTACGCCGGGCGTTATGTGGCGAAAAATATCGTCGCTGCCGGTCTGGCCGAAAAATGTCTGATCCAGATCTCTTACGCTATTGGTGTGGCACGCCCCACCAGCGTGATGGTTACGACCTACGGCACCGGCAAGATTTCCGATGAGAAGATTGCGGAACTGGTGCAGAAACATTTCGACCTGCGTCCGAAAGGCATTGTGCAAATGCTCGACCTGCTGCGTCCGATTTACCAGAAGACCGCAGCTTATGGTCACTTTGGCCGTGAAGAACCGGAGTTTAAATGGGAGGCAACCGACAAGGCTGCCGCACTGAAAGCAGACGCAGGATTGTAAGAAAGTTCGTTTGGAGCGAGCAAGCTCGCGCCAAACAGCAACAAGATTCACCCCTCCCGAGGGGCGCTGCGACCGACTCAGTCGGCCAGGCTCGGGAGTGTGGTCAAAGATTCAACGGCGCCCATTCATTAACTTTCTAAATGAATGGAGTGCAACATGAACGCTGCTAAAGGTTTCACCGACTATATCGTCGCCGACATGTCCCTCGCGGCCTGGGGACGCAAAGAACTAGCTATCGCCGAAATCGAAATGCCCGGCCTGATGGCCATCCGCAAGGAATTCGCAGCAACCAAACCGCTCAAGGGCGCGCGCATTACCGGTTCGCTGCACATGACCATCCAGACTGGCGTGCTGATCGAAACACTGACTGCTCTGGGCGCGGAAGTGCGCTGGGCATCCTGCAATATCTACTCCACCCAAGATCATGCTGCCGCTGCGATTGCCGCCGACGGCATTCCGGTGTTCGCGGTTAAAGGCGAGTCGCTGACCGATTACTGGGACTACACGCACCGCATCTTTGAATGGGCGGACGGCGGTTTCTCCAACATGATCCTGGACGACGGCGGCGATGCCACGCTGTTGCTGCATCTGGGCGCACGCGCGGAAAAAGACGCTGCGCTGATCAGCAAACCGACTTCGGAAGAAGAGACTTGCCTGTTCGTCTCCATCAAAGCCAAGCTGGCCACCGACAAGACCTGGTACTCCAAGCGTCTCGCTGCGGTGAAAGGCGTGACCGAAGAAACCACCACCGGTGTGCATCGTTTATATCAAATGCATGAACGCGGCGAATTGAAGTTCCCCGCCATCAACGTCAACGATTCCGTGACCAAGTCCAAGTTCGACAACCTGTATGGCTGCCGTGAGTCGCTGGTAGATGGCATCAAGCGCGCCACCGACGTGATGATCGCCGGCAAGGTCGCGGTCATCGTCGGTTACGGCGATGTGGGCAAAGGTTGCTCACAGGCCATGCGTGCGCTGTCCGCGCAAGTCTGGGTGACCGAGATCGACCCCATCTGTGCACTGCAAGCCGCGATGGAAGGCTACCGCGTGGTGACCATGGAATACGCCGCCGAATTCGGCGAAATCTTCGTTACCACCACCGGCAACTTCCACGTCATCACCCATGACCACATGAAGAAGATGAAAAACCAGGCTATCGTGTGCAACATCGGCCACTTTGACAACGAGATCGACGTTGCCTCACTCAAGCAATACAAGTGGGAAAATATCAAGCCGCAAGTTGATCACGTCATATTCCCCGACGGCAAACGCATCCTGTTGCTGGCCGAAGGTCGTCTGGTGAATCTGGGATGCGCCACCGGCCATCCGTCTTACGTGATGTCATCGTCGTTCGCCAACCAGACCCTCGCGCAGATCGAACTGTTCACCCGCACCAAGGAATATCCGGTCGGCGTTTATACTTTGCCCAAGCACTTGGATGAGAAAGTCGCACGTTTGCAACTGACTACGCTGAACGCACAACTAAGCACCTTGACCGACCAGCAAGCTACCTACATCGGCGTACCCAAGGAAGGTCCGTACAAGGCAGACCACTACCGCTACTAAGCGGCTTGTTGCGGGTATGATGGCGAGGGGCGAATACGGGGTTCGCCCCTCTTAACTTGATAAAGAATAAATGCTGCCACGACTTTTACTCATCTGGACACTCAACGCCCTCGCCCTGGTGGCGGTTGCGAACTTTGTGCCGGGCATTCATGTGGACGGATTCATGGCGGCCTTCATCGCGGCCTTTGTGCTCGGTCTTGTCAACACACTCATCCGTCCGATTTTTCTGGTGCTGACGCTGCCTGTCACCGTGCTTTCGTTAGGCTTGTTCATCTTCGTCATCAACGGCTTGATGTTCTGGTTCGCGGGTTCCATCTTGCGCGGATTTGTGGTCGATAGTTTCTGGCACGGCGTGTTGGGCGCAGTGCTGTACAGTATTTTTTCCTGGGCGCTGAGTTCAGCCGCCGCACAACTGCTTGTGAGAAAACATGAGTAACACACTAATACCAATCAGTTTTGAGTTCTATCCGCCGCACACGATTGAAGGTGTCGATAAACTGACTGCCGCGCGTCAGCGTCTGGCAACAGCAAAACCGGATTTCTTTTCCGTCACGTTCGGCGCGGGCGGCTCTACGCAAGATCGCACACTGGAGACGATTCGCCAGATACACGCCGAAGGTTATAACGCCACGCCGCATCTGTCCTGTGTCGGTTCGACACGCGACAACATCCGTTCTTTGTTGTTCACCTACAAAGAAATGGGCATCAAGCGCATCGTCGCTTTGCGTGGCGATTTGCCATCGGGCATGGGCAGCATCGGCGAGTTTCAATATGCCAACGAACTAGTGTCGTTCATCCGTTCACAGACCGGAGAACATTTCCACATTGAAGTCGCCGCCTATCCCGAGTTTCATCCGCAGGCAAAATCCGCGCGCGACGACATGCTCAATTTCAAACGCAAGATGAATGCGGGTGCCAACTCGGCCATCACGCAATTTTTTTACAACGCAGATGCCTATTTTCGCTTCGTCGAAGAATCCCACAGACTGGGTGTCACCGCGCCCATTGTGCCGGGCATCATGCCCATCCTGCGTTACTCGCAACTTGCCCGCTTTTCCGACAACTGCGGCGCGGAGATTCCGCGCTGGTTGCGCAAAACCATGGAAGGTTACGGCGACGATGTCGATGCCATCCACAATTTCGGCCTGGATGTGGTTACACAACTGTGCGAGAAGCTGATCGCCGGCGGTGCGCCGGGACTGCATTTTTACACGTTGAATCAGGCCAACGCCTCGCTGGAAATCCTGAAACGTCTGGGCTACCGCTAAGCATGTTGCGCACGCCAGAATTGCTGCTTCCCGCTGGCACGCTAGACAAAATGCGCACCGCCTATGCCTACGGTGCGGACGCGGTGTATGCCGGACAGCCGCGCTATTCACTGCGTGCGCGCAACAACGAATTCAAGCTGGAAGAGTTGGGCATCGGTATTCAGGAAGCGCACGCGCTGGGCAAAAAACTGTTCGTCGCCAGCAACCTGATGCCACACAACGCCAAGGTAAAGACTTACATGGCGGACATGCAGCCGGTAATAGCGATGCAACCGGACGCACTCATCATGGCCGACCCTGGTCTGATCGCCATGGTGCGCGAGCGCTGGCCGGAGATGCCGATCCATCTTTCGGTGCAAGCCAACACCGTCAATTTCGCAGCCGTGAAATTCTGGAAGTCGCTGGGTCTGTCGCGCGTGATTTTGTCGCGCGAAATATCGCTGGACGAGATCGAAGAGATTCGCCAGCAATGCCCGGACATCGAACTTGAAGTGTTCATCCACGGCGCTCTGTGCATCGCCTATTCCGGACGCTGTCTGCTGTCCGGCTACTTCAATCACCGCGATGCAAATCAGGGCACCTGTACCAACTCCTGCCGCTGGGATTACAAAGTCGATAACGCCGAGGAAAACGACACTGGCGAAATCCAGAAGATCGACTTCGATTTTGATAAAGCATTAAGTGAATCCGAACTCTCCGAGTGCGGTTCGCAGCCGCGCCATCCGCTGGCGGACAAGGTCTATGTCATCTCGCGCAAGGATCATCCCAACGAACTGATGCCAGTGCTGGAAGATGAGCACGGCACCTACATCATGAACTCCAAAGACCTGCGCGCGGTGGAGCATGTCGAACGACTGGTGCAGATCGGCGTGGATTCGCTCAAAGTCGAAGGACGTACCAAATCCATCTACTACGTGGCGCGCACTGCACAGGTGTATCGGCAGGCTATCGACGATGCCGTCAAAGGTCGCCCCTTCAATCTAAAACTGCTGGGCGCACTGGATGCACTGGCGAATCGCGGCTACACCGACGGCTTCTACGAACGCCACCACACTCACGAACAGCAAAACTATATGCGCGGACACTCCGAGAGTTTCCGCCAGCAATATGTCGGCGACATCGTGGCGTGCGCCAACGGTATGTCCGAAATCGATGTAAAGAATAAATTTCAGGTAGGCGACAAGCTGGAAATCATCCACCCTGCTGGCAATTATATTGTCGAACTAAAAGAGATGAAAAACCTCGAAGGTAAAGCGCTCACCACCGCACCGGGTAGCGGACATCGCGTCCAAATCCCTTTGCAAGGCGAGTGTGCCAAGGGTATGGTGGCAAGATTCCTTTAGCGCTCTATAGTTCCATGTGGAAAAACATTGTCGAGAGGTGACATGCATCGCTATTACAATAATCTGAATTCGCTGGCAGTACGATTGATGGGAGGTGCATCACCCACTGACATCTCGTGTCTTGTACGCGCCTCGACGCACCCCCCGTTATTGTCAAGATACCGTGCCGAGATGATTATCTCGCGGGTGCGGCTGGTTTCAATATTATTTGCTTTCCTTACCCCGCTTTGGATCATCATAGATTATCTTGTGTTTGCCTTTCCGCTGTCGCTAATGCTGGGTATAGGCCGACTTATTACCACGCTGGCCTTTGCCTTGCTGGCACTGGCTTATAGCGGCTCTCCGCACATGAAAGATGCCTATCGTTCGCTGGGTATCATGTTCATGATTCCGACATTATTTTTCATCTATTCCCACATGATGCTTTCCAACTATGACAATCGGGGGAGCGCCGCAATTATTGCCGCCGGCTATGCTTTTCTACCGTTCATTCTGGTGGCAGGTTTGAGCGTGTTTCCGTTAACTGCGATAGAAGGTGTGCTTTTTTCCATGCCGGTATTATGTGCCTCAGCACTCGTAGCCTTTATGCAGGCCGACCAAATAGATTGGAGCACGCACCTTGGCGCTTTCTGGCTGCTACTACTAATTGCCTCCACCGCCACGTTGGCCGGCATGAGCCAATTAGCGCTAATGGCCGCACTGATACGTCAAGCCAATCACGATCCATTGACACAATGCTTCAATCGTTCCAGCGGTGAAGAATTATTCAATCTGCAATTTAGCATTGCCGAACGCAACGGCAACCCGCTGACAGTCATTTTTATCGACCTGGATAATTTCAAATCGGTTAACGACAACTTCGGCCATCATGCAGGCGACCGTGTATTGCTGAACACCGTTGATGCGATACGCAACACGTTGCGCGGCGGCGATGCACTGGTGCGCTTGGGTGGAGAAGAATTCCTGCTGGTGCTGCCCAATACCAACAGCTCTTCCGCCATTGCCATGTTGGAACGGATGCGCAGCAAAGGTCTTGGGCAGCGTCCCGACGGCCACCGCATGACAGCGAGCTACGGCATCGCGGAGAGAACACTCGATTGTCCGGACAACGGCCAGCGTCTGATTGAGATTGCAGATAAACGCATGTATCAGGCCAAAAGCAATGGCAAAGACCGATGGGTAGGTTGTAATGAGACTGCCGAAACAAAATCACCACTTTTAACAGGCGATCAAACTGTTAACCTTGCAGATGAAATGGCACTTGCCAATCTTTCCTGACTTAACAGTCAATGATAGTTTTCAATTCGGCAGATAATTTCAACACACATTCTTGACGGATCAGAAGTGCTCTCCAGACTGGCCTCCGTTGGACTGCGCGGACAAAAGCCGCTATCCTCCGCACCTCTTCAAAATGCGCTCGTAGCTCAGCTGGATAGAGTATCGGTTTCCGAAGCCGAGGGTCGTGGGTTCGACTCCCGCCGAGCGCACCAATTCAGACTTGTGGTCATGTAACTTGAGTATTGTGCATTCCGGCAATTAATGCCGGAAATTTTTTGCATATTTCTTAAAGTAAGGAAATTTCCAACAATCTCATTAACCAATGGTGCCTCGTTTCGTCTTACCGCAATTCCAACTTTCGTAAGACATACGTGAAGGGATCGTTTAGTAATTACCGAACCTTCATCAAACATTTTGCATACCACCATTGGTATTTCGTCTTGTAGCAATCTGCTCCGGTCATCTCGTTTTCGCTTCTGCAATAATTTTCTTCGCTCAGCAAGAATTTTGGATAGCCGCGCTGTTTCAACATGAGCAATTCGCCTTAGTTCGCGTACATTTATATTGAGGCGGTTTGCAACACTTCGCAAAGTAGTCAGATTGATAATCTCACCATTCTCTACGCTTTCTAAGAACGACCGAATTTTCTCCACATTACGCGATTCAGGTAATTTTCTTGGATGTGTCAATCGCTTAATTGGGTAGTGTCTCAGTTTGAAATTTGCTGATATAGATGGTACACGTCATGGCGTGTACAATTCAGCCACTATGCCTAAACGCTCAAGCAGACTAGATATGAACCAACTCGCCAAGCGCATCGTTGATGAAGCTAGCCCCGTCGCCCACAGTTCCGTGACAGCTCTCGGCTGATGGTTGATCCGCTTCGCTCCAATACTTCAGCTATCTCGTTCTGCTTGTGTCCCGCCTTCTTCAAGGCGTAAATCTGGTATCGTTCTTCTCGGGTGATGTGTGTGTAGTCCATTTGT
>CAINCU010000067.1 GCA_903847155.1 uncultured Gallionellaceae bacterium | reverse complement strand
TCGTCGCGGCTGTAGCCGGTGATTTGGCTAAAGGCGTCATTGACGTCAATGATCGTGCCGTCGGCGGCGGTGATCATGATGCCTTCGCGGGCATGGGTGAAGACGCTGGCGGCGAGATAGAGTTTCTCATTGGCTTGTTTGCGCTCGGTGATGTCGCGGGTAAGGCCAAGCAGCGCGGTGATATTTCCTTGCGCATCGCGCAGGGGTGCCGCATGCGTATCCAGCCAGCGATGGGTGCCCTTTAGGCCGACCACCTCAAATTGCAGATTGCCGGATTCGCCATTGAACACGCGTTGCGTCAGCGCCATAAAGGCTTCCCGGTATTCCGGCGCAATAATCCCCAACACACTCTGACCGACCACCTGCTCCGGCGAATCCGCGCCTATCATGTCCAGCCCGGCGCGGTTCATTTGCAGCAAGGTGCCGTCAGCCGCCAGAAGTTTCACGCATTCCGGCTCGGTTTCGATGATGGTTTTAAGGTGCAGTTCGCTTTGCTGCAACTGTTGTTGCTGCCGCAAGACAATACGTTTCTCGGCGCCCAGACGACGATTCACTATCCATAAACGAAAACCCATCAACAGCATATAGCCGATAGACAGCAGAGCGGTAATGACTTGCCAAAGATAACGTTCCCAGACGTCGCGCACGGTAAAGCTGGGTGCCGCATCGAACGGCGGCAAACGCAGTTCGCGCAGCAGGTCTGCCACCGGGGTGTAATCGGCGGGTACGACAAAGCCATGGATGTGCATTGCCCGGGTGGCAGTCGGGTTTTTTTCAAGCAGGAATAGTGCTGCGGCGACATTTCTGGCGAGGTTTTCATCAATATCCGGCAGCGCCGCAACGGGCCATTCCGGATAGAGATGGGTGGACACTTGATCCGGGAATCCAGGCAGATGCTGGGGGGTGAGAATCTTGAGCTGCGCCATATCCAGTTTGCCTTCGCGTACCATGCTCTCCAGTACGCCACTGCGTATAAAACCCACCTCGGCACGACCAGCCAGCACGGCCTCGACCACGTTGTCATGCGGCATGTCGGTGATGAGCAGTTTGGCGTCTTGCGGCAATCGCATCCCCACTTTGCTCAGTTCATACGCCTGTGCCTGAAAGCCACCTAACGATTCAGTGCCGACAGCCGCGATGGTTTTACCCTTCAAGTCGGCCAGGGTGTCGATTTTCGCTGATCCCGCACGACAGAAGATGACGCCGCCAAACACGCTGATTGCCTGTCCGCGTTCATTGGCGGACTCGGACAAGGTGGCCAGCGGTGCCGACAAGCCGCTACGTTTTGCCAAGATTACATAATGCGCGGGATTGGTGATAACGAAATCCAGTTGACGGCTCGCGACAGCCAGATCCAACTCGGGATAGGAAAGCGCTTCGACGACGAAATCGCGCTCCGGCATGGCCCGCTTGAGTGCGGTGGCCAAGGGTTGCCATTGCGCCAGAGTTTGCGGCTTCGGGCGAAAGGAAAGAACGCCAATCTTCACCGGTTCGGCGGCGTAAGCCAAGGTGACAGGCGCCACCATCAGCAGGCAGGCCAGCGACATCAGCAACCGGGTAATTGGGCCGGTTATTTTTCTGCTGCTCGACTTGAAGTTGTGCATATTCAATTTATGGGTTATTCGTAGGCAAAAAGTCGGGGCGGATCAGCGCAGTGAGCGGATCATTGTGCGGCAACAGGTTTCCCTGCACCATCAGGGCAGAAACCTTGCGTGCGGTGTCCAGCAATGGCGGCGGAGATCCGGTTAACAGAAGACGGTTGTTGGTGACGTCAGGCAGTAATAATCCTTTGAAAGAAGGCAGCACCTCATCGGCAGGCAACCCCAGATGGGTTGCCATGCGGTAAGCGGCATCGTGCGGATTGCGGTGCAGGTGATCGAGCGCACGGAAATGCGCGCTGAGCAGATGGCGAATGGCGGTCGCGTGCCGGTAATCGAGCGCATCGCTGCGTATCGCCAACACATCGACAATGGTGTTGGGAATCTGCCGGCTATCGAACAGCTTGATCGCTCCTTGCGCCAGCAACTGGCCGGCCACCGGTTCATAGGTTACGAGAGCGTCTATTTGGCCAGCAAGCCAGGCAGCGCGTTGCTTGTCGTGAGTCAGTGAAATCAGCTTCACGTCATTTTTCGACAGCCCGGCAGTCTGCAAGACCTCAGTTAACATCAATTCGCCATCGGTACCTTCTTCAAAGCCTATTTTCCGGCCTTTGAGGTCAGCGAGTTTTTGCATGCCGGGACGTGCGATCAGCATGTCGGCACCGGCTGAAACATCAAAGACCATCACCACGGCAAGCGGCAATCCCGTGGTCCGCGCTTTCAACACTTCATCCAGAGTTAGTGCAGCACCATCCACCTTGCCTTCGGCCAACGCTTGTAGCGAAGCTGTGGTCGAGCTTGTTTCGACCAGTTTCACCAGTTTGTCATCGAGCCAACCTTCCCTGCGCGCAAAAAACAGCGGCTCGTAGCCCACCCACACATCCGCTGCGATGGCAACAGGCTGGTCTGCCAGCCACCCGCAACCCGGCAAGGCCTGGGCAAGAGCCAAGCCGCCCAAAGAGCGGATGAACTGACGGCGCGAAATTAATGGCATAGGTTCCAAAATGCAGGGAATTTTGCCGCTGTGGGTTGAACGGTTACTTTCACTTGATGGTGGCGCACTTGGCGCGTTCGGCTGCGCTGAGATTGAGTGCTGCCGATGCTACAGTTTCAAAGGAGGTTTGCATTCTGGAACGCCTTGCGGGAAATCATGGCAGCTACTTTATACACTCCCCAAAATGAGCGCAACAAAACCGTGTACATCCTGTCTACAAAACACAATCTCATGGCAACGCCCGTCAATAGGCGATCTACAGTATGTGATTGATGGAGATGGCCGTCGTTATTGGCTTGCCATTAAGCAGGTATTTCCATTTTTATTGCTGGCACTGCGCGCAATAAAAACTCGAACGCTGTCCCTGCTTGATCTGTTTGATCGGCGCGCCGCAGTGTTTGCAGGGTTCGCCGGTTCTGCCGTAGACGAAGTAATGCTGCTGAAAAAACCCGCTGGAGCCGTCGCTATGGATGAAGTCGCGCAGGCTGCTGCCGCCTTTGGTGATGGCTTCATGCAGCACTTCCTTGATGGTTTGCACGAGTAATGCGCAGCGCGCTTTGCTCAGTTTGTGCGCGGGGAGTTGCGGGCGGATGGCGGCGCGGAACAGGGCTTCGTTGGCGTAGATGTTGCCGACGCCGACCATGAGGTGGTTATCCATGATGACGAGTTTGATCGCGGCGCTGCGGTTGCGTGTGGCTTGGTAAAGATAGTCTGCATCGAATTCTGCGTTGAGCGGTTCCGGCCCGAGTTGTGCCAACAGCGGATGTGCGTTCACATCGCCTGCGTGCCATAGCACGGCACCGAAACGGCGCGGGTCGCGCAGGCGCATGAGTTTGCCGTTGGCGAGGATGAGGTCGAAGTGGTCGTGTTTTTCCGGCAGTGTGTGGTGCGGCAGGATGCGCAAGCTGCCGCTCATGCCTAGGTGCAGGATGAGGGTGCCGTGGTCGAAGCTGATGAGCAGGTATTTGGCGCGGCGTCGCAGGTTGCGCACGGTGTGGTTGCGCAGCAGTTGCGGCAGATTCTTGGGGATCGGCCAGCGCAGGCTGGCGTTGCGGATGACGACGTCGCTGACGGTTTGTTGTTGCAGGTGCGGCGCGATGCCGCGCAGGGTGGTTTCTACTTCGGGGAGTTCGGGCATGGCGGATAGTTTGCGGTCAGATGTTTAGAGCGAAGGAAGAATACTCATCATGCTGGTTGAGCAAACTCCCTTCTCCCGCAGGCGGGAGAAGGGCTGGGGATGAGGGTTCGTGGGCATACTCAAAATTTATAATTAAATCACCGACCCTCACCCCGACCCTCTCCCGCCTGCGGGCGAGGGGGTGAAAGGCTTATCTCCTGCGCCACCACAGCCACACGCCAACTCCGATCAGCAGCAGCGGCAACACCACCAGCAGCACGACGCTCAATACGGTGAGTTGGTGTTTGCTCAAGGTGAGTGTGCCGTCTTTGGCGGTTTGCGGGGCGATGGTGATGAGGCGTTCTTCGTTGGCCAGCCAGTTCACCATGTTGACGCCGAGGTCGAGGTTGCCGCCGTTGCCGGAGTAGGCGTTGGCGAGGAAGCTGCCGCTGCCGACGACGACCACGCGCTGATCGCGGTCGGCCACGGTGCGGTGCAGGGCGAGCGCCAGATTGACCGGGCCGGGGATGTCGCGGTTCTTATTGAAGTGCTGATCGTGGTTGGTGCTGACCCAGCCGTGCATCGCACCTTCCACCAGGATGTGGCGCTCCCAGCCGTGGTTGTCTTCCATGCCCAGTGCGCGGGCGAAGGGAAATACGGTGATGAGGTCGAAATTCTGCGTGATGGCGTGCGGCGCGTAGCCGGTGCCCAGTGTCCAATCGGCGGGTGCGTTCATTTCCTGCGCGGCGGGGTCGATGACGACGCCTGGGGTAAGTATGAGTCCCAGTTTTTCGGCGACGGGTTCCAGGCCGCGCAGCGGTTCGGCATCCAGCAGCCACAGCACATTGCCGCCGCGCTCGATGAAGCGCAGGATTTTTTCGGTCTCGCCTTTGAACAGGTTGGTCTGCGGTTGGGTAATGACCAATACGTTGGCGTTGTCCGGCACGTCCTGCGCGATGGTGAGGTTGAGCGGGGCGATGCGGTAGCCGTTCTGTTGCAGGCGTTTGCCGAATTCGCCGAGATCGAAGTTGGCTGTGCCGTCCAGTCTGCGTTCGCCGTGCCCGCTCACGTACATCAGCAGTTGATCTTTGCTGTGCGCCAGGCGCAGCAGGGCGCTGGTCAGCGTTTGCTCGTTGAGCGTGGTGATATGCTCGCTGCGTCCGGCGTATTCCACCACCATTTCGCCGTTGCCCTGCACACGGGCTTTGCGCATGGCCTCGGCATCCTTAACCGGGTCGACAAGGGTGAGGCTGATGTCGGATTTGTAGCGCTGATACAGCGCGATGAATTCGCGGATGAGTTTGCGCACGTCGCCGAATTTGGCATCCTGTTGGGCGACATACACGGTGATCCTGATCTCGCCGCTCATCTGGCGCAGCACATCCACGCTGCCTTTATCCAGACTGTTCAGTTTGTTTTGCGTGACATCCCACTGTGCCGGAAGCCGCGCGGCGAGTTGATACAGCGCAACCGAGGCGGCCAGCAGTGCGACAACGAAAGCGAAATTTCTTAGCCACACGTTATTCATCATTTCCCTCCCCGTTCATGGCGGATGAGGCGAATAGAGAGCGACAGAAAGACCGCAATGAACAGTGCGAAGTAGGCAAGATTGGCCGTACTGATGAGGCCGGAGCTCATGTTCTCGAAATGCGCGTTGGGCGATAGTGCGCGCATCGCGCCGCTGCCGGTATCCAGCATCCACAAGCCGAAAGAAACCGCGAGTGCGCCGAACGCGGCGACGATGGGCTGACGGGTGAGCGCGGAAAAATACAAACCAAGCGCGGCGTAACTGGCGGTGAGCAGCCACACGCCGAGAAGGTTGCTGAGGATCAAGCCGAAGTCGAGGTGCGTGCCTAGCGCCAAGGTGCAGACCATCAGCGTGCAAGCGGCGATGACCAGCGACAGCAAAGCCAGCAAGCCGAGATACTTGCCAAGCACGATGTGGGTGGCGGAGATCGGCGCGGTGGACAGCAATATCCAGGTCTGGTTGCGGCGTTCTTCCGCGATCAGGCGCATGGTGAACAGCGGAATCAGCATCATCAGCACCAGTGCCAGCACGCCGGTCAGCGGCGCGGCGATGGAGATGGTCGCGCCCGGTGCGTTGCCCATCTGCGTCAGTTGCGCCTGCACTTGCAGGTAGTCGTCCATGCGCGCCAGAAAGAACCAGGAGAAGATGAATTGCAGCAGCGCCAGCATCCACCAGGTGGACGGCGCGGCGAACAGACTGCGGAATTCTTTTTTGAAGAGTGTGCGGATCATTGGGCTGGGCTTCCGTCGGGGCGCAGGGCGGTGAGGCGGATGAAGCTGGATTCGACATCGCTGTGTCGCCGCAACTCGTTGATGCTGCCGCTGAAGATCACTTTGCCTTCCTGCAAAATGATGGCGCGGTCGCAGATATTTTCCACTTCGTTCATCAGGTGCGTGGAAAGAATCACGCTGCTGCTGTTACCCAGTTCTCGGATGAGGTTGCGGATGTCGCGTATTTGCGTGGGGTCGAGGCCGACGGTCGGTTCATCCAGAATGACCACGGCGGGTTGATGGATGAGAGCTTGCGCGATGCCGACGCGTTGTTGATAGCCCTTGGATAATCTGCCGATGAGCTGCTGTCCGCAATCGAGCAGGCCGCAGCGTTGTTTGGCCAATTGCAGGTAGTCGGCGAGTTTTGCAGGCGCAACACGATGCAGTCTGGCGGCAAACAGCAGGAAATCATCCACCCGCATGTCGCGGTACAACGGTGGCTGCTCCGGCAGAAAACCGAGACAGGCCTTGGCTTGCTCCGGGTTTTTCGCCAGATCGAAATTGCACACCTCGACTTGTCCGCTGCCGGGCGTCAAGGAGCCGGCCAGCATTTGCAACGT
Source organism: uncultured Gallionellaceae bacterium (assembly GCA_903847155.1). Lineage (GTDB taxonomy): Bacteria > Pseudomonadota > Gammaproteobacteria > Burkholderiales > Gallionellaceae > Sideroxyarcus. The sequence goes on along the minus strand of CAINCU010000067.1, from coordinate 63,496 downwards.
GGTGCTCTTGCCCGCGCCGTTGTGACCCAGCAACCCCAACACCTCGCCGCGCCGCAGTTCCAGCGATACGTCGTTGACCACGCAACGCTTTCCGTGGAAGCGCGTCAAGTTACATGCGGCTAGGGTTATTGGTGCTGGCATTCAGTTTGGAATCGAGTGGTTTTGAGTTGCGGCAAATATAACCTAATATGTCGCCTCGCATCAAAATACCCTTAAACCAATGAAGCCCACAATTCGATATTCCATCCTGTTGTTATTCCCACTACTGGCAGCTTGTGCGCATGTGCCGCAGCAAGCGTCGGTTGACGCACCGGAGCAGAATGCCAACGTGGGCAAGGCGCAACTGGAAAAAATCGTTGAGCCGCCCAAGCTGGATTTGCCCAATGTAGAACTGACCGACAGTTTGATGTACGAATTCCTGCTGGGCGACATTGCCGCGCAACGGAGCCGGCCGGAGTTGGCGGCACAGGCTTATCTCGATCTGGCAAAGACCACGCGCGATCCGCGTGTGGCAAGGCGTGCGGCACAACTTGCATTTGAGGCGCATCAATATGATCAGTCGGTACAGGCGTTCGAGTTGTGGCAACAACTGGAACCGACTTCACCGCTGGCCAAGCAGATGCTGGTGTCCCTATTGTTGACCGGCGGCAAATTGGAGGAGGTGCGCCCGCATGTCGTGGCGTTGCTGGCATCCGACCCGGACAACGTCGGACGCACACTGATGAGCATTTACGGCATGCTGAATCGTGTGCAGGACAAGAACGCGGCGCTGGACTGGCTGACACAGGTTACGCAACCCTATCCGCAAGTGGCAGAAGCGCATTGGGTATTGGCGCAAACGGCCGAGGCCGCCAACAAACATGAAAGGGCCGTGACCGAGTCGCAACAGGCAGTCGCTTTGCGCCCCGATTGGGATTTGGCCGTGGTGCTTGAGGCGCAATTGCTGCAACGCACGGAGCCGCAAAAGGCGGCCGATCTGCTGAAAAAATATCTGCAAGCGCATGACGAAAACAAAGAGATACGTTTGATCTATGCGCGAATGTTGCTGACGCAAAAACAATATGCTCCTGCCCGCGATGAGTTCACCAAGCTGTTGCAACAGCGTCCTGGCAGCCCTGAATTGGCATTCGCTATCGCGCTGATTTCGCTGCAACTGGGCGAGCTGGATCGAGCCGAACGCGAATTGCGTCAGGCTTTGGCGAGCGATGATAAAAACAAGGACGAAAACACACTGCACTTTTATCTGGGGCAATTGAGCGAGGCGAAAAAAGATGACGCGGCTGCGTTGCAACACTACCGCCAGATCAGCGGTGGCGAATACGATTACCAGTCGCATTTGCGCATGGCTTATTTGCTCAACAAATCCGGTCAATTGAATGAGGCGCGCAAGGTACTCAATCAGGCTGTACCCAAGGATGAATCAGGGCGCGTGCAATTGCTGATGATCGAATCGCAGTTCCTGCGCGATGCGAAGCAGTACGAGGAAAGTTTCAAGGTATTAGCGCGAGGATTGGAATCCTTTCCCGATCAGCCCGAATTGCTTTACCAAAGTGCGCTCATCGCCGACAAGCTGAACAAACATGATGTGTTCGAGCAGTTGACGCGCAAACTGATGAAAGTCGATCCTGACAACGCGCATGCCTACAATGCTTTGGGCTATAGCTTGCTGGAGCGCAACGTGCGCATCCCGGAAGCGATGGAATTGGTGGGCAAGGCATACAAGCTGGCACCGGACGACGCGGCGATCATCGATAGCATGGGCTGGGGGTATTACCGCTTGGGGCAGTACGCCAAGAGTCTGGAATTTTTGCAGCGTGCCTACAAGACTGATCCCGATCCCGAGATCGCCGCACATCTGGGCGAAGCGATGTGGAAGCAGGGCGACCAGGAAGGCGCGCGTGAAGTGTGGACGGATAGCGCGAAAAAATATCCCGACAATGAATCACTCAAGGCGGTGATGAAGCGTTTTATCCCTTAGCTATGCATCGTTTCATCCTGCTGTTCATTGTGCTTATGACAGGCTGCGCGACTGCGCCTGTCGCGGTGCAGCGTCCGCTACAGGCTGATGCGCCGTTTGCCTTCAACGGGAGGGTATCCGTCAAACAGGGTGAGCAGCGCGAAAGTGCGGGGTTGCGTTGGGTTCACAGTGAGGCAGAAGATGAGATTCTGCTGCTAGCCCCGCTGGGTCAAACGGTGGCGCGCATCCGCCGCGATGTGCATGAGTCCACGCTGGATACCTCCGATAAACACTACTCAGCGCAGGATATGCAAACCCTGATGCAGCAAGTGCTGGGCTGGCAATTGCCACTGTCTGGCCTGCGTTACTGGGTCACCGCTTTGCCCGCACCGGACGGTGAAGCGCAAATCGAACGTAATGCGAACGGACAAGTGAGCGTATTGCGTCAGCAGGGCTGGGAGATACAGTTCTCGCGTTATGCAGCCGATAACAAGGATGCGCTGCCGTTGCGCCTGGGTTTGAAGCGGGAAGGTATGGAAGTAACGTTGCTGATCGACGATTGGGAGGCTCGATGACTACGCTGACCTGTCCCGCTCCCGCCAAACTCAATCTGTTCCTGCATGTGATAGGTCGCCGTGCCGACGGTTATCACCTGCTGCAAACCCTATTCCGTTTTATTGATTTGAACGACACCCTGTACTTCACCTTGCGCGAAGATGGCGAAGTGCACCGCATCAATGCGTTGGAAGGCGTGCCGCCGGAACAAGACTTATGCGTGCGTGCCGCGCGGTTGCTGCAACAGCAGACCGGCTGCAAGCTGGGCGTGGATATTGAACTGGAGAAACGCATCCCGATGGGCGGCGGATTGGGCGGCGGCAGTTCGGATGCGGCGACCACCTTGCTGGCGCTGAATCGCTTGTGGTATCTGGGTTTGTCGCGCGAACGCCTGATGCAGATGGGGTTGAGTCTGGGCGCCGATGTGCCGGTATTTGTGTTCGGCGAGAACGCTTTTGCCGAGGGCGTGGGCGAGCAGTTGCAGGCGTATCCCCTGTCAGATACATGGTATGTGGTGCTGTGTCCGCCAGTGCATGTTCCAACGGTGAAAATATTCACCCATCCAGAATTGACACGAAATACGATTTCGATGACAATGCGCGCCCTTCCGAAGGGGCATGATTCTGATCTTTGGCAATTGGGCAATGATCTGCAAGCGGTAGCTTGCAAGTTATACCCCGAAGTAGCTGAGCATCTGGCATGGTTGGCGCGTTTCGCGCCCGTACTGATGACCGGCTCCGGTGCCTGCGTATTTGCCGGTTTTGCCACGGAAGCGGAAGCACAGGCGGTATTGCAGCAGTTGCCGCAAGGTATGCGCGGATTTGTCGCGCGTGGATTGCAACAGCATCCGCTGAAAGATTTTGCAGTAACAGAAGCAGTTTGAAACGAAGCAAATGCAGTAGTTTTATTCAGCGTCTGACAAGTTTTTGGGGAGTCGCCAAGTGGTAAGGCAACGGGTTTTGATCCCGTCATTCGTAGGTTCGATCCCTACCTCCCCAGCCAGATTCTTCAATCAGGTCGTGATGGGCGTTCGCGCCCATTTTAACTTTGCGAGGTGACCATGTCAGGCGACATGATGGTCTTCACCGGTAATGCCAATCCCAAGCTGGCCGAAAAGGTAGCGCAGCATCTGCACATCCATCTTGGTCGTGCCACGATCAGCCGTTTTTCTGATGGCGAAGTGATGGTCGAGATTCTTGAGCATGTGCGCGGCAAGGATGTGTTTATCCTGCAATCCACGTGCGTGCCGACCAACGATACGCTGATGGAAGTGATGGTGATGGTGGATGCGCTGAAGCGCGCCTCAGCCGGGCGTATCACCGCCGCCATGCCCTATTTCGGTTATGCCCGCCAGGATCGCCGCCCGCGTTCCGCGCGCGTGGCGATCACCGCTAGGGTGGTGGCTGACATGCTGGTTGGTGTTGGCGTGGATCGCTTGTTGACCATGGATTTGCACTCCGATCAGATACAGGGCTTCTTCGATATTCCGGTGGATAATATCTACGCCGCGCCGATTTTGCTGGGCGATGTGTGGAAGAAACATTACGAAAATCTGATCGTGGTATCACCTGACGTGGGGGGCGTGGTGCGTGCACGCGCGCTGGCGAAGCGTCTGGAATCCGACTTGGCGATTATCGATAAACGTCGTCCCAAGCCGAACGTGGCCAAGGTGATGAATATCATCGGCGACGTGGCAGGTCGTACTTGCATCATCATGGATGATATGGTGGATACTGCAAACACCTTGTGCGAAGCGGCGAATGCCTTGAAGGAGAAAGGAGCCGAGCGCGTGATCGCTTACTGTACGCACCCGGTTTTGTCCGGTCCGGCGATTGAGCGTCTGGAGAAATCGGCGATTGACGAACTGGTAGTGACCGACACCATCCCGTTGCGCGAAGATGCGCGCAACTGCTCACGCATTCGCCAGTTGAGTGTGGCGGAACTGCTGGCCGAAACCATGCGCCGCATCAATGCGGAAGAGTCGGTCAGCTCGCTGTTTATGGATTAATTTTTTGCATCAGCCATGTTGGCTGATGCGCAACCCGAAGCTCACTGGTCGCGGAGAGCTTCACTAGAAGTGGAGAAGTAAAATGGCAATCGAAATCAGCGCAACAACACGCAAAACGCAAGGAACGGGTGCGAGCCGCCGTCTGCGTAAAACGAACCGAGTTCCCGGCATCGTTTACGGTACGGGCGAAGCAACCATGATTGATATCGATCACAACACACTATATTACGCACTGCGCAACGAAGCGTTCCACGCTTCCATTCTGACGCTGGAACTGGACGGCAAGAAGGAAGACGTGCTGCTGCGCGATTTCCATATGCACCCGTTCCGCCAACAAGTGCAACATATTGACTTCCAGCGTGTGGATGCCAAGAAGAAGATTCACATGAGAGTGCCGTTGCACTTCATCAATGCCGATCTCGCTCCCGGCGTGAAGACCGGCGGCGGCATCGTCAGTCACGTGCTGAACGAAATGGAAATCGTCTGCTTGCCAGCCGATCTGCCCACAGCTATTGAAGTTGATTTGGTCACCCTGGACTTGGGTCACTCCATCCACGTGGCCGATGTCAAACTGCCCAAGGGCGTGGAAGTTGCAGGCCATCACCACGCCAGCGATGCCGTGGCAACAGTGCAAGTGCCGCGCGGCGCAGTGGAAGCTGCTGCCGATGCAGCTGCTGCCGCTGCCGCTTCCGCCGCGTCAACGGCCGCTGCTGCTCCAGCCGCTGCTGCTGCCGCAGCGACTGCCAAGCCTGCTGCCAAGAAATAAGCTGCAAACAGTATGACCCGCCATGCGATCTAACGATGCATGGCGGGTTTTTTCATTATGAGCGAACCAATCAAACTGATTGTCGGCCTGGGTAATCCGGGACGGGAATATGAAGCCTCGCGCCACAACGCCGGATTCTGGTGGGTGGATGAACTGGCGCGTTCGCAAAGTTTTAACTTCAAAACCGACAGCAAGTTTCACGGCCAAGTTGCACGCGCCAATTTGCACGGACATGAAGTGCATCTGCTCAAGCCGCAGACCTTTATGAACGTGAGCGGTCGGTCCGTGGTTGCGTTGGCATTGTTTTACAAAATATTGCCCGATCAGATATTAGTGGTACATGATGAACTCGACCTGCCGCCGGGCAGCGCCAAGCTCAAGCTGGGCGGCGGACATGGCGGGCACAACGGTCTGAAGGACATCATCGCGCATCTGGGCACCAAAGAGTTCTGGCGCTTGCGCGTTGGTGTTGGTCATCCGGGCGAACGCAGCGAAGTGGTGAATTACGTGCTGAATGCACCGCGCAAGGAAGAGCAGATTTTGATTGATGAAGCGTTGCAACGCGCACAAGATGTCGCTCCGCTCGTCATCGAAGGCAAGATGGAAGCAGCGATGTTAAAGCTGCATAGTGCGTAAAAATATTTTTAGCTACAGAGACACAGAGCACACAGAGAAAACCTCCAACAGCTTGTGTGCCACGCTCTTGGAAGACGAAAAACCGGGGGAAGGTCAGTAGGCCAATCAAATTTTCTTCCACTTCCAAGAACCCGTTCAGCATTCATTGTGAATTAAATTTCTTGACACTCGTAATATAAGTATATAATAATATACTCAGTTGGGAGCACCCCTCCTCAACGGTTAAAAGTTCCACCGTCTCCCGTGTGGTATCTTTTAAAAGCAGGACTTTTCCCCCTCTTTTGAGGGGGTTTTTATTTTTCAAGGCATTCAAGCCGGATGAGCTGAAATGCAACTTGAATCGTGAAGCCCACAGACGCATCAGCCATCTGCTGACCTCAAACACTAGTCGCTTCGAGGAAAGTGCTGCTACGTTTGTTGATCTTTAGACAAAATCCGCACAAAACCTTGTCCCGTAGGATGCGGCTGTCAGTGGCAGAAAGCCTTTTGAGTAGAGCTTCCGAGAGGGTTATAATCGCCATGTTCTCCAAGACAAAACCAATACAAAATCGTTGAAAAAACGCCCTGATTTTGCTTTTTTGTCCCAACTACCATTCACCATCGACTAGCGGCCTCTAGCGGATCGGGCACTTCGACGATACCGACGTTAGGCTTGATGGTGCATTGATTATTAAGGAATTTACATGAGTCTCAAATGCGGTATCGTCGGTCTCCCCAACGTGGGCAAATCCACACTGTTCAACGCGCTTACCAAGGCGGGCATCGCGGCGGAGAACTACCCCTTCTGCACCATCGAGCCTAACGTCGGTATCGTCGAAGTGCCCGACCCGCGCATGGACGAACTGGCGAAGATCGTCAAACCGCAACGCATGCAACCGGCCATCGTCGAGTTTGTCGACATCGCGGGCTTGGTGGCGGGTGCATCCAAGGGCGAAGGTCTGGGCAACCAGTTCCTCGCCAACATCCGTGAGACCGATGCCATCGTCAACGTTGTGCGCTGCTTCGACGATGAGAACGTGGTGCACGTGGCGGGCAAGGTCGATCCCATTTCAGACATCGAAGTCATCCTCACCGAACTGGCGCTGGCCGACCTCGCTGTGGTGGAACGCACCATCCAGCGCGACGGCAAAAAAGCCAAGTCCGGCGACAAGGACGCGCAGAAACTGGTCGCCATTCTGGAGAAATTGCTGCCGCATCTGAATGAAGGCAAACCGGCACGCACCTTCAACTTGAGTGATGACGAAATGATCATCATCAAACCGCTGTGCCTGCTCACCATCAAACCCGCTATGTATGTCGGCAACGTGCTGGAAGACGGCTTCGAGAACAACCCGCATCTGGACAAGCTGCGCGCACACGCCGCGAAAGAGGGCGCGCCCGTCGTCGCGCTGTGCGCCAAGATCGAGGCCGAACTGGCCGATCTCGACGATGCCGACAAACTGGAATTCCTCGCTGACCTCGGCCTCGACGAACCCGGCCTGAACAAGTTGATCCGCACCGGCTACAATCTGCTCGGCCTGCAAACTTACTTCACCGCAGGCGTCAAAGAAGTGCGCGCCTGGACCATCCACAAAGGCGACACCGCCCCGCAAGCCGCCGGCGTCATCCACACCGATTTCGAAAAAGGCTTCATCCGCGCGCAGACCATCGCCTTCGCCGACTTCATCGCCTGCAAAGGCGAACACGGCGCGAAAGAAGCGGGCAAGATGCGCGTCGAAGGAAAAGAATACGTAGTGCAGGACGGCGACGTGATGAATTTCCTGTTTAACGTCTAGCAAGGTTTTATAACACCACCTTCTCCGCAACGCCCGTCATTAGGCGTTCTTCATTGACGATTGATGGAGAATGCCGAATCTATTGGCTTGCAGAGAAGGTGGTTGTTGCGATTCGTGATTTCACGCAGCGAATGAGCATCTTGCGGCGCTCCTTGCTGTTACAATGCGCGCCGCGACATCGTTTCAGTCTAGTTGTTGCCGCCGTTTCCGGTTCGCAATATCCACCTCATTCAGCCTCAGACTGGCGTTCAAATCAAGAACGACAGGCCGTTTGTATCAAGAAAGAAAATCATTATGTCATTCGCATCCCTCGGCTTGTCCTCAGAGCTCGTCCGCGCCGTTACCGAGCGCGGTTATACCGAACCCACGCCGATTCAGGCGCAAGCTATTCCCGTAATTTTGAAAGGCGGCGATCTGATGGGCGGCGCGCAGACCGGCACCGGCAAAACCGCCGGTTTCACATTGCCGCTGTTGCAGCTTCTCGCTGATAAACAAGTGATCGGCAAAGGTCACATCCGCGCACTGGTGCTTACGCCCACGCGTGAACTCGCCGCACAAGTGGAAGAAAGCGTGCGCATCTACGGCAAACACTTGCCGCTGAAATCCATGATGATGTTCGGCGGCGTGAACATCAATCCACAGATCAAACAACTGCATGGCCGCGTGGATATTCTGGTGGCGACACCGGGACGTTTGCTCGACCACTTGCATCAAAAAACCGTTGATCTGTCGCACGTCGAAATACTGGTGCTGGACGAAGCCGACCGCATGCTGGACATGGGCTTCATCCGCGACATCAAGCGCGTGCTTGCCGTGCTGCCCAAGAAACGCCAGAACCTGCTGTTCTCCGCCACCTTCTCCGACGAGATCAAACTGCTGGCCGACGGCCTGCTCAATAATCCGGTGCTGATCGAAGTGGCGCGCCGCAATGCGACTGCCGAGTTGATCGAGCAACGCGTGTATCCGGTGGACCGTGAGAAAAAACGCACGCTGCTTACGCATCTCATCAAGGAACACAACTGGTTCCAGGTACTGGTGTTCACCCGCACCAAGCATGGCGCGAACAACCTCGCGGATCATCTGAACAAGGAAGGCATCCCTTCGCTGGCGATCCACGGCAACAAGAGTCAGGCGGCGCGCACGCGCGCACTGGCTGAATTCAAAACCGCCAAGCTGCAAGTGCTGGTGGCAACCGACATCGCCGCGCGCGGCATCGACATTGTCGAACTGCCGCACGTGGTGAATTTTGAATTGCCCAACGTGCCGGAAGATTACGTGCACCGCATCGGACGCACCGGACGCGCGGGCAGCAACGGCGAAGCCAGTTCGCTGGTGTGCATCGACGAAAAGAAATTGCTGAGCGACATCGAACGCCTCATCAAGCGCGAGATTCCCGTGGTGCAAGTGCCCGGCTTCGAACCCGATCCGCGCATCAAAGCCGAACCGATCTTGAACGGACAAAACCGTGGTCAGGGCGGACGCGGACAGGGACAAGGACGCAGCCAATCCGCACCGCGCGCGGCTGGCGGACAAGCGCGCACAGGCGGCGGGCAAGCACGTAGCGGTGGCGCACCGCGTACTGGCACAGGCGGCAAACCGGCGGGCGGCGCAGGACGTGGCGCAGCTCCCGCTTCGGCGCAGCATCGTTCCGGCGGACGCGGTCGTTAATGAGCGACACAGTTAGCAACGAAGAGGCCATCGCTGCCACCAAACTCTGGCTGGAGCGCGCGGTGATCGGTCTTAACCTGTGCCCGTTCGCCAAGGGCGTCCACGTCAAGAACCAGATCCGCTACTTCGTGAGTGCGGCGCAAACGCCGGAGGAATTATTGGTCGATGTGCTGCGCGAACTGGAAGTGCTGGCCGAAGCCAGCCGCGACAACATCGACACCATACTGCTGATCCATCCGCACGTGTTGACCGACTTCCTCGACTACAACGACTTTCTGGCAGTGGTGGATGCATCACTGGAAGATATCGATCTGGCGGGCGAACTGCAAGTCGCCAGCATGCATCCGCAATATCAATTCGCCGACACCGAGTTCGACGACATCACCAACTACACCAATCGCTCGCCGTACCCGACTTTGCATCTGATCCGCGAAGCCAGTATCGACGAGGCAGTGGCCGCATTCCCGGAAGCGGAAACGATCTTCGAAAAGAACATCGCGACCATGCGCAAGCTGGGGCATGAAGGCTGGAATGCGTTGGGGCTGGCTGAAGTGCAGAATTTCAAAAAATGAAGTAGGGTGTTGGTCATGACGACACCAAGCTATTCGCTGCTTACCCCCGACTGCGTTTTAAACGCGCTGGAAAGCATCGGTCTGCGTTGCGACGGTCGCTTGCTGGCGCTCAACAGCTACGAGAACCGTGTGTATCAAGTCGGTATCGAAGACAGCACGCCGCTGGTCGCCAAGTTCTATCGACCGGCACGCTGGACGGACGCAGCCATCCTCGAAGAACATGCCTTCGTGCAGGAATTGGTCGAGCGCGAGATACCCGTCGTTCCTGCCTTGGCGGTCGATGGTACAACTTTGCATCTGTTCGACGGCTTCCGTTTTTCCGTTTTCTCCAAACACGGCGGACGCGCGCCGGAACTGGAAAACCGCGACACGCTGGAATGGCTGGGGCGTTTTCTCGGACGTATCCACGCCGTCGGCGCGATCAAGGATTATCAGCATCGGCCCACGTTGAACATCGATACCTTCGGCATCGAACCGCGCGCTTTTCTGCTGGCGAATAATTTCATTCCGGCGGACATCGACGCGGCTTATCGCAGCGTGGTGCAGCAAGCGCTGGATGGCGTGCGGCATTGTTTCGATAGGGCAGGTGAAGTGAAGCAACTGCGTTTGCATGGCGATTGCCATGCGGGCAACGTGCTGTGGACGGACGACGGCCCGCACTTCGTTGACTTCGATGACAGCCGCATGGGACCAGCGGTGCAAGACCTGTGGATGCTGCTGTCCGGCGAACGCGAAGACCGCGTGCGGCAGATGGGCGATGTGCTCGCGGGTTACGAAGATTTTTATGAATTCGATGCGCGCGAACTGCATCTCATCGAAGCCTTGCGCACCTTGCGTTTGATTCACTATTCCGCATGGTTGGCACGGCGCTGGGACGACATCGCCTTCAAACACGCTTTCCCGTGGTTCAACACGCAAATCTATTGGCAGAATCGCATTCTTGAATTGCGCGAACAGATCGCCCTGATGGAAGAACCGCCGCTGTGGCAGAACTAAACTCGGCGTACTCTGGCTATTCGGTTTGGTAACACGGTCAATGTAGTGAGCGGTTGCGCGTCAATAAGTGTTTGTACGCACAGACATGGTTTTACAATCTGCTATGGTTACTCCGCTTGATAACGGACATTTAATCTTTGGGGAGAATCGTATGTACACCTGCATCGAACGCATCCATGCCCGCGAAATTCTCGACTCACGCGGCAATCCTACAGTCGAAGTAGAAGTCACTCTCGAAGATGGTTCCTTCGGTCGCGCGGCGGTGCCGTCCGGCGCCTCTACCGGCGTGCATGAAGCATTGGAATTGCGCGATGGCGACAAGAAGCGCTACGGTGGTAAAGGTGTGAAAAAAGCCGTCGGCCATGTCAATACTGAAATCGCCGACGCGCTCATCGGTATGGATGCGCTCGATCAAGGTGCGATAGATCGCGCCATGATTGAGTTGGATGGTACGCCCCACAAAGAAAAACTCGGTGCCAACGCCATTCTCGGCGTCAGTCTGGCAACGGCACGCGTGGCGGCGGAAGCATGCAATCTGCCGCTGTTCCGTTATCTCGGTGGAGCCGCCGCAAACCGCTTGCCGGTGCCGATGTTCAATATTCTCAACGGTGGCGTACACGCCAATTGGCAAGGCACCGACTTGCAGGAATTCATGATCGCGCCGGTGGGCGCGCCCAATTTTGCCGAAGCGTTGCGCTGGGGCAGCGAGATTTATCACACGTTGAAGAAAGTGCTCAAGGACGCTGGCTACACCACGGGCGTGGGCGACGAAGGCGGTTTCGCACCCGCACTGAAGCGCAATGTGGATGCGATGGATCTGATCGTCAAATCCATCGAAACTGCGGGCTATCGTCCAGGCGACGATGTGGTGATCGCGCTCGACCCGGCATCCAGCGGTTTTTACGAAGACGGCTTGTACAACCTGCGCACCGAGAATCGCAAAGTGAGTGCCGCTGAAATGGTGGCGATGTATGCCGAGTGGGCGAAGAAATATCCGTTTGTCGTGCTGGAAGACGGCTTGGCCGAGGACGACTGGGATGGCTGGAAATTGTTGAACCGCGAACTGGGTAACAAGCTTGAACTGGTGGGAGACGATTTGTTCGTGACCAACGTGGATCGCATCCAGCGCGGTATCGATGAAAATGTGGCCAACGCGGTGCTGATCAAACTCAATCAGATTGGTACACTCAGCGAAACGATCGCCGCCGTGAACCTCGCCTACAGCGCCAACTGGGGCGCGATGGTGTCGCATCGCAGCGGCGAAACGGTGGACAGTTTCATCGCCGACCTCACTGTGGCCTTGGGCACCGGTCACCTTAAGACCGGTGCACCGTGCCGTGGCGAGCGTCTGGAGAAATACAACCAACTGATGCGCATCGAGGAATATCTGGGCGCTTCGGCGGTGTATGCCGGACGCAAGGCGTTTGTGCGTTAGATACCTCCGCTGCTTATCACCTCTCGCCGTGGGAGGGTATGAGCGGGCAACTGTCACAATCATGAAATCAAATTCAAACCTTTGTCCCTGCGGCAGCACCAAACCTTACATCGCTTGTTGCGCACGCTACGTGGATAATAACGAAGCAGCCCCCACCGCCGAAGCCCTTATGCGCTCGCGCTACACCGCTTACACATTGCTGTGTGAAGACTACATGCTGGCGACCTGGCATCCGTCGACACGCCCGTCAGCATTGGGACTGGCAGAAGAAACGCATACCAAGTGGCTTGGATTGGAAGTGAAACGCCATGAACAACAAGATGCCGAACACGCCATCGTCGAGTTTGTTGCACGCTACAAAGTTAATGGGCGCGCGCATCGGCTGCATGAAGTCAGCCGCTTCGTGCGCGAAGAGGGGGGCTGGCTTTATGTGGATGGGGAGGTTGCTTGAGGCTGCTGATTCAGAGCAACTCTAGACTAATGTCCCGACTAATCCGGCGGCAATATTGATCGACAGGCCAATGATGGCGACGTTGAATAAAAAACTGAGTACCGATTGCGCGAGCACGGTCTTGCGCATCGAACGGGACATCACCGAGACATCGGATGTTTGCGCTGCCACTGCGACAGTGAACGAGAAATAAAGAAAATCCCAATAGTTTGGATTCTCCTCGTTGTCGGGAAAACGCAGTGCGCGCTGCGCTAGCGGCGACCTGTAAAAAACCCGTGCGTAGTGAAAGGTGAACAGGGTTGCCAGCAGGCACCATGAGCCGAATACGGTCGCGCCGGTGAACGCGTAGTGGGCCAGACGACTATTGAAAGTCAAAGTCTTGACTGTCGATAACTCAAAGACAATCGCTGCCAGACTGACCACCGCAGCCAGCGACATGATTGCCAGAACACTGATCGAACTCTTGTCCTCCTGCTCGGCGAGCATGCGCACTCTGGCATGGCTTGCGCGCATCATCAGCCATGCCATCAAACACAGATAAGACCACACCGTGACATTCCAGCCGATCAGCGCCCGTGTAAGCGGACTCCATTGCGCAGGGATAGTCAGTCCGATAAAAATTCCTGCGGCTATCGAGGTAAGCAGGCGCGGGTGAATACGGACGATTTGATGAATAGTGGGCATTGATTAAAACCAAAGTATGGAAGCAAGCATTGGGTATTCCCCGAATCTGTTTGGCAGCATAGACGAATCTTTGAGCAGCGCGATATGCACACGGAAAAATTGCAAGGTTCTGTGGCATGACAATGCGAGCTTAACTCTGCGAACGCGCAGAAAACAGGAACGCGATGCCCAGCGCTTGAAGTAGTTTCCCCACTCCGCGCACTGAGAGCTTGATTCCGCATTCGCGCTCAATCAACTGCATGCCAGCAGCTCGATTCCACAGCGCAAATTCCATCTTCAGTTGTTCCTGCCGCTTGTCGCAGATGATTTGCCGAATTGCCGTTTCTTGTACTTCGTTCAGCACTCGTCCGCTGCATTGCTTCTTTTCTCGCCCTTCAGGCTTGAGTGCGGCAACCCCAGCTGCCGAATATCGCGTGATCGCTGTGTTCACGGCGTACCAACTGAGTCCGCTGTGCTCAAAATTTGCATGACTGACATCCCCTTCAGTGCAAGTGAATGACTTGCTTGCGCCTTTTGTGAAGTATCTCCCTTGTTTGTGTTCTTGCGTCTTCTTTTTTCATACAAAATACGGCAATTCAATCACGATAAAGTTCGCGGATAATTCGTGCCGTGTCTATAATTAGGAGTCAAAGTCGTAGCAAATAACTCGTTCGGGTTACGCTGTTGGGGTATTAAGTCTAATTTATTGATTTGTTTCTTGAACTGCATTCGAACAAGGTAGTAAACTTAAAATATTGTTGCAAAATAAAGCACCACACAGCAAACTAGCGAGCTATCAGATGCGAACTTCAATGCGCTGGTTTTCAACCAGCTTTCGTCCTAAGGGATGGAGAATTGAGCCTGTAGAGATTTAATTATAGGGACACAAGTAACGCCAGATGGGTGACGTTGGGATATTACCGTTGGATGTAGTTGGTTGGCTGGTTCAGTTCTGGATAGCGCTCGGGGTTGCCGGGTTGTTTCTGCAACGCAAACCGCAGTTCATCAATAACGTCATTTTTCCGCTGAGCGCGATGGTATCGCTGCTGTTGGCGGTCGCGGGTATGTGGGCGCTCGCCTCTTCTCCCAACATCATGGTGTTGCCGCTCGGTTTGCCCGATCTGCCTTTCCATCTGCGCCTCGATCAACTTTCCGCTTTCTTTTTGATCCTGCTGGGCGGCGCGTCGTTGGGCATATCCATATTCAGCGCCGGTTATTTCAAGACCATGGCGGGCGGCACGCTCGGTCTGTTGTGTCTCGAATATCACTTGTTCCTCGTCGGCATGGCACTGGTGTTGCTGGCGAATGATGCTTACATGTTCATGGTGGCATGGGAAACCATGGCGCTGTCTTCCTACTTTCTGGTCACCACCGATCACAGCGTTCCCGATATCCGCAAAGCGGGCTATCTCTATCTGCTGATCGCGCATGTCGGTGCCATTTCCATCCTGTTGAGCTTCGGTGTGATGCAGGCCGGATTGGGTATTGGTGCATACACGTTCGACGCGATGCGCGCTGGACATCTGACCCAGTTCTGGTCATCGGCGGCCTTCCTGCTGGCGCTGTTCGGTTTCGGAGCAAAGGCAGGTGTGTTGCCGATGCATGTGTGGTTGCCCGAAGCGCATCCCGCCGCGCCTTCGCCGGTATCCGCGCTGATGAGCGGTATAATGCTGAAGACAGCGATCTACGGCATTCTGCGCGTAACTTTCGATCTGTTGGGCACGCAACTGTGGTGGTGGGGTGTGCTGGCATTGGCGCTTGGACTGATTACTGCGGTGTTCGGCGTGATGTTCGCCGCCGTGCAGGGCGACATGAAGAGGCTGCTGGCTTATTCCTCCATCGAGAATATCGGCCTGTTGCTGGTTGGCATTGGCCTCACCATCATTTTTCACGTGTACGGCAAAAATACGCTGGCGGCGCTGGCGCTTACCGCAACCCTGTATCACAGCCTGAACCACGCCATGTTCAAGAGCCTGCTGTTCATTGGTACCGGCTCCATTCTGCATGCCACCGGAGAGCGCAACATGGGACGATTGGGCGGATTGATTCACCGCATGCCGTGGGCGGCGGTGTTAATGCTGATCGGTGTGCTGGCGATTGCAGGCTTGCCGCCGTTGAACGGTTTCGTTTCGGAATGGTTGCTGTTACAAGCTTTCCTGTTGTCGCCGGGATTGCCCAACAACTACATCAACATGCTGGTGCCGGTAGCGGCAGCGGTGATCGCGCTGGCAGCGGCACTGGCCGCATATGTAATGGTGAAATTCTACGGCGTGATCTTCCTCGGCCAGCCGCGTGAGAAAGCGCTGGAACACGCGCATGATGCCGGCACCTGGGAGCGCATCGGCATGGGCTGGCTGGCACTGGCTTGCGTGGTGCTGGGCTTGGCGCCGGTGTTCGTGGTGCATCAGCTTGATATGGTGACGCAGATGGTGCTGGGTACACATCTGGGCAATGCCGCGACCGATTGGGTGTTCCTGGCACCGGTGGATACCGAACGTGCCAGCTATAGCCCACTGTATTTCCTGCTGGCGGTACTGGGCGTGTGGTTGCTGACTTCAATCGCCGTGCGTCGTTTGTACCATGGCCGCCTGCGCCGCAGCCCGCCGTGGGATTGCGGTTTCCCCGCGCAGACTCCGCGCATGCAGGATACCGCCGAAGGTTTCGGAAATCCGATCCGCCGCATTTTCGAACCGTTCTTCCAGATCGAACGCGAAGTGCCCAGCCCGTTCGACACGCATCCGCGCTACCACGGGCAAAGCGATGATAGGCTGTGGTACATCCTGTATCTGCCGATCAAACACATCACTGAAAAGCTGGCATCATTGGCCGGGCTGTTGCAGCACGGGCGCATCCATTTGTACCTGACTTACACATTTGTCACTTTGATCGTTTTGCTGGTGTTCGTATGAGCCTGAACCTCGAACTCATTTTTGCCATCCTGTTCCAACTGGCGCAACTGCTGCTGGTGGTATTGGCAGCACCCTTGCTGACCGGCTGGGTCAACCAGTGTCAGGCCTGGTTGCAGAACCGTTCCGGTGCGGGTGTATTGCAGCCTTACCGCGTGCTGCGCAAATTGCTCAACAAGGATGCAGTCATTGCGTACAACGCTTCGCCGCTGTTCCGCGTCACGCCCTACATCGTGTTCGGTTGCATGTGGCTGGCGGCGGCGATCATCCCGATCATCGCGATGGATTTGCCGTTCTCGCAAGCCGCCGACGTGATCGCGCTGGTCGGCGTGTTCGCGCTGGCGCGGGTGTTCATCGCGCTCGCTGCGATGGACATCGGCACGTCGTTCGGCACGTTGGGCGCAAGGCGCGAGATGCTGGTTTCCTTTCTGGCCGAACCGGCACTGCTGATGGTGCTGTTCACCGCCTCGATGATCAGCCACTCCACCCAATTGCCTAACATTGTTGATACTCTGGCACATCATCAGTTCGTACTCTATCCAAGTCTGGCCTTTGCCGCGCTGGCCTTTGTGATCGTGTTGCTGGCCGAGAACGCGCGTATTCCGGTGGACAATCCCAGTACCCATCTGGAACTAACCATGATCCACGAGGCGATGATCCTGGAATATTCGGCGCGCCATTTGGCACTTATTGAATGGGCCAGCAGCCTGAAGCTGTTTGCCTATATTGCCTTGGGTATTGCATTGTTCTGTCCTTATGGTATCGCCGAAGTAGGCAACTGGGCGGGACTGCCGCTGGCGATTATCTGGCTGCTGATGAAATTGCTGCTAGCAGGCGCGAGTCTGGCCGTACTGGAAACCGTTACCGCCAAGATGCGCATCTTTCGCGCGCCGGAGTTTCTGGGTACGGCCTTCCTGCTCGCGGTGCTGGGTTTGTTGATTCACTTCCTGTTGGGGGTGTAATGCATATTCCACTCACCCTGCAATTCATCAACCTGCTAGCCGCGCTGCTGCTGCTGATCGCTTTTGCCATGCTGGCGCAACGCCGCATTCTGTCACTGATCAACTTGTTCGCATGGCAGGGTGCGCTATTGGCGCTCAGCACGTTTATCGTGGCCTATTCCACTGATCAGCATCATCTGTATTACTCGGCGGGGCTGACGCTGTTGCTCAAAGTGTTGCTGCTGCCGTGGTTGCTGCACCGCCTGATCCGCAAGCTGAACGTGCGTTGGGATGTGGAAACGATGATCAATATTCCCACCACCATGCTGGTCGGTATCGCGTTGGTGATCTTCGCTTTCAATCTGGCAGCGCCCATTTCGCAAATGTCCGAAGGCATCACGCGCGGCTTGATCGGCATCGCGCTGGCCAGCGTGCTGCTGTCCTTGTTGATGATGCTCACGCGGCGCAAAGCGGTGTCACAAGTGGTGGCCTTCCTGTCGTTAGAGAACGGCCTGTTCTTCGCCGCCACCAGCGCCACGCAAGGCATGCCGCTGGTAGTGGAACTTGGCATCGCGCTGGACGTGCTGGTCGCCACCTTTATTTTCGGTATCTTCTTCTTCCAGATCCGCGAGACCTTCGACAGCCTGGACATCACCAACATGGAGAAGTTGAAGGATGATTGATACGCAACTCTTAGTGCTGTTGCTCACCCCGCTGCTGGGCGGTGTGCTGCTAGCTTTGTTCGGCTCGCGCCAGTGGGCGGCGGAACTCAATTCACTGATGAGTTTCTTTACCTTCATTGCAGCGGTTATGCTGACCGTGCGAGTGATCGACTCCGGGCCGCAAGTCGCATTCCACGAACAGTTCTTCATAGATCAGTTCAATGTATATCTTGTGGCACTCACCGCTTTCGTCGCTTTTACCACCTCGCTGTTCTCGCGCCCCTACATGCGCATCGAACAGCATCACGGCAAGCTCTCCGTCGGCATGTTGCATCTGTACTACAGCATGTACCAACTGTTCACCTTCGCCATGCTGGTCGCACTGACCACCAACAACATGGGCATTGTTTGGGTGGCCATGGAAGCGGCAACGCTGACTACAGTATTGCTGGTTAGTCTGTATCGCACTCCGGCCAGCTTGGAAGCTGCTTGGAAATATTTCATCCTGTGCGGCGTGGGCATCGCGCTGGCACTGTTTGGCACCATCCTGCTGTATTTCGCCGCCGAGCGCGTGCTGGGCGAAGGCGGCACAGCACTGTTATGGACGCATTTGAATCAGGTCAAGGGCGGTCTGGAACCGACCGTTCTCAAGTTGGCCTTCGTATTTTTGCTGGTTGGTTATGGCACCAAAGTCGGTCTGGTGCCGTTGCATAGCTGGCTGCCGGATGCGCATGCGGAAGGCCCGACACCGGTTTCCGCCGTTCTGTCCGGCCTGCTGCTCAACGTGGCGTTTTGCGCGGTGGTACGCAGCAAGGTGCTGGTCGATGGTTCGCTGGGCACGCACTTCGCGGGCAACCTGATGATGGGCTTCGGACTGTTGTCGGTTACGGTGGCTTCGTACTCGTTGTTCAGGCAAAGAGACATCAAACGAATGTTCGCCTACTCCTCCATCGAACACATGGGACTGATCACGTTTGCCTTCGGCATGGGCGGTCCGGTGGCTACTTTCGCCGGCATGTTGCACATGACGGTTCACTCGCTGACCAAGTCGGCGATCTTCTTCGCGGTCGGCCATGCGGTGCAACAGACTGGAACCCAATTGATGGAAAACATCCGCGGCCTGCTGCAAGTCAGCCCGACCGTCGGCTGGGGACTGATGCTGGGCACGGTCGCCATTCTCGGCATGCCGCCGTTCGGCGTGTTCTCCAGCGAATTTCTCATCATCACCACTGCCATGCACTCCTATCCGTGGGCGACGCCGTTCCTGCTGATCTCGCTGGGCGTCGCGTTCGCCGCCATCTTCGGCAAGATTCAGCCCGTGGTGTTCGGCGAGACAACAGCCAAACCACTGCCGCATTCGCCTGCGCTGATCCCGGTATTCGCCCACTTGTTGCTGGTGCTGATGCTCGGTTTGTATATGCCTCCCTATCTGGCCGACTGGTATCGCCAGGCGGCGGCTTTACTGGGGTAAAAGAATATGCCGATCCAACATCCCAACCTGCAATTGACCCGCATGACCGACGCCGTTCCGGCATGGTCGGGCGAGATCGCGCCGCATGATCTGCGTACCATCTGCCAGCAAGTGCGCGAAGGTGGCGGCAGGTTGGTGGCACTGTGGGGCAGCGATGCGCGCCAGCAAGGAAATGGTTTCATGCTGCACGTGACGCTGATGACCGGAAACGGCTTGGTCTGCCTGAATATAAAACTGTCGGAAGAACAACCGGTATATCCCGACATCAGCCGCATCTTTCCCGCAGCCAACCGCATGCAGCGCGCGGCTTACGACATGCTCGGCATCTACGCGCAGGAAGGTCACGACCATCGCAAATGGCTGCGCCACGGCGCATGGCGCAGCGGCAGCTTTCCGTTGCGCAAGGATTTCGATGCGGCGGCGAGTAATACCACAGAACAGGATGCCTATCCCTTCGTGCAAGTGGAAGGCCAAGGCGTGCACGAGATCCCGGTCGGGCCGGTACATGCGGGCATCATCGAGCCGGGACATTTTCGCTTCTCCATCATCGGCGAACGCGTGTTGAGGCTGGAAGAGCGTCTGGGTTATGTACACAAGGGCATCGAGAAACGCTTCGAGAGCATGAGTTTGCAGCAAGGAGCAAAACTGGCCGGACGCGTCAGCGGCGACAGCACCGTGGCCTACGCGTGGGCTTATGCGATGGCGGCAGAAAGCATCGCCAATGTCACACCGACCAAACGCGCGCTGTGGCTGCGCGCCTTGCTGCTGGAACGCGAGCGCGTCGCTAATCATTTGGGCGACCTCGGCTATCTGGGCAACGACGTGGCACTGGCATTCGGCTTCGCCCAGTTCTGGATCCTCAAGGAACAAGTGCTGCGCAACAACGCCACACTGTTCGGCCACCGTTACCTGATGGACAAGATCGTTCCAGGCGGTGTCAACGTGAACATCAATTCCGAGGGCAAGCGCATCATCGAAGCAGAGTGCGACATGCTGCAACGCGAAGTGACTTTGCTGCGCAGCATTTACGACGAACATGCGGGCGTGCAGGATCGCTTCATGACCACCGGCACCGTCACGCCGAAACTGGCCGACCAGCTCGGCCTGTGCGGCATGGCCGGACGCGCCAGCGCGCAGGCTTGGGATGCGCGCGTGCAGTTCGCCTGTGCGCCTTACGACAAGCTGGACGTGCGCATGGCGGCCTATCCCAACGGTGATGTGGCGGCGCGCGCCATCGTGCGCTTCGAAGAATTGTTCGAGTCGCTGCGCTTGCAACGCGAGATACTGGCCAACCTGATCTACGAAGATGAAGCGCCAACCACGCTAGATAAACTGCCCGCCAACGGTTTCGGTATCGGCATGGTGGAAGGCTGGCGCGGCGAAGTGATGGTGGCAATTCATACCGATGCCGAAGGTAACCTCACGCGCGTACACCCGCACGATCCGTCATGGCAAAACTGGCCGCTGCTGGAACACGCCATCATCGATAATATCGTGCCGGATTTTCCGCTCATCAATAAATCGTTCAACCTCAGTTATTCAGGGCAGGACCTCTGATGTACCAGATACTCAAACAGATCATCAAAACGGGCATCAAGACCGAAACACCGCCGCAGGCGGACGAGTCAATGCGCGTTGATAACCAGCGTTTGCAGCTGGCGATACTGGACGTGTTCGATGGCGCACTGGCGATTCGCATGGTGGATGCCGGCTCCTGCAACGGCTGCGAGCTGGAGATACACGCGGTTAACAACGCCTACTACAACATCGAAGGTCTCGGCATCAAATTCGTCGCCAGTCCGCGCCATGCCGACCTGCTGCTGGTCACTGGCCCGGTAACGCGCAATATGGAAATTGCACTCAAGCGCACCTACGATGCCACGCCCGAACCCAAACTGGTGGTCGCCATCGGCGATTGCGGATGCGACGGCGGCATCTTCGGCGAGAGTTACGCCACTTGCGGCAAAATTTCCAACGTCATCCCCGTCGATGTCGTGGTGAGTGGCTGCCCGCCCACGCCCACCGCTATTCTGCAAGGCATCCTTACCGCCATCAGCGCGAAGAAATAACGTAATTGCAACACCCTGCCGTCCCGCAAGCCTTTGCATCGGAGTTCTATGGGAATATGATGCAGATGTTCATTGCTTTATGCGCCGGGCAAAACAAGCAAATCATGCCCACCGACTGCGGTTTGTCCGAAAATATTTTTCGGTTCTGATTTCCTGTATCAAGTTGCCATGCGGGAGAGCATCATGAAAAAGATATTGCTGGTTGACGACGAACAAAACGTACTCAATGCGCTTCGGCGCGAGCTGAAATCCTACTACGAAATCGAGACGTTTGACAATCCGCTGAAGGCGCTAGCGCGTTGTCGGGAAACTCAGTTCGATCTGGTGGTCGCGGATTACAAGATGCCGGATATTAACGGTCTCGAATTTCTTAAAGATTTCGGACAACTGCAGCCTGATGCACCACGCTTGCTGTTAAGTGGTGAAGTCGACATCAATTCACTGATCCGCATCATTAACGAAACACATATCTATCGCTTTCTCGCCAAGCCATGGGATCAAAATGAGTTGTTGTCCAGTATCGGGCAAGCCCTGGCTTATCACGATGCAATCCTGAAAAGCCGGGCGCAAGCAGCTGTTTCCCGCGATAGCCATTCCGCCGAACAAACGCATCAAGATGATGCCCCATTTCGTATCGTATTGGTTGAAAGCGACGAGCATCTGCTAACTCTAATTTCCAGCGAGCTATCTGATGAAAGCGGGCATGATGCTCTATGCGACGTGATTCAACAGGAAATAAATCAGGGTATTCCGACTCGGAAATTCAAATGCATAGTGGAAAGCTTTACAACAGCACAAGCTGCTCTTGCGCATATTGAAAAGAACCATTGCGACCTTGTCATTGCCTCACAAAATTTGTCCGATATGGAAGGTATTCAGTTACTGAGTAATGTTCGGCAGAAACTCCCGGACGTGGCCAGCATTCTGATTAACAACTATCCGGACAAATCGACGGTGTTGCTAGCCATCAATGAGGCGCAAGTGCAAAGCCTGCTTCAACTACAGTGGGTCAACTATGAACTGCGCACCGATGCTCTGCGTCAGGCATGGAATCTTCACCGGCTTAAAACTGCCGCTATCCAGGCACTGGCTGCACGAGAGCTGTTGCTGGGTAAAACGCGCCGGGCATCATCGCACTAACGTCTAGGCGCGTTACGCAATGAACTCAGTTTCTCAATCAGGTGCTGCGTTTCAAAGGTTTGGTGTCGATTCATCACTGTTCGTTCTTTTCAAGCTCCTTGGCGAACAGTATTGCGGCCTTTACCCTTGACGACATATTGAGCTTGGTGAAGATGTGATGCACATGCTGTTTCACTGTTTCAGCACTGATCGATAAGGTTTGCGCGATCGATTTGTTGCTGTCTCCGCGAGATAACAATTTCATGATTTCGAGTTCACGTCCGGTTAGTAGTGAAAGCAAATTCTTTGGTTCTTCACCGTGCTGATCGTCTCGCATCACTTCGATCATCTTCTCTGTCATGGGTGGTGCGACCACAAATTCGCCCGCTGCGATGCGCCTGATCGCATCCACCAATTCGTCCGGTTCCATATCCTTGAGCAGATAGCCGCGAACTCCAGCGCGTAACGCCATTCCAAAATCCAATTCAGAATCGCTCATGGTCAAAATGACTGCTGGAGTGTAGCATCCTGCTTTGCGCAATTGGCTCAGCGCGGTAAGCCCGTCCACCGGTTTCATGCGGATATCCATGACCAATAAATCAGGCTGCTCCATAATCAAAGTGCGCATTTCTTCGATAGAACCGACTGCGCCGATCACATTGAAATCGTAGCAGTGAGTGAGCAACTCGCATAGTCCACTACGAAACAAGTGATTATCATCAAACAATGCGACCTTAAGTTTGTCCTCCTTGCGCATTTCTTCATCTCGAAATTTGGCTGCAGCGATCATTTTCGTCCGTGTTGCCGATTCAGCCTCGCCCCTTCCTCCTTGATGTTGCTGCTTGTTTGGCGCCTCTGCATGCACAAAATCATCAACCCGTAATCGGGTTGAATATACAAAAACTGTGCCTCTTCCATTTGATGATGAATGAGCGAACCCCGGACTGCTCATCTCTAAGTTGGTAAGCATAAGAAACTCCTCACAAATTCCTAGGGGTATCGCCATTGCTGAACATTATGGTTAATACCACCTATATTTCTAAACAGTAGACAACAGAGATCGATTATTGTTTCAATTATTTCCAATGGGTTGTGTAAGGACATCTCCAAAACAAAAAGCCCGGCATCGCAGGGCTTTTTGTTGGCAGTCAGGAAACCTTGCGCTGCTCCAACTGATGCGTGCAATCCACCGCTGCGAGTTTGTAGCATTCCGCCAGTGTTGGGTAATTGAAGACATTGCTGACCAGGTCGCGCACCGTGCCGTTGAGGTTCATCACCAGTTGCCCAATGTGCACCAGTTCGCTGGCTTGTTCGCCGACAATATGTACACCTAGTATTTTCTCATTGCGCGTATCCACAATCAGTTTCAGCATGCCTTGTGCGTCGCCGATGATCTGGCCGCGCGCGCTATCTTTGAAATAAGCGCGTCCGATGATGTAAGGAATGTTCTCCTTTTGCACTTCTTTTTCGGTTTTGCCGACGTAGGAAATCTCCGGGATGGTATAGACCGCCATCGGCAGGTTCTCCGCCATTTCCTGCTTGCCGCCGCCAAAGGCATACAGCACCGCTGCGCGTCCCTGTTCCATGCCGGTGGAGGCGAGCGCAGGGCGACCGATCAGATCGCCCACAGCGAAGATGTGCGGCACGTTAGTCTGGAAATGTTGATCGACGCTGATCCAGCCGTCCTTGATGTCGATGCCCGCATTAGCAACCTGCAAGCCTTCGCTGTTCGGCTCGCGGCCTTGCGCGAAAAGCACGGCATCGGTGCGTATCTGCTTGCCGCTTTCCAGCACGGTGAGCGTGCCGCTTTCTTCGCGGCGAATCTCCGCGACGCGCTGCTGCATGTGCAGCGTCACGCCCATGCCGCTGAAGCTGTCGCACAACACGTCCACCACGTCCTCGCTCAGATATTCCAGCAATTGCGCATGGCTATCCACCACGCTCACCTGCACGCCGAGCGACGCGAAAATGGACACGAATTCGCACGCAATCACGCCGCCGCCGACCACCAGCAGACTGTTAGGCATCTGGCGCAAGTTCAGGATAGAAGTGGAATCAAGCACGGTTTTTTTATCGAACGGAATCGCGGCGGGGCGGCGCGGACGCGAGCCGCTGGCCAGCACGATGACCTCTGCCGAGATGTTGCGCATCTTGCCTGTCGCATCGACTACCTGCATGGTGTGCGCATCCACGAACGAAGCCTCGCCCGGAATCAGCGCCACGCCGTGACGCAAAATGCGTTGCAGCAGAACCGATTCCTGCTGCGCGATCACGCCTTCCTTGCGCCGTACCGCATCCGCCAGCAAACCGTAACGCACGCGACTGTCGGGCGAGAATGCCTGACGCATGCCGCCGGAACGCGAAAGCTGATAAGCCACCTCGCGCATCGCCTTGCTGGGAATCGTGCCGGTCTGCAAACCCGCGCCGCCTATCTTCGGCTTGCGCTCGATGATCGCCGCCCGCTTGCCCATGCGTGCAGCCTGCCAAGCCGCGTGTTGTCCGGCGGGGCCGGAACCGATGATGAGAACGTCGTAGTCCATGGCATGCTCCGGTGTGTGGAAGTAGTTGGAACAGAATATTCCAATGCTCACAAATAATCCATGAAACTAATTTGCGGTTATGGTGAGCAAAGTAAGCCCTGCATATGCAAGGCGTGGCATGGGAAAGAAACAACCTACGGCTCAGCGCATTTACTCCTCTCTCCCGCCTGCGGGCGAGGGACTAAACCAAACATCATGAAGATTCCCGTCAATAGGCGATCCGCATCATGCTGTGCGTGAAGAGCGCCTATTGACAGGCATCTTCACAAGGAGCTTTGAACGTGCTTACTTGATGCGCATCCCCGGCTGTGCGCCGTCGTCCGGCGACAAAACAAACAACCCCGGCGCTTCGCCCGAAGCCGCCAACACCATGCCTTCCGACAGGCCGAACTTCATCTTGCGCGGCGCGAGATTGGCGACCATCACCGTCATGCGGCCTTTGAGTTTTTCGGGATCGTAAGCCGACTTGATGCCCGCGAACACCGTGCGCGGTTTTTCCTCGCCGATGTCCAGCGTCAGCTTCAACAACTTCTCCGCACCTTCCACGTGCTCGGCGTTGACGATGTGCGCTACGCGCAGGTCGATCTTGCTGAAATCGTCGATGCTGATGGTTTCGGCGATGGGTGAAATCGCGTGTTGCTGGTGCTCGGCGTGTCGGGTTTCGGAATGCGATTCGGTCATGGGTTTTAAACTTTCCTGGTTGGCGGCGACCATCGCTTCGATCAGCTTGGGATCGAGGCGGGTCGCCAAATGTTGATAGGAGTTGATGTGCGTTGGCAATGCAGCAAGATCGTCCCATGTGAAGTCGCGGGACATATCGAACAGCTCGCGTGCCACGCGTGAAGTCAGCGCGGGCAGCACCGGGCGCAACAGGATCGAAAGCACATAGAAGCCATGCAGTGCGCGCGAGCAAATGTCGTGCAACGCTTCGCGTTGCGCTTCGTCCTTGGCCAGAGTCCATGGTGCGGTGGCAGCAATTTCGACATTGATTCTGTCAGCGATCGCCATGATATCGCGAAGCGCACGAGCATAGTCTCTGGCTTCAAACGATTCGGATACCAATTGACCGCTTGAGATTGCGCCGTCATGCAGACGTTTCGAGTTGGGAAAAATCAACTTCCCATCAAAAAATTTGGTGAGAAACCCAGCGCACCGGCTCGCAATATTGATGTACTTCCCGATCAAGTCGCTATTCACCTTCGCCACAAAATCCTCAAGGTTCAGGTCGAGGTCTTCCATACTGCCGTTGAGTTTTGCGGCGTAGTAGTAGCGCAGGTATTCGGTGTTCTTAATGTGATCGACATAGCTGCGCGCGGTGATGAAGGTGCCGCGCGATTTGCTCATCTTCTCGCCGTTCACGGTGAGGAAGCCGTGCGCGAACAGTTTGGTCGGCGTGCGGAAGCCGGCGTGTTGCAGCATGGCCGGCCAGAACAACGCGTGGAAATAGAGGATGTCCTTGCCGATGAAGTGGTATAGCTCGGTATCGGAGCCTTGCTTCCAGTAGTCGTCGAAACTGATGCCGGTTTTCGCGCACAGTTGCTTGAAGCTGCCCATGTAACCTACCGGCGCATCCAGCCACACATAGAAATATTTGCCCGGTGCATCGGGAATCTCGAAACCGAAATACGGCGCGTCGCGCGAGATGTCCCAGTCGGAGAGTTTGTGCTCATCCGAGTCTGTCCATCCTTCCGTGCCTAACCATTCCTGCATCTTGTTGGCGGCTTCTATTTGAAGTGGCGGCTCTTTAGTTAGTTTCCCAACTGTCCATTCGCGCAAAAACTTTTGGCAACTGGGTGAGGAGAGCTTGAAGAAGTAATGGTCGGAATTGCGCAACACGGGTGCTGCGCCCGACACGGCGGAGAACGGGTTGATCAGATCGGTGGGGGCGTAGGCTGCGCCGCACACTTCGCAGTTGTCACCGTATTGGTCTTTGGCGTGGCACTTGGGACATTCGCCCTTGATGAAGCGATCCGGCAGGAACATGTTTTTCACCGGGTCGTAATACTGCTCGATGGAGCGTACTTCGATCAGGCCGTTGGCTTTCAGCGTGCGGTAGATGCTTTGCGCGCACTCCTTGTTTTCGGCGGAGTTGGTAGAGCCGTAGTTGTCGAACTCGATGTGGAACGCGGCGAAGTCATCGTAGTGTTCCTGCCATACGCGGGCGATCAGTTGTTCGGGGGTAATGCCTTCCTTCTCGGCGCGCAGCATGATCGGCGTGCCGTGGGTATCGTCGGCGCACACGTAGTGGCAAGTGTTGCCGCGCATCTTCTGGAAGCGCACCCAGATGTCGGTCTGGATGTATTCGACAAGATGGCCTAAGTGGATACTGCCATTGGCATAAGGCAGGGCGGAGGTGACGAGGATTTTACGGGGCATTTTGCAGGATTCCTTTAACGAGGCGCGATTGTAGCAAAACCCACGCGCCCCAGCGGAATTGGGTAAAATCGCGCCCGCATAAACCCAGCCAAGGAAGCAAGATGAGCATCAAGTCAGACAAGTGGATACGCCGCATGGCGGAACAAACCGGCATGATCGAGCCGTTCGAGCCGCAGCAAGTGAAAGAAGTGAACGGGCAGAAGATCGTGTCCTATGGCACATCCAGCTACGGCTACGACATACGCTGTGCGCGCGAATTCAAGCTGTTCACCAACATCAACAGCACCATCGTCGATCCCAAGAACTTCGACCCGAGTTCGTTCGTCAACGTGGAAGCCGACTACTGCATCATCCCGCCCAACTCGTTCGCGCTGGCACGCACCATCGAATACTTCCGCATCCCGCGCAACGTGCTGACCATCTGCTTGGGCAAATCGACCTATGCGCGCTGCGGCATCATCGTCAACGTCACCCCGTTCGAGCCGGAATGGGAAGGATATGTAACGCTGGAATTCTCCAACACCACGCCGCTGCCCGCGAAGATCTACGCCAACGAAGGCGTGGCGCAAGTGCTGTTCTTTGAGAGCGACGAAGTGTGCGAGACCTCGTACAAAGACCGTGGCGGCAAGTACCAGGGCCAGGTCGGCGTTACCCTGCCGAAGACATGATGTTGCAAGTCGAACAAGTTTTCTGGCGTTCCACTGCAGGCAAGGTCATCGCCTGTGTCGCAAATAAGCAGGAACTTATTGAACTGCTCGCACATCTTAAGAGCTCCTATCCGCCACGCGAATAGCGTCTTTCGTATTTCCCACGTCGCCGAAAAACCTGCGACAATCCGCGCCACTTTTAACTTGTTACCCGCTGTCAGGAGTCACCCATGAAATTCAATTTCCCTATCATCATCATCGACGAAGATTACCGCTCGGAGAATGCCAGCGGTCACGGCATTCGCGCACTTGCCGACGCAATCGTAAAAGAGGGGATCGAAGTGGTGGGGATGACCAGTTATGGTGATCTCACTTCGTTTGCGCAGCAGCAGAGCCGCGCATCGGCGTTCGTGTTGTCCATTGACGATGAGGAATTTGGCGCAGGCAGCGAGGAAGAGACGGAAGTGGCGTTGCGCACTTTGCGCGCATTCGTGGAAGAGATTCGCTACAAGAATTCCGACATCCCGATCTATCTGTACGGTGAGACGCGCACTTCGCGCCACATTCCGAACGACATCCTGCGCGAGTTGCACGGCTTCATTCACATGCACGAGGACACGCCGGAGTTCGTGGCGCGCCACATCATCCGCGAGGCGCGCACCTATCTGGATTCGCTGGCGCCGCCGTTCTTCCGCGCGCTGGTGGGTTATGCGCAGGACGGTTCTTACTCATGGCATTGCCCCGGGCACTCCGGCGGTGTGGCGTTTTTGAAGTCGCCGGTGGGCCGCATGTTCCACCAGTTCTTCGGCGAGAACATGCTGCGCGCCGACGTGTGCAATGCGGTGGACGAGCTGGGCCAATTGCTCGACCACACCGGCCCGGTGGCGGCTTCCGAGCGCAACGCGGCGCGCATCTTCAACGCCGATCATTTGTTCTTTGTCACCAACGGTACTTCGACTTCCAACAAGATCGTGTGGCACTCCATGGTGGCACCGGACGACATCGTGGTGGTGGATAGGAATTGCCACAAATCCATTTTGCACGCGATCATGATGACCGGCGCGGTGCCGGTGTTCCTCACGCCGACGCGCAACAACTTCGGCATCATCGGCCCGATACCGAAATCCGAATTCGAAATGGCGAATATCCAGAAGAAGATCGACGCCAATCCGTTCATCAAAGACAAGACCAAGAAGCCGCGCATCCTCACCATCACCCAGAGCACCTACGACGGCGTGATGTACAACGTGGAAATGCTGAAAGAGATGCTGGACGGCAGAATCGACGCGTTGCACTTCGACGAGGCGTGGCTGCCGCACGCGGCGTTCCACGATTTTTACCGGAGCATGCACGCTATCGGCAAAGGCCGTCCGCGCGCCAAGGAATCCATGATCTTCTCCACGCAATCCACGCACAAATTGCTGGCAGGTCTGAGTCAAGCCTCACAGATACTAGTGCGCGACAGCGAGTCGCGCAAACTCGACCGCGACTGTTTCAACGAAGCCTATCTGATGCACACCTCCACTTCGCCGCAATACGCCATCATCGCCTCGTGCGACGTGGCGGCCGCGATGATGGAACCGCCGGGCGGCACGTCACTGGTGGAAGAAAGCATCTGCGAAGCGCTGGATTTCCGCCGCGCTATGCGCAAGGTCGATGCCGAGTTCGGCGCGGACTGGTGGTTCAAAGTGTGGGGGCCGGATTATCTTTCCGAAGAAGGCATGGCCGAACGCGACGACTGGGTGCTGCGCGGTGACGACCGCTGGCACGGCTTCGGCAAACTGGCCGAAGGCTTCAACATGCTCGACCCGATCAAGGCCACTGTGGTCACGCCGGGACTGGATGTTGACGGCGATTTCGCCGACAGCGGCATCCCCGCCAGCATCGTCACCAAATACCTGTCCGAACACGGCGTTGTGGTGGAGAAATGCGGCCTGTATTCCTTCTTCATCATGTTCACCATCGGCATCACCAAGGGCCGCTGGAACAGCATGGTGACCGAGTTGCAACAGTTCAAGGACGACTACGACAAGAACCAGCCGCTGTGGCGCGTGCTGCCGGAATTTATCGCCAAGAATCCGCGCTATGAAAAGATCGGCCTGCGCGATCTGTGCGACCAGATCCACGGCATCTACAAAGCCAACGACGTGGCGCGTCTCACCACCGAGATGTATCTGTCCAGCATGGTGCCCGCGATGAAACCGTCGGATGCCTTCGCCAAAATGGCGCACGGCGAGATTGATCGCGTGTCCATCGACGACCTGGAAGGACGCATCACCGCCGTGCTGCTCACCCCTTATCCGCCGGGCATCCCGCTGCTGATCCCGGGCGAACGCTTCAACAAAACCATCGTCGATTACCTCAGGTTCGCGCGCGATTTCAACAAACGCTTCCCCGGTTTCGAGACCGATATCCACGGTCTCGTATCCGAGAAAGACAACGGCGACCGCGTGTATTACGTGGACTGCGTGAAGTAAGCCATTGCATGAAGCAAGAGGGTTATACGCAAGCGTTGGAGTGGCTCAAAACGAATCCCTCTTTGGACGAACTTTGCGCCAGATACCCGCAAGAATGGGCGACAGTGCAAACAGATATTTCCGCCATCGTGGCGCGCGGTTTGGCGGAAGAGTTGAAGGTATATTTGGAGCGTTTGTCCTCATTGGAAAAACCTGCCAGCGGGAAACGGCTACCCAACATGCAAGCCGCCGCACTGTCGCAATATGTCCGCAGCCGCATGGCGCACGAGTCTGTCAAAAAACTCTGCCTGTCCACCTTGGTGGCAGATACGAACATCAAGAAAGGCAAGCTGCGCTTCAATATGTTCAATGGCTACATCGCGCAAAAGTTACTGTTTAGCAGCGGACTTGAGCGCAAGCCGGTTTCCCTGTTCTGGTTTCGTTTGCTTTGGCCGCTGGTCTGGCAGAAAAAATGGCTCATGCCGCTGGTACAACCCAAGGGAATCTACTGTTTCTATTCGCGTGCGCTGATCAAGGCATTAGCCGGGATGATCGCCAATAAAAGCTGTCTGGAGATCGGCGCAGGTGACGGAACTTTGACGCGCTTCCTGAAGGAGCAAGGTGTGCAACTCAGCGCAACAGACAATCACGGCTGGAGCACTGCCGTGCAATATCCTGCATGGGTCGAAAAACTTGGCGCGCGGGAAGCGCTGGTCGCTTACGCACCGGAGGTGGTCATTTGCTCGTGGCCACCGGCGCAAAACGATTTTGAACGCCACATGTTCAATACGCCCAGCGTGCAACTCTATATCGTCATCGGCAGTCGTCATCAGTTCGCCTTCGGCAATTGGAAAGACTATCAACAGCAGTCGGCTTTTACCCTTGAGGAAGACAAAGCGCTGGGCGCAATGCTGGTGCCGCCAGAATTGGAATCGGCGGTGTATGTGTTTCGCCGCAGGCAGGCAAAAATATGACCGACTCCGCCGACAAACTGCGTATCGATAAATGGCTGTGGGCGGCGCGATTTTTCAAGACGCGCAGTCTGGCTGTCGATGCGGTGGAGAGCGGCAAGGTGACGATGAACGAAGTGCGCATCAAACCGGCCAAGACAGTCGGCGCGGGCGACATGCTGGTGATCCGGCTCGGGCAATATCATTTTGAAATCGAAGTGCTGGGCATTTCCAATCGGCGCGGTCCGGCACCGGAAGCGCAGAAACTCTACCGCGAAACCGACGAGAGTCGCGCCCGCCGCGCCGTGATCGCCGAACAGAACAAAGCCCTGCCGCTACCGACTTTCAAAGGCCGCCCCACCAAGCGTGATCGGCGCGACATTGAACGTTTCGAGACCAGCACCAAGGGCAGCAGCAAAAACCCGTGGGGCGATTTCGAATAACCCACCTGTTGGAGATTCCCGTCAATAGGCGATATACGTATTGCACCCGCTGGAGATGCCCGTGTTTATTAGCTTGCGATAAAACATGACCGCCGAAACCAAAACCAAATCGCGCTTTACCAAATGGCGCAGCATTGCCATCGAAGTGCTGCTGTTCGTTGTGGTGGTTGCGGGCATCCGCCTCTGGCAGCAACGCGATATGGTGAGCGGCGTAGCGCCTGTGTTGCAAGGCGTGACGCTCGCCGGGCAATCCTGGCAACTGCCCGCGCATCCCGGCCATCCCGTGCTGGTGCATTTCTGGGCGACGTGGTGTCCCGTCTGTCGTGCTGAACAGAGTTCCATCGCAGACCTCGCGCATGGCAATCACGATGTCATGACCATCGCCATGCAAAGTGGCAATCCGCAACAAGTGGTGCGGTATATGAAAGAGCAGGGAACCAGTTTTCCGGTGGTGAACGACACGGATGGCAGCATCTCGAACGCATGGGGTGTGCATGCCGTACCTGCCAGCTTCATCATCGCGCCGGATGGCAAAATCAGTTTCGTCGAAGTCGGTTACACCACGGGAATAGGGCTTAGATTGCGGTTGTGGTGGGCGGGTGTGTGATTCGTTCTGCTGAAATTAATTTCCCGTCATTCCGGCGCAGGCCGGAATCCAGAGTAAACAAACACTCCGCGAAGCGGACAAAACAGCAATGTTGGACCGCATTCGCGGGTAATTATTTTTCGACTGGATTCCGGCCTGCGCCGGAATGACGGACAAGCCGGATTTCTGTGTCTCCAGCTACTCGTGCCTCAGCGCATCTATCGGATCAAGCCGCGCCGCACGTCTGGCCGGAACAAAACCGAAGATAACGCCGATGGCGGCGGAGAAGCCGAAGGCCAGCAGGTTGATGCCGGGGTCGAAGGTAAACGGCAACTCTAGCAAGCCGGAAAGCCCGTAGCAGGCAATGGCCGCGAGCAGGATGCCGATCAATCCGCCGCAGGCCGATAGCGCGACCGCCTCGGTGAGGAACTGCATCAGCACTTCTTTTTCCAGCGCGCCGATGGCGAGACGGATGCCGATCTCGCGCGTGCGCTCAGTCACCGATACCAGCATGATGTTCATGATGCCGATGCCGCCGACCAGTAGGCTCACGGCGGCGACTGCGCCCAGCAATGCGGTCATGGTGCCGATGGCACCGGATAGGGTGCGCGCGATCTCCTTGGTATCGAGCACGCTGAAATTATCGTCTTCATCTACCGAAATTTTGCGGCGTTCGCGCATCAGCAAAGTTAAATCATCAATCACCTGATCGGTCGATGCGCCATCTTTCACCGAGATCAAAATGGTGGTGACGTCCGTGCTGCCGGTCAGTCGCCGCTGTACCGTGCGCAACGGCATGACGACCACATCATCCTGATCCCGGCCCATGGCACTCTGGCCTTTGGCGGCGAGCAGGCCGATCACTTCGCAGGAAAACTGCTTGATGCGAATCTCTTCGCCCACCGGGCTGTTTTGGTCGAACAGTTCATGCTGCACGGTGGCGCCGACGATGCACACGGCTTTGCCGGAACGTTCTTCGCTGTCGTTGAAAATGCGTCCTTCAGCCAGCGACCAGTTGCCTGCGACGAAGAAATCGCTGTTGGTTCCGGTGATGCTGGATGTCCAGTTTTTTGTTCCCACGACCAGTACCGCGCTGCGTCCCACCGTGGGTGCCACGGCGTTGAGCGATACGATCTGCGTTTTGATCGCTTCCACATCATCCACCTTGAAGTTGGGCGCGGTCGAACCGCTGTCGTGCCCCATGCGCTGACCCGGCCGCAGCATCACCAGATTGCTGCCCAGGCTGGTGATCTGGTCCGAAACCGATTGCGTCGCACCGTTGCCCAGCGTGACCATGGTGATCACCGCCGCGACACCGATGACGATGCCCAGCACGGTGAGAAAGGAACGCATCAGGTTGCGCCGTATTTCGCGCAACGCGAGCAGTATGGTGGTCCAGCCCATCAGGTCACCTCGTTAAGCTTGTCGCTTTCGACGACACCATCGACGAAATGCACGGTGCGTTTGCCGTAAGCGGCGATGTCCGGCTCATGCGTCACCATCAAAATCGTGATGCCGTGATCGCGGTTCATGCTGACCAGCAGATCCATGATCTCGTGGCCGCGCTTGGAATCCAGATTGCCGGTCGGTTCGTCGGCGAGCAGCACCTTGGGGTTGGTCACGATGGCGCGCGCGATAGCCACGCGCTGCTGCTGGCCGCCGGAAAGCTCCGAGGAAGTATGGTGTTCCCAGCCATTGAGTCCGACCGATGCAAGCGCCGCTTTGGCCATCTGGTGGCGTGCCTCGGCAGTTTCGCCGCGATACAGCAGCGGCAGTTCTACATTCTCCTGCGCCGAGGTGCGCGCCAGCAGATTGAAGCCCTGAAACACGAAGCCCAGATAATTGCGGCGCAACAGCGCGCGTTGATCGCGCGTCAAATGTTCGACGTGCATGCCGTCGAAGACGTATGCGCCGGAAGTCGGCGTGTCCAGACAACCGAGGATATTCATCGCCGTCGATTTGCCCGAACCGCTGGGCCCCATGATGGCCACGAACTCGCCTTGTTGCACCGACAGGTCAATACCGCCCAGCGCTTGCAAAGCCGCTTGTCCCTGACCGTAAGTTTTGGTGATGGCGGACAGGGAGATGAGCGCGCTATCTGCGGCGGGGATGGTCGCGTTATTCATCGCACATCCACCAGGCCGTTCGCCCTGAGCTTGTCGAAGGGCCATTCATGGTTCGACAAGCTGAGCGTGTGCTGTTGGGGCGAATGCCCCTTACAGCCACGGCCTACCCCTTGCGGGTACACCACGAACGGCTCTTTGATCTCGAACTTGAATGAAAATTTTTTGTTACTCATTTTGCGATCTTCTGTGTTCCGGTAATGACGGCCATGCCGGGCTGCAATTCACCGCTCACAATTTCGGTGTAGCGTCCGTTGGTCAGTCCGATTTTGACTTCGATGGCAACGGGCTTGTCCTCCTGCAATAACCAGATTTTCCGGGTTGTGCTGGCTGCTTTGTCGGGAACGGTTTTCGCTAGTTTGGGCCGCGCGGGGCCGCGCGGAAACAAACTTGAAACAAACGAGCCTTTCTTTTCGGCAGGCGCGGTTTGCGGCGGGGTGAAACGCAGTGCCGCATTGGGCACCAGCAATACACCCTCGTGTTTTGCCGTGGTGATTTCCGCCGTGGCCGTCATGCCGGGACGCAAACTCAAATCGCGGTTGGATACATTGAGTATGGTTTTGTAGGTCACCACGGCATCCGTGGTTTGCGCGCCAAATCCCACGCGCACGATCTCGGCCGGAAATTTGCGGCCGGGCCAGGCGTCGACGGTAAAGCGCGCCGGTTGTCCCGGTTTGACCTGACTCACATCGGCTTCATCCACATTCACTTGCAATTGCATGTTCGACAGATCTTCCGCCAGCGTGAACAGCACCGGCGCTTGCAGCGACGCGGCTACCGTTTGCCCCGGTTCGATCTTGCGGATCAGCACGATGCCGTTAATCGGCGAACGAATGGTGGCCTTGGACAGGTTGGTTTGATCCGAACGCAACGTGGCATCCGCCTGCGCCTCGTTGGCGCGCGCGCTGGCTTCATTCGCCTCGGCGCGCGAGAACGTGGCCACACCTGTGTCCAACTCGGCTTTGGAAGGAACCTTGCCGTGCGACAACTCGGACACCCAGCTCAGGCGCGCCAGATTGGCCTTGGATTCTTTCACCGTGGCCTGCATCTGTTCCACTTGCGCCTTGGCATCCTCCACGGCGGCTTTGGACTTGGTAACCTGATCGTTCAACTTGGAAAGATCAAGCCGCACCAGTGGCTGTCCGCGCTTGACGATGTCGTTCTCGTCCACCAGCACCGCATCGACGATACCGGAAAGTTCGCTGCCCACGTCTACCTGATTGGTGGGCAGCAGGTTGCCGGTGGCCGATACCGTCACCACCAGATCGCCTTTGGCTGCTTCCTCGGTCAGGTAGCGCACGCCGTTGCTACTGCCGGATGGATAGAAGTACCAGCCGAGCACGAGCGCGACAACCACAGCAGCGATCCAGCGTGCCTTATTAATCTTGCCGACCCGTCCGGAATTGACGAGGTCAAAAAGCTGTTTCTTGCGCGAGCCAAGATCGTTGTTGCTCATGATTTGCCGCTTTCATTTGGTTGGGGTTGCACAGTGTTCATGGTCG
This sequence comes from uncultured Gallionellaceae bacterium, assembly GCA_903847155.1. Lineage (GTDB taxonomy): Bacteria > Pseudomonadota > Gammaproteobacteria > Burkholderiales > Gallionellaceae > Sideroxyarcus. The sequence goes on along the minus strand of CAINCU010000067.1, from coordinate 27,223 downwards.
TCACGTTCTCGCTCCAACCTCCGCCCATGGCCTTGTACAGTGCGATAAGCGCGGTCAGTTGATCCATCTCTGCACCGGCCAGATTGTCTTCGCTGGAAAGCCGGGTGCGTTCGGTATCCAGCACGCTCTGGTAGTCAATGAGTCCGCTGTCGTAGCGCTGCCTGGCCATCTGCGCCGCGTTGCGCGCGGAGCTGGCCGCCTGTTGCAAGGCGGCCGCGCGTTCGCGGTTGTTGGCGTAAGCGGCCAGTGAATTTTCCACATCCTCCAGTGCACTCAGCACGGTTTTTTCGTAGGCGATCAGCGCCTGTTCCTGTACGGCGCTTTGCGCTTTGAGCACGCTGCGCAGGCGTCCGCCGTCAAAGATACTTTGCGCGATGCTGGCTGAGAACGAGCGCGCCAGCGAACTGCTGGTGCCCAGCGCACCCACAGTAAAAGCTTGCCAGCCAAGGCTGCCATTCAGTGTGAAGCTTGGGTACAGCGCGGCGGCATCCTGCCCGATGCGCGCGGTTTCCGCAGCGACCTGCCTTTCTGCGGCTTGCACGTCGGGACGCTGGCGCAGTGTGTCGGCGGGAATGCCGAGCGCAATTTTGTCCGGCAAGACGGGCAATGCGCCGGGTGTCGCCAGCTTTTCGTGCAGCGCTGCAGGGAATTTGCCAAGCAAGATCGCCAGCCGGTTTTCGGCTTTGGTCAGGTTGGTATTAAGCGCGGGAATGCTGGCTTGTGTCTGCAGCACATTACCGCGTGCCTGTTCCACTTCCAGCATGGTGACCAGTCCGGCCTGTTCGCGCCATTCGGTGATTTGCAGCGTCTCGCGTTGCGCCGCCAGATTGTTGCGGGCGATGTCCAGTTGCTTCTGGTAGCTGCGTAACTGCACATAGTTCAGCGCCACCTCGGCAGACAGCGAGACCTGGGTGTTGTAAAGATTCGCCAGCGTGGCACCCGCGTCGGCATTCGCGGCTTCCTGCGCGCGGCGCTGTCCGCCGAAGATGTCCGGCTCCCAGCTTGCATCGAATCCGGCGTTGAAAACATTGGCGGTCGCACCGGTGCCGGTGGTGGCGTTGCCCTTGCTTCTGCTGGCAGAGAGCGATGCGCCCAGGGTGGGATACAGATTGGCATCCGCCAAATCGAGCCGGGAACGCGACTCGCGCAGCTTGGCCTGTGCGCTGCGCATGTCGGGACTGTTGCGCAATGCTTCGTCGATCAGCTCGGTCAGCAGCGGATCGTGCAGCGTTTGCCACCAGCGCGAGACATCGCCCGCTTGGCTAACCTTGCCCGCGCCCGCGCTGTTGGCCCAGGTCGCGGGCACTGCGGGGTCATGCTTGACGTAATCCGGCCCGACCGCGCATCCGGCCAGCGGAATGAGCAATAGAACAATGCGTGGCAATCTCTTCACTTGCAACCTTTCGTCGATGCCAGTGCAAACTCGCGGCATCCGTCAACCCGATTTTAACGAGGGTAGATGTAAATCGCGGTCAATTTGTTTTTGAATCTTGTATCTGAAAATACGAATGCAGGTTGGGCAAAATGACTTGCGCAACCTGCAGCAAAATACCCCACCTTCTGAAGATGCCCGTCAATAGGCAATCTCCACCACATACCTGATGCAGATCGCCTAATGACGGGCATCTCCACAGGCCATGCTTATCTGCCGCGCCCAGGGCCCCGTTTGCCCGGAGTGGGCATTTGATCGTCAAAGATTTTTTGCTGTTCCGGCGTCAACACCGCATAGAAGTCTTTCAGAGCTGCCAGATGTTCGGTCAGTCGGGCCTCCATTGCATGCATATGTTCCAGGCCTTTTTCCAGACGCTGCGGTGCGTTCAGCTTGGCCATCTCTGCGGGATCTGGACGCGTCGCCGGATCCATTACCGGTTTGACCGACACGAATTTCTTCCAAGCGGTTTCCTGCTGTACGGTCAGTTTCAGCTTGTCATGCAGCGCAGTCTGATGCTGTTCGCGCATTTTCTCCCAGCGCCCGCTATTTCTACCCATCATCGAACCGCGTTCGCCGTAATCACAGTCCTCGTTGCCGCGCGCATACACGCTGGCCGATAGTGCGACAATCGCCATGCCCGCCATAATCATCTTCACTGACTTGTTCATGATCGTTCTCCATTGTTAAGTTGAGGCTACTTCAAAGAATCCAAACTTCGTCGCAATACTGCGTTACTCACAAGAAATTTCTCCTTACATATTGCTTATATGCTGCGTCGCAATTTTTTGCTCGCGCCTTGTCTTGCTTAGAATTTTGAATTCTTTGAAGCAGCCTAAAATGATGTGCCGTGAAGCACGGTGCCCATTTAACCCGCCGCATGTATCCGGCGTATGTCAGGCAGCGAACATTTTGTACAGATTTGTATCGGTCGCCCGCGATAACGAGTTTCGTTGTAATGTCCGTTATATGAACATCTCCACCACAGCGCCGCGCATCCTGATTGTAGATGACGATGCGGATATTCGCAGCCTGCTGGCCGACTATCTCGGCGAGCAGGGCTGGCATATCAGCACGGCACAGGATGGCGCTTCCATGCAGCAAATGCTGGACACTACGCCGATTGATCTGATCGTGCTAGACCTTACGCTTCCCGGTAGCGATGGGCTGACGTTGTGCCGCGATCTGCGCGCGCATTCTGCCATTCCGGTCATCATGCTGACCGCACGCAGCGCGCCGCTGGATCGCATTCTGGGTCTGGAGATGGGGGCGGACGACTATCTGTGCAAACCATTCGAGCCGCGCGAATTGCTGGTGCGCATCCGCAACGTGTTGCGCCGCAGCAATACAGCGGTGAGTGATTCAACCAACTCATCTGCATTGTGGCACTTCGCCGATTGGACACTGGACGACAGCACGCGGCAACTGCAAAACAGCAAAGGCTTGGTGGTCATGCTTTCCGGGGGCGAATACCGCTTGCTCAAAGCCTTGCTGGAGCGCCCCAACCGGCCGCTTAACCGCGACCAGTTGCTGACCTTAACCCAAGGTCGCGAAACCGATCCGCTGGATCGTTCCATTGATCTGCACATCAGCCGCCTGCGTCAAAAACTGGGCGACGATGCGCGCTCACCAAAACTCATCAAGACGCTACGCAACGAAGGTTATTTGTTGGCGACCATAGTAAAGAGGGGAACATGACATGACTGCAATTTTTCGCTCCATGCATGGCCGCTTGTTTCTTATTCTGTTGGTTGGCATGATCGTGACAGCTTCCGGTACGGTGTTGCTCACCCATGCCAGGCAGCAGGAAATATTCGACCGCGTGCGCGTGCAACACTTGTCGAGCGAAATTGCCGACCTAATCGATACACTGGAAGACACGCCGCTGCTGCAACGCAACGATTTTTTGCTCTCGCCTCACAGCATGGGCATGCAGGGACATCTATCATTTGACAATGCGCCGCCCATTACCAGAGACCAGCTACTTGAAGATGCACTGCGGCAGCGGTTGGGCAATTTAAGAATCGAGGCTGGATTGCCAAACAAGGCAGACTGCGGCGAAGCGCAAATGCGCTGGTCGCGTCACCTGAATGCAACGCCGCAGTGTCAGCGTGTTTTCATCGAATTGCATGATGGCAGCCCGCTGGTGCTGATTATTCCCCTGCCGCGCATGCGCGGCATGTCTTCCCCGCCGCCGGTGTGGAGTGCCCTGCTGCTTTTTGCACTATGTATCGGTTTGCTGGCCTGGCTGGTGGCACGCATCGCCACGCGTCCGTTGCGGCAACTGGCCGATGCTGCCGACCAGCTCGACATCTCACGCGCGGGTGTAGCGTTGCCGGAACAGGGAAGCAATGAAGTGCGTGTCGCCACGCGCGCGTTTAACCGCATGCAGAAGCGCATCTACGAAGATGTGCGCGAACGCACCGGCATGCTGGCCGCGATCACCCATGATTTGCAAACCCCGCTCACGCGCATGCGTTTGCGTCTGGAAAAACTACCGGACGAAACATTGCGCAACAAATTGGTCGGCGACATGCAGGCCATGCAGCAGATGTTGCAGGAAGGATTGGAATTGGCACGTAGTCTGGATACCAGCGAAGTCAAGCAACTGCTCGATCTCGATTCGCTGCTGGACAGTTTGTGTAGTGATGCGGCGGAAGCTGGGCAACAAGTGGCTTACCTTGAACATACGCCCGTGCAACTCAAGGCGTATCCGCTGACTTTGCGCCGCGCGCTTTCCAACCTGTTGGACAACGCGGTGAAATATGGCCAGCGCGCAGAAGTTACATTGAGCCGTGACGCGCGCCAATGCCACATTCGTATTCGAGATTACGGCCCCGGCATTCCGCCGGACCTGCTGGAGAAAGTATTCGCTCCGTTCTTTCGCATAGAACGCTCACGTTCGCGTGAAACTGGCGGAACTGGGCTCGGTTTGAGCATCGCGCGCAATATCGTGCAGCGCCACAACGGTGAATTGATTTTGACGAACCACCCGGCAGGAGGTTTGGAAGTGCATATTGTGTTGCCGCTAACAGCGTAGATTGAATCTCAAAACGGCAAAGCCATCCGTAGCCGATTATGTAGACTTTAACCCGTGTAATAAGCGCCTACCCCAAATAATAAAGCTCCAGCATGAGCTGGAGCTTTATTATTTGGGGCGGAACAGCATTGCAATTAGTTATTGTCGGCGAAAAGTTGCTTCAACATCCACAACGCAAACACTGCCACAAATGCTGCCGAACCGAGAGCTACAATATCAGCGATAAATGACATTTTTGACACCTCCCTACAGGATTTAGATTAAACACACCAACGGAACTACAAAATAAATCGTAGCACAATAAATTTTATTGGCAAGAGTTTTGAATATAACACCAAGAGCCTGACGGTATGCACCGTAGGGAAGAAGGAAGCCAAGTGAGAACTGATGTGGGACGTTACAAGTAATAACTTCCCACTAGTTGTGGATTATTCTGTTTTACTGAAAAGCTGAATAGTGATCCACACTGCAAAAATTACCGAGAATATCGCGGTACCGATGGATGCTACGTCTGCAATATATGACATATCTCTCTCCCCTTTTTGAGCCAGTTTTGGATGACATCTATAATGAATGGCAATAGTTAGCTAAACATTGATAATGACAATAGTCGACTAATGCTTTTTTAATTATATGAGTATTTTTATAAGATATTCCAATATTATTGCTAAGGCTCAGAAAAATAATGGCTTTGTTGTTGACTCTCAATTGTCAGCAAGTCTTCAGGGTATTAAATGTGCAAACAAAGTTATATATAAAAACCTATGGTTGCCAGATGAACGAGTACGACTCGGACAAGATGGCAGATGTGCTGTGTGCCGATCAAGGGATGGTGCTGACCGATAATGTGGAAGAGGCGGATGTTATCTTGTTCAACACGTGTTCAATTCGTGAGAAAGCAGAGGAAAAAGTATTTTCCGATCTGGGACGCGCGCGAGCCTTGAAGCAACGGAATCCAAAGTTGTTGATCGGCGTGGGCGGCTGCGTGGCCAGTCAGGAAGGCGACACCATTATTAAACGTGCGCCCTATGTGGATGTGGTGTTCGGCCCGCAAACCTTGCATCGTCTGCCGCAACTTATTGCGGAGCGGCGTGCGAGCGGTAAGCAGCAAGTAGACATCAGTTTTCCCGAGATCGAGAAATTCGACCACGTGCCCGCCGCGCAAACCTCACACGGCACCGCTTTTGTTTCCATCATGGAAGGATGCAGCAAATACTGCACCTACTGTGTGGTGCCCTATACGCGCGGCGAAGAGATGTCGCGTCCGCTGGCAGACGTGCTACGCGAGGTGCTAAGTCTGACGGCGCAGGGCGTGGGCGAGATCACCTTGCTGGGACAGAATGTAAATGCCTATCAGGGCGAAACGGAAGAAGGCGATACGGTGGATTTCGCGTTTCTGGTGCAAGCGGTGGCAGCATTGCCCAGTGTGCAGCGTCTGCGCTTCACCACCTCGCATCCGCGCGAAATGTCGCAGCGTTTGATCGATCTGTACGCGACCATTCCCAAGTTGGCCGGACATTTGCATCTGCCGGTGCAATCCGGCTCGGATCGAATTCTGGCGGCGATGAAGCGTGGCTACACCGCGCTGGAATACAAATCAGTCGTGCGAAAACTGCGCGCGGCACGGCCAGATATTTCCATAACTTCTGATTTCATTATTGGCTTCCCCGGTGAGACCGAGGCTGATTTTGAGGCGACTCTGAAGCTCATCGACGACGTCGGTTTCGACGCCAGCTTCAGTTTTATCTTCAGCCCGCGTCCGGGTACGCCTGCGGCGGAGATGGCTGACGACACGCCAAATGAAACCAAACTGGCGCGCCTGCATCGTGTGCAAGCGCGCATCGCCGAACTGGAACGGCAGGTCAGCGACGCAATGGGTGGCACAGTACAGCGGGTGCTGGTGGAAAATATTTCGCGGAAAAACGCGCAGGAACTGGCTGGACGCACTGAAAACAACCGCGTGGTGAACTTTGCCGGCTCACCCGGCATGTTAGGGCGTTTCGTGGATGTGCGAATTCTGTCGGGAACCATGCACACGTTACGCGGTGAATTGGTGACACAACCATGAGCAACTTACATAAACTTTCACTGTCGGTGCAATACGCCAGCAACGCCAAGATTCTGCCAACGCGACAGCAACTCCGGCGCTGGGTAAAAGTCGCGCTGGAACAGGATGTACAAATGGCGTTGCGCATCGTGGATGAAGTCGAAGGGCGCGCGCTGAATCTGAGTTATCGCGGCAAGGATTACGCCACCAATGTGCTGACCTTTGTCTATGACGATACTGATGTACTTTATGGCGATGTTGTCATTTGCGCGCCGGTAGTGGCGCGCGAGGCCAAGGAGCAAGACAAGGAATTGCTGGCGCACTACGCGCATCTCACCATTCACGCCGCCTTGCATCTGCAAGGTTACGATCACGAAAAGAAGCGCGAGGCCGAAGCAATGGAGGAGCGCGAGACAGCGTTGCTGCTCAAATTGCGGTATCCTGCGCCTTATCTGGTTAGTTAAAAGTGTTGTATGGACGGTTCGGAAAGTAACAGTAACAAACCCACCCTGTTGGAACGGCTCTCCACGCTGCTATTGCGCGAGCCGGAAGACCGCGAGCAGTTAATCTCCCTGTTGCACAGCGCTTACGAGCGCAACCTGCTGGATGCCGATGCCTTGTCCATGATGGAAGGAGTCATCCAGGTTTCCGAACAGCAGGTGCGCGAGATCATGATTCCCCGCGCGCAGATGGATGTCATCGACATCAGCCAACCGCCGGAAAAATTCATCCCCTACGTCATCGAAACCGCGCACTCGCGCTTTCCCGTCACCGACGGTGACAAAGACAACATCATCGGCATTTTGCTGGCGAAAGACCTGTTGCGTTATTACGCGGGCGAAGAATTCAACGTGCGCGACATGCTGCGCCCCGCAGTGTTCGTGCCGGAAGCGAAACGCCTCAACGTGCTGCTGCGCGACTTCCGCAGCAACCGCAACCACATCGCGCTGGTGGTGGATGAATACGGCGGCGTGTGCGGCATGGTCACCATCGAAGACGTGCTGGAACAGATCGTCGGCGACATCGCGGACGAATACGATTTCGATGAAGACGAGGACAATATCATCCGCCAGGATGATGCGCATTGGCGCGTCAAAGCCGATACCGAGATCGCCGATTTCAACGAAACACTAGGCACGCAGTTCAGCGACGAAGACTACGACACCATCGGCGGCCTCGTGCTCAAAGCGGCAGGTCAATTGCCCAAACGCGGTGAGCAAATCCAGATCGGCGAATGGCAATTCACCGTGCTGCGCTCCGACAGTCGCAGGTTGCATTCGCTGTTGGCAGAACGTTCGCTAGTGTTGCAGGTGGGTGATACAAAGAGCTAGGTGCTTGCAGACTGGCACTTAGCAAAATTAAAAATAGTATTTTGATCAAAGGTATAATTGCCCGAAATCAAGGGGGTGGGTTTCATTTCGCGGTTTTAGCACTTTGCGATGGTTGCTGAAATTCATCAGGTTGCGAAAAGTTCGGTGGTCAGCAAAGGGGGGGTCGTGAAGAAATCAACTTATGTCATTACGTTGTTCGCGGCGATGCTGTTGTTGGGCGGGAATGCGTGGGCGGAAGATAAAACGCAAAGTTCCGATGGTAACGAGAGATATGAAATGGACTCATGGACCTCGGCCAAGGATATCAATACGATCGAGGCATATGAGATTTATTTGTCTGAACACGCCAATGGTCGCCATTCCAAGTTTGCCCATGCTGCGATTAACAAAATTAAGAATGCAGAAAATGCTGATGACATCGAAACGAAAGATATTCCTCCAGCAATGGCAGGAACTGTTGCACCGATGGCTGCTCCGGCTGCTGTGGGAGCGCCGACTTCAGGTATAGTGGAAACCAAACCTGTGTCAGTACCTGATGCACCGATGGCTGCTCCGGCTGCGATGGGAGCGCCGACTTCAGGCGTAGTTGAAACCAAGCCTGAGCCAGTAGCTGATGCGCCTGCCGCTTCTGGTTCAGCAGCTGGCGGAAAAACTCAAAATCCGTAATTGCTGTGCGAGTTCAGCGGTGTAGCTTGGTTAGATCGTTGGGCTCCCCACCCGCGCACCACCAGAAGTAGCCCAATCCGCGCCGTTTTGACGAATCAAAGAACATCCCTCAATCTGCCGCTGCTCTCATTAGGTATGATAGCAGTGTTGGTGGCGCAATTCCTTTCCGCGCTGGCCGACAACGCCATCCTTATTGCCGCCATCGCCATCTTGAAATCACAGGGGTTGCTAAATCTGGTGCCGATGCTGCAAGAATCCTTCGTTGTGCCCTTCATTTTGTTTGCACCCTTCGTCGGGCAAATCGCCGACGGCTTTCCCAAAGGCCGCGTGATGCTTGTGGCGAACTTGATTAAACTCGCGGGCGCACTCGCCATGGTGTCCGGCATCAACCCGCTCACCGCCTACGCCATGATCGGCATAGGCGCGGCGATGTACTCGCCAGCAAAGTACGGAATCCTCGCGCAGATGTTCGGCTCGGTCTCGCTGGTACGCGCCAACGGTATGATGGAAGGTTCCACCATCGTCGCCATTTTGCTCGGCGTGATACTGGGCGGTTGGCTGGCAGATCATTCGCTGAATGCGGCATTCAGCGGCGTGGTGGCGGCATACACCCTGGCCACATTTGCCAATTTGTTTATCCCGTCGCTGGCCGCAGAAAAATCAGACGCAAGTTTTCATCCGTGGATGCTGCTGAAAAAATTTGTGACCTCGCTCTCCTGCTTGTTCAGAAATCCAGACGCGCGCTTCAGCCTGCTTGGAACCAGTGTGTTCTGGGGCAGTGGCACCACGTTGCGCCTGATGCTATTCGTCTGGGTACCCACTGTGCTGCTCATCACCGACAACCAAACCCCCTCCAATCTGATGGGGGCAGTCTCCGTCGGTATCGTGCTGGGTGCGGGCGGCGCTGGCTTGTGGATATCGCTGGCCAACGTAAACCGCGCACTGTTCGGCGGCCTGCTGCTGGGAGCAGTAATCATGACACTCGCTTTCGTCCACAACCTCGGCCTCGCCTACGCCATGATGGTCGCCATCGGAATCTGCGGCGGCTCCTTCGTCGTTCCGCTCAACGCCCTGCTACAAGAGCGCGGACATGAAAGCATAGGTGCAGGCAGCGCATTGGCAGTGCAGAATTTTGCGGAGAACATTGCGATGCTAGTGTTCGTGGGCGGCTATGGTTGGGCGGCTGCGGCGGGCGCGCCGATTTCGATAACCATCATAGGGTTTGGATTGGTAGTGCTGATGGTGATTGGCGGATTGGCGGCGCTTAGATGGGGGCGTGCAAATAGCTGAAACACAGGGGTGTATAGTGTGCTTGAGCGGTACTCGGTCAATTCATGTCCTTGGCGGCTGTCCCCTGTCGGGCCATAGAAGAGCGGGAGCTATAGCTTCTTCGAGCCAAACTGAAGTTCATAATTCATCTGATTTTTCTTTAAATGGCCCATTTTATTGCCTCTTTTCATAACTTGTATAGCCAGAGAAGCTGCTACCCTAGCACTGTGAAATACATCTGATGCCATTTCGTATTTTAAAAGCGAGCAATAATAAAAGCTGAAATCGAAGTGCCACGTTCAATTCGCTTTGCTAATGAGAACGTCGGTATATTTTAAAGTGCAGACTATCTGTCAGTATCGGTATCGTGTCATCAAGTGCATTCGTATGCTAGGTGTTTGTAACAATAAATTATTGTTCTAAAACAGAGAGTAAGAAAACCAAATATTCCGAGATAATCACATGAAAATCAATCTACCTGTGACCAACAATGAATGTTCTTTCCCCCGCGGGGAGATGATTGTTTCAAAGACGGACCTCAAGGGAGTCATCACTTACGTGAACGACACCTTCATTAAAGTGAGTGGGTATTCTCAGGAAGAGTTGCTTGGCCATAGTCACAATATTATCCGACATCCGGATATGCCGCCGGAGGCGTTTGCAGATTTATGGAACACTATCAATTCGGGTCTACCTTGGCAGGGGGTAGTCAAAAATCGTTGCAAGAACGGTGATTACTATTGGGTCAAGGCGCTGATTGTTCCGGTGCGCGAAAAAAACAAAACTATCGGCTATATGTCAGTTCGCACCGAGCCCTCGGAGGCGGAGAAACAATCTGTATCAAATCACTATAAGGCAGTCAATAACAAGCAGTCCAGACTAAAAAGCTTCTCGCTCGCTGATCTGATATCCGGGTTTTCCTTCAATACGCGCTATGCCATGTTTGTGTCGTGGATGGTTCTGCTTGCAGTTGCCACCGGATTGGCTGGGCTTCAAGGTTGGACTGTACTGACAGCCGCTACTATCGCGACATGCCTGATTTCGGCGGTAGGCAGTTTATGGTTCATGTCCGCCACTGTCGCCAACCCTCTTGAAGAGGCTATTGGATTTTTCGACCAGATTGCCCAAGGCAACCTCGGGAACGAGATTCCGGTGAATCGTCCCGATGAGGTTGGCCGCGTACTTGCCGGCTTGGCGGTGGCGCAGACACATATAAGTGTGATGATTGACGAAATACGTCGAAGTACAGAGGAGTTGGAAGATCGCTGTGAGCATCTTGACGAGCAGGTAGGGCGCGTAACTGAGCTTTCTCGTAACCAGACCGAGCGCATCACCCAAGTTAGCACCGCTATGGGCAAATTATCATCTTCGGTGACACAAGTAGCTCAGACAGCCGAAACATCGGCTGATTCGGCTAGAACCACACTGGATGTCGTCAACGAGGGCAATCAACGCATGACGCGCAGCATCGAAGCTACCGATCAGGTTGCCGTGGCAGTCCAAACATCAGGCGAAAATATAAACAAGTTAAGTGAGTCAATCTATCAGATCGGGACGATGACGAAGATCGTCAAAGAGATTGCCGACCAGACCAATCTGTTGGCACTTAATGCTGCTATTGAGTCGGCGCGAGCCGGTGAACTGGGGCGGGGATTTGCCGTGGTAGCTGACGAGGTGCGCAAACTGGCCGAGCGTACTTCGACTACAACTGCCGATATTGATCGCATGGTTAATAGCATCCAGACGACCACCAAAGCCACTGTGGCAACGATGGATAATGCCGTCAAGCAAGTTCAGCAAGGGCGTGGATTTATCGAGCAGACCCACAAGAGCTTTATACAGATAACCGCGTTGAGCCAGAATGTCACTGAGAAATCGAGTGGAATAGCTGAATCGGCGCGGGAACAGTCCGTTGCTACGCAAGAAGTTGCTCACAATACGGAACAGATATCGCGCTTGATTGAGGAGAACAGCGCCTCTTTCGCGCAGGTCAGCGGTGATGTCCAAGACTTGCGGCTGACGGCTGGCAAGCTGCACGATGTTGTGGCTCACTTTCGTGATCACTAGCGATAGTTGGCACCTTTATCTTTCAAGAGTTCAAGACCACATTCGCTAATCCCTTCAACAGGCAAACCTGTATCAAGTGAAGATACCTGTATTTACCTCGCAGAAGGTTCTTGCACCCTGCGGGTACGGCCTTGCGGTCAAACGGTGGTCTGGCTTTTCACTCGGGTCTAAAGTCCCACTATTGACGCTACCGGATCGGTATTGCGCACCATATCCAGAATCTCCATGCCTTCGATCCTGTCCGGGTCGTATTGCACCATCAAGGCATGGTGATGCGAATGCGTGTCGAATGCGGCACAATCAACCCCGCTGCGCGACGCAACTGTTATTTCCAGTTCAGTGATCTTTTTCGCATCCAGATCGGGGTGTATATAAATCAACATATCAGCTTTGTTCATGATGTTCTCCTTCATTTGCAGATAAATAAATGAAAAAATCAGACTACAGCGTTCGATGACGACTGCAATGCTTCGCCAATCCACACTTCTTTCAGCCAGTCCAGTCTGAAGCATCGCTGGCATAGGGTGGAACCGGCACTCCACCTAAGCGCGAACCCTGACTAACCGGCCCTTTCGGAAACAACTCGTAGAGGTAGAGACGCCCGCCTTCGATTGCAAATTCCTCCTCCAGCATATGCATCGCTTCTCGGGCATTCGCAGAACTTCCTTTTTTACGATAAAGATCGCGCATCGCGTAGATCACATGCCAGTGAGCGCCGGTGAGCTCCTTGATTCCTTCTTCCCGCGCCATTTGTTCTGCTGATTGCGGTGACCAGTGCTCCAGATCGTACATATAACCTTCTGGATCAAAATCGTTTTTCCCTGTGTCATTAACGCTGCGATTGATATTTAACACGGCGATCTCCTTCCTCGCAAAAAAACCATTGAAAGATGTTCATGTGAGTTTGCTGCTCCACTCGTCCAAGGGCACGCAAGCTTTACCGCCAACCCGGCAGATCATTTCTTGACCTTGCGCGTCGCGAATGTTTATGAATGGTCCGGGCCCGAAGTGCTGGTAGGAATCGAAAGAACTCGCGTCGGTGAAAATAAATGAAACCAAGCCGTCGACATTCACTTCAAGACGCCCATTGTGGGAAACGCCGTAATCGTGCCAGCCATCCGCGCCAGAACAACCTTCCAGAACGGGTGACGCCATGGCAGTGGAACTATCATGCCAAGCAATCAATTCAGGCTCAATAAGGTCGGGATCGGACTCGGCCAGTGATTTGGCCATTACCCTTGCAGCATTGAAACGAGAGATACAACTTCCGCCAGAAAGCGGTTGAAAGACATTGAGATTTTTCATGATCTACTCCTCGTAATTTTCGAGGGGCATCCCGTCATCGAACGGGACGGCGGGTGCCGTATCGTTTATGAATTGTCTTATAGTAGACTATTATTGTCAACTATTATCTAGTCTTGCATCAGGGTGTTTACGTTGCAGGTTCTTCAAGCATCAGTCGAAGTTTTTCTCGCGGAATTCGCACAGGTCTTGAATCACGCATTCGCGGCACTTGGGCTTGCGCGCCACGCACACATAGCGTCCGTGCAGGATCAGCCAATGGTGCGCGTCGAGTTTGAATTCGTCCGGCACGACCTTCATTAGCTTCTTTTCCACTTCGGCTACATCCTTGCCGGGAGCTAATCCGATACGGTTGCTGATGCGGAAGATGTGGGTATCGACGGCGATGGTGGGCTGGCCGAAGGCGGTGTTGAGCATCACGTTGGCGGTCTTGCGTCCCACGCCGGGCAAGGCTTCCAGCGCTTCGCGCGTATGCGGCACTTGGCCGCCGTGCAGCTCCAGCAGCATGCGGCACATCTGCATGATGTGTTTGCTTTTGGTTTGATAAAGGCCGATGCGCTGCACGTATTCGCGCAGATTCGCTTCGCCGAGGTCGAGAATTTTTTGCGGCGTGTTGGCAACCGGGAACAGTTCGCGCGTGGCGAGGTTGACGCTCTTGTCGGTGGCCTGCGCCGAGAGGATCACCGCCACCAGCAGTTCGAACGGCGAGGAATGCAGCAGTTCGGTGGTGGGGTGTGGGTTGGCCGCTTGCAGCCGTAAAAAAATCTCGCGGCGTTTGGCGGCATTCATCGCTGGCTCAATGATGCATCGCTGGCGAACAGCCGCCTTCTATCGGAGTCGGTGTGGCATCAGCACCTTTGCGTTTTTGCGCGGAGCGCAAGTTGAGCCAGTTCTTGCCCGCAATGAGACAGCCCAAGCCGATGAACGCGCCGGGCGGCAGGATGGCAATCAGGAAGCCGTGGTAATTGGGAATGATATGTAACACCCAGCCTTTGGCTGCGTCGCCCAAAGCCAGGTCGATACCCGAAAACAAGGTGCCCTTGCCGATCAGTTCGCGCATCGCGCCGAGCACAGCGAGCACGGCGGTCAGCCCCAGCCCCATGGACAAACCATCCAGCGCGGAAGACAGCGCGTCATTCTTGGCGGCGAACGCTTCCACGCGCGCCAGCACGATGCAGTTAGTGACGATCAGCGGAATGAAGATGCCCAGCACCACGAACAGGCCGTACATATAAGCGTTCATCATGTATTGCACCACGGTGACCAGCACCGCGATGATGAGAATAAACACCGGGATGCGGATCTCGTTCGGCACATAGCTGCGGATGGGCGCGACGGCTGCGCCGCTCAAGGCCATCACCACGGCGGTGGCGAGGCCGAGGCTGACGCCGTTCACCACCGTGCTGCTCACTGCCAGCAACGGACACATGCCCAGCAGTTGCACCACGCCGGGATTCTGTTTCCACAGGCCGTTGTGGATGATGTCTTTGTATTCTTGAAGGCTCATTTCTTTTCCTCCGTTCTCGCCGCATTCTCTGTGAATAACTTGTCACGGTTCGCCGCAAAATATTGCAGCGCCTTGTTCACCGCTTTGACCACGGCACGCGGAGTGATGGTCGCCCCGGCCATGTAATCGAACTTGCCGCCGTCCTTCTTCACTTTCCAGTCGGCATCAGTATAAGTCTCGCGCGACTTGCCGTCGAAGCCCTTGATCCACGGGCTTTTTAGTATGTCGATGTAATCGCCCAAGCCCGGCGTTTCCTTGTGCGCGACCACGCGCACCCCGGCCAGTTCGCCGTTGGCGCGCACCGCCAGAATCAAAAATATCTTGCCGCTGTAACCGTCAGGCGCGATGGCTTCCAGCACCACTGCCGAAGGTTCGCCCTTGAGGCGGGCGCGGTAGGCAGTCGTGGTGCCATCGTTATTCAGCAGCGGATCGGTGGGGATGTTCAGTGTGTCATGAATGATGTCGTTGTCGAACAACGCGGGCGGGGCTATCTGGGTGATGAGCTTCATCTTTTCCGCCTGCTCGCTTTTCACGATCGCGTCATGCGTTAGGAAAAACACCGAAGCCAAGATCGCGGTGCCGATGACGGCGAAGAACACCAGATTGACGGCGGTCTGCAGGGTGGAACGGGCGATGCGTTTCATTTGCCGCCTCCCTTCTTGCCGAACACTTTGGGCTGGGTGTAAGCGTCGATCAGCGGCACGCAGATGTTCATCAACAGCGCGGCGAATGCCACGCCATCGGGGAAGCCGCCGAAAGTTCGGATCAGGTAGGTGAGTAGTGCCGCGCCGGCGGCATAGATCACCTGGCCTTTATGCGAGTTGGGGCTGCCGATAGGATCTGTATAGATGAAGAACGCACCCAGCATTGCAGCGCCCGAGAACCAGTGAAACAGCGGCGCTACATAGTGCACAGGATCGGCCAGATGGAAGATGGCAGCGATGGCGAACAGCGTGCCGAGATACGTGGCAGGGATGACCCAATTGATGACGCGCGTCAGCAGCAGATAGCCGCCGCCGATGACAAAGCCGATGGCGACCATCTCGCCGCCCTTGCCCCCGAGG
Organism: uncultured Gallionellaceae bacterium; assembly: GCA_903847155.1. Lineage (GTDB taxonomy): Bacteria > Pseudomonadota > Gammaproteobacteria > Burkholderiales > Gallionellaceae > Sideroxyarcus. The sequence goes on along the minus strand of CAINCU010000067.1, from coordinate 11,501 downwards.
TAACCGAAGATCGGCATCTCGCGTATCGCATCCACCGGTAGGCCGAGATGCAGTTGCGTCTTCAGCGTATCCAGCGGCGTGGCTGTGGTCAGCGCATCCAGCGTCGAACCGCCAGGCAACACGCCGCTGAAGATGTAGTTCAATTGCTCGGCGAACGACAACTCGATGCCGCCCAGCCCATGCGGGGAAATCCAGTGCGTCATATGCATCGGGAAAGAAATGATGAGGACGGCATAACCGATCATCGCCGGATTGAACGGATTGTTGCCCAGACCGCCGTACAGATGCTTGGCGACCACGATACCGAAGGCCGTGCCGACCACCACCAGCCACCACGGTGCCAGCGACGGAATGGACAGCGCCAGCAACCAGCCGGTAATCAGCGCGCTGTTGTCGGACAGAAAAGGCTTGAGCGGACGGTTGCGTAGTTTGAGCATCGCCGCTTCGCACGCCAGAGCGGTGATCGAAGCCAATGTGATCGACACCAGAATCGCCGGGCCAAAATACCACACGTACAGCGCGATGCCGGGAAACAGCGCGATCAGCACGCGCAGCATGATCTGGCTGACGGTGGTGGGGGTGGTGATGAAGGGCGATGACCACATGGTTTGGTTGTCCTGATTATTGTTTCGACGACTCGTCGTCTGCGCCGGAATGTGACGCGTTCGCGTGAAATTTGGCGCGGCGAGCTTCGATCTCGGCGATCTCGGCCTGCTGTTGCGGTGTCAGCGCGACGGTGTTCTTCGGTTGCGCGGCGGCAGCCTGCTCTTTGGCGCGCGCCGTAGCGGCATCGATGCGCATCTGCATGTTGGAGCGGGCGATGTCGGTATCAACACGCATTTGCAAAGTGTTGTTCGGGTCGGCATTCTGATCGGCAGCAACCGGCAGAGGCGTGGCTGCTGGCGGTTTCGCAGCCAACGCGGCTTTCTCTTTCTGCGCCAGACGTTCGGCCTTTTCCTGCTTCTCGCGCTCAATGCGGAATTGGCGATACTCGTGGCGTTCGCGCGCAAGCTCGGCTGCCTGTTGCTCTTTTTCGCGTTGCCAGATTTCGTTTTTGGCGTAACGATAATACTGTACCAGCGGAATATGGCTGGGACACACATAGGCACAAGCGCCGCATTCGATGCAATCGAACAGACTGAACTCCTGCGTCTTGCCGAAATTGTCTGATTTGGCGAACCAGTACAGATCCTGCGGTTGCAGCTCGGCGGGGCACACATCGGCGCAACGCGCGCAGCGGATGCACGGCATGGCGGGTTGCGGCGGCGGGAACATTGCAGGCGAGGCTTCGATGATGCAGTTGGTGGCCTTGGTCACGCCCACCGCACCGGACGGTAAATCCACGCCCATCATTGGGCCGCCCATGATGTGCTTGTAGGTGTCAGGCTTGCTGCCCGCTTGCACCACCAGTTCATCCACCGGTGTGCCGAGCAGCACTTCGTAATTCTGCGCGCGTTCCACGTTGCCGGTGACGGTGACGATGCGCGCCAGCAGCGGCTCGCCGTAGGTGATCGCGCGCCATGCGCACCACGCGGTGGCCACGTTGAAGCACTGCACGCCCATTTCGGTGGAACGCACGCCTGCCGCGACTTCAATGCCGGTGAGCACGCGGATAAGTTGCTTGGCACCGCCGCCCGGATACAAGGTAGGCACGGCGATTACTTCCATGCGTGCATGCCGGTCGTCGTTGACCGCCTGCTGCATAGCGGCGATGGCTTCGGGCTTATTGTCCTCAATGCCGATCAGCACTTCTTCCGCATACAGTAATTCGCGCAAAACTTCCGCACCGTGCAGGATGTCGGCAGCGCGTTCTCGCATCAGCAGATCGTCGCAGGTAATGTACGGCTCGCACTCCGCGCCGTTTAGCACCAGCGTCTTGATTTTGTGTTTGTTGGAATACGACTTCATGTCGCTGGGGAACACCGCGCCGCCCAAGCCGACAATGCCCGCCTCGCGCAAACGATGGCGCAATTCGGTATGCGGCGTTTGTTTGTAATCCACACCGCTGTGCGGGATCCATTCGTCGTTGCCGTCGGGGATGATGGTCACGCACAAATCGGGCAGACCGGAAAAATGCGCGACGGTCTGCATGTCGATGGCGCTCACCGTGCCCGAAGTGGAGGCATGCACCGCGCTGGACAGGCGGCCTTCCGGCCTGCCGATGATCTGCCCTTTGAGCACGCGCTCGCCAACTTGCACTGTAGGCACGGCACGGTTGCCCACGTGTTGATGCAATGGGATCACCAGCTTGCTTGGGATTGCGCACTGGGCGATCGGTGTGCGTGTCGATTCGGCTTTATGCGTTTCGGCATGCACGCCGCCGTGGAATTTGAAAAGCTGTCTCATCGTGCTGTGACCTGGACGATGGAATGGGTCGGATACTGCCATTTCCAGTTGCCGATGTATTGGGGAATAGTGTGCATGCTGATGCAATCCACCGGACAGGGCGCGAGGCACAATTCACAGCCCGTGCATTCGGAGGCGATAATGGTGTGCATTTGCTTCGCCGCGCCGACAATGGCATCCACAGGACACGCTTGCAAACACAGCGTGCAACCGATGCAAATATTCTCGTCGATGAATGCCACTGATTTTGCTTTGGGCCCGGCACCTTCGCCGAACGGTTTGAAATCCACACCCAGCAATTCGGCCAGCTTGCGTATGCCTTCCTCGCCGCCGGGCGGACACAAGTTGATGTCGGCCTCACCCTTGGCGATGGCCTCGGCGTAAGGCTTGCAGCCGGGGTAGCCGCACTGGCCGCATTGTGTCTGCGGCAGCACCGCGTCGATCTTCTCCACCAGCGGATTGCCTTCGACGTGGAATTTGATCGCGGAAAATCCCAGCACTGCGCCGAGCAGCAAGGAAATGCCGATCATCACCAGCAACGCAGCAATCATTTCACCAGACCCGAGAATCCCATGAACGACAGACTCATCAATCCCGCAGTGACCATGGCAATGGCCGAACCTTTGAAGATGCCGGGAACGTCCGCGCCTTCCAGTCGTTCGCGGATGCCGGCGAACAACACCATCACTAGCGTAAAGCCCATTGCGCCTCCGAAGCCGAACAGTAGTGACTCGATGAAGTCATGCTTGGCTTGCACATTGAGCAGCGGAATGCCCAGCACCGCGCAATTGGTGGTGATCAGCGGCAGATAGATGCCAAGAATCTGATAAAGATCGGGGCTGGTCTTCTTGATCGCCATCTCGGTGAACTGCACGATACCCGCGATGACCACGATGAACGACAGCGTGGTGAGGTAAGCCAGATCGGCACCGAGCACATAGTGCTGGATCAGATAACTGGCACCCGAACCCAGCGTCAATACGAAGGTCGTCGCCACACCCATACCGATGGCGGCTTCCAATTTTTTGGACACGCCCATAAAAGGGCACAGTCCGAGAATCTTCACCATCACGATGTTGTTCACCAACACTGTGCTGACGAGGATAAGCAGATATTCTGTCATTTGAATTATTCGCTTCCAGAGAGGCGCGGATTATCCGCTGAAACAGGAGCAGCTTCAACCGCAGACGGGCGATATGTATATAACCCGCCTCGCGAAGTGGGTGTGAATTTCAAAGCACGACCTCGTGAAGGTGGCCGTCAATAGGCAATCTGTTCCATGTGCTTGGTGGAGATTGCCGTGTTTACCCGCAGAGGTACTTGTACCCTGTGGGTATTGTTTTGCGGGCAATGGACGTTTTCAAATGCGCACAATATTCCAGGCAGGTGCTTACAGCATCACCTTGGTGCCAAGCTCGACCACCTGATTGGCGGGCAGATTGAAGAAGCTGGCTGCACCTTCCGATTGGCGGGTCATCCATGAGAACAGCGCGCAGCGCCAGGCGGGCATGCCGCCGGGGCCGTCGGCGATGTTGGAGCGGGCGATGAAGTAGGTAGTATTCATCGCTTCGAGTTTCACGCCGCGCGTTGCCAATCCCTTCAATGCGAACGGGATGTCCACTTCCTGGCGGAAGCCGAAATGCAGGGCAATGTCATACATGCCCGGAGCGATCCGTCTTACTTCCATGCGGTCATCGGCCTCAATGTACGGCACGTCAGCGGTGACCACATGCAGGAACAGCGTCTGTTCGTGCAGCACTTTGAAGTGTTTGAGATTGTGGAACAGCGCGCTGGGGACGTAGCTGGGGTCTGCGGTCAGATAGATCGCGGTGCCGCTAACGCGCGGTATGTCGGGATGCGTGCTGGAAACAAACGCCTCCATCGGAATATCCAGTTTGCGCCGTTGCTTGGCGATCAAAGTGCTACCTTTTTTCCAGGTGGAAAGCAGCAGGAACAGGAACAAGCCGAACAGCAGCGGCATCCAGCCGCCGTGAAAAACCTTGGTCAAGTTGGAGGCAAAGAACATCAATTCCAGCAGCACGAACATCAATAATGCGGGCAACAGGAATGTGCGTATCCGGCCCGGCAGCGTAAGTGCCACGAAGAAGGTGAGTAAGGTGGTGATGATCATGGTGCCGGAGACGGCGATGCCATAGGCCGCAGCCAGCGCACCGGATGAACCGAACTGGAATACCAGAATAATCACGCCGATCATCATCATCCAGTTCACCGCTGGAATGTAGATTTGTCCGCGTTGCGAATCGGAGGTGTGCTGAATGTACAGACGTGGCAGATAGCCCATGCGCATGGCCTGCAGCGTCATCGAATAGGCGCCGGTAATAGTGGCTTGCGAAGCGATCACGGTGGCGGCGGTGGCCAGTGCGACCAGCGGCAACATGAACCAATCGGGGGCCAGCAGATAGAACGGATTCTGGATCGCGTCCGCCGAGCGCAGCACCAGCGCGCCTTGCCCGAAATAATTGATGAGCAACGACGGACACACGAGCACATACCAAGCCAGACGTACCGGTCTGGCACCGAAATGTCCCATGTCGGCATACAGCGCTTCGCCGCCGGTGAGCGCCAGAAAAACCGCCGACAACAGCATGAACATGCCCGCCGGATGTTCTATAGCGAAACGCACGGCATATAGCGGATTGATTGCCTGCAACACCAGCGGATTTTGCGCGATGCTGATTGCACCGAGCACGGCCAATGCGACGAACCACAACAAGGTGATCGGGCCGAACAGCTTGCCCATGCTGCCCGTGCCGTGGCGCTGAAAGAAGAACAATCCGGCAAGCACGCCGACGGTGATCGGAATGATGAATTGCTCGAAAGCGGGTGTGGCGACACTGATACCTTCCACGGCAGAAAGCACGGAAATGGCCGGAGTGATCAGCGCATCGCCGTAGAATAAGGCAGCGGCGAAAATGCCTGCCGTAACGATCAGCTTCTTCCATTTGGATGCGTCTTTGACAGTACGATTTGCCAACGCGGTCAAAGCCAGCACGCCACCCTCACCTTCGTTGTCGAAGCGCAGCATCACCCACACATATTTGATCGAGATGATGAGCATCATCGCCCAGAACAGGGCGGATAGCGTCGCCAGTACATTCGGCTCGGTAGGCGCCAATCCATGCGCGCCAACAAAGGCTTCCTTGAAGGCATACAGCGGACTGGTACCGATGTCGCCATACACCACGCCAAGCGCGGCCAGAGCTAATACGCCGGTACTGGCTTTTTTCGTTTGATCCATGTTGTGCACTCTATCCAAGGTTCAAGTCTATGTTGATTCTTTAATTCCAAACACTCATGCCGCCACACTCATCTTCCACGGCGCAAGAATGGGGCGGCACTTTACGCTTGATTCAAAATCTTTACGACATTTTTACACCTGCGGGTTTAGTCTTTACACCGTTTTGATGTGCAACTTCCTACCATGCTCACCCTGTAGTTTTCACAAGGAGAATTCTAATGGACTGGCTTTATTTGTTGTTGATTCCGGCCATCTTCGGCCTGAGCGAGTTGCTGATACGCGGCATCGAAAAACTGAGGAGTAAACCATGACCTTCTACATTATAGGTGCCATCGCCGCATTGCTGCTGATGGTGTATCTCGTTATTGCCTTACTTAAACCGGAGCTATTCTCATGAGTGCCAACGGATTGTTGCAAATCGCCTTATTCCTCGGTGTGCTGATCGCTTTGGCGAAGCCGCTCGGCTGGTATATGGCGCAAGTTTACGAAGGAAAGCTGCCGACGTTCGTGCGCTGGATGGCTCCTGCCGAAAATATTTTATACCGCTTGTGCGGTGTCGATAGCAAACAGGAAATGCGCTGGACACGTTACGCCTCGGCGATGTTGTGGTTTGCCTTGTTCGGCGTGCTGGCCGTGTATGCCATGCAGCGCTTGCAGGGCATGTTGCCGCTGAATCCGCAGGGGTTCGGCGCGGTCAGCCCGGATTCGTCGTTCAACACCGCGATCAGCTTTATGACCAACACCAACTGGCAGGGCTATAGTGGTGAATCGACCATGAGCTACCTGACGCAGATGGTCGCGCTGGCGGTACAGAACTTTTTCTCCGCCGCTGCCGGTATGGCCGTGCTAGTGGCGCTGATACGCGGCTTCGCGCGTCACACCACCGAAACCATCGGCAACTTCTGGGTGGACATGACGCGCAGCATTATCTACATCCTGTTGCCGCTCTCTATCGTGCTGGCGCTGCTGCTGGTCAGCCAGGGCGTGGTGCAGAATTTCTCTGCGTATCAAACCGTGCCTACGGTGGAAACGATCAGCTACGACAACCCTAAGATGGATGCAGACGGTAATGCTGTGAAAGATGCCGCAGGCAACCCGGTTACTGAGAAGGCCACGACGAAAGAGCAGGCCATCGCCATGGGGCCGGTCGCTTCGCAAGAGGCGATCAAGCAGTTGGGTACTAACGGTGGTGGCTTTTTCAATGCCAACTCGGCGCACCCATTTGAGAACCCCACGCCATTCTCCAATTTTCTGGCGATGCTGGCGATCTTCCTGATCCCCGCTGCGCTGTGCTACACCTTCGGCAGCATGGTGGGCGATACGCGCCAGGGTTGGGCGATTCTGGTGGCGATGACTATCTTGTTCGTCGGCTTCCTCGCCGTAGCTGAATACGCCGAACAGAAAGGCAACCCAGCTTTCACCGCCATGGGCGTGGATCAAGCGGCATCGGTCAGTCAATCCGGCGGCAACATGGAAGGCAAGGAAACGCGCTTCGGCATCGTTAATTCCGCGCTGTTCGCCACCATCACTACAAGCGCATCCTGCGGCGCGGTGAACTCCATGCACGATTCGTTCACGCCGTTGGGCGGACTGGTTCCGATGGCGCAGATCCAGTTGGGCGAAGTGGTGTTCGGCGGTGTAGGTTCCGGCCTGTACGGCATGCTGGTGTATGCCGTTATCGCGGTGTTCCTCGCCGGACTGATGATAGGCCGCACCCCTGAATATCTGGGCAAGAAGATCGAGGCGTTCGACATCAAAATGGCTTCGCTGGTGATCCTGATTCCACCCATGATCATCCTCGGCGGCACGGCGCTGGCCGTCATGCTGGCGGCGGGCAAGGCGGGTGTGGCTAATCCCGGCGCCCACGGCTTCAGCGAGATCCTGTATGCGTTCTCGTCAGCGGTCGGCAACAACGGCAGCGCGTTCGCCGGACTATCAGCCAACACGCCGTTCTACAACACCGCGCTGGGCTTCGAGATGTTCTTCGGGCGCATCTGGCTGATGATCCCGGTGCTGGCGCTGGCCGGTTCGCTGGCAGCCAAGAAACGCATCCCTGTCAGTATCGGCAGCATGGCGACCCATACGCAGATGTTTGTCTGGCTGTTGATCGGCACGGTGCTGCTGGTGGGTGCGCTGAATTTTGTGCCCGCACTGGCTTTAGGCCCGGTGATCGAACACCTGAACATGATTAGTGTTCATTAAGGAGATTTACATGACAACCAAAGCAATTCCATTTTCCCTGTTTGAACGCGAAATCGTCAAACAGGCCATCGTGGACTCATTCAAGAAATTGAGTCCGCGCCAGCAAATGAAGAACCCGGTGATGTTCGTGGTGTGGGTGGGCAGCGTGCTGACTACGGCGCTGTTTTTCCAGGCACTGTTCGGACAAGGCGAAGCGCCGTCCGGCTTCATTCTGGCGATCACACTGTGGCTGTGGTTCACCGTGCTGTTTGCCAACTTCGCCGAAGCGGTGGCCGAAGGTCGCAGCCGCGCGCAGGCCAATGCCATGCGTAGCGCAAAGCGTGACATACAAGCCAAGAAACTGACGCGTCCTCAATACGGCGAGAAGTTCGTTCTGGCTGACGGTTCGAGTTTACGCAAAGACGACGTGGTGCTGGTTGAGGCGGGCGATTTCATACCCGGCGACGGCGAAGTGGTCGAAGGCGTGGCCTCGGTGGACGAAAGCGCCATCACCGGCGAAAGCGCGCCGGTGATCCGCCAATCCGGCGGCGACTTTAGCTCAGTGACTGGCGGTACGCGGGTGTTGTCCGACTGGCTGGTGGTGCGCATCACTACCAATCCGGGCGAGACTTTCCTCGACCGCATGATCGCCATGGTGGAAGGTGCCAAGCGCCAGAAGACGCCGAACGAGATCGCGCTCACCATTCTGTTGGTGGCAATGACGCTGATCTTCCTGTTCGTCATCGTCACGCTGTTGCCATTCTCCATCTACAGCGTCGAAACTTCCGGTGCAGGGCAACCGGTCAGCATCACCGTGCTGGTGGCGCTGCTGGTGTGTTTGATTCCCACCACCATCGGCGGCTTGCTGTCCGCCATCGGCGTAGCGGGCATGGGGCGCATGTTGCAGAAGAACGTGATCGCAACCAGCGGTCGCGCGGTGGAAGCGGCAGGCGATGTGGACGTGTTGCTGCTGGACAAGACCGGCACCATCACCTTGGGCAATCGTCAGGCCAGCAATTTTCTCCATGCAAGTCACGTGACTGAAGCAGAACTGGCCGACGCAGCGCAGCTTGCTTCGCTGGCCGATGAAACGCCGGAAGGCCGCAGTATCGTGGTGCTGGCCAAGGAAAAATTCGGCCTGCGCGAACGTAATATTCATGAGCTGGGCGCGACCTTTGTGCCATTCAGTGCGCAGACGCGCATGAGCGGTGTCAACATCGGCGAGCGTCAAATCCGCAAAGGTGCGGCGGATTCTATCCGCGATCATGTCACCAGTCTGGGCGGCCATTTTCCCGCCGAGGTGAATGTCATCGTTGATAACGTTGCGCGACGCGGCAGCACGCCGCTGGTGGTGGCGGATGGAACGAAAGTGCTGGGCGTGATCGAACTCAAGGACATCGTCAAAGGCGGCATCAAAGAACGCTTCGCCGAACTGCGCCGCATGGGTATCAAGACCATTATGATTACCGGCGACAACAAGCTTACCGCCGCCGCCATTGCCGCCGAAGCGGGAGTCGATGACTTCCTCGCCGAAGCCACACCGGAAGCCAAGCTGAAACTGATCCGCGAACATCAGGCGCAAGGCCGCTTGGTGGCGATGACCGGCGACGGCACAAACGACGCTCCGGCATTGGCGCAAGCTGATGTCGCGGTGGCGATGAACACCGGCACGCAGGCCGCCAAGGAAGCGGGCAACATGGTCGATCTGGATTCCAACCCGACCAAGCTGATCGAGATCGTGGAGACCGGCAAGCAGATGCTGATGACGCGCGGTTCATTGACCACGTTCAGCATCGCCAACGATGTAGCGAAATATTTCGCCATCATCCCGGCGGCATTCGCCACCACGTATCCGGCGCTGGGTGCACTCAATGTGATGGGGCTGGCCACGCCATCCAGCGCGATCTTGTCCGCCGTGATCTTCAACGCGCTCATCATCATCGCCCTCGTGCCGCTGGCGCTCAAAGGCGTGAAATACCGCGCCATCGGAGCCAACGTGCTGTTGCGCAACAACCTGCTGGTGTATGGGCTGGGCGGCATCATCGTGCCGTTCATCGGCATCAAGTTGATCGACATGATGCTTGTCGCTTTTCATTTAGTTTGAGAAAGGAAATATCATGTTTAAAGAATTCCGCCCCGCTGCAATCAGTTTCCTGTTGCTGACCCTGCTGACCGGCATTGCCTACCCGTTGCTGGTGACCGGCATCTCGCAGGTGACCATGCCCGGCAAAGCCAACGGCAGCCTGATTATGAAAGACGGCAAGCCGGTCGGCTCCAGCCTCATCGGCCAGTCGTTCTCCGACCCCAAGTATTTCTGGGGTCGTCCGTCGGCTACCGGCCCGATGCCCAATAACGCCTCCGCCTCCAGCGGCTCCAATCTGGGGCCGACCAACCCAGCGTTGATGGATGCGGTGAAAGGTCGCGTGCAAGCCTTGCGTGATGCCGAACCGGGCAATACGCAGCCGGTTCCGGTTGATCTGGTGACCGCTTCCGCCAGCGGACTTGATCCACAAATCAGTCCGGCAGCGGCCGAATACCAGCTTGCTCGCGTGGCGCGACTGCGCAACCTCACTCCGGATTCTGTGCGCAAACTGGTAGCGGAACATACCGAGGATCGCCAGTTCGGAATTCTGGGCGAGCCGAGGGTGAATGTGCTGGAACTGAATCTGGCACTGGATGCAATGCACTAACAGAACAGCGGGCACAATCAATCGTGCCCGCCGACATTGAAAAACGTTTTCCTTAACCAATAGAAAGAATGAACATGCTGAAGAATAAATTATTGAACACCTTGATCCTGGCTGCATTGAGCGCGCCCGGTTTGGCCATGGCTGCCGATGCGTCTCCTTTTTCCACCAACGTTAGTCTGGTGAGCGATTACCTGTATCGCGGTATTTCGCAAACCGGTGCCAAGCCAGCCATCCAAGGTGGCTTCGATTATGCCGGTAGCAATGGCCTGTATGCAGGCGCCTGGGGTTCCAGCATCAGCTGGTTGAGCGATGAATACACAACTGGTGCAGGTGCGGCTGGTGCATACAACGCGGGTCTGGAACTGGATACTTATGCCGGTTACCGCGGCACCGCCAGCGCCGTGTCTTATGACGTGGGCTTTCTGCGCTACAACTATCCAGGCGCTTATGCTCCAGGTGCAACCAAAGCCGACACTAACGAGATCTACGGCGCTGTGACTTATTCCATCGTCACCGCCAAGTTGTCGTATAGCTTGGGCGACCTGTTCGGAGTGGCAGGTTCTAAAGGATCGACTTATTTCGACCTGAGCGCGAATTACCCAATCGGCGAAACCGGCTATACAGTCGTTGGTCACTACGGCAAGCAAACCGTTGCCGGTACCGGCAATAGCGGCGCTTCCTACGCCGATTATAAATTGAGCGTCTCCAAGGATTTGGGTACTGGTTATGGAGTAAGCGCAGCAATGAGCAACACTAATGCAGGTGCGTTTTATACCAACGCGCAAGGCACGAAACTGGGCAAGAGCACTTTAGTGTTGGCTTTGAGCCGCACGTTCTAACAATAATCAGAGCGTTACCAGGGTCTCCTCCAGGCCGTTAAGGGCACCATTTGGTGCCCTTTTTTTCATATAGGTCGGCCTTAATCCGGGCGTGAAATTTGATAAGTTTTTTATACCGGACGGCCCACTATTTACCCCGTTTTTATGCCGCTTTTCATAACATGCCGTCCATCCAAAGAAGGAGGA
>CAINCU010000066.1 GCA_903847155.1 uncultured Gallionellaceae bacterium | reverse complement strand
TCGTCGCGGCTGTAGCCGGTGATTTGGCTAAAGGCGTCATTGACGTCAATGATCGTGCCGTCGGCGGCGGTGATCATGATGCCTTCGCGGGCATGGGTGAAGACGCTGGCGGCGAGATAGAGTTTCTCATTGGCTTGTTTGTACTCGGTGATGTCTTGAATCGTGCCATGCATTTTCAATGGGTGGCCTTGAGTATCAAATTCCAGCTGGCCTAAGCCGCGCACCCAGCGTTCAGTTTGATCGTTATGACGGATGATGCGATATTCCTTATCGAACACCCTGCCCTGGCCAAGAACTTCACTACTTAAGTAATCTGCCATCATGATACGGTCGTCGGGATGGATCAAAGTCTGCCATCCCGCCACATCGTGTTCGTAGGCTTCGTCTATCCCAAGTAACTGGTCAAGTACCTCCGAGCTTTTCCACGCTCCAGTGGAAATATCCAGAACATAACTGCCTAACATCGCAATAGACTGCGCCTCCTTAAGTGATTCTTCACTTTCTCGCAGCACTTCTTCTGCCTGCTTACGTTTAGCCTCTTGGTCAGCCACAAGGCGGGTGTAAGCACGTTGCCGTCGCTGATAGAAAAACAGTCCCAGGGCGGAAGCCAGAACCAACACCCCGAACAACCCACCATGTAAGTAGGCATCCCGACGCCAAACGGCATAGATGGATGAAGAATCACGCGCAACGGCCACCACCAGCTTCTTGTCCATGGGAACGAGGGCGGACTTGATGGTACGCTGGGCTATCATGCAATCCTTGCCCGTGACATAGTCGCTGCCTGTCATCACAGTCGTCATCTGTCCGCTGTCGCGGTGGCGGATAAAGAAACTGCCCGGCTTGGCCAGATTCATGCCCTCGATACCAGGCCGCGTAGGCGTAATCAGAAACAACTGGCCATTTTCAAGACTCAGTGACGTCCACATGTCCGGCGCGTAAAGAACCGAATCCAGCAGAGTATTGAAATATTCGGGATCCAGGAAGGCAGCGATAACCCCGGCGAATCCTCCTCGTTCATCGGCAATCACCTTCGACACACCCATGACGTAGACCCCAAAGGCGCCCTCGAAGGGCGATGTCATATGAAGGATGGTTGTATTGCGGCTCTGGCGGGCAACCAGGAAATACTCCCGTTCACGAAAATTCTTGCCAATGAGTTGTGCTCGGTTGCTGGCGGTCACCCTGCCGTCAGAGTCAAGAATTAGTATGGTTCGCACTCCTACCATAGCGTCAGTCATTGCCTGTAGGCGTCGATTGAGCAGTACCTTGCCATTCTTTTGTGCCTTCATGAACGGCAGGTCACCGCGAATCGAATTCAATGCATCATCTGTTGCTTGCACTTGGAATTGAATGTTTTTATCAATGACTCTGGCCTGGTTGGACAGCCGCTCGCGCTCCCCGGAATCGATAGCGCTGTGGTCGTAGTATAGATTCCAACCGATAGTGCCGCCGCCAATGAGGATCCACAGGGCGATAAAGATTAGCCATTGACGTGAGGACGAGGGCGATGTCATCCGGAAATCTATGCAGGAAGGAACATGGGTCTTGGGGGGACTTTATTTCAAATGAAACAATTCTACTCCGGTTTACTATTGGCTTTGGAAGCCTTACAGAGTCACCACTAAATATTCTATGGCCGCACAATTGGGCTGCCTTGGCAAATAATGAAGAAATCTTGTGTCAGCTATATAGCCTAGAGTAGACGTCCAGCAACCAAATTATTCCGCTTCGCCAATGACTCTTCTTGGCCGATACCAGTCGACTGCGATTATTGAGCGGGTGCCTAACTTTGCCAAGCGCAAAGTGCAAACCCCGGATTATTCGGGGGCAGCTTCGCTGTGATTTTACGCCACCATCGCTTCTACTTCCTTCTCAATCCTGTCCTTCAACTCCGCCTCGGCAATTTTAAGTCGTAGCTCATCTGCAAATTCAGCCACGATTGCGCATCCGTGCCGAAGTCTGGTAGGTCGGGTTTCACCCAGAGGGTGCAAGAACCCCTACGGGGCAACCCAGCATGTCGGGCTAAAGCCAGACCTACAAGGGTTTGAGCATAAGTACCGTCAAGAACGATGCATTACATTAGCTGCCGCTTTGCGTAAGCATGTATCATTTCTTCACGATTGGCGCAGGAGTGCAAAAGCATGAGGATTCCCGTTATATCATTTATCGCCGTACCCGCAGTCACGCACGGGATGCCAAAGCTGTTGTTGATAGCAGGACTGATGCTTTGCTCCCCCACGCACGCGGCTTCTCCCGATACCCAAGTCGATGTCGGCATCACGTTCGATGACAATGTGACGCGCGCAAACGAGGGAGGAAGCAAGCTGGCTGATCGCTCTTATAGTGTGAATCTGAACCAGCCCTTGATTATTCCGATTGCCGACCATGAGCGTACTTTGCTGACAGGCTCTGTGGACGGTGAGTTATTCGACCTTAACAAAGGCTTGAACCGCATATCCGCTGCTGTGCATGGCGAGCTTCAATATCGTAGCTCGGCAGAATTCGGTTCGCCGACTTTTGCATTCTTTGCAAATATTTCTGCTGATCAGTATCAGTCCTATTTGCGCGACGGCTTCCGATACTCTGCGGGAATTTTGCTGCGACAAACACTGACTGACCGTATCCGGCTGTTTGCAGCCGTGGCTCATAACGAACGCTCAAGCAAAAGCGTGGTGTTCGACAACAAGGACAACTTCGCGCGCATTGATCTGGACTATGCACTCGGTTCCGGCACGCTATATCTGGGTGGCGAGTATCGTCGCGGCGACATCGTGGTATCTGGAGCGGAGCTTTGGAGTACGAACAATTCCAACGCCTACACGCAGGACGATGCATTTGCCGATCCAGAGATTTACAGTTTCCGCTTTTACGGCACCACCGTGTTATCAACGCTGGGCTACAACTTGAAAATCGGCCCGCGCAATTCCATGGATATTTCCTGGAGGCGGGCAACTTCATCGGTGAATTATGTGACACCCGCTTTGGGCAATGCGACTTTGAGCTATGTTGCCAATCAATATACAGCGGTATATCTGGTGCGCTTCTAACGCTCAGTAGTTATTGCGCCGAGGCGCGCTGTAGGAATCGTTCTCGAACACAAACGGTGGCACACGTCCGACCAGTGCTTCAATCAAGGCCAGTTCCTGGTCGGTGTGATTGATGAAGGGCGCGTTGCGGATATTCTTTCCCTGACCTGCATCTCCCGCAATATACAGCGGCCTGTCGTGGTGTTTCGACTCGACAGTAGTTTTGCTTTGCTGATCGGCAATAGCTGCAATGTCCGTGATTCCATAACACGTGCAGAAATAGGTCAGCTCGGGATCGGCTTCCACATAAAAACCTGTGCCCCGAACGCCGATGACTGCGGTGGAAGTATGGATATGCATCGCGCTGTTGCGCGAAACGGACAGCAGCCTCCCGGTCAGCAACCTCAGGCCGCTAATCAACAAGGAACCGAAGGAATCCTTCTCCGACTCGATAACAAGATGGCTACCGCCGCGCAGGATCATGGCATGGCCGCCGTTGACCACAAAAATAATCTCGCTGTTTTCTTCAGTCTGCACTATGTCGCCGGGATTGATTACGGTTGCCAGTGTCGCAATTCTCCCGTTGACGGTGACTTGACCAGAGATGCGGTAGATAGATTGACCGGGCGGGAGCTGCGTCGGTCTGCTGCCGAAGATGCTGTCTGCCAGCGCATTGGAACCGGGTAGTCCGGCAGAAATAAGTCCCGCCGCCAGTGCTTGAATTAACAACCTTCTGCGTGGATCTTCAATTTTATCTATTCGGTTCATGAGTGCTCCTTTTCGCAAGTGGAAATGCACAGTCAGGAAGAAAACAATCAAAGCGCGTTCATTATGCCCGCTATCCGGTTGACTGCGGAACAAGCATGCGCCGCGATTTTGTCGCCTTCACCACAAGCCCCGCCGAGTGTCCTGTTTCATTTGCGACAGTAGAGCGCGCTGCAATCTCGCATATTCAGTAAAACAAGCAGTTAGCCGCCAATTCCAGCCGGGCACACAGTGTTAAAGCATCGGAATTTTTTTTGGACTTTTTCATTTCGTGGTCACCCTTGGATAATTATTTGAAGCTGTCCTCTTTAGTTTAATTTTCTTTAGTTTGAAATTTGAAATGCAGATAAATGACAGCACTCAGTATCGCGGCAAAAAAGCACCACACGGAAAAAAAGGCGACGGTGTAGAACCAGTAAGCCACCATAAAAAGCAGCAATGCCATAACGCCAAAGATATTGATTATCTTGTGACTCGAAAAGAAGGGAGCAACACACGTTGCTGCAAGATAGAACTCCAGAACTGGCTGCTCCTTAACATAGGGTAAAACATACACCATGTGTTGATGAACTTCGGAAGTCACAGGAAACCTGACGATAAAGTAAAGGAGGTACAGGCCAACCGCGATCCCGGTGATCTGGAATACTGATAGCACCTTTTTGCGCCAGGCTACGTTTTCCATCAAGCCGATTGAAAATGACACATACATTGGCCACAGTACGTGCGAGAACAACGTAAACAAGTACGTCATGGTCACATTGAGCAGCGGGGCATCAAACCGGAATGACAGCCATAGCATCCCCTCAACGATTTGCTGGACACCGAACAAAAGCGGGATCATCGCAAACGGGATCTCTGCCTTTCGTTTCGCCTTTTTCACGGTTGCCACACCGACTACCGACAATGAAACCCCGGCTATAAAACTTGCTGTTGCTGAAAAACACATCGAGCTTGGATCCTTTCATGCCGAACGGGATGGATCAAGTGCGCTTTACCGGGGAGCACTCCGGAATCTGGTAAGTAGCGAGTACTGCGGACGATTGTGAACGGACATCCGCAAGTCACTTTTCGCGTTTGCGAGGCTGGGTGTTTCGGTTTTTCCCGGCTTTTTTTAACGAGATCGCAACGGCCTGATTGACCGCTTTTTGTTTCGTCGCGGGATGGCTGCTACCTATCGATCCATCTTTTTCCCACTCATGCACCAGTGTCTTGATATTGCTGCTTACGACAGCCTGGCTTGACCCTTTTTGTAGTGGCATGACATTTCTCCAATACGCAGAATTACATTCATAAAAGTTGTGCCGTTTGCGCGGACGGGTTCCCCGAGTTGGCTTGTCGAGAAAATGGCCGCGTACAGCGGCCATTGTTATTAAGCTAATGCATCAAGGACGCTTTCCTGAATCCTTGATGACTTCTTTTGCATCGCCGTAGGTTTTCTCGGCTTTCCCGGAAATTTGTTTGCCGAGACCTTTGACTTGTTGTTCTTTGCTGCCAACCAGTTTTCCAACCTCTTCCTGCACTTTACCGGCGACTTCTTTTAAAGCTCCTTTGGCTTGATTCTTATTCATGATCAGGCTCCTTCATCAAAATTAACAGACTGTCCCTGTGGAGGGTTCAGTTTGAATTTGATATCGCCGCCGGTCTGTGTGGTAGCAAACTTATAAAACAATCAATTCGACTCCGGTACCTTTGGCCTTAATCATTCCAGCAAAGCCGAACAGTGTGAATGGATTGTGATTCAGGGAAAAGAGTAACGCAGAAAAAGGTGGCTGCCACCGCGCCTCAGGTCGACCAAGGTTCCCCACACAGGACTGAGCGGCGCGAACATTTGCCCCATAACGAGGCTGTACTGTCGATCGTCAATTTGGCGGCCGGCAATCTGCGGCGCGAGGGTCAGGAACTGTTCGTCTAGGACTCCTTCCGCGTAGAAATCGCCCAGCAACTGCGGCCCGCCCTCGACCAGAATCAGCTTGCCGGCATTCACACGGCGTACCTGATTGATGATGGAGCTTGCGCGCATGACGCCAACGCTGCGCACCGCGCGAATTTCGACCGCATCGGAAGCTTTATGTTTGCGCAACCGCTTGGCACCGGCGGTCGTCGTCACGATCAGCACCGGAACCTTGCCGGAAGCGAATACGGGCAAGTCCAGATCGACCTTCCCGCTGCCGCTGACGATCACATTCAGCGGTGGCCCGTGTTTGCCCAGCGCCGTGCGCAACTGGCGATATTCATCCGCGAGGTCTGGAAAAATGTCTTCAGCTGTCCAGATGTGATGCTGGTCGGCGCCCAGCGTGCCTGCACCGATGATCACCACATCCGCAATGGCGCGCAACAGACCCATCACCATGCGATCCTGGACGCTGAACCCGCTGATGTCGCCGCCGCTCGCGTGTCCCTTCACATTGAGCGAAACGACGCCGTCCAGTGTGGTCACAAAATTGCTAATGATGTGCGGACGCGCACCTGCACGCGGCATGCGCAGACTTCCGTAAAGGCGCGCCAGCCTGGCAGGCAGCGGCAGCGCCCTGCCGCCTTTCAATTCGAGAAGCGTGTCGAGGGGTGCGAGAGGTGTGGGGTTGTGCCGGGACATTGCGTCATTCCTATACGAAATTGGCGGTTATACCAGCGTCCTGACGGATTTTTCCGCTCCCACTGGCGCGTCTTTGCCGCAGCAATAAAGGCCTCTTTGTCGTCTGCATCCACGACGCCCGCATCCTGTCCGACATTCGCACTTTTCAAAAGCGTCTGACTTAACCAGCTGGAGTCAACTCGCCCGGCTTGGACAAATTGAAAGGTTGCATATCGCCGCTGCACTCACGCCACCGCACCAAACAGTGCCCCGACGCAGGCGGTCAACCCCATGGCCAGCGCGCCCCAGAACGTGACACGCATTGCACCCACCGTCACAGGCGCACCACCGGCGCGCGCAGCCACCCCGCCCAGCAGCGCAAGAAAAACGAGTGAAGTACCCGAGACCATGAGAATCAGGATGGCCTCGGGGGCCAATAACGTGACCAACAGGGGCATGGTCGCTCCAACAGCGAAGCTGGCGGCCGAAGCAAGCGCTGCCTGAATCGGACGCGCACCAAGCGCCTGGGAGATGCCGAGCTCGTCGCGGACATGTGCGCCAAGCCTGTCATGCGCCATGAGTTGATCGGCGACCTGTTTCGCAAGTGCGGGATCAAGGCCTCGACCGACATAGATCGCCGCCAATTCTTTATGCTCCCCCGCATCGTCCATCTTGAGTTCCTTGCGTTCAAGCTCGATGTCCGCCCTTTCGGTATCCGCCTGTGAGTGGACGGAGACATACTCGCCGGCGGCCATCGACATGGCTCCGGCGACCAAGCCGGCAACCCCGGCGACCAGTATGTTGCTGTGGGTAGCATGTGCGGCTGCAACACCCAGCACCAGGCTCGCTGTGGAAACAATGCCATCATTCGCGCCCAATACCGCAGCGCGCAGCCAGCCGATGCGATTAGTACGGTGTCGTTCTATGTGACGTGGTCGCATATTGAATTGTCTCGATGTGATCCTTGTTACCCCCTGAAAAATATTTCATATTTTCCGCCGGGCTTCAAACACATAGTGAAGAAACGACGCCAACGTCACCTGATTATTATTAGACGGGCGCAACGGTATCATACGATCAGTCCGCGTAATTTCTCCGGCGTCATCTTCCCCCATTTTTAATGAGTTCTCGCGCCGTCTCAACCTTGTCCCACACGTTGCACATCATCACGCCTCTAACCTTTCCGTCGCGCAGATAGTAGATGACCCCAGTATCATTTTCCTTCTGCCAGTCGGCGTACGTCTCCATCTTCGCATCAACTTCGCCGGTCGCCTCATAGCCGAACTCGAACAGGTCCGAGAAAAAATATGGCTGATAGGTATATGGTTCATGCGCGCCAGCCATATTCCGCCCCGCCCATTTCCCTTGGTTGAGGGCGTTGTCCCAGTGCTCGATACGCATCGACTGTCCCAGCGCCCGGTAAGGAAAAAAGGCGTTGTCGCCTGCGGCGTAAATATCCGGACGGGAAGTCTCAAGGTATTCGTTCACCACGATCCCATTGCCTACCTCCAAGCCACCGCTCTTGGCCAACTCCATCTCCGGAATAACGCCCACGCCGACGATCACAATATCCGACGCTATCGTCTCACCCTTCCCAGTGCGGGTGATGAATTGAGTGCCGTTCCTGCTGAAAGAAACGGGTTTGTCCCCCGCCAGTATCCTGACGCCCTTCTCTTGGTAACGTTGCTGCATGGCCCGCCCAAGATAGTCCGGCAAGACGCGGTCGCAGAGGAGGGCGCCGGGGAAAATCATGGTGACATGCAGTTTGTTGATATTGAGCGCAGCGACCAGCTCCGAGCCGATGAACCCGCCGCCGATGACCACGGCGGATTTCCCCTCTGCGGCTACGCCCCGTGTGCGCAGATAATCGTCCAAGTTGCGGAAGTAACAGATGCCTTCGAGATCGCTGCCGGGGATGTCCAGCGTCCGCGCCTTGCAGCCTGTTGCCAGCAGCAGTTTTCCATAGCCGTAGGTCTCGCCATTGGCGGTGGTTATGGTTTTTTTGCCGGAATCGAGCTGAGCCGCTGTTGTCCCCATCGCCAAGGTAACGGCATGTGTATCGTAGAACGCGCGGTCATGGAGAAAGATGTCTTCCACTTTCTGTTTACCGAACCACAGCTTCTTGGACAACGGCGGACGGTCATAGGGCAAGTGACTTTCCTCGCCGGACAGAAGAATGCTGCCCGCCGCATCAAGCTCGCGTATGCCCTCCACTGCAGATGCGCCCGCCAGCCCACCGCCCACAATCATATAATCGTAAACGTGTTTCATAATCTTCTTCCAGTGAGAATGAGAAGTTAATATCGCACTTGAATGCGCGGCGGCGCTGTGCGTTACCGTACTGAAGAAATGTGATCGTTGTTGTAATTTGAATCAAAATGTTCAAGATAACTTAAAGAGACCAAATCACTATTGTAGTAAGTGACGAACCTCGCCGATAAAAAGGGAAGCAAACAATGAGCACAATTACGACGAAAGACGGTACGCAGATATATTACAAGGACTGGGGCACAGGACAGCCTGTGGTGTTCAGCCACGGCTGGCCCCTCAGTTCGGATAGCTGGGAGAGTCAGATGATGTTCCTGGCCTCCAACGGCTATCGCTGCATTGCCCATGACCGTCGCGGCCATGGCCGGTCGAGCCAGCCTTGGAATGGCAACGAGATGGACACTTATGCTGATGACCTCTCTGAGTTCATCGAAACGCTCTACCTTAAGGATGCAGTCCTGATCGGTTTCTCTGCGGGCGGCGGCGAAGTTGCGCGCTATATCGGCCGCCACGGCACGAAACGGGTGACCAAGGCCGCGCTGATTTCCGCCGTCCCGCCACTGATGCTGAAAACCGCAGCCAATCCCGGCGGATTGCCGATTGAGAAGTTCGACGAGATCCGCGCCAGTGCCATCGCAGACCGCTCGCAGTTCTACAAGGATCTCGCCAGTGGCCCATTCTTCGGGGCCAACAGGCCAGACGCCAAAGTCTCGCAGGGCATGATCGACTCGTTCTGGCTCCAGGGAATGCAGGCCGGTCACAAGAACACCTTCGACTGCATCAAGGCGTTCTCCGAAACGGATTTTACTGAAGACCTCAAGAAATTTGACGTACCGACGCTGATTATTCATGGCGACGACGACCAGATCGTGCCGATCGGCGCCGCAGGCCTCCGCTCAGCCAAGCTGGTCAAGAACGCGACCCTGAAGATCTATCCGGGCGCACCTCACGGCCTCGCGTACACGCACAAAGACCAGCTCAACACAGACCTGCTGGCATTCCTTAATACCTGAGGTCGCTTTGTTGGCCTAACCAGTGTCGCTGGTCAATTATTCAGATCACCTGTTAGAAGTCAGTCGTGAAGTGGAGTAATTGACACATATAGAGACGCACATACCCGCTGAATTATCATGTTTGTCATTCTTGATGTCTCTCGACATCAGATCATTGTGGTGCACAGTTATCAGAAGACGCTCTAAATCCTCGAAAAATACCCCAACTTCATCAGGCGTAGATAGAACCGCTTGCAAACTACAGTTAAAAAAAACCCGGTAACGAGGGGATCGTAACCGGGCTTCAACATTTGGGTGTCCATCAGGGAGGAGTAACACCCGGACGAATAATCCCACCCTGCCCAGTGATGTTCTGTGCGATAACGTACATAATGGAAATAGTTTCGTTATGCGTTGCGCTTCACACTAGCGCAACCACATAATCACAGCGAATCGCACACTGCGCATCAATATTCGCAACCTGAAGATACAAAGGGCAATCCAGTGGCTACCAAGAAACCAGTCAAGAAAACCAAAGCGCCGGACAGCTCAACCAGTCCAGTCCAAGCAGGTGATCATAAGGCTGATGTCGGTTTCAATATTGTCGGCATCGGCGCATCCGCTGGCGGGCTGGAAGCATTCGAACAGTTCTTCCGCAACACTCCGCCAGACAGCGGAATGGCATTTGTGCTGGTGTCGCACCTTGATCCCGATCATGACAGCATGCTCACCGAAATCCTGCAGCGCGTCACCACCATGCCGGTGGTCGAAGCGCAGGATCAGATGAAGGTCATGCCAAACTGTGTCTATGCGCTTCCGCCCAACCGGGAAATGGCAATTTTTCATGGCGCACTGCAGCTGAGCACACCGGAAATGCCGCGCGGACAGCGTATGGTCATCGACTCCTTTCTGCGTTCGCTGGCCGAAGATCAGGGTGAACATGCTGTCGGCATTATTCTCTCCGGCACCGGCACCGACGGCACGCTGGGGCTGCGCGCGATTCAGGGCGCGGGCGGCATCACCCTGGTGCAAGACCCGCTGACAGCGAAATACGACGGCATGCCGGGTAGCGCGATTCAGGCGGGCTACGCCAATTTCATTCTGCCGGTGGAAAAGATGCCGCAACAATTGCTGAACACGGCGCACCACCTGAGCGTGCAGCAGGAAAAACCGCAGCCCGCGCCTCCGACCAATGCCAATGGCATGAGCCGGATTTTGATGTTGTTACGTTCGGGCACAGGCCACGATTTTTCGCTGTACAAAAAAAGTACCATAGGCCGCCGCATCGAGCGGCGCATGTCGCAGCACAACATCGAAGACACCGACATTTATGCACGCTATTTGAAAGAACATCCGGCAGAAGTGCAGTTGTTGTTCAAGGAGTTGCTGATTAATGTCACCAGCTTCTTCCGCGATGCGGAAGCTTTCGCCGCCCTGAAACAGGACATCCTGCCGCTACTGTTTAAAGACAAGCCGGAAGACTATGTGTTTCGCGTTTGGGTGGCGGGTTGCGCCACGGGCGAGGAAGCCTATTCCATCGCCATGCTGTTGCGCGAGTTGATGGACGAAACGCACCAGGAATTCAAAACCCAGATATACAGCACCGACCTCGACGATGATGCCATCGCTGTGGCACGCGCAGGAATCTACCCGCCGAATATTGCGCAGGATGTCACGCCGGAACGCCTGCGCCGTTTCTTCATCAAGGATGATGCGGGCTTCCGCATGAAAAAAGAAATTCGTGAGATGGTGGTGTTCGCCATCCAGAACGTCATCAAAGACCCGCCGTTCACCAAACTGGATTTGCTCAGTTGCCGCAACCTGATGATCTATCTGGAGCCGGAGCTGCAAAGCCGCGTGTTTCCGGCCTTTCACTACGCGCTCAAACCGGGCGGCGTGCTGTTCCTGTCGCCTTCGGAGAGCATCGGCAACCACGTCGAGCTGTTCACGCCGCTCAACCGCAAATGGAAGTTTTATCAAACCATTCCCTCAGTCGCTTCTCGCCGCGCCGTGATGTCCAGCGGACTATCCTGGACAAAAGACAACAATACGAAAGGCCCGGACGAAGTGATAACAAAGATCAAAGAAACCGATTTTGCCGAATTGACCCGGCGCGCGCTACTGCTGTCTTACGCCCCGGCTTCGGTGGTGACCAACCAGAAAGGCGACATTCTTTTTGTGCATGGCGACACCGGCAAATACCTGCGCCCGGCGCCCGGCCAAGCCAGTCTCAATGTGATTGAAATGGCGCGCGAAGGACTGCAAATGGAGTTGCGCAGCGCCATTTTGAAAGCCGCCGAAAGAAACGAACCCACGCTGAATCATGATGCTTCTTTCGGTAACGGCGGCGACTTCCACAGTGTGAGCTTCAGCGTGCGGCCTTTGCTTTTCGCCGATGCCGGCCAAGGTTTGCTGCTGGTCAGTTTTCAGGATGTGTCGGGTGTAAAGGTTGAAAAGATGGGTGCTGAATCAGCCAAGCCGCCACGCGGCAAACGCGCTGCGGCAAGCCATGAAATCCGGCGCATCGACGAGCTGGAACGCGAGCTGTCTTACACCAAGGAAAACCTGCATGCCACCATAGAGGAACAGCAAGCCTCCAACGAGGAACTGAAATCCACCAACGAGGAAATGCAATCGACCAACGAGGAGCTGCAATCCACCAACGAAGAGCTGGAAACTTCCAAGGAAGAACTGCAATCGGTGAATGAGGAACTGGTGACGGTCAACGCCGAGTTGCAAAACAAAATCGAGCAACTGGCGGGCATGCAGAACGACATGAAAAACCTGCTAGACAACATCAACGTCGGCACGATTTTCCTCAACGACGCGCTGAATATCAAGCGTTTCACGCGCGAAGCAACTCGCGTTTACCGGCTGGTCGCATCAGATGTGGGCAGGCCGCTGGGCGACATCAAATCGAACATCGCCGGGGACGATTTGCTTACCGATGCGCAGGCCGTGCTCGATTCGCTCGTGCCGCGCGAACGCGAAATGCGCACCGCCAGCGGCGACTGGTATCTGACCCGCATCCAGCCCTACCGCACGCTGGACAACGTGATTGACGGCGTGGTGCTGACCTTCACCGACATCACCAAACGCATTCAGGCAGAGGCCACCACACAGGACGCGCGCGAATTCGCCGAAAGCATTGTGAACACCGTGCGCGAGCCGCTGCTGGTGCTGGATGGCTCTTTGAAGGTCGTCTCTGCCAGCCGCACGTTTTACAAAAAATTCCAGGTCGCAGCGGAAGATACCGTGGGTCGGCAGATTTATGAATTGGGTCAGCGCCAGTGGAACATTCCAAAACTCAAAGAACTACTGGAAACCATTCTGCCGCGCGACAAGGTTTTCGATGGCTTCGAGGTCGAGCATAACTTTCCCACCATCGGCAAGCGCAAGATGCTGCTCAATGCACGACGTGTCACCGGCAAGGTTGGCGGGGCAGAGTTGATTTTGTTGGCGATCGAGGATGTGACGTAGCATAAACAGGCGGACCGCCGCAGGGTGCAAGAACCTCTGCGAGGTATGTTCGCCCCATAAGGAATGAATATGAGCAACAAGCAAAACAAGGCAGATAATCTTCGCGTCAAAGCGGAAGTCAGCATCGCCAGAGATGCAATCAACTTGGTCAATCCACAGCCGGGCGAAGAACTGCTGCATAAACTGCTGCATGAACTGCAAGTGCATCAGGTCGAGCTACAAATGCAGAACGAAGCTTTGCGGCAGGCGCAGATCGCCATGGAAGAATCGCGCGACCGCTACGTGGATCTCTACGATTTTGCTCCCATCGGTTATTTCACCCTCAGCCGCGAAGGCATGATCAGCGAGCTCAACCTCACCGCTGGCGATTTGCTGGGAGAGGTGCGCAGCAAACTGATCAAGCGCCGTTTTGCCCAGTTTATCGTGGCGGAAGACAGGGATCGCTGGTATCAGCATTTCGCCAGCGTGTTGCAACATGAACAGCGACAACGTTGCGATCTGACCTTTCAGCTTGCGGATGGCTCGCGCTTTCATGCGCAATTGCATTCGCAGAAAACGGGACATTCCTCAGACTCCAGTGCGCCTGATAAAGCATCGTCACCACAAAATGCGGACTCAGTGCGTATCGCGCTAATCGAACAACCAGGCAAAGAGTAGCAGCCATCCCGGAAGCACGGGAATTCGCCGGGCGCATCGTGGACACAATGCGCGAACCACTGATCGTGCTGGACAGCGACAAGAAGATCGCCTGTGCCAACAGCTCGTTTCACTAATATTTCCATGTCACGACGCAAAAGGCTGCTCAATGCCAGACGCATCATCGGCATGACCGAGGAAACACAATCCATACTGCCGAAGATAAATGATCGACATTCGTCGGATTGGTATTTCTTGCCCTATTGAGCCTTCCATATTTCGCGACAACATTTCGATTCACCGTAGGTCGGGTTTCACCCAAGGGTGCAAGAACTCCTGCGGGGTAAACCGACATGTCGGGCTGAAGCCCGACCTACGAGATACCGATGATCTTCAATTGTGGAAAGCTCAATAATTGTCGCGCCCAGTGTATGCGGGCGCACATACAGCAGCGATTCATTGCGGTACGTTCGTGCCATATTGCGAATCACATGGAATAAAACGTGATCGAATTACTAATGCGGTGTCGTCTTCAGGCTGTTCGGGATATGCACCTCCCGCTACCGTTTATGGCTGCACCAGACTGCGAACTACCCAGGAGTGTCCAATGCTGATTGCGTACCGAACTTCTGTTGCCAATAGTCTGCTGGCGGCCTTGCCGTACAAGGATCATCAGTTGCTGCTCGCTCATCTGGAGCCCATCGAACTAACCTTCGGCGAAGAGATCTATGTGCCGGGCGAACCGATTCGCCATGTGTATTTTCCGACCGACTCGCTGGTGTCTTTGCTCACGCAAGTAGATGGGCATCAGGCGCTGGAAGTGGGCATGGTCGGTCATGAAGGCATGCTCGGTATTCCGTTGGCGCTGGGGATAAGCAATTCTCCGGTGCGTGCTTTGGTGCATGGGGCCGGAATGGCCTTGCGCATGACATCCGCACATTTCAACTACGAGTTTCAGCATAGCGTCGGCTTGCGACACGAAATTTTTCGCTACATCTATGACCAAATGTCGCAATTGACTCAAACTGCGGTTTGCAATCGTTTCCATCATGTGGAGGCTCGCCTTGCCAGCAGGTTGCTGATGACGCGCGACCATGTGCGGGCAAATCAATTCCATCTGACGCAAGACCTGCTTGGCGACATGCTCGGCGTGAGAAGAGTGGGCATCACCAAAGCGGCCAACGATCTGCGCCTGCGCAAGCTGATTGATTACAACCGTGGCGACATCAGCATTCTCGATGATGAGGGACTGGAAGCCGCTGCCTGCCCGTGCTACCAGACCGTCAAGGACATGCGCAAAGCGACACAGACTCCGTTGGCAAACCGCAGTTAAAAAGAAAGCCCGGAACGAGGGTGTCGTCACCGGGCTTTAACACTTCAGGTGTTGTCAGGGGAGGAGTAACACCTGAACGCATCATCTGCCAGTGCCTTAAGGAGTTCTGTTTGCTAACACACACAAGGTCAAGTTTGCGCCAGAATCCTCCCTCCAACCTGCCCCTGTTTCCGCCTTAAGTGCGGTATCGCACATAAGCAATCTGAACGGCGTGCTATAAAGAAAAACAAGGCGTAGTATTTCAAGCCAAGTTTTCTTGAATCTTCGTTGTTTTGTTACGTTATATTCGTTTTTAACTTACCGGCTTCGCGCTGCGGAGACAAGAAAATGGTCGCTACGAAGTCCGCACAGCAATCCCCCGACCAAAACCACCTCCTCGCCGCGTTGCCAGCGGAGATATTCGAACGCATCGCCCCCAATCTGGAACAGGTCGCGATGCCGCTTGGCGAAGCCTTGTATGAATCCGGCAGCAAGTTGCATCACGTCTATTTTCCGACGACCTC
Source organism: uncultured Gallionellaceae bacterium (assembly GCA_903847155.1). Classification (GTDB taxonomy): domain Bacteria; phylum Pseudomonadota; class Gammaproteobacteria; order Burkholderiales; family Gallionellaceae; genus Sideroxyarcus. The sequence goes on along the minus strand of CAINCU010000066.1, from coordinate 7,817 downwards.
CATCGTGTCGCTGAGCTACGTCATGGAAAATGGCGCATCGGCAGAGATCGCAGGAGTAGGCAATGAGGGCGTTGTCGGCGTTGCTCTGTTCATGGGCGGCGACACCACACCCAGCCGGGCCATCGTGCATACGGCCGGCTACGGCTACCGGCTGAAAGAACGGCTGATGATGGAAGAATTCAATCGCGCGGGGCCGATGATGCGTCTGATGTTGCGCTACACCCAGGCGCTGATCACCCAGATGTCGCAAACCGCAGTGTGCAACCGGCATCACTCGATGGAGCAGCAGATGTGTCGCTGGCTGTTGTTGACGCTGGATCGTTTGCCATCGCAGGAACTCATCATGACGCAGGAATTAATCGCCAGCATGCTCGGCGTGAGACGCGAAGGCATCACGGAAACCGCCGGTGATTTGCAGCGCGCCGGTTTGATCAGTTATCGCCGTGGACATATCACCGTACTGAACCGGGCCGGACTCGAGTTGCGCGCGTGTGAATGCTACAACGTAGTCAAAAAAGAATTCCGGCGTTTGCTCAGCAATGCTTAACGATATGTTTAATACTGGATCAGCGTATAAGCCGGGAATCTGCACAGAGGTAAGCCATGTTCAATAGTATCCGTGATTCCGCAATCTTCAAACCCTCCGCCGGTTCGGCGGCGGGCATCACTGAGGCCAAGCGCCAGAAGACATTGATCAAGACCGGCGCTTTGCAAAACGCGATTTTGAACAGCGCTAATTTTTCCAGTATCGCCACCGACGAGAATGGCGTGATTCAAATCTTCAACGTCGGCGCCGAGCGCATGCTGGGTTACGCCGCCGCCGATGTGCTGAACAAGATCACCCCGGCCGATATTTCCGATCCGCAGGAAATTATCGAGCGCGCCAATGAACTAAGCGTGGAACTGGGTACGCCCATCACGCCGGGCTTTGAAGCCTTGGTGTTCAAGGCTTCGCGCGGCATCGAGGATATTTACGAGCTGACCTATATCCGCAAAGACGGCAGTCGTTTTCCGGCGGTGGTGTCGGTCACCGCACTGCGCGATGCGCAAGACACCATCATCGGCTATCTGCTGATCGGCACCGACAACACCGCGCGCAAACAGGCCGAAGCCGAGCGCCAGCGTCTGCTCGATATTCAGGAGGAGATGCACAAGCAACTGCAACAGACCAACCTCACTCTGCAGATCAGCGAAGAACGTCTGGCGGTGACGCTCAACTCCATCGGCGATGCGGTGATCACCACCGATGCCCAGGCGCGGGTGACCTTGCTCAACCCGCTGGCCGAGCAGCTCACCGGCTGGACGAAAGCAGAAGCCATCGGCCGTCCGGTGGACGAGGTATTCCACATCATCAATCAGCAAACCCGTCAGCCTACGCCCATCCCGGTCAGTGAAACACTGGCACACGGCACCATTCAAGGTCTGGCCAATCACACCATCTTGATCGCGCGCAATGGTCAGGAATGCGCCATCGCCGACAGTTGCGCGCCGATACACGACCGCGACGCCAAGGTGATCGGTGCCGTGCTGGTGTTCCGCGATGTCACCAAGGAATATCTGGTACAACAGCGCGTGCGCGACAATGTCGCCCTGCTGCAGACGATACTCAACACCGTGGTGGACGGCATCATCACTTTTCATGCCGACAGTGGCATCATCGAAACGGTCAATCCGGCGGTGGAGCAGATGTTCGGCTTCACCACAGCCGAACTCATCGGTCAGGATTTCACTTCGCTGCTGCCTGATATCGGATTGGAACAGTACAAACATTTTCTCGAATTTTTCAATTCAAATGACGAGGTGAAGGAGATAAACGTCAGCGAGCTTGATCTTGGCTTCGATCTCGATCTCGTGCGCGAGACCGTGGGGCTGCGCAAGGATGGCAGCCATTTCCCGATGGAAGTGGCGGTCAGCGAGATGTGGCTGCGCGGCGAGCGTTACTACACCGGCATCTTGCGCGACATCACCGAACGCAATGAACTGGACAAGGCGCTGCAGAAAAATAACCGCGAGCTGAACAATGCAAAATCAATCGCGGAAAAAGCCAATCTGGCCAAATCGGATTTTCTTTCCAAAATGAGCCACGAGTTGCGCACGCCGCTCAATGCCATTCTCGGCTTTTCGCAGCTGTTGGAGGCTGGCACACCGCGGCTTACGGCGGAGCAGACTGCGAGGATGCAGCAGATCACCAAAGCAGGCTGGTATCTGCTGGAACTGATCAACGAGATCCTCGACCTCGCCGTGATCGAATCCGGCAAGCTATCGCTGTCGCGTGAGCCAGTGTCGCTGATCGATGTGATGCACGAATGCGAAGCCATGATCGAATCGCAGGCGCAGAAACACCACATCCGCTTGGATTTCATGCCTTTCGAACACACCTTGTTTGTCAATGCCGACAGAACCCGCGTCAAGCAGGTGTTGATCAATCTGCTGTCCAACGCCATCAAATACAACCGCGTGCAAGGAACCGTCGTGGTGGAATGCCGCGTGAGTCCTCCGGAACATGTACACATCAGCATCAGGGACAGCGGCTTGGGATTGTCTGCGAAAAAGCTGGAGCAACTGTTCCAGCCGTTCAACCGTCTCGGGCAGGAGAGCGGCAGCGAGGAAGGAACGGGCATGGGGCTGGTGGTCGCCAAACAATTGGTTGAACTGATGGGCGGCAGCATCGGCGTGGAAAGCGTTGTCGGCGAAGGCAGCGAATTCTGGGTCAACCTGATCCGCTGCGCGCCGTCGCAACACTATTCCGAAAGAACAATGTCAGCGGAATTTGCGCCGCCGACGCTGCAAGGAGCCAAGCCCAGCACCCTGCTCTATGTGGAAGACAATCCGGCCAACATGATGCTGGTCGAGCACATCATCGAGGGCAATCCGCATTTCAACCTGTTGCGCGCAAACAAAGGGCGCATCGGCATCGAGCTGGCACGCGCCCATCTGCCGGATGTGATCCTGATGGACATCAATCTGCCTGACATCAGCGGCATCGAAGCATTAAATATCTTGCGCATAGACCCGGCAACCAGGCATATCCCCATCCTGGCCCTGAGTGCCAATGCGATGCAGCACGACATCGAACGGGGACTGGAAGTCGGCTTTTTCCGCTATCTCACCAAACCGATCAAGGTCAATGAATTCATGAACGCGCTGGACGATGCACTGAAAATTTCCAAAACAGAACAGTCATCGAAACAGGAATAGGAGTAATTAAAATGATAAGCAAACAAGAAATCCTCGACGCCAGCATTCTGATCGTGGACGACCAGCAATCCAACGTGCAACTGCTGGAGCAGATGCTGCGCGACGCGGGCTACACCTCGCTCTCGTCCACTATGGATCCTTTCGCAGTTTGCGATCTGCATCGCAAAAATAATTACGATCTGATCCTGCTTGATCTGCAAATGCCCGGTATGGATGGCTTTCAGGTGATGGAAGGTCTCAAGGAGATCGAACAGGATGGCTACCTGCCGGTATTGGTGATTACCGCACAACCGGCGCACAAGCTCCGCGCGCTGGCTGCCGGTGCAAAAGATTTCGTCGCCAAACCGTTCGATCTGGTCGAAGTGCAGACGCGCATCCATAACATGCTGGAAGTGCGCCTGCTGTACAAGCAACTGGAGAACTACAACAAGATGCTGGAACAGACGGTGCAGGAACGCACTGCCGAACTCAGAGCCAGCGAAATCCGTTTTCGCCGCCTGACCGAGTTGTCGTCGGACTGGTACTGGGAGCAGGACGAGCATGGACATTTCACCAAAATATTCGGCCCGGTATTCGAGATGCTCGGCATTCGCTTCGACGACGAGCAGGGAATCAGGCGGGAAGATCATGGGGCACAGTGGAACGAAAACGAACGAGCCGCTCTGGAAAGCAATCTGGCTAACCGCCGACCTTTCATCGACTTCGTATACAGCCGCGCCAACCCCGACGGCACGCAGCAATACCTGATGGTGAGCGGAGAACCGATGTTCGATTCCTCAGGCCGCTACACCGGCTACCGTGGCATCGGCAAAGATGTGACCGATACGATCAATCCGTAGTGAAACTTAATCCCAAATAATCCATAGAACTGTCATTCCGGCGAAGGCCGGAATCCAGCGACTTAAAATATTCTGCGAAGCAGACAAAAACAAACGTGTTGTCCCGCTTGCGTGGGAGTTTATTTCTCAACTAGATTCCGGCCTTCGCCGGAATGACGGGTTTTTTCTAATGAACTATCTGGGATATTTGCAACTCCACCTACCCTGCCTACCCGCACAAGGGGTAGGCCGTGGTTGTAAAGCCGACACCCATAGGGTGCAAGAACCTCTTCGAGGTAAATCGGCAACAACCACGCACAGTCCCGTCAATAGGCGTTCTGGTCACGCAATAGTGTGAAGATTCCCGTATCTATGGGTTTTCGAGCAAGCTGCCCACAAATTCAGGTTGTGTGTGGGAGCGCACTGAAAGTGGCCGGATAAGTCGGCATTATGAAAATGCGGCTTACCGCGTGGGCTAAGCGCTGTGTCCATTCTGATTGATACATTGAATATGCGGCGGAATTCGCATCTACGCTACCTTCATCGGCCGGGTACTCAGAATCATGCAAAAACAAATTCGTGCGTCATCCTCCATTCGGAATAAAACGTTGGCTTTGCAGAACGCGATCTTCAATTGCGCGAATATTTCCAGCATTGCCACTGACGAAAAAGGTGTGATTCGAATTTTCAATGCCGGTGCGGAACGCACGCTGGGTTATACGTCCGCAGAGGTGGTAAACAAGATCACGCCCGCGGATATTGTTGATCCGCAGGAAATGGTGGCGCGAGCCGAAGCGTTAAGCACCGAGTTGTGTGCGCCCGTCAAGCCCGGATTTGAAGCCTTGGTGTTCAAGGCTTCGCGCGGTGTTGAAGATATTTTCGAATTGACCCTCATCCGCAAAGACGGCAGCCGCTTTCCGGCGGCGTTGTCGGTCAGTGCATTGCGCAACGCCAGGCACGCCATTATCGGGTACTTGCTGATCGACACCGACAACACCGCGCGCAAGCAGGCTGAAGAAACGCAAAAACAGAAGGAGGAGAAGATTCTCCACATGGCATTCTTTGACGAATTGACGCAACTGCCCAATCGGCGCTTGTTAAACGTCAGGCTGGCGCAAGCAATGGCTAACAGTAAACGCAGTGGCCGCTATGGCGCGTTGATGTTTCTGGATTTGGATAACTTCAAATCGCTTAATGATACGCATGGACATTGCACGGGAGATCTGATGCTGATCGAGGTGGCGAACCGCATCAACAATTGCATGCGCGAGGTGGATTTCATTGCGCGTTTCGGCGGCGATGAATTTGTGGTGATTCTTGGCGATCTGAGCGCAGATAGAGCCACATCCATCATGCAGGTCAACAGCGTCGCCGAGAAGATCCGCAGCAACCTGAGCAAACCCTATTTATTGAAAATTAACTCGCAAGATCAGACGGAAACGCCTATAGCGCATCATTGCACCCCGAGCATCGGCGTGGCGCTGTTCCTCGATCATGAAGTCAGCACCGAAGAAGTGATCCGCTGGGCCGATACTGCGATGTATCAAGGCAAAAAAAGCGGCGGCAATTCGGTTGTCTATTTTGAATCGTAGTCCGGTATACTCACTCACCCTCTCCTCATACCCGCAAGGGGTAGGCCGTGGTTGTAAAGCCGACACCCATAAGGTGCAAGAACCTCTTCGAGGCAAATCGGCAACAACCACGCTCAGCTCCGTCAATAGGCGATCCGCACATGCTATAACGTGAAGATGGCCGTATCTATTGGCTTGCCGATAAATCACTCTCCTGCGACAGCGCTATGTGCGATGGCGCACGGTCACTTTCATCATCTATCGTCATGATGAAATACGGCGAATCTCTATGCATTTTCCGACGAATTCTTTTCAATTTTGGCGCCGTCTCTCTGGATAATTACGATGAAAATTTCTAAACAGATTATTGCCTCGCTGACTGGCGTCGCCCTACTGGCCGCGTTGGTGGTGGGTGTGTTGTTCTGGTCTTATACCCAGATCGAGCAAGCCGCCGAGATGCGCAAACATAGCCGCGTGGTGTTGAGCAGTGCGGGAGATTTAATGTCTGCGCTAAAAGATGCCGAGACCGGTCAGCGCGGCTATTTGCTGACGGGCAATGAAGACTATCTGCAACCGTATCTGGCGGTGCGCGATGGCCTCGGCGGGCGTCTACAAGCATTGCGTAGTTTGACATTGGATAGCGCCGCACAAAAATCGCTTGATCGTATTGCGCCATTGATGAATGCCAAAGTGACTGAACTGTCGCAGGTCATCGAGTTGCGTCGCAAGCATGACACGACTGGCGCGCTGGCGCTGGTCAGCGCAGGCAAAGGCAAACACCTGATGGATGGGATCCGCGCGGAGATGGGGCGCTATGTCCAGATCGAGGACGATTTGCTGGTGCAGCGCGAAGCCAAGTTCAAAACAGACATGAGCCAATTGTTTGTCTTCCTCGTGATTTCCGGCCTGCTGATGCTGCTGCTTGTGCTGGTCTTTGTCTATTTGGCACATCAGAACATGCAGCAGCGACTGAAGGATTTGCTTCATCTCGAAACGCAAAATTTGCTCGATGTGCAGGAGCAGTTGAACACCCAACTGCAACAGACCAACAATATTTTGCAAATCAGCGAGGAGAAGCTGGCGGTGACGCTGTACTCCATTGGTGATGCGGTGATCGCCACCGACAACGAGGGGCGGGTAACGATGATGAATCCGCTGGCCGAAGAACTCACAGGTTGGGCGCAAAATAGAAGTGTCGCCCGCCCGGTGGATGAGATATTTCACATCATCAACAAGGAAACCCGCCAACTCGCCACTATCCCGGTTCAGGAAACCCTGAAGTACGGCACGATACAAGGCTTGGCCAACCATACCGTGCTGATTGCTGTCGATGGCATCGAGCGCGATATTGCCGACAGCTGCGCACCGATTCGCAACCGCGACGGACTGGTGGTCGGGGCGGTGCTGGTGTTTCGCGATGTTACCGAGGAATATGCCACGCAACAGGCATTGCAAGACAATGCCGCACTAACCAAAGCCATTCTCAATACGGTGGTGGATGGCATCATCACCTTGCGCGCGCACGACGGCATTATCGAAACAGTCAATCCGGCTGCCGAGCACATGTTCAAGTATTCATCAGCCGAACTCCTCGGGCAGGATTTGCATTTGCTCATCCCCGAGATTGAAAGCTATCGGCGCAATGTCAGTTCCGAAAAATTGGGTGCCAGCAATGAGGATTTGAACATTGGCTTGGGACGCGAGGTTATCGGACGGCGCAAGGATGGCAGCGCGTTCTACATGGAAGTCACGGTCAGCGAGATGTGGCTGCATGGACTGTTGCACTTCACTGTCGTGTTGCGCGACAACACCGCACGCAAACAGGCCGAAGATGCGCTACTCAAAGCCGGTCCATTGCAAAGCGCGATTTTCAACAGCGCCAACTTCTCCAGTATCGCCACTGATGCCAAAGGCGTGATTCAGATTTTCAACGTCGGTGCGGAACGCATGCTGGGCTACGCCGCCGCCGATGTGATGAACAAGATCACCCCTGCCGATATTTCCGATCCGCAGGAAGTCATCGCACGTGCCGAGGCGTTGAGCACGGAACTCGGCACGCCCATCACGCCGGGCTTTGAAGCCCTGGTGTTCAAGGCTTCGCGCGGCATCGAGGATATTTACGAGCTGACCTATCTCCGTAAAGACGGTAGCCGTTTCCCGGCGGTGGTGTCGGTCACCGCGCTGCGCGACGATCAAAACGACATCATCGGTTATCTGTTGATCGGCACCG
>CAINCU010000065.1 GCA_903847155.1 uncultured Gallionellaceae bacterium | reverse complement strand
TTGTGGACATCCAGTCCGATGTATTTGCTAAACTCGTTCATGACCTATCCCCTCAATTTCGGCTCTGAGCCTTTGGTTTTACGGAACCTCAAGCTTAATCCGCGTCGCTTGAGGTGCGGTAGGTCAATACATGATGTCTATTCATGTTTGACCTGCTGACAACCCCGGCGATTCTCGCGCTGAAAATCGGCATGGTGGGGCTGTTCATCCCGCTGATACTTTCCGGCTCGCTCATTGGGATCATCTACCTGCGCAGCAGGAAGGTCACAACTTGGTTCGTCGATGCACACTGGAAACTCGCCTATGCGCGCGGGTTGCTGCTGCTATTGGGCTATGCCATTTCGGCGGTGCTGATCGCGCTGGCGTGGCTGGTCAGCCGTGCCGCGCACGAAGCCAGCATGGAACATATCATGTGGACGGCGCTTACGCGCGTCGCGCTGATGCCAACGCTGATTGTGGTGATGATTACTTCCGTGATGGAATTCGGTGCGACGGCGCAGGCCGCCAAACGCGAAGTGCCGGACAAGATTGCCGCCAAATTCCCGCCACCCGGCGCCTGATCTAGATTCAGCTCCTCGTGGAGAAGCTCGTCAATAGGCGATCTACAATGAGCGCCTGTGGGAGATGGCCGTGTTTACTGACCTGCACGCAAGGTGAGATGAGCCACAAATACCGCAGCCTGTCCCTTATGCCTGCCCTGCTTATCAAGCAGATTCCACACCGTAGTATCGGTAATCATGAAACGCCTGCCGCTTTTGGCGATGCGCACGCCGGAATAGCCATCGACGTAACCTTGCTGCGTGACTTTTTCCAGCAGCGTCACGCGCGCTTCCTGCGCCAGCGCTTCGGCAGAAAGTCGAGAGGGTAACTGCGCAAATTCAGCAAAGCTCATCTCAAACAGTTGCAACGCCAACCGATTGCCGTAGAAAAATTTCGGGTCGCCTTCCGTGCCGTGCGCCACGATGGCGCGCGGTGCGTTCCAGATTACTTCGCGTAGAGCGGCAATGTCCGAAGGCGCATCTTCAATTAACGGCTTGCCGGTGAGTCGCTGATAGCTCTCCACCATGAGCCGCAACCGCCCGTCCAGCCTGGCTTCATATGGCGGTGAGCTTGGCATATTCCAGCGCCAGCCATTTGCTGCCGGCGCGTTTGAAGTTGACCTGCACGCGACCTTCGTTGCCAGAACCTTCGGTGTCGGTCACCACACCTTCGCCGAATTTCTGGTGGAACACTTGCTGGCCGATGCGCCACATTGAGCTGGGCGCGGGCGGCGCTTTTTCCATCGGTGTGGCGGCGAACGCTTTGGCGTAGCTGTTGCTCTCGTAGCTGCTGCTTGAAAAAGTTTTTTGCGCGGTGAAGCGCGGCGTGATCCAGTGCAGCAATGCTTCCGGCAATTCGCGCAGGAAACTCGACACCCTGCCGTAGTGCGTCTGCCCGTGCAGCATGCGCCGTTGGGCGAAGGTGAGGTACAGGCGGCGGCGTGCGCGGGTGATCGCCACGTACATCAGGCGGCGCTCTTCATCCAGTCCGCCTTCGACATTCTGGCTGTTCTGGTGCGGGAACAGATCTTCTTCCAGCCCGGTGATGAACACGGTGTGGAACTCCAGCCCTTTCGCGGCATGTACCGTCATCAGATGCAGCGCGTCTTCACTGTCGCCCGCTTGATGTTCGCCCGATTCCAGCGTGGCGTGAGCGAGGAAGGCGGTCAGGCTGTCGTCTTCGTTCTCGTACACGAACAACGTGGCCGCGTTGATCAGTTCGTTCAAGTTCTCCAGCCGCTCTTCCGCTTCGCGCTTCTTCGCGCCGGTTTCATTCTTGTAGTGATCCACCATGCCGCTGTATTGCAGCACATGATCCATGATCTCCGGCAGCGGCAGATCTTTGGTCGCGCTGCGCAACGCTTCGATCAATGCGATAAAAGCCGAAACCTTGCCGCCCGCACGCGCCGCTGCGTCATACAGCGTGGTGGTGTTCATCTTCGCCGCTTCCTGCAACTGTTCGATGCTGCGCGCACCGATGCCGCGCGTGGGAAAGTTGATAACACGCAACAGCGCATTGTCGTCGTCGGTGTTTTCCATCAGGCGCAAATAGGCCAGCGCGTGTTTGATTTCCTGCCGCTCGAAGAAGCGCAAGCCGCCGTATACACGATAAGAAAGTCCGGCGGACACCAGCGCATGTTCCAGCACGCGCGATTGCGCATTGGAGCGATACAACAGCGCCATCTCGGTCAGCTTCACGCCCTCGGCCTTGAGCATCTGAATTTCGTCCACGATGAATCGCGCCTCGTCCACATCCGTCTCTGCCTCGTACACGCGCAACTGTTCGCCGCCGCTTTCTGCTGTCCACAGATTTTTGCCCAGACGCTTGCGGTTGTTGCTGATAAGCGCGTTTGCCGCATCAAGAATGTTGCCGTGCGAGCGGTAGTTTTGTTCCAGCTTGATGACGTTCTCGACATGAAAGTCGCGCAACAGCTCCTGCATGTTGCCCACATTCGCGCCACGGAAAGCGTAGATGGATTGGTCGTCGTCGCCCACGGCGAACAAGGCATTGCTCTTGCCCGCCAGCAATTTCAGCCAGCGGTACTGCAACGGGTTGGTATCCTGAAACTCGTCCACCAGAATGTGTTTGAAGCGCTCCTGATAATGTTCGCGCAACGACTGGTTGCGCGACAGCAACTCATAACAGCGCAACAGCAACTCGGAAAAATCTACCACGCCTTCGCGCTGGCATTGCGCGTCGTAGGCGGCGAACACCTCCACCTTGCGCTTGGTATAGGGATCGTAGGCTTCCACTTCATGCGCGCGCAGCCCTTGTTCCTTGCTGCCGCTGATGAAGTTCTGCATTTCGCGCGGCGGATATTTTTCGTCATCCACATTCAGCTCTTTCATGCGCCGTTTGATGGCGGCTAGCTGGTCGCCGGAATCGAGGATCTGAAACGTTTGCGGCAGGTTCGCCTCGCGGTAATGCGCGCGCAACATGCGGTTGCACAAGCCGTGGAAGGTGCCTATCCACATGCCGCGCGTATTGATCGGCAGCATCGCCGACAAGCGCGTCACCATCTCCTTGGCCGCCTTGTTAGTAAAGGTCACCGCGAGAATGCCGTGTGGCGTAACCTGCCCGCTGCTGATGAGATAGGCGATGCGCGTGGTCAGCACGCGCGTCTTGCCGCTGCCCGCACCGGCGAGAATCAAGCCTGATTGCGCTGGAAGTTCGACGGCGGCACGTTGTTCGGGATTGAGTCCGGAAAGCAGAGAAGAGTTCATGGGCGAATTATCCCATAGGATGACGCGCCCACACTTCGTCGCGTCAGCCGAATGATCTCAGTTTGCTGCAGATTTACTGCACCTTGGCGTGCACTTCGTGGCTGAAGATGCAGCACTCATGCCGTCCCCGTTGCCTTGATCGTCAGGATAGCTCCTGATCCGGACTACCCTGTACCGTCAATAACTAGGATGGTCTAGCCAGATGCGCGCTCTATTTTCGCGGCATAAAAAAACCCCGCCGTAAAGGCGGGGTGAGAAGAAGACGATTTGAAACTGTTTTTAGTGTGCAGTGGCAGCTTCGGCATTGATGCCGGTGTTCTGGCGCACATAGAGTTCGTCCCACATGTCTTCCGCACGTTTGTCGCGAGTGAACAAGGAACCCAGGATCACCATCAGGAAGCCCAGCGGGATAGAGATCAAACCGGGGTTCTTCAACAGGAAGTAGGGTTTCTCCAAGCCCATCATGCTGGTGGTCTGACCTTCGAACTTCTTCAGATCACCTTCAGCTTTGGCTTTGGCCGCTTCTGCTGCTGCGATGTCCTTCTTCACCTTGGCGATGTCAGCCTCAGCTGCTGTCTTCGCAACCGCATCGGTGATCGCAGGCAAAGCAGCTTCCATCGTTGGCAACTTGGCGTTCAATCCAGCCAGCTTCTCGATGGCGCCCGGTTTGGCGGGTTTTTCAAGAGTGGCGGCTTGTGCCGGTTTTGCCAATACGCAACCGTCCATGGCGAACAGCTCGCACATGAAGCTGGAGCGTTCAACAGCGGGTTTTGCTTCCTTGGCCGCTACTGCCGGTTCGCCATTCAGGACTTTGTTCGCGGCACCGATTACTGCCTTCGGATAAGTCATGTTGGGCGAAATCATCACCAGTCCGATCGCGGTCACTGCGCCAACGATCATGCCGGCGATGATGCCGGTGGTGTTGCACTTCTTCCAGTACAGCGTGAGGAACACGGCTGGCAGGTTGCTCGATGCGGCCACGGCGAAAGCCAGTGCCACCAGGTGTGCCACGTTCTGGCCCTTGGCCATGATGCCCACGGTGATGGCGATGATACCGACGATCACGGAAGCGACACGTGCGGCAACTACTTGCTCTTTCGGTGTGGCATGGTCACCACGGATAACGCCGACATAAATGTCATGCGCCATCGCGGAAGCAGCAGCCAATACCAGACCGGCCACCACCGCAACGATGGTGGCGAAAGCAACCGCCGCCACGAAGGCCAGCATGAAGTTACCCATCAGCGAATCCGCACCGCCGCCCAGATATTGCGCCAGCAACGGACCGGCCATATTGCCGCCCGCGTCAACCGAGGCGATCTTGGCAGGGCCAACCAGCATCGCAGCACCGGTACCGAGGAACAGGGTCAGTACGTAGAAACCGCCGATGATTGCCATTGCCCAGATAACCGAGGTGCGCGCTGCTTGTGCTGTAGGCACAGTGAAGAAACGCATCAGGATGTGCGGCATACCGGCGGTACCAAACACCAGCGCCATGCCCAGCGAGATCTGGTCGATCGGGCTCTTCAGGAACAGGCCTGGCTCAAGGAAGCGCTGGCCGAGTTCTTCTTTGCTCATATTGGCTGCAGAATCGCCCAGCAACTTGGTCACTTGTGCAATGACTTTGTCATCACCAATAACGGCTTGCAGATAAGCCGGCAAGCTCAAACCGTAAGGCATCCACACCAAGAACACCAGGATCAGGGAAGCAATCACCAGCAGTACCGCCTTGGTGATCTGCACCCAGGTGGTTGCCTTCATGCCGCCGAACACCACATAGCCCAGCATCAAGATGCCGACGCCGATGATCGAGGTCTCGTAGTCAATACCGATCAATGTCTTGATCAGCACGCCGCCACCGACCATTTGTGCAGTCAGGTAGAACGTCGAAACAGTGATGGTGGAAAGTGCCGCCACAACTTTGGTCTTCTTCGGGTCGTTACGGAAGGCCAGGATGTCGCCCATCGTGTATTTGCCGATGTTACGGCAAGGCTCGGCGATCACCAGCAACACAGTGATGTAAGCCACCAGCCAACCCACGGAATACATGAAGCCGTCATAACCGTACAATGAGATCAGACCGGCGATACCGAGGAAAGATGCGGCGGACAGATAATCGCCCGCGATCGCCCAACCGTTCTGGATACCGCTGACCGAACGACCAGCCGCGTAGAACTCGGAAGTCGTATGAGTGGTGCGTGCAGCCCAGTAGGTTATGGCCATCGTAATCGCGATGATCACGCCAAACACGGTGAAGGTCAGCCACTTCCACTCATCGGCAACTGCGCCGGCCGCAAAGGCAGAGCCGCTAACACTCAGGGCTGCTGCGGAAAGAACCAATTTATTTAGCATCGATTTCATCTTTATGCTCCCGCTTTTATGTCGTTGATGATCTCTTGCGCCATCGCATCGAACTCGGCATTGGCCTTCTTCGAATACACGAAGGCGATCACCCAAGCCACGACGAACTCGGACAACGCAAACAGGATGCCGAAGTTGACCACGCCCCACACCTTAATCTTGAACAGGTCCTGGTAGTAAGCCGCGCCGATTGGCAGCAAGAAATAATAGATGGTCGAAAAGATCATCAAGCCCCACAGGAACATGGTTTTTTTGCGGTGCAGCGCCTGGAACTTTGGGTTGGTATCAATCGCCGCCCAATTTATATTTGGATTAGACATACTCGCTCCCTCCAATCAATCGGGTCAGTTAGATACCCTGACCCTCAACAAACACAGGCCAAGTGCATATTCCACTGACCCACTCATTACTACAGATATCGAGGTTACGGCAGGAACCTTACAGTCAACTTACGCTATTTACCCAGCGCTGCGCTTTTTCCAGATCGCGCAAACCGGCAAAGTGGGTGACATTTTTTTGCGCTGCCTGGGAGATGGCGACCTGAAACAACTGCGCGGTGGCCAATGCATCCGCCAGCGCGTTATGACGGACATCAATACGAATTCCAAAATGGCCTATCCAGTCGTCGAGGGCGCGGTATCTGCGTGCCAGCGGCGGATTCAGCCCTGGCATCACATAGGCCAGATCCAGCCAGGAATGCTTGAACGAATATCCAAGATATGTGCCCATGGCGCGGCGGATCATCGTCTCATCGAAAGTTACATGAAATGCAATCAACGGGGACTTGCCGAGGTATTCGAGAAATGCCAGCGAGGCTTCTGCTGGCAGCGCACCTTCGAGTTGCTCGGCAGTACCAATACCATGTAGAAGGATATTCCCCTTTTCACTGGCTGCCCGCTGCTGCAACACTACGTAAAAACTGTCGCCCAGCGCGATCTTGCCGTTCACCACCGCCACAGCACCGATGGAGATCAGCTTGTCTTCCAGCAGATTTAGTCCGCTGGTTTCCACGTCCACCACCACATAACGCGATTCAACGACAGGCGAATTCAACACAACGCGCGGCAATTCTTGCCATATCGTCAGGCGCTCCTGCTGCGCAAGGCTCAGTTGTGGTCTTCTGTCAAACCAGCGTGTTAACCAATTCATCAGAGGTGATACTCCAGCGCCAATCGCGCTTGCAGTTTGCGCGCTTGACGGAACGCTTCCTTCAAAATACGTCTGTCCAGCTCGTTCAATTTTTCCGGATCAATGCGGTTGTCCAGCGCGTCTTCGCACAAACCTCGCGTACTCGCTTCATCGTGATGGCGCAGGCGCAAGACCTGAATGAACAGCAGCGCGTCTATCCAGGCGTCAATCTCGGATGCATGCAGGTTCATCTTCGCCGCACTCAGGCGCAAGCGCTGGATGGTGTTGGTCTGCGTCACTCCGGCAGCCAGGCTGAAGATGCGCGCCGCATCCACGAACGGGGTGATACCGTTCACCTTGAGGTCGAGCGTGTTTTCCTTGCCCACCACGAAGTCGCGCACCAAGCCTAACGGTGGCCGGTTGCGCAGCGCGTTCTCTGCCATCAAGTGCAGGAAAAGATTGCTGTCGCTGGCGACACGTGCCAGCCATAGCCGCAAATCCTCGGCCAGATGCGGCGCACCGTAAAGTGCGCGGAAATCGAAGAAGATGGATGCGTGCAGCAAAGCTTCCGGCGAACCGCCGCTGATCCAGCCGGAAAAGGTGTGCTTCCATTCTTCCAGCGACAGACACCACTTGGGATTGCTCGCCATGATCCCTCCCTTGCACAAAGGAAAGCCACACAACGCCAGTGTGTCATTGATGCGCTTCGCCAACGGTAGCAACTGCGTGCGCACCTGCTCTTCATCCATGCCTTCTGGCACGGCAAAGATGATCGCATTGTCCTGATCGGTGTTCAGCGTCTGCTCGAAGCGCCCTTCCGAACCCAGCGCCATCCAGCACAGCCCGTCATGCAGCGCAGTACCCAGCAGCCCGCTGGCTTTGCATTCAAGCTCCACCACGCGCGCGGTGAGCAGGTCGTTGAAGGCGGAGATGAACTGGGTCAATTGCTCCGGCGCCACGCCCTGCGCCATCATGTTGTGCGCCATCTTGCGGATGTCGGCGGCAGCCTGTTGCAACACCTCGGTTGTTTCCGCATAGCGAATGGTCGAACCGATCTGGCGCAAACCCACGCGCTGCAAGGCGAAGAGATCCTTTTCCGAAACCAGTCCGACCAGCCTTTCATTCTCCACCACCAGCACATGACGGAAGCCTTGCTTGGCCATCAGTAGAGCCGCCTCGTGCGCCAGCGCCTGCGGTGGCAAAATGGACAAATGCGCGCTCATCACATTGATGACCGCTTGCGTCAGATCTGTCTGCGGCAGCGCAATGCGCTCCAACACATCGTGCAACGTCAGGATGCCGAGCGGTCGCCCGTCCCCGTCCACCGCCACCATGGAACCTATACGCTGTTCGTGCATCACCTCCAGCACCGTGCGCACGGTGGTTTGCGGCGAGCAGGTCACCGGCGTGCGGCGGATGATGGCCGACAGCGGGCTGGCCAGTGATTGCTGTTCGACGCTGGAATTGCTGTACTGGGCCTGAATGACTTGCTTGGAATGTTCCAGCAAATTGGCAATACGCCGTGTGCAGAAATCGCGGAACGGACCGCTCAGGCCGATCAGAACACTAAAATCGGCGGCGGCAAGTTCATAGCAGAAGGTGTCGCTGCCCGCGCGGTAGGTGCTTGCCACTGGACGCTTTGCCAATAGCGCGCCCAAGGGGAAACACTCGCCCTCTGCAAGTTCCAGCCAGGTATCCGCCTCGGAAGCGTGCGCCACATTCTGCTCGCCATGCACCATGCCCTGCTTGATGACAAGGAAGCGATCCACCGCGCCCTGCTCCGGCGTCACGATCACTTCGCCCTCGGCGTAGTAGCCGAGATGCATACGTTCCAGCATCCACAAGACGTGCACCAGCTCCATGTGATCGAACGGTGCATGCCTGCTGATAAAGGCCAACTCTGACGGATGAATCGCGCTCAAGATACCTCCCCTGACTTTGTTAGCGCTGGTTTATCCCACAAAATCCGTGCTGCGTAAACTCGGCCAGTGCTTAAGCCAAATTCCCCAAGCCTTGCCCGCGCATGGCTGCAGCTCATCGCCTGCAACGCAAACACGCGAAGATGCCCGTCAATAGGCTATCTACATGAAGAGACCACGAAGAATGGCGTATCTATTGGCTTGCTGGTGTGTAGCCAATACCAGAACTGTGGCAGTTGTGTGTATGCAGTCTCGGCATTTCACTGCCGAATCCGGCACTAATCATAAGACTTGTGTACGCTACTTAACGCAATATTCACATTAAATTCAATACTGTTTTTTTAATCCCCTATAGTAAAATACCCACAATAAAAATAATTGAATTCAGTGCGAGGGGAGTTGCAATGCAGAATCCAAAGAAGTCCGAATTAGGGCACGCGTCTTATAGCGAAGCTTTGTTCCGCGAATTATTTCAGCACATGAGCAGTTGCGTGGCGGTGTATGCGGCAGTGGATGAAGGCAGAAATTTTGTTTTTCTGGACCTTAACCGCTCTGCCGAGTCGCTGGACAAATTAAGACGCGACGAAGTCGTCGGACAGCGAGTGACCGATTGTTTTCCCCAAGCCGAAGAGTTTGGACTTCTTGGCGTTCTGCAGCGCGTATGGAAAACCGGGCAGGCGCGACATTTTCCCGCCAGCTATTACCATGACAACCGCATTGCAGGTTGGCGCGAAAATTACATCTATCGTTTGCCGTCGGGAGAGATCGTCGCGATCTATGACGATGTCACCCAACGCAAACAAGCCGAGTTCGACCTGCACGAATCCAATGAAAAATTAAACTCGCTGCTCAATTCCATGGCCGAAGGCGCTTACGGCGTGGATACCCACGGCATCTGCACTTTCGTGAACCTGTCGTTCATGCAAATGCTGGGCTATGAGCGCACCGACGAAATCATCGGCAAGAATATTCACGAGTTGATCCATCACTCGCATGCCGATGGCCGTCACTATCCGGCGCATAAATGCCCGATGCACGTTGCTTGCAAAAACCATCAGGCGGTTCATGTTTCGGATGAGGTGTTTTGGCGCAAGGACGGCGTCGCCATACCGGTTGAATACTGGGCCAACCCGGTCGAGCGCGACGGCGAAGTCGTGGGCGCTATCGCCACTTTTCTCGACATCACCGAACGCAAGAAAAACGAAGAGATTATTCACCAGTTGGCTTTTCATGATGCGTTGACGCAACTACCGAATCGTCGCTTATTGAACGACCGTCTGAACCAGTCTTTCTCTTCGAGCAAGCGTAATGCGCGTTTTGGCGCGCTGATGTACATCGACTTGGATAACTTCAAGACGCTTAACGACACGCATGGACATGCTGCGGGCGATTTGCTGCTGGTTGAAGCAGCCAATCGCATCAGCAACTGTATGCGGGAAGTGGATACAGTCGCGCGCATCGGCGGCGACGAGTTCGTGGTGCTGGTCAGTGATTTGAGTAAAGACAATGAGGAAGCTGCCGGGCTGGCCAGCATGATTGCCGAGAAAGTCCGCGTCGCACTCGCCAAGCCATATTTTATCCAGCTGGAAACCGGTGAACAATCTGCAATGCTCATTGAGCACCATTGCACCTCAAGCATCGGTGTCACGCTTTTCATCAACCGCGAAGCCAACCAAAACGATATTCTCAAGCAGTCCGATGCTGCCATGTATCAGGCAAAAAATGCCGGGCGCAATCAAATCTGTTTCCATGAGGCTGTCTATTGAAGTGCGGGTCTTGCTCGCGTAAAGCTGCCCCGTAAATTTGGCCGTATTGCATTGCCCCGGACAGTAGGTCTTTGACGATGGGTTATCATTGACACATTCCAATCTGGGATTTTGACATGGCCTTCATCAACCCCGCCCCGGAAGAAATCTGCCGTCTGCTGCGCGAAGTGCATAGCGTTGCCGTCGTCGGCCTCTCCGCCAACACCGACCGTCCGAGTTTTCGCGTGGCGCAAGCCTTGCAGAGTTTTGGCTACCACATCATTCCTGTGCGCCCTTTGCTGACTGAAGTACTGGGCGAAAAAGCCTATCCCGATCTGGAAAGCCTACCCGAGCTGCCCGACATCGTGGACGTGTTCCGCGCGCCGGAGCATGTGCCCGCCATCGTCGAAAGCTGCATTAAGCTTGGCATCAAGAATCTGTGGTTGCAGGACGGTGTGATCCACGAGGAAGCCGCGCTGCGCGCACAACAGGCTGGCATCACCGTGGTGATGGACAGGTGCATGTACCGCGACCACGGGCAGTTGTGCGCATGAACTTCTTGCGTTGCGCCTGGTGCGGAGACGATCCTTTGTACCAGACTTACCACGATAGCGAATGGGGCGTGCCTTTGCATGATGACCCGTCACTGTTCGAATTCCTCATGTTGGAAGGGGCACAAGCCGGATTGAGCTGGATCACGGTTTTGCGCAAACACGAGAATTACCGCACTGCATTCGATGGTTTCGATGTTGCGCGCATCGCGCGCTACGATGCGGGTAAAATAGAAACGTTGCTACAAAATCCCGGCATCATCCGCAACCGCTTGAAAGTCCAGGCCGCCGTAACCAACGCGCAGAAGTTTCTGGAGGTGCAGGAAGAATTCGGTTCCTTTAACGACTTCATCTGGCGGTTTGTGTACGGCAAACCGAAACAGAATGCGTGGCGCAGCACCGCCGAGATACCCGCGAGTACGCCTGAGTCGGATGCTATGAGCAAGGAACTGAAACAGCGCGGTTTCAAATTTGTTGGCAGCACCATTTGCTATGCCCACATGCAGGCAACCGGCATGGTGAACGACCATACGACTGAATGTTTTAGACATAAAGAACTTTTGAGATGATTTTAAAATTCACCAAGATGCACGGCGCAGGCAACGATTTTGTGGTGCTCGACGGCGTGCGCCAGTCGATCGCGTTGTCGCCCGAGCATTTGCGTTTTATTGCCGACCGCCACTTTGGCATCGGCTGCGACCAGATTTTGCTGGTAGAGAAATCGCAGCGCGACGATGCGGATTTTCGCTACCGCATCTTCAATGCCGACGGCGGCGAAGTGGAACAGTGCGGCAACGGCGCTCGTTGTTTCGTGCGTTTTGTGCATGATCAGGGGCTCACCAATAAGCGTGAGATCGTGGTGGAAACCAAGAGCGGTTTGATTTTGCCGCGACTGGAAGCAGACGGCAGGGTTACCGTAAACATGGGCGCGCCGATTTTTGATCCCTCACAAATTCCTTTTGTGAGCGACTACCATGACGTGATCCAGCCGTTGCAGCTTGGCAATGAAGTGGTGCAAATCACCGCCGTGTCCATGGGCAATCCGCATGCGGTGCAGGTGGTGGAAGATGTCGAGGTCGCACCCGTCACCACGCAAGGACCGTTGATTGAGCGTCATCCACGCTTCCCCCGGCGCGTGAACGCAGGTTACATGCAGATCGTGGATCGCTCTCACGTCAAGTTGCGCGTGTTCGAGCGCGGCGCGGGTGAAACCTTGTCCTGCGGCACTGGGGCGTGTGCTGCTGTGGTTGCGGGTATCCGGCGCGGACTGCTGGATGCCACGGTGCATGTCGCCACGCGCGGCGGCAACCTTTCTATCACTTGGGAAGGCGGAGGCTCGCCGGTGCTGATGACCGGCCCGGCCATCACAGTGTTTGATGGCGAAATCAATTTGTAAGAGGTTAAGAATAATGAGAACAGAAGACATCGCACAATATTTGCAAGACAACCCGCAATTCTTTGAACAGCATGCGGAGATGTTGTCGCAGATCACTTTGCCGCATCCGCATGGCGGGCGCACTATTTCGTTGAGTGAACGCCAGCTGCTTACCTTGCGCGAGCGCGTGAAGGAGTTGGAGAAAAAGCTGCATGATCTGCTGGAGTTTGCCAAGGAGAACGACGCGCTGCAACTCAAGGTGCATCAATTCAACTGCGCGTTGTACGATGCACCAGACCGCGCCACATTGCGCAACCTGATCGTGCAAAATTTTCGCGACATCTTCGCCATTCCCCACGTGGCGCTGCATCTGTGGCAGGACGAGCCTCCCAGCCCGGAAGTGTTGTCCTTCACCGATCAGCATCTGCTGCCGGTGTGTGCACATCATGCAGTGCACGACACGCTGCCTTGGTTCGGTGAAGCTGCCGAACACCTGCGCTCATTCGCCTACCTGCCCCTGCGCGCCAACGGGCAGACAATCGGCCTGCTCATTCTCGCCAGCGAGGATAAGCAACGCTTCTATCCTGAAATGGGCACGCTGTTTCTGCAGCGCATTGCGGAAACGCTGGGCAGTGCTTTGCGTTTGCATGTCTGACACTGTTGAACACGTTCCTGTCACCCTGCAAGGCTACCTCGCCTACCTGAACAACGAGCGTGGTTATTCGCCGCTGACCTCCGAGAACTATTCGCGCGACATTCGCCGTTTGCTGGCACTCGCCGCAGCAACACCGCTACCCGACCTGAAGAGCCACCACATCCGCCGCTTCATCGCGCAGTTGCACAGTGCGGGTTTGGGCGGGAGGTCGCTGGCACGCGTGCTGTCGGCGTGGCGCGGATTTTATTCCTACCTGATGCGCGATCACGGTTGCCAGAGCAATCCCTGCATCGGCCTGCGCGCGCCGAAAGCGCCCAAGACGCTGCCACACACACTGTCGCCGGATGAGGCGGTGCAACTGGTTGAGATGAAAGTCGAAACGCCGCTGGATGCGCGCGACAAGGCGATGTTCGAGTTGCTCTACTCTTCCGGTTTGCGCTTGGCGGAATTGATCAGTCTTGATCTCGAAGAAATGAAAAGCAATGTGCAGGAGGGCGAAGTGCGCGTCACCGGCAAGGGCAACAAGACTCGCATCGTGCCGCTGGGTAGCCACGCCATCACTGCCTTACGCGCCTGGTTTGCAGTGCGCGACCTCGTTGCCAAGCCGGAAGAGACGGCGCTGTTCGTGGGCAAGCACGGGCTGCGCATCAGTCCGCGCACGGTGCAGACGCAACTGCGCAAATGTGGCATCAAACAAGGTATTGCCAGCGGTGTGCATCCGCATTTGCTGCGCCATTCCTTTGCCACGCATGTGCTGCAATCTTCGGGCGACTTGCGCGCGGTACAGGAAATGCTGGGTCACGCCAGCATCTCCACCACGCAGGTTTATACCCACCTTGATTTTCAATACCTTTCCAGGATTTACGACAGCGCGCATCCGCGTGCGAAAAAGAAACCATGAGCCAATCCAAGCCAAGATCACCCTCAACCCCGCACCGCCAATCGCAAGGCGGCAAAGATTTCCGCAAGCGCGTGCAGCGTGACAAACAGCAACCCGACAAACCCGCGCTGCAAACTGTTGCGCGCGTTGGCGCTGCCTCCGCCAAACCTTGCATCACGCTCAATGCTGGGCGCGAGAAATCCTTGCAACGCCGTCACCCGTGGATTTTTTCTGGTGCGGTCGAGTGCATTGACGGCGCGCCTAGCAGCGGCGACACCTTGCCGGTGCGCGATGCCGAAGGGAAATTTCTGGCATGGGCGGCATACAGCGCCGACTCGCAAATCACCGCACGCATGTGGTCGTGGAGTGAACAGGATGTCATCGACAAAGCATTCTTCCATAGTCGCATTGCCAATGCACTGGCAGCGCGCCGCACGCTCGGCCTCGAACGTGACAGCAACGGCATGCGCCTGATCCACGCCGAATCCGACGGCCTGCCCGGCCTCATCGTCGATCAATACGGCGACGTGCTGGTGATGCAACTCGGTAGCGCAGGCGCGGATCATTGGCGCGAAACATTCGCCGACATCCTGCAGGAATTGTGTGCGCCCGTGTGCATCTACGAACGCTCCGATTCGGACGGGCGCGAACGAGAAGGTCTGCCGATTCGCATCGGCGTCGTGCGCGGCACGTTGCCGGACAAAGTGGAAGTAACGGAAAACGGTTTGCGTTTCGCGGTGGATGTGGCCGCCGGACAGAAGACCGGCTTCTACCTTGACCAGCGCGACAACCGCGCACTGACCGGCATGCTGGCGCAAGACAAGGATGTGCTCAACTGCTTCTGTTACACCGGTGGCTTTTCGCTTTATGCGTTGCGCAATGGTGCGAAATCGGTGCTATCCATCGACTCATCGCAGGAAGCACTCCATCTCGCGCAAGCCAATGTGAAGTTGAATGGACTTGACTCATCGCGCGCTGAATGGCAATGCGCAGACGTGTTTGAAGTGCTGCGCAAACTGCGCGACCAGAACCGCAAGTTCGACTTGATCGTGCTCGACCCGCCTAAGTTCGCGCCCACCGCCGCCTTCGCCGAAAAAGCCTCGCGCGCCTACAAGGATATCAACCTGCTGGGTTTTAAACTGCTGCGTCCGGGCGGCTTGCTGTTCACCTACTCCTGCTCCGGCGGTATCAGCGACGATCTATTTCAGAAGATCATTGCGGGGGCGGCGCTGGATGCGGGAGTGGATGCGCAGATCGTAAAGAAACTGCACGCCGCAGCGGACCATCCGGTGCTGTTAAGTTTTCCGGAGGGCGCGTATTTGAAGGGATTGGTGTTGCGGGTGGGATAATTTAATTTGGAGCTTGCCCGCAAACCAATAAACACGGGAATATCCACGAGATGTATAGCGTATAACGCCTATTGACGGGCGTTTCCATGAGATGCAATTATGGAAACCGCCCAAACAAAGACTACATCTTCACCACTGCCAACCCGTCGCTCTCCCAAGCCGTCATGCCGCCGCGTACATTGCTGACCTGAGTGAATCCCGCCGCCTGCAATTGCGAAACCGCGATTGCCGAACGACGTCCGGAGTGGCACATCACCACGATGGGTTTGTCTTTGTAATAGGAGATCTCCTGCAAACGCGAACTTAATTGACCCAACGGAATCAGTTTCGCGTTCGGCGCGTGACCGCCGGCATATTCTTCTGGCTCACGCACATCGATAAGCAGCGCGCCGTGTTGGCTCATGCTCTGCGCCTGCTTCACGTCCACACCGTCCGCCGCCTGCAATTGCTGCATGCCCAAGACCAAGACCAGCGCAATCGCCAGCCCCCAGAATATTTTGTAATTTGCTTTCATGTTGAACTCCTATTGGAAGGTGTGGGACTCAAGACAACTGATAAGCCGGAAAACCGCTTTGCATCCAGCCCACCATGCCGCCGCGCAGGTTATACACATTGGAAAAACCTTGTTGCTGGAGAAACATACAGGCCTGAGCCGAACGCGCACCGCTACGGCATACCATGACCAGTTTCTCTTCCTTGGAAAAATCCTGCAATTTTGCGGGCAGCGTGTGCAGCGGTAGCGCTTCTGCCTTGGGCACGGTGCCCATTACGATTTCCTGCATCTGACGCACATCAATCACACGCATATTGTGATTGGCGGTATTGATCCACTGCGCGAATTCGGGTGCGTCGATTTCCTTGATTGAGCTGGCGAACATGTTTGTAACTCCTGTATTAGCAATGGCTACATATTAGCATAATCTAATATAGAGGCAAGGGGGGCGCTCTTCACCAAATCCTAATGCACACTCACAAAAGGCCTGAACCCCAACTTTTCCGCGAGCTTGGCTGTTGCGCCGCGCGCTTCATCCGCACTCGCGTAAGGCCCGAGGTGGATGCGTGTCAGACCTTCTTTTTCGTACAGCGTCAGTGTCTTGCCGCTGTCGCCCAATTCGGCTCGCATTTTCGCAAGGAAGCTTTCCGCACCCTCTTTTGCTTTGAATGCGCCCAGTTGCAGGAAGACTTGGCCAGTGCGCCCTCCGGCGGCCACTAGCGGTATGGCAGAAGCTACCACTGGTGCGGCGGCAACCGCATCTACTTTAACTGCTGGTGCTTCCACTGCGGCGGTGACAGGTGCGTTGCTACCGGTGGCGATACTTTCCACTTCCACTTCGGCGCTGCCGTTGTTGACGTAGCCGAGTTTGTACGCGGCAACGTAGGATAGATCCATTATGCGGTCATGCAGGAACGGGCCTCTATCATTGACGCGCACAATCACCGATTTGCCGTTGGCCGGGTTGGTGACGCGCGCATAGCTGGGGATGGGCAGTGTGGGGTGGGCTGCGGTCATGGCGTACATGTCATATACCTCGCCGATGGAGGTGTGCTGCCCTTGGAATTTCTTGCCGTACCAGGATGCGATACCGTGCTCTTTGTAATGCCCCGTCTCCAGTAGCGGCGTGTAAGTCTTGCCCAAGGCTGAGTAGGGACGGTTGGCATATCGATGCAGCGGTTCGGCTTTGGGCACGGCATCGGGGATGGCATCCAGATTCGGCGGGGCATCCGCGCCGGGGCCGTCACCTGCCAGATAAGCGCCGCCTGTGGTGCTTGATGTCGGCGCTGAATTGCCAGCCGAGCGCAGGTCAACGATAGGTGCTGCTGCACCTTGTCTTGTTTGCTGTTTCTGCGGAGGAGTGGAGCAGGCGCTCAATATCACAAAGCTGCTTAACATCCAGATGACATTCTTATTCATCGTTTTCCCCTTATGTTTTAACCAACCTTTGATGCGTATGGATACTCATCAACACGCCGAAGCCAAGCATCAGCGTGAGTATGGAAGTTCCGCCGTAGCTTACCAGCGGTAACGGCACGCCGACAACAGGCAGGATACCGCTGACCATGCCCATATTGACGAAAGTATAAGTGAAGAAGGTGAGCGTAATGCTGCCTGCCATCAGCCGGGTGAAATAAGTCGAAGCGTTGGCGGTGATTATGAAGCCGCGCCCGATGACGAAAATGTATAAACCCATCAACAGCAGATTGCCGAGCAGTCCGAATTCTTCCGACCAGACGGCGAAGATGAAGTCGGTGGTGCGCTCCGGCAAAAAGTCCAAATGCGTTTGCGTGCCGCTCAGGTAACCCTTGCCAAGGATGCCGCCGGAACCGACCGCAATCATGCCCTGAATGGTGTGATAACCCTTGCCCAGCGCATCTTGCGAAGGATCGAGCAACATCATGATGCGATGGCGCTGATAGTCGTGCAGCATCGGCCACACAAACGGTGCACTTATAATCGCTGCCAGTGACGAGCCAATTATGATGCGCCAGCTCAAACCGGCGAGGAACAGCACATAGAACCCGCTAGCTCCTATCAGCAGGGAGGTGCCCAGGTCGGGCTGACGCACGATCAAACCGACCGGCAAGATGAACAACAGGCTGGCGACAAAATAGTTTTTCAAGGTCAGTGCCGCTTCATTCTTTTCGAAATACCATGCCATCATCAGCGGCACGGCGAATTTCATCAGTTCTGATGGCTGGATAGTGGCCACACCGATGTTGAGCCAGCGCCGTGCGCCGTGGCTGATTTCACCGAACAGCGCGACTGCTATTAACAATATTGTGCCCAACACATACATCGGTATGGCGGCGCGCATCACGTAATGCAGCGGCATGTTGGCAACGATCCACAACACGGCGAAGCCAACCAAAAAATTGATGAACTGACTCAAAACGCGCATCCAACTGCCGTCACTGGCGCTGTATAGCAGCAACAGGCTGACGAACATAAAACCGCCTAACCCCGCCAGCAATATCGGATCGAGGTGCAACATAAAGCGTTGTTTGAGTTGTCTGAGGTTCATGCTTAGTCTCTTCCTGCTGCGTTTTTTCCGGCTACTGCCAGCGAGGGCTGAGGCAGTTTGCCGAGCAGATAATAGTCCATCACCTTGCGTGCAATCGGTGCGGCAGTTGTACCGCCGTGACCGCCGTTCTCTACCAGCACTGCCAGCGCGATGCGCGGCTTGTCTGCCGGAGCAAAGGCGATGAACCATGCGTGATCGCGATTGAATTCGGATACTTTTCTCGCATCGTATTTCTCGCCTTGTTTGATGGCGACCACCTGTGCCGTGCCGGTCTTGCCCGCGATGGAATAAGGCGCGCCAGCACTGGCTCCCACTGCCGTACCGCCCGGCTGGGTAACCGCCACCATCGCGCTTTTCACCAACGCCAATTGATCCGGTGGAATGTGCAAATCGAACAACGGCTGCTGTTCTGGCTGTGTTTCGTTCGGCGAATGCTGGATTTCCTTGACCAGATGCGGGCGATAAGCCACACCATCATTGGCCAGCGTCGCGGTGGCAAACGCCAACTGCAATGGCGTAACCAGGTGATAGCCTTGCCCGATGCCGGCAGACACGGTATCGCCCGGATACCAGATCTGTTTATAACGCGCCATTTTCCATGCAGTAGAAGGTAGCAGACCGGACACTTCTCCCTCAAGATCTATGCCCGTCTTTTTTCCAAATCCAAATAGATCGAGAAATTCATGCATGCGGTCGATGCCCAAATCGGTTGCCAGCCCGTAGTAGTAGGTATCGCACGATACCTGGATCGATTTGAACATATCGACGCGCCCGTGACCGTCTTTTTTCCAGTCGCGGTATTGATGGCTGCTTCCGGGCAAAGTGTAATAGCCGGGATCGCTAATTGTGGCGGTCGGTGAGCGTATTCCGTAGTGCAGTGCTGCCAAAGCCATGAACGGTTTTATGGTGGAACCCATCGGGTATTGTCCGCGTATCGCACGATTATTGAGGGGCACCTCAGGCGAGTTGTTAAGCGCGTCCCAACTCTCGGTATCAATACCGTCGATGAATAGATTCGGGTCGTAACCCGGCTTGCTGACGAAGGCCAGCACTTCGCCGTTGTTGGGGTCGATTGCAACCAGCGCACCGCGATAATTGCCGAATGCCTCCACCGCTACTTGCTGCAATTTTGCGTCCAGTGTCAGCATCAGGTTTTTGCCGGACTGCGGTGGTGTACGCGACAACATACGCACTGCGCGCCCGCCAGCATCCACTTCGACCTGTTCGAATCCGGTCACACCATGCATCTCTTTTTCATAGCTCTGCTCGATACCGGTTTTGCCGATGTAATCCGAACCCTGATAATTTTCAGCCAAATTGGCAGTGTCTAGCACATCGATTTCCTGCTGGTTGATGCGGCCGATGTAGCCCAGCAAATGGGAGGTGATGTCGGTATAGGGGTATTCGCGGAACAAGCGCGCCTTGATCTCGACACCGGGAAAGCGGTAGCGCTGTGCGGCAAAGCGCGCGACTTCCTCGTCGGTGAGGTGTGTGCGGATGGGCAGGGTTTGCAGCGAACGCCGCTCAGCCATCAGTTTGTTGAAGCGGCGCAGGTCTTTTGGTTTGATCTCGACCAGCTTGCCGATTTCGTCGATCACTTTATTCATATCGCCGATCTTTTCCGGCGAGACTTCCAGTGTGTAACCGGCATAGTTGCGTGCCAGCACCACACCGTGGCGGTCGGTGATAATGCCGCGATTGGGCACGATGGGCACCACGTAGATGCGGTTGCTCTCAGCCATCGTCTCGTAATAGTCGCTGCGCATGACTTGCAAATAGAAGAAGCGCAACAATAAGATGAACAGCATGGCGGCTGTAAAGCCAATGCTCAGAAACAATCGCAGCCGGAAAAAGTAAATTTCGCGCTGATGGTCTTTCAGCTCGATCTTGCGCGTCATAGCTCGTTCGGATCGCGGCGTGGACGACGCAGCGCTTGCAACAGCAGTGTGAGCGGGGACCACATCAAGGCTGAGGTGGCAACACCCAGAAAATATTCCCACGCCACATAGCCGCGTACTTGCCAGTGCACGATGGCATATACGGTGTAGCTCAACATCAAGAGTCCAAGGACATGCAGCGATTGCTCGCGCAGGTTGAACATCTGCACGCGGCGATTGAGTGTAAGTCCGCCAAAAGCCAAGACCGAGTAAGCCAGCGCGTGCTGACCGAACAGGCTGGCATCCGCCACATCCACGAATATTCCGAGCATCCAGGCGATGCCTATACCGACGCGATGGGGTTTATGCGTGCACCAATACAACAACATAAGGCCGACAAAATCGGGACGCAAAGCCAACGCCCACCCCTGCCAAGGCAACCATTCCAGCAAGACAGCAGCAACAAATGAAAGCGCAATGAAGCCGCGACCCGCTGGCAACAAAAATTCTCGATCTCTAACCAAATCGTATCTCAAGGTTTGCTCCGCTTTGCATTCTTGCTGGCATGCTGCGAGTCTTTGTTATCATCTTCCGCCATTGGGCGTTCCGTCAATGGCGGGACGCTTGAAACGATTAGCAGGGTGCGATGCCTATCCACCCCGGCCAGTGGCACACAAATGATATGCGAGAAAGGATAGGCGGGATCGCGCTCGACCTTGATGACTTTCGCCACAGGCAACGAGGGCGGATAGGTGCCATCCATACCCGAGGTCACCAATTCATCGCCCACCTCGATGTCTGCACTGACCGGCTGGTAACGCAGTTCCAACTCGCTGATGTTGCCCGAACCAAATACCACCGCGCGCAAGCCGTTGCGCACGACCTGAATCGGTACCGCATTATCCTTATCTGTCACCAGCGTGACCTCGGACAGCCACGGATAAACGCGCGTCACCTGCCCTACCACACCTATGTTATCCACCACTGCCTGACCGGGCTGCACATTCGCTTGCGCGCCTTTGTCCACAAACAACTTGCGTTTGAACAGGTCGCGTTCGAGATAGACGATTTGCGCCGCTTGCATGGTGTAAGTAGCGCGTTGCTTGAGTTCCAGCAAGGCACGCAATTGAGCATTTTCAGCCAGCAGAGTTTGTTCCTTCTGCAGCTGCGCGGAATCGGCATCGTGTTGCAAATGCAATTGCGCGTTTTCGGCGATCAAGTTGTTTTGCAGCGAAAAATACGAACTGACGCCGCTTATCATTTCGCCGGGCAGCGCCGTCAATTTCTGAAATGGATAAATGATGACGGCTATCACGCGCCGCGTGGATTCCAAATATTGGTAACGCGCATCCACGAATAGCAGCAGTAATGACAATAAAGCGAAGAACACCAAACGCGCGCCCCCACTCGGGCCGCGATTAAAAAAGCGTAGCGTGCGGGTGTCTTCCAAAGTCATACAGTAGAAACTGGGAACTGAAATTAATCGCTGGTGAAGATGTTGCTATATTTATCCATACTTTCCAGCGCCTTGCCTGAACCGCGCACCACGCAAGTAAGCGGATCGTCGGCAATCACTACCGGCAAGCCGGTCTCTTCCATTAGCAGACGATCCAGATCGCGCAGCAGCGCACCGCCGCCGGTCAGCACCATACCTTTACCGGCAATGTCCGCACCCAGCTCCGGCGGTGTCTGCTCCAGCGCGGTTTTGACTGCGCTGACAATGCTGTTCAGCGGGTCGGTCAACGCTTCCAGAATTTCGTTGCTGGAAATGGTGAAGCTACGCGGCACGCCTTCTGCCAGATTACGCCCGTTCACTTCCATCTCGCGCACTTCGCTGCCGGGGAAAGCAGAGCCAATTTGTTTCTTGATATTCTCGGCGGTGCTCTCGCCGATCAGCATGCCGTAATTGCGGCGGATGTAGTTGATGATGGCTTCGTCGAACTTGTCGCCGCCGACGCGCACCGAACCGGAATACACCGCGCCGCCCAGCGAGATCACGCCCACTTCAGTAGTGCCGCCACCAATATCCACCACCATCGAGCCGGTCGCTTCTTCCACTGGCAAGTCAGCTCCAATCGCTGCTGCCATCGGCTCTTCGATCAATTCCACACGGCGCGCACCAGCGCCGTAAGCAGATTCGCGAATGGCACGACGCTCAACTTGGGTGGAGCCGCAGGGCACGCAAATGACGATGCGCGGGCTGGGAGTAAAGATACTGGATTTGTGCACGCGACGAATGAATTGCTTGAGCATTTGCTCAGTCACGGTGAAGTCTGCGATCACGCCGTCCTTCATCGGACGGATGGCGGTGATGTTGCCCGGTGTACGGCCCAGCATCTGCTTGGCCGCCAGACCAACTTGCTGAATGACTTTTTTGCCGTTGGGACCGCCTTCCTGCCGAATCGCCACTACAGACGGTTCGTTCAGCACGATCCCTTGCCCTCGTAACCAGATCAGCGTGTTCGCCGTTCCGAGGTCGATGGCGAGGTCATTGGAAAAGTAGCCGTTGAAATAACTAAACATGTTGAGTCCTGATAGGTAGAAGGGATGCGCCTGTTAAGCGCTTTATGATACCCTATCGCGCCTGATTTGATAAAGATTTAGCCCGCTATATGTCCCTAAGTTTAGCCGATGTCGAAAAAGTCGCCCGCCTTGCCCGGCTGGCCATGAACGAGCAGGAAATTCAAGCTGCCCAAACCCAACTAAATAGCATCTTCGGCCTTATCGCCGAAATGCAGGCGGTCGATACCACGGGCATCGCGCCCATGTCGCATGCGCAAGACCTGGCACAGCGCCTGCGTCAGGACGTGGTCACCGAAACTAATCAACGCGAGGCCTTTCAGGCCATCGCCCCGCAAGTGGAACAGGGCCTGTATCTGGTTCCGCAGGTTATTGAGTAAACCGCCATGATCCATTCCAGCCTCTCCCAACTGGGCGCAGCGTTGCGCGCCAAGAAAATCTCCAGCGTCGAATTGACGCAAAGCTACCTCGACCGCATCGCCCAGCTCAATCCGCAACTCAACGCCTACATCACGCTGAATCCTGAAACCTCGCTGGCACAAGCGCGTGCCGCCGATGCGCGCATCGCGGCAGGCAAGGCCGAAGCGCTGACCGGTATCCCTTTTGCGCAAAAGGACATCTTTTGTGCCAAGGGCTGGCTGACCACTTGCGGCTCGAAGATGCTGCACAATTTCGTGTCTCCTTACGATGCGCACGTTATTTCGCAATTCAACAATGCGGGTGCGGTCAACCTCGGCAAGACCAATATGGACGAGTTCGCCATGGGCTCATCCAATGAGACTTCACATTACGGCCCAGTTAAGAATCCGTGGGACACGGCACGCGTGCCCGGCGGTTCATCCGGCGGCACGGCAGCAGCAGTTGCGGCGCGTTTGTGCGCCGCGGCAACCGGCACCGACACCGGCGGCTCCATTCGCCAACCTGCTGCATTGTGTGGCATCTCCGGCTTGAAGCCCACCTATGGCGTGGTATCGCGCTATGGCATGATCGCCTTCGCTTCCAGCTTGGATCAGGCTGGGCCGATGGCACGCAGCGCAGAAGATCTGGCGCTGATGCTAAACGTGATGGCCGGGTTTGACGAACGCGATTCCACTTCGCTGCAACGCGACAAAGAGGATTACGCACGCGACCTGAATAAGCCGTTGAACGGCCTGCGCATTGGCCTGCCGAAAGAATTCTTTGCCGAGGGTTTGAGTGGCGACGTGGCCCAAGCAATCGAAGCGGCGATTAGCGAATACAAAAAGCTGGGCGCTACCATTGTCCCCATCAGCCTGCCCAATTCCAAACTGTCGGTGCCGGTGTATTACGTGCTGGCTCCGGCGGAGGCGTCGAGCAACCTGTCGCGTTTCGACGGTGTGCGCTACGGCTACCGCGCACCGCAGTACGACGACCTCGCCGACATGTATGAGAAGAGCCGCGCACAGGGTTTCGGCGCGGAAGTGAAGCGCCGCATCATGATCGGCACTTACGTGCTGAGCCACGGCTACTACGATGCCTATTACCTGCAAGCTCAGAAGATCCGCCGCCTGATCGCGCAGGACTTCACCGAAGCCTACAAGCAGTGCGACGTCATCATGGGGCCGACCTCGCCGTCCACTGCATTCAAACTGGGCGAGAAGGGCGACGATCCGGTGCAGATGTATCTGTCCGACATCTACACCATCGCGGTGAACCTCGCCGGACTTCCCGGCATGTCGATTCCCTGCGGCTTCGGCGCCAACAACATGCCGGTAGGCTTGCAAATCATCGGCAATTATTTTGACGAGGCGCGCATGTTGAATGTAGCGCATCAATTCCAACTGGCAACCGACTGGCACAGCCGTGCGCCGCAACTTTAAAAAGACCGTATTATGAAAATCACAAAGTTCACTGGCGTACCCCCACTGAAGAGACAACTCGACCGCCATCCCGTTTACGGTGCGGTACGCAACATCGACGACCTGCGCCAATTCATGGAACACCATGTGTATTCGGTGTGGGATTTCATGTCGCTGCTCAAATACCTGCAACGCGACCTGGCACCGACCGCCGTGCCGTGGATGCCAACCGGCGATACCGCAGTGACTGCTGCGCAACGTTTCATCAACGAGATCGTGGTGGGCGAAGAGACCGACGACGGCTTACCGGATGCCAAGGGAAATCCCACCTTCATCAGCCACTTTGACCTGTACATCGGCGCGATGGAAGAAGTAGGTGCCGACACGGCACCGGTGAAAGCCTTCCTCAGGTCGGTGCAACGCAACGGCATCGAGAAGGCGCTGAAGACAGCGAAGATTCCTGAGCCGTCGCGCCAGTTCATGCAAACCACCTTTGGCTTTATCAGCACCGACAAAACGCATCTGGTCGCCGCCGCCTTCGCACTTGGCCGTGAGCAGGTGATTCCCGGCATGTTCCGCGCGCTGCTGGCCGACATGAACATCAGTAAGCGCAAAGCGCCGCTGTTCCATTACTACCTCGAGCGCCACATCCACCTTGATGACGAGTTGCATGGCCCGCTATCGCTCAAACTGCTGGGCCACCTGTGCAAGGGCAGCGACACCAAGCTGCGCGCGGCATCCAAGACAGGTTGCGAGGCCATCGAGGCGCGCATCGCATTCTGGAGCGGCGTACACACCGCACTGCCGTCCACTGCAAAAGCACGGAGCAAGAAATAATGCAGTGGGAAATCGTCATCGGGCTGGAAGTTCATACCCAGCTTTCGACCAACACTAAAATCTTTTCCGGCGCTTCGACCGCGTTCGGCGCGGAGCCGAACACGCAAGCCGATGCGGTAAGCATCGCACTGCCCGGCGTATTACCGGTGTTGA
The DNA here is from genome assembly GCA_903847155.1 of uncultured Gallionellaceae bacterium. Lineage (GTDB taxonomy): Bacteria > Pseudomonadota > Gammaproteobacteria > Burkholderiales > Gallionellaceae > Sideroxyarcus. Next base: position 17,536 of record CAINCU010000065.1, on the reverse strand, counting down.
ATAAAGGTGCGGTGGAACGCGCGATCAAGTTCGGGCTCGCCACCGGTTCGCACATCGCATCGCGCTCGGTGTTCGCGCGCAAGAATTACTTCTACCCCGACCTGCCCAAGGGTTACCAGATCAGTCAGTTCGATCTGCCCGTCGTCGGTCAGGGTGCGCTGACCATTCAGGTCGAGCCGCTGTCCGGCAACGCCAAGCCTTATGAGAAGACTGTGCGCATCACCCGCGCCCATCTGGAAGAAGACGCGGGCAAATCGGTGCATGGCGATTCGCAAGGAATGACCGGTATCGACCTCAACCGCGCCGGCACGCCGTTGCTGGAGATTGTCTCCGAACCGGACATGTACTCCGCCGCCGAAGCCGTGGCCTATGCTAAAGCCCTGCATTCACTAGTGCGCTGGATCGGCATCAGCGACGGCAACATGCAGGAAGGTTCGTTCCGCTGCGACGTGAACGTGTCGGTGCGCAAGCCCGGCGCTGAACTCGGCACACGGCGCGAGATCAAGAACCTCAATTCGTTCAAGTTCATGCAGCAGGCCATCGACTACGAAGTGCAATGGCAGATCGACACCATCGAGAACGGCGGCAAGATTCATCAAGCCACCATTCTATTCAACCCCGACACCGGCGAGACACGTGCCATGCGCAGCAAAGAAGACGCGCACGACTACCGCTACTTCCCCGATCCCGATCTGTTGCCGCTGGAAATTTCAGCGGAGTGGATCGAGCAGGTGCGCGCCACCTTGCCGGAATTGCCGCAAACCAAGCAAACGCGCTATGTGAACGACCTCGGCTTGTCAGCTTATGACGCCAGCATTCTGACGGCATCGCGCGAAATGGCAGAATATTTTGAGACCGTATATGCCGCCGTACCCAAGGATGCCAAGATGTGCGCCAACTGGCTGATCGGTGAGGTCAACGCGCAATTGAAGCGCGACGGTCTGGACATGGCGCAATGCCCGATCACTGCGCAGCAGCTCGGCGGCATGTTGCAGTGCATCGCCGACAACACCATCTCCAACTCCGGCGCGAAAGAAGTGTTCCGTACCATGTGGGCAGAAGGCGGCACAGCGGATGCCATCATCGAAGCCAAGGGTTTGAAACAGGTTTCCGACAGCGGTGCGATCGAAGCGCTGGTGGACGAGATCATCGCCGCCAATACCGACAAGGTTGCCGAATACCGAGCTGGCCGCGACAAGCTGTTCGGCTTCTTCGTCGGCCTCGCCATGAAAGCCAGCAAGGGCAAAGCCAACCCGGCGCAGCTGAATGACATTCTGAAGAAAAAGCTGGCGGGTTAGCTAGGCAGGCTGGGATGAGGCACAAACTACACCTTGCTCGCAAGCCAGCAAATACGTGCATCTCCACTAAGTTAATGTGAAGAACGCCTATTGACGGGCGCTTCCACGAGGCGATATTGTAAAATTGGAAGGCAGGCACGTCTTTTGTGCCCATCCATTTTCACATCATCCCTACGGCTGCACTTTCCCCACAAATTTACTGCGCCGCCAGCGTCCCGGATATTTATAGCCCACTTCGAGCTGCTCGGGTTGTCTCAGCGCCATCGTCTGCCTGGCCTCAAACTGGAAATAGTGGCGTGAACGCCGTTGCGAATAGGCATAGATCGCAAAAGCCGTGCTTCGCGACTGTCATGCTGAATTAATAATAATCTGCCATACTAAATATAAGTGTGGCTCGCGTCATTCCTAGCGCCAAGATGATAGCTGAAAGGCTTTAAGTGAAAAACGCCCCGGATAAATCGACAACAATACAATCTTTGCTAACCCGTCAGATGTACTCTGCGGTCAATACATCGCTGGTTGTTGGCGTACTGCTCGCCTTGCTTTTTGTATACCTGCTGCGTGATGAGTCCTCTTCTACGCTGTTATTTGCCTGGCTATTTCTTATTGTAATAGTCACTGTCTTGAGATTCATTTTGGCTGTCGCTTTCCAGCGTATCTCGCTGAAAGAACCTTTCCTTACTCAGACTTGGCTGACGAAATTTCGTGTTGGCGTTGTAGCTTCTGGTGTGGTTTGGGGTCTGGCTTGTTTATTGGTGGATCCGGCCCATCAGCCGCAGCACATGGTATTTTTGATTTTTATTCTGGCTGGAATGATGTCTGGCGTTGTAATCTCATATTCATCTGATTTCTTCAGCGTAATTGCTTATTCTCTATTGGCTCTCTTGCCTTTAACGGTTCGCTTGTTTGTTACAGGTGATACTCCGTCTGTTGCCATGGGCATGACGTCAATGTTGTATCTTGTCTTCATGGCCATGTACGCGCGGCACACTAACCGGCAAATCATTGAAAACATCACCTTGCGCCTTGACGCAGCTGAGCGCGAAGAGCGCTATCGTTTATTGCTAACACATTCTCCGGTCGGTATTTTTCATTACGACACCAACCTGGTTATTACTTATTGCAATAATCGCTTCGCCAGCATGCTGCAAAACTCCATGGCGAACATAGTCGGGTTAGATATAAAACTGGTTAAAGATCAGTCCATCCTGCCAATCTTATGGCGAGCATTGGAAGGTGAAGTCGGTGAATACGAAGGCCAGTATTTCGCAACCTTTAGCAATGGAGGCGGTTGGATAAACATGAGCTGCGCGCCAATCCATGACATAAATGGAAATATTGCGAGCGGGGTTGCCATCGTTCAAGACATCACCGAGCGCAAAAAACTGGAAGTAGAATTAAAAGAAAACGAACTGCGCTATCGCACGGTGGCGGATTACACATTTGATTGGGAATACTGGATCATGCCGGACAACACGTTCCGCTATGTGTCACCATCCTGTGAGCAAATCAGCGGATATACTTCAGATGAGTTTTATGCTGACCCGCAACTTCTAATGAAGATCATTCATCCTGATGATTTGCCTCTCTACGTTGAGCATAGACATAGCCTATCCGCCGCGGGTGTGCCTGAACCAATTGAATTTCGTATCCGCACCAAACACGGCGCAATCTGCTGGCTATCCCATGTGTGTCGGCCTGTATATGATCGCTCAGAGCGCAATCTCGGACAACGCGCCAGTAACCGCGACATCACTGACAGAAAGGATACGGAAGCGCAAATTCACAGTCTCGCATTTTATGACGCATTGACCGAACTCCCCAATCGTCGTCTGCTAAACGACAGACTGGGGCAAGCAATAGCTGTCAGCCAGCGTAGCGGTCATTATGGCGCTTTGATGTTTCTTGATTTGGATAACTTCAAGCCGCTTAATGACAAGCATGGCCATAATGCGGGAGATTTGCTGCTGATTGAAGTGGCTCGGCGCATTAGCCGTTGCGTACGCGAAGTTGATACAGTGGCGCGTTTTGGCGGGGACGAGTTTGTTGTGATACTTAGCGAGCTTGATAAGGATAAAAGCAAATCTATTGCTGAAACCAACATCATTGCGGAAAAAATCCTCTCCTTGCTGGCTGAACCATATCTTCTGAAAACTCAACAAGAAGACGAAACGGTAAGTGTTGTCGAACACCGTTGTACTTCAAGTATAGGCGTGGTGATATTTATTAACCACGAAGCCACTGCGAAAGATCTTCTCAAATGGGCAGATATGGCGATGTATGAAGCAAAAAATGACGGGCGGAATACAATCCGTTTCTTCGAACCGAAAGACAGTACTGATATACACGGTGCTGATCAGGATGCCATGATGCTGCGTCTGAATTGGCATGAATCCTATATTTGCGGCGAACACACCATCGATCAAGAGCATCGCAAATTATTCGACTTAGCCAATACGCTGATTGAGACTGCATTTACTCGCAATGAGAATCCTGAAAAGTTCGATTCAGCCTTGGAGAAACTACTCGAACATGCAACAAAACACTTCGCTGATGAGGAGGCCATTCTTGCCCAGCATCACTACATTGATCTTGCTGGGCATGCACAAGCTCACAAGGTATTAATAGAACATGCGCTACAACTGCGAGACTCGGCGGCGGCAGGTGGTGTCTCGATAGGCGAATTAGTTGATTTTTTGGCGGAAGAGGTTGTCTCAAAGCACATGCTCAAGGCTGACCGCAAATTTTTCCCGCTGTTTAATGAAATTTGACGCTTCCAAGCCATTCGCGTTTTCATTTTATCGCGACACATGGTCGGCTGCTCTACAACCCAGTCTTTTTCTTTCCTGCATACTTTACTTTCGCGCCCAGCTTTCTACTCCGCTTTCTTCGCAACTCACAACAAGTAACAGTAACTGATGCCTACAGAGCAGCGACAGCAACACTTTGAGGCATGTGCGTTAGCGCACGGTGTACAAGATTCGTGATGTAGTAAAAGTCTGCTATGGCAAAGTTATAAAGCGGCTATCTTAAGCAATTGCGCAAACAGCTTCTGTTGACCATTCATGAAGTGTGATTTTTTCTAATGGGTTATTTGTGCTCAACAACCCTTTCCGGCTGATGTTTCCATATCCTAAAGGCAAGCGGCACAAATTTGAGCGGCTAACTCTATACATTCCATGACAGTCTCTCAAAACTAACTGACGTTTGCTGCAACCTAGCTCTGCTGGCAAAAGTTTGTGCGTGCGCCTAAACTGTATCTACGCTGTATCAGCGGGAGCAAATATACAAGACATGACTGGATTTTCGAATCACGGTACGGTTGTCTCGATACGCGGCAGCGTGGTGGACATTCGTTTTGCAAATCGTTTGCCGCCCATCTATTCTCTGCTGCATACCGGCAGCAACAATCAAATCGCCATCGAAGTTTTGTCGCAGCTCGATGCGCACCGCGTGCGCGGCATCGCGCTGACGCCCACGCAGGGGTTGGCGCGCGGCACGCTGGTGACGGACAGCGGCGGGCCGCTGAAAGCGCCGGTGGGCAAGGCGATTTTGTCGCGCATGTTCGATGTGTTCGGCAACACTATCGACCGTCAGCCTGCGCCGACCGCTGTCGCATGGCGCAGCGTGCATAACGCGCCGCCGCCGCTTGCGCGGCGCTCCACCAAATCCGAAGTGTTTGAAACCGGCATCAAAGTGATTGATGTCTTATCTCCGCTGGAGCGCGGCGGCAAGGCGGGTCTGTTTGGCGGCGCGGGTGTGGGCAAGACCGTACTGCTCACCGAGATGATCCACAACATGATTGGCCATCAGGAAGGCGTCAGTATTTTCTGCGGTATCGGCGAACGCTGTCGCGAAGGCGAGGAGCTTTACCGCGACATGACGGAAGCCGGTGTGCTGCCGAACATGGTGATGGTGTTCGGCCAGATGAACGAGCCGCCGGGCAGTCGCTTCCGCGTGGGACATGCGGCGCTAACCATGGCCGAATATTTCCGCGACGACGAACACCGCGACGTGCTGTTGCTGATGGACAATATTTTCCGCTTCATTCAGGCGGGCATGGAAGTGTCGGGCCTGATGGGGCAGATGCCGTCGCGCCTGGGTTATCAGCCGACCATGGGCACCGAATTGTCGCAACTGGAAGAGCGCATCGCCAACACCGACACCGGCGCGATCACTTCCATTCAGGCGGTGTATGTTCCGGCGGACGACTTCACCGATCCGGCGGCGGTGCATGTGTTCTCGCATCTTTCCGCGTCCATCGTGCTGTCGCGCAAACGCGCGAGCGAGGGTTTGTTCCCAGCCATCGACCCGCTGCAATCCAGTTCCAAAATGGCCACTCCCGGCATTGTCGGCGAGCGGCATTACGCGCTGGCACAAGAGATCCGCCGCACTCTGGCGCAATACGCCGAACTCAAGGACATCATCGCCATGCTCGGTCTGGAACAACTGTCGCCGGAAGACCGCAACGTGGTTGGACGCGCGCGCCGCTTGGAACGTTTCTTGACCCAGCCGTTTTTCACTACCGAACAATTTTCCGGTTTTAAAGGAAAACTCGTCTCGCTTGAAGATTCTTTGGATGGCTGCGAGCGCATCTTGAATGACGAATTCAAGGACTATCCCGAGAGCGCGCTGTACATGATCGGCAAGATCGACGAGGCGGTGAAGCCGAAGAAAGCCGAGCCAAAACCTGAGGCGGAGTCAAAATCTGAAGCCGAGCCAAAACCTGAAGCGGAAACGGAACCTGAAGCGGAGGTGGAACATGCAGCCAGCTAATCAATTCAGCCGTCATTTCGGTCTGCGCCGGAATGACAAAAATTTTTAATGGGCGATGTGATGAACCTTAAAGTCCTCCTGCCCTTCAAAGTCTTCGCCGAAGCGCGCGGCGTGAAGCGCATCGTGGCGCGCGGCAGTGCGGGTTCGTTCGGCTTGTTGCCGCAGCGTCTCGATTGCGTGGCGGCACTGGTGCCGGGCATCCTGGTTTACGAGTCTGAAGCAGACGGCGAAATTTATCTGGCCGTGGACGAGGGCGTGCTGGTCAAAAGCGGCGCGGACGTGCTGGTCTCGGTGCGCAATGCGATCGGCGGTATGAATCTGGATAAACTGCACGAGGCGGTGGAACAGGAATTCATGAATCTGGACGAACAGGAAAAGAACGTGCGCTCGGTGCTGGCAAAACTGGAGAGCGGATTCATTAGACGTTTCGCGGAGTTCCATCATGAGTGAAAAATCAGACAATAAATCCGCGCCGGACAAATCCAAATACAGCCAGCAGGTCGGCGAAATGGCGGCGCTAAAACTCAAGGCGCAGCGCCATGCCACGCAAACCGTGTGGTCGGGCTTGGGCATGATGGGGCTGGTCGGCTGGTCGGTGACGATCCCCACGCTGCTCGGCGCGGCGCTGGGCATCTGGATCGACAAACATTATTCCGGCACCCATTCATGGACGCTGGCGCTGCTGGCGATGGGTTTGGGGCTGGGCTGTTTCAACGCATGGCGCTGGGTATCCAAGGAAGAGCGCGCCATTCACGAAGAAGGCGACGAGGATGAGTGAAACCTTCAGCCTCATTCCGGCATTGGCAGCAGGCATGTTGCTCGGCGCATTCTTCTTCGGCGGATTGTGGTGGACAGTGCGCAAAGGCATGGTGTCCAAGCATGCGGCGCTGTGGTTCATCGGCAGCATGCTCGTGCGCACCGCTGTTGTGTTGCTCGGCTTCTACTGGGTGATGGGCGATAGCTGGCAAAGATTGCTGGCGGCGCTGCTCGGCTTCGTGATTGCGCGTATGCTCGTGACGTGGTTCACCAGAGTGAAACCGGAGGCAGACCATGCATCTTAGTCCCGACGAAATCATCTTGTGGCAATTCGGTTTGTTTAAAATCAACGCCACCATTGCCTACACCTGGCTGCTGATGGGCGTGCTGGTGATCGGCTCGAAACTGGTCACGCGCAAATTGTCCATGGGACTGCAACGCACGCGCTGGCAGAACTTGCTGGAGATTCTGGTCACCGGCATCCAGCAACAGATCGCCGAAGTCGGACTGCACCAGCCGCGAAAATATCTCGGCTTCGTCGGCACGCTGTTCCTGTTCGTGGCGAGCGCCGCCCTGTTCACCGTCATCCCCGGCTACGAGCCGCCCACCGGTTCGCTCTCCACCACCGCCGCGCTGGCGATCTGCGTGTTCGTGGCGGTGCCGATGTTCGGCATTGCAGAGAGCGGGATCGTCGAATACTTCCGCGAGTATCTGCAACCGACCGTAATCATGCTGCCGTTCAACATCATCAGCGAACTCTCGCGCACCTTGGCACTGGCCGTGCGCCTGTTCGGCAACATGATGAGCGGCGCCATGATCCTCGCCATCCTGCTGACCATCACGCCTTATATTTTTCCGATCGCGCTGAGCGTGTTGGGACTGCTGACCGGCATGGTGCAGGCCTACATCTTCAGCATTTTGGCGACGGTTTATATCGCGGCTGCCACGCGCACCGGCAAACCCGCCCCCAAATCCGCTAAAACTCAAGCAACGTGAACACTGACCCAGAAAGGAATCATCATGGATAGCATGACCCTCATCGCCATCGCCTCTATCATCACCTCAGGATTCACCATCGCCATCGGCAGCATCGGCCCCGCGCTGGGCGAAGGACGCGCGGTCGCCACGGCGCTGACTTCGCTGGCGCAGCAGCCCGATGCCTCCGCGACGATCACGCGCACCTTGTTTGTCGGCTTGGCCATGGTCGAGTCGATAGCGATCTACTGCTTTGTGGTGGCGATGATTTTGATCTTCGCCAATCCGTTCTGGAATCACGTTATCGCACAGGTTGCCGGGAAGTAAATCATGCTGATCGACTGGTTCACCGTCATTGCGCAAATCGTCAACTTCCTCATTCTGGTGTGGTTGTTGAAACGTTTTTTGTACAAGCCGATTCTCGACGCCATTGACGCGCGCGAGAAACGCATCGCCAAAGAACTGGCCGATGCCGCCGCGAAAATGGCCGAGGCACAGAAAGAACATGACGAGTTTCAGCGCAAGAACGAAGAGTTCGAGCAGCAGCGCGAAGCGCTTTTGAACAAGGCGACTGAAGAAGCGCAAACCGAACGCCAACGGTTGCTCGATGCGGCACGGCAGGCCGCCGACACCTTGCTGGCCAAGCGCCAAGAGGCGTTGCGCAACGATGCACAGAATCTGCACCAAGAGCTCAGCCGCCTGACGCGGCAGGAAGTCTTCGCCATCGCGCGCAAGGCGCTGGCCGATCTCACCGACACCAGTCTGGAACAGCGCATGGTCGAGGCGTTCATGCGCCGCCTGCGCGAGATGGACGAGCAATCGAAAGCCGGCCTCACCCATACCTTGCAGACAACATCCGACCCCGCGCTCGTGCGCAGCGCGTTCGACCTGCCCGAGCCGCAGCGTGCGGCGATTCAGCAAACGCTCAATGAAACATTTTCAGCGAAAATAAATCTGCGATTTGAAACCGCGCCAAACCTCATCAGCGGCATCGAGCTAATTGCGAACGGACAAAAAGTGGCGTGGAGCATCGCCGATTATCTGACCTCGCTGGATAAAGCCGTTGACGATCTCTTGAAGCAGCAAAAAGACAAGGCCGACGCTGCCACCCAAGCTAGTGCAAAATCCGATTTGAATACGCAGATCGGCAAACGCGCTTACGAAATCTACGAGAAGCAAGGCCACAAGGACGGCCAGGCTGCCAACAATTGGGAGGAGGCGGAGCGCGAGATTCGGCAAGAAAAATATCCCGCCAAAGTCGAGCCTGCGCACAAAGCTAAAGCAGCACTTAAGCCCGAAGCTAAAGCAGAACCTGAACTCAAGGCCAAAGCAGAGCCTGAAACCGAAGCAGAGCCCAAACCAGAAGCAACTGAAGCATCCAAGCCCGAAGTCAAAACCAAAGCAGCGCCGGACGTGGAAGCTATTGATACGCCTAAACCTGAAGCCAAAGCTGAGACTAAACCTGAGGCCAAGACAGCGCCAAAAACTGAAGCCGTTGACACGCCCAAACCCGATGCCAAAGCTGAGCCTAAGCCCGAAGAAGCCAAGCCCGCCCCCAAGAGCCAATGAACCTAAATATTCCATTAGGCCGTCATTCCGGCGAAGGCCGGAATCCAGTCATTATAAAAAATCCGCGAAGCGGAAAAAGCCAAGGTATTGGCCCACTTTCGTGGGGATATTTTTTCATCTGGATTCCGGCCTTCGCCGGAATGACGCAGATTTATTGATGGCGAGGATGATCGTGGAATCCGAGAATCTGCAACACGTTTTCAACAGCACGTTTAGCTGCATTAGCCAGACGCGGGAAACCTTCGCACCGCAATTGCAACCGCGCGAAGTCGGCACCATCACCAGCATCGCCACCGGCATCGCCATGGTGTCCGGCCTGCCCAGCGTGAGCTTCGAGGAAGTGCTGAAGTTTCCCGGCGAGAGTTACGGCATCGCGTTCAACGTCGATGCGGATCAGATCGGCGTGGTGCTGCTCGGCGATTTCTCGCATCTGCAAGCGGGCGATGAAGTCGAACGCCGGGGGCATGTGATGGACGTGCCGGTGGGCGACGGTTTGATCGGGCGCATCATCAATCCCATGGGTCGCCCGCTGGACGGCAAGGGTGCGCTGACCTCCAGCAAGCGCCTGCCGGTCGAGCGTCCCTCTGCTTCCATCATGGATAGAGCGCCGGTCACCGTGCCGTTGCAGACCGGCATCAAAGTTATCGACGCACTGATTCCCGTCGGCCACGGCCAGCGCGAATTGATCCTCGGCGACCGCCAGACCGGCAAGACCGCGATTGCGATCGACACCATCCTCAATCAGCGCGACCAGAATGTGCTGTGCGTGTATTGCGCCATCGGCCAGCGCGCCTCCGGCGTGGCCAAAGTGATCGCCTCCCTGCGCGAAAATGGCGCGCTGGAATATACCGTGGTGGTGGTGACCGAGGGCAACGATCCGCCCGGCCTCGCCTACGTCGCACCTTACGCGGCGACCAGCATCGCCGAGCATTTCATGGAGCAGGGCCGCGATGTGCTGATCGTTTACGACGACCTTACGCATCATGCGCGCGCCTACCGCGAGCTGTCTTTGTTGCTGCGCCGCCCGCCGGGACGCGAAGCTTTTCCCGGTGATATTTTTTACATCCACTCGCGCCTGCTGGAACGTGCCACCCATTTGCGTGATGAGCTCGGCGGCGGCTCGCTGACCGCGCTGCCCATCATCGAAACCGAAGCGCAGGATATTTCCGCCTACATTCCCACCAACCTGATCTCGATCACTGACGGGCAAATCTATTTGTCGCCGTCGCTGTTTGAACTGGGCGTGCTGCCTGCGGTGGATGTCGGCAAATCGGTGTCGCGCGTGGGCGGCAAGGCGCAGCGCGCGGCGTATCGCGGCGTGGCGGGCGATCTCAAACTGGCCTACGCGCAGTTCGAGGAACTGGAGACCTTCGCCCGTTTCGGCGCGCGACTGGACGACAGCACGCGCAAGATCATCGAACACGGACGCCGCATCCGCGCCTGCCTCAAACAACCGGAATTCTCGCCGGTGACCGTACCCGCGCAGATCGCCGTGTTGCTGGCGTTGACCGCAAAACTGTTCGACGAGGTGCCGCTGGAACAGATGACGGAAGCCGAACACGCCGTAGTCGAAGCGGCAAAGAATATTCCGGCGAAGGTATGCCAGCGTCTGGCTACCGCCGACAGCTTGAGCGATGAAGATCGCACAACCATCATAGATATTGCGCGTCAGGCGCTGGTGACGTTTGCGCCAAAGCCGGAAATAGAAAAACAAAAACAGTTAGCCACAAAGGACACAAAGGACACAAACGACACACAGGACACACAGGACACAAAGGACACAGAGAATACCAAGAGCTAAACGTTCCCTCTCCCGCCTGCGGGAGAAGGGAGCAAAACGGTTACTTGCAACCTACTGAACTTCGTATCTAATCAGGAACAACCATGAGCGAAACCGCCGCCAGTCTGCGTCACCAGATCGCCACCGCAGGAGACCTCGAATCGGTGGTGCGCACGATGAAGGCGATGGCCGCGTCGAATATCGTGCAGTACGAAAATGCGGTGCGTTCGCTGGGTGATTATTACCGCACGGTACAACTGGGCTTGGTCGCATGTCTGCGCCAGGATGAGCCTCCCGCGCGCAGTGGTGAAAAAACCAAAGGCACGATCGGCGCGATCGTGTTCGGATCGGACCAGGGGCTGGTCGGCCAGTTCAATGATGTGATGGCGGAATATGTGGTGAAAACGCTGGGTAGCCTGCCGGGGAAAAAGACAGTGTGGGCGGTGGGTGAACGCATGCAGTCGCGCCTTGCGGAAACCGAGTTGATGCCGCTGGATGGCTTCACGCTGCCGAATTCCATCAGCGCAATCACGCCGCTGGTCGGGCAGATTCTGATTGAAGTGGAAGCGCGGCGTGCGAAGGGCGAGATCACCCAGGTTTACCTGTTTCATAACCGCCCGCAGGCCGGGGCGATCTATACGCCGGTGAGCCAACGCCTGCTGCCGCTGGACGATGCATGGCGGCGGGATCTGGCCGCCATCGCCTGGCCGACGGGCAACTTGCCCGAAGTCATGGGCGAAGGTGTGCACACGCTGCAAGCGCTGGTGCGCGAATATCTTTTCGTCTCACTGTTTCGCGCCTGCGCCGAATCGCTCGCCAGCGAAAATGCCAGCCGTTTGGCCGCGATGCAACGTGCTGAAAAAAATATCGACGAACTACTGGAAGATTTGCAGCGCACATTTCACCGCCTGCGCCAGAGCGGCATCGACGAAGAATTGTTCGATGTCATTTCCGGCTTTCAGGCGCTGACCAACGCTCAACATTCCGCCGAACTGGCGGCAAGAAAGGTAGGATCGGTATGAAGATTGATTCCAAAGATTTCCAGGTACCCGAAGGCACCAAGGTCAAACTCAAAAAATGGCCGACGCTGGTGAAACCCGTTTACCAATCGAAGGAGCAGTATCATGAACTGCAGCGGCAGCATGTGGAGGAACTCAGTGCACTGCAACAACTGCACTACGCCTCCAATGAATATGCGGTGCTGTTGATCTTTCAGGCGATGGATGCGGCGGGCAAGGATGGCGCGATCAAGCACGTGATGTCCGGCATCAATCCGCAGGGCTGTCAGGTGTTCAGTTTCAAGCACCCGAGCGCGCAGGAACTGGAACATGATTTTTTGTGGCGTACCACGCAGGATTTGCCGGAACGCGGCCGCATCGGCATCTTCAACCGCTCCTATTACGAGGAGGTGTTGATCGTGCGTGTGCACCCGGAAATCCTGCACGCTCAGGGAATTCCCAACGGCATGCTGCATGAAAAAACCATCTGGCAGGAACGTTATGACTCCATCGTCAATATGGAAAAACACCTGCACCGCAACGGCACGCGCATCATCAAATTCTTCCTGCATCTTTCGCCGGAAGAGCAGCGCCAGCGCTTCATTGAGCGCATCGACAAGCCGGACAAGAACTGGAAACTTAGTCTGGCCGACATGGAAGAGCGCAAATACTGGAAGCAATACATGCAAGCCTATGAAGCCTGCCTCAGCGCCACCAGCAGCAAAGACGCGCCTTGGTATGTGGTTCCCGCCGACGACAAAGCGAATGCGCGCCTGATTATTTCCCGCATCGTTCTCGATACGTTCAAGGCGTTAGATATGCACTACCCGAAAGTGGATGCAAAGCGGAAGCAGGAATTGGTGGCGGTGCGCGAACAGTTGATGCACGAGGGGCGGCATGGATCGTAACCTGCACTTAGCTTCAGCCCTAGGCAGGTTGGTGTAAAAATAAATTGATTGTGAATGAGTTCGCCGCTGTTCCGTGCCTGAGCGGAATCGCCTGCGCCGGAGCGGCATCGACGAGGAATTGTTCGATGTCATTTCAGGGTTTCAGGCGCTAAATGTGACGCCGGGCCGATAAACAATACTGCGGCAGCGCTTGCAACCGATAATCACTAAACATTCAGACTAAAGTACATTGCAGCATGCGCAAAAGGTAAGCGAGTATCTGCAATGAAGCTGTAAATGTCGAACTGCACGTCAGATTCTGTTCGCATGCGAGTGCGGCTGTTCCAAATTTAGCTACGCCAATGTGGCTATCTCAATAAAAAAACAGGGAGAAACACCATGAGTTGCATGCCAAAACTTGATACGGCAATCGCATCAATAGGCGCGCTTTTATTCTGCGTAGCACTTTCAGGTTGTACCACGGCTCTCTCGGGTGCTTGGCCTGCAAGGGGAAGCGGCAGCGTCTCTCCTCCAGCTTCCGCACCCAAAATCATCGTCGGTCAAAAAGCCTATATAAACGGCTATACACAAGACATTGCGGTTTGGAGAGAAACCGGGCTGTTTTCTTCGGTTGAACCTACTTCTTCTTTCGTGCCTCCGTTAAAAGGAGTTTTGATCGTCCGCAAATGCTCCAGCTACAAATCCCAGACTAGTGGGTTTTTAGGTGCCATGTTTATAACGTTCAGTCTGGGCTTGGTTCCAGATGTAGATTGGTACGACGTGAGTTGCGAGATGGAGTTCTATCAAAACGGAAAGAAGGTTGGTGGAACCAGCCTGACTTATAACGAGAAATATTTTACGGGATGGGCATTTCTAATATTTGATTCCGACAAGGAGAAGTGGTGGAAGGAAGAGTCGCGGATGTGTTCGAACAAATTGCTCCGCACCCTTTAATCAATTCTGACCTTCAACAACATGAAATATCTCTGGATAATTTGCTGTCTAGTACTGGTTGGTTGCCATGAAGCAACCATTCCGCAAGCTTCTTTCAAGATTGCCGCAAACGAACGAGTAGCAGACAAACAGGGTTGGTACCATTTTACCGGATTCGACTTTAAGGGTCGGCTGTCAGGTGGAAATCCACACGGCAAGGGTAGATGCAGAGCGCCCAAATACGAGCGTTCCTCCCAAATGGAGGAAACAGCATGTGAATTCGACAATGGCGCGCGCATAGACCAACACTACCTTGAAACCACCGGGCAGCGCATTGCAAGCAATGAAGAGGACCGGAAAGAAGAGGCACGCGAAAACGCGCGTCAGGCAGAAATCAATAGAGCCGCCGAAAGGGAACGGGAAAGAGAAAGTTCCCGTGCTACTGCAGCCGCGTTTGCGGAGTTCCAGCAAAACTTGAAAAAGGCGGGGGATAGCTTAGCCGAACAAGATAGGCAAACACGGTTGGCATACGATCAAGCTATGCAACAAAAGCGTGCGCAACTGGATCAACAGCGCGATGAGCAAAGAGCGAAGGCGCAAGCGGATGCCGACCGTCGCGCACAGGAAAACGCCCGCAGACAACAGTCATACGCCATCCGCAGCCCGGATCCAACGCCCACAGCCACACCGTATTCATCCGGCTCCGCACAATCGCAGCAACCAAGCCGCAAAGAACTTCAGGCGCAATTAGCCGCCAAGCAGCAGGCACAAAACAGGCAAGAAGAAGAGATGCAACGACAGGCACTGCAGCAAGCAAAAGAAAAATTGCAGCGCAGCAAGCAGCCCCAACAAGTGGCCGATAACACTGTCACAGATACGCCAAGCAGCAAGAAAAAAGTGAAATACGGGCCGGAACAACTGGAAGGTATTGCGCTCTGCTGGCAAAGCCAGAAACATAAAGACATCTGGTGGTGCGACGGCCCGATCCAATTCACCGAATTGGGCGAATCGTTGGAAGCACAACTGGGCTATGTCGGCTGCAAGCCGTATCGCGCCACTGCAGGTTCTCAGCAAATCACTCTCAGGTCGGGAACAACTGTTACGGCGATGGTTTATCTTTGCGGCTACGGACTCTGGACCGATGCCGATGTAGCGAAAAAATACGGCATCTCGCCACAGCGCAACAAATACCAATGCGTGAACGGCCCCAAAGATCATTGCAAAGAAAATTATCAGATGACTAACTAGGGGTGTGGAGTTGCTGTGTAAGGCGTAATCAGCAACGATTCATCCTCATCAACTCGTGGAGATGCCCGTCAATAGGCATTCTGCATCATTAGATACGTGTAGATCGCCTATTGACGGGCATCTTCACGAGGTTGGTTATTGAAAGCACCGCCTCAAGGCAAAACCTGTTCCCCGTTCTTCGCATACTGCGTATTCGCGCAACTGGCCGCGAATTTATCCTTGCGCTGCTCACCCATGCGCGCGATGTCGCTGAAGCGGTCGAGCAGACCGTTCTGCGCGAAGTGGTCGATGATGAACAACGGAATCATGCTGTCCGGTTGCCATGTTCCCTGAAAGCTCAGCGTGCTTCCTGTAGGATTTGCCTCGATGTGCCAGTTGCCTCGAAACGATTTGGAATCGCCAGTCAGCTGGATCAGCGCGAGGCCATCGTATGGGCGCTCGGTGTATTCCATCACGGAGCGCAGACGGACGGTGACGAACAGCACGTGTTCATCCACGGTGCGTTCGACTTTTACTTTGCTTGCCGATTCGCGCAAGGCGAGGGACTCCACCATGCCGGGCAGTTCTTTCGCAGCTTCGTAATCGGTGAGGTAACGGTAGGCTGCACATTTCGATAAGGGCGAATCGAATTTTGCGGTGAAGCTATAAACCCCGCCGTCTCTTTGGACGGCCACCTGCAAACCGGGGTAATGCGGGTCTGCCCAAGCCAGTCCGCTGGTCAACATTAGCAAGCCGAATGCGATGCGCTTCATCATGAAGCGTGGTTATAGCGATGTTTTGTGACGGGGGTGTGACGGCGATGGTTTGCGGAACGGCGACATGCAGCATAGGTGGGCACAGACACGTGCCCAGATTACAGGCTGATGCCATGATAGGATACCAACGGTCTTTAAAAATCAAAGGGGTAAAATCCATATTTTAGATTATCCGGCAAAGCAATCCAAAATATCAGGTGTTTTTGCCATCCACTTTACGTTGAACCAGTTGGGAACAGCTATGTCATTTCTCCAAACGTATGCAAAAGAACTCATATCGCTGGCTGTGCCTTTTGTTGCATGGGCATTGGCTCGGTTCTTTCGGGCCAAGGCCAAGCTAATTCTTGCCAGCCCACATTCGTTCACCTTCTTGGTGCAGGAGCCCCTTCGAGATACAGACGGCAATGTGGTCACACCTACTCAGACAGTCCGAACGGTTTCCTATTTGCTAAAAAACACGGGAAGTGAGCCAGCAAACAAAGTGGAGTTGGTTTTTAATTGGAAGCCGATTTGCATCAATATTTGGCCATCTCGCCACATCACTGAGCACGTTGAGGCGGATAACCGATATGTTGTAATGTTCGACAGTCTGGCTCCGGATGAGTTCGTAGGCTTCGAATTGCTGACCGTAAATGCTGATGCACCAGCCCTAATCACTGCGAGAAGTGAGCAGTGCGTTGCGAAGTCTGTCGAGATGTATCCTCAACCAGTGGTTAAGTTGTGGCTGGCTCGGCTCTTGGGCCTTCTAGTGTTGGTGGGTACAGGTACAGCCATTTACGTTGCATTACTAGTCTTGCAGTTCTTGCTGTTGGGCACACCTTATGGTCTGTAATTGCGGCTCTAACCATGCGCTCCAGAGCAGCGCTCGCTTTACTCGTGTCTAGGCGCGAGTATTAGCAATGTAGGACGAGTTTTGCACCACGCATAGTGCGCGCGCACCCTGTTCGCCCCTCGTGAAGATGCCCGTCAATAGGCGATCTACAAGGCACACTGCCTAGCCGAAGGTAAACGCAAACCCCTCCACCCCGCCATCCAGAAATTCGATGCGGAAGGTTCGATTCTTGATCGCGCCACTTTGCCGCACGAGTTGATACAGGCGCTGCTCCTGCACCACGCCGTTGCCCTGCGCATCGGTGTCCGCACCGTGATCTGCGCCCGGGACTTTTCCATCCAGCGTGACCTTGAAGCGAATCGGTTTGCCGTTGTGCGAGCCCAGCACCAGATGCAAATCGCGTCCCTGGAAGCGGTAGCTGATCGTGCCGCCGGGTGTTTGCAGCAAGATGGATTCCTTGCCGATCTGCCAGTTGCCGCTCAGTGCCCATTGGTTCAGCTTGAGTATTTTCGGGACGGTGTAGCGTGCGCTCTCGTCGTACTGCACCTCTTCGCGTGAAGCGAAATTTTGCGCTCGCGCGTAGCCGAGGTAGGTTTCCGGTGAACGCGCCTCATCTGCGGCGGCTTCAGTTGCGCCGGAGCCTTGCACCTGCACCAAACTTTCATTCAGCGCCAGATCCTGATGCGCTTCCTTGAGCAGTGTCTGGATCATCTGCTCGGTTTCGGCATA
>CAINCU010000064.1 GCA_903847155.1 uncultured Gallionellaceae bacterium | reverse complement strand
CGTGCCGATATCAAACCACCCTCTTTAAACGCTTAGAACTGCTATGACCACTAAGCTTCGCACACGCACTTTCTATGAGTCGAATAAATTCTCTGGCATCAGAGAAATAATTACGAAAAGCTAACCGAACTTCATCGCTGGAATCTGCACGCACTAGGACAATGTCATTGTGAGGCATCTCTTTTTCAAGAATAAATAAAGCTCGCAAAGCGTCAGGTGCATCACGGAAACTTCTAATCTCGAGTGCGCCTTCACCTGAAAAAATAAGAATTGTATTTTTCTTATCTGACACTTCGCTCTTTGCTTGGTTAAGCCCTTTAAGCGTCGTAAGAAGCATTAGCTCTCTATCTATTGCCAAGAATTCTTCTAGCACCTCCCTATCACTCTTTTGTGGAAATGGTCCATTCATGCCCTCATGCGCCCGCGCAAGAATTTCGCTGGCCAGCGCCATTTCATATTCATATCTATTATCACCTTGCTGAAATTTTGGTTGGCTTTCGGTTATAAACCCAACTACTTCTACCGCAGTTGCCCAAGCATGTTGAACAAGTGTTCGATACTGAATCTCAATATAAAGACCTGCCAAATTTTTTCCTGTATCAGAATTGACGTTATATTCGTAAACGTCGTGAATACCACGATACCCAGTAGCCTTGGGTTGCGATATATAGTTGTATTTGTCTGGGTTGTTGCGCCGTTTATGATTGAACCTTGCCTTTTGGAAAGCGCTCCGAAATTTATTTAGATCTTTAATGCTTTTGAAGATCAATCGGCATCCTGCAACATCATCCATTCGTGCAAGCTGCATGCTTGGAAGTCGCTGAAGTTTATCGAAGATTGTATTTTTTCTCTTATGCCTTTGAGCAACCGTTACATTCGTACCTTTTGTACGTGTTCGCAATATCGCCTGAAAGGTATTCAACACACTGCGATGAGCTGCGCGCCACTCTTCAATGACCATCAAATCATCAGCTGTAGCCAAGCCTTCCCGAACATTTTCCCCGGCCCGATTAACTCGCGACTTTGAACCACCCGGATAATTTGCTGAATTAACCATGATCTCTCCGCACTAAACCTCCAATGTCCAAGCTCCAATGTACCGAAGTAATCTTGTTTCTACCATGCGCTTTATACCAGAAGCAGAAGCATTGCCTCCTAGAATGGGCACGAAGTGCCCACTCTAGGGTTTTGAATTTCGCTTGACCTTCCCCTGTACGCCGCCGAGTAGCGCAGGCTGGTCAGGGGATTTCGGCGAGGACTGTTTGAGCGCGCAGCGCGAGTTCCGCAGCCGCCTGACCAGTCGAGCAACGCAGGGAACCGCGCAGCGGCGGCACACTGGGGTCGCCTTCTTTTTGGTTACTTTTTCTTGGCGAAGCAAGAAAAAGTGACTAGCTGTCGGGCTACCCCCGATGGGGTTGGGTTTACGGAACGTTCATCCTTCGACAAGCTCAGGGCGAACGGCACTAGCGATTACCTAATGCGCCTCATCCCAATTTCCCCCCTCACCCAACCCCACCTCCAACGGTACTTTCAATTCCGCCACGCCGCACATCAACTCGCGCACTTTCTCTTTCACTAGCGCCAATTCACTCTGCGGCACTTCAAGTATCAA
Source organism: uncultured Gallionellaceae bacterium (assembly GCA_903847155.1). Classification (GTDB taxonomy): domain Bacteria; phylum Pseudomonadota; class Gammaproteobacteria; order Burkholderiales; family Gallionellaceae; genus Sideroxyarcus. Next base: position 6,654 of record CAINCU010000064.1, on the reverse strand, counting down.
TTCATCATGCACCTGCATGATGAGTTTGGTTTGCAGTTTTTCTATTTCCAGCCAATCCTGCACGGCGATCATTGCGAGCTTGATTAAATCGGCAGCAGTGCCCTGCATAGGTGCGTTGATGGCGGCGCGTTCGGCGGCTTGTCTTCTCATGCCGTTGGCACCGTTGATCTCGGGCAGCCACAGTCTGCGGCCGAACCAGGTTTCGACGAAGCCTTGCGCTTTGGCCTGTTCACGCGTGCTGTCCATGTAGCGTTTTACGCCGGGGTAGCGCGCGAAGTAGAGGTCGATGTATTGCTTGGCGGCGCTGTTCTCGATGTTGAGTTGACTGGCGAGGCCGTAGGCGGACATGCCGTAAATAAGGCCGAAGTTGATGACTTTGGCGTAGCGGCGTTGCTCGCTGCTCACGCCTTCGAGCGGCACGCCGAACACTTCGGCGGCGGTGGCGCGGTGGATGTCTTCGCCTGCTGCGAAGGCTTTTAACAACCCTTCGTCGCCGGACAGGTGCGCCATGATGCGTAGTTCGATTTGCGAATAGTCGGCGGAGACGATGCGCGACCCCGACGGTGCGATGAAGGCTTCGCGGATGCGGCGGCCTTCCGGGGTGCGGATGGGGATGTTCTGCAAGTTGGGATCGCTGGAGGCCAGTCGTCCGGTGACCGCCACGGCTTGCAAGTAGCTGGTGTGCACGCGCCCGGTGTTGCGGTTCACCATCTGCGGCAGTTTGTCGGTATAGGTGGATTTGAGTTTCGACATGCTGCGATGTTCAAGAAGGATTTTCGGCAACGGGTAATCGAGCGCGAGTTCCTGCAACACTTCTTCGTCGGTGGAACGCGAGCCGGTCGCGGTTTTTTTCTTGGAAGGGATGCCGAGTTTGTCGAACAGGATTTCCTGCAACTGCTTGGGCGAAGCCAGGTTGAACGGTTGCCCGGCCAGCTCGTACGCCTGCTTCTCGATGGCCATTATTTTCTCGCCCAGCTCGTGGCTTTGTCTGGACAACTTGGTGCTGTCGATCAGCACGCCGTTGCGTTCCATCTTGAACAGCACTTCGCGCACAGGCAACTCGATGTCGCGGTAAACCGCATCCAGACGGCCTTGTAGCTGAGGTGACAATGTTTGATGCAACTGCAAAGTGATGTCGGCATCTTCCGCCGCGTACTTGGTGGCGGTGTCGAGGTCGACCTGGTCGAAGCCGATCTGCTTCGCGCCTTTGCCCACCACCTCGGCATAACTCACCGTCGCCAGCCCCAGATGACGCAAGGCGAGGTTGCCCAGTTCGTGCGGCTTGTGTGATTCCAGCACGTAGGATTGCAGCAGTGTGTCTTCGGCCACGCCGCGCAAAGCGATGCCGTGATTGGCAAAGATGTGCTGGTCGTATTTTAGGTTCTGCCCCAGCTTTTTGTGCGCCGGACTTTCCAGCCAGTGCTTGAGTTTGTGCAGCGCGTGTTCGCGGTTGAGTTGATCGGGCGCGCCGGGGTAGTGATGCGCCAGCGGCAGGTAGGCGGCTTGATGCACATCTATGCAAAACGAAATGCCGACCAGTTGCGAGGTCATTGCGTCGAGGCCGGTGGTTTCGGTGTCTATGCTCACCAGCGGGGCTGCCATCAATTTGTTGATCCAAGCATCGAGCTGTTCATCGGTGAGGATGGATTCGTAGTGGGAGGTGTCGTTGATGGTCGAGGGTAGAGCTACTTGTTCGAATTGACGCTGCTCTAACTCCCTCGCCCGTGGGCGGGAGAGGGTTGGGGTGAGGGACGATGAGGCATCACCGGAACGACCCTCACCCCCAGCCCCTCCCCCGCCAGCGGGAGATGGGAGCGAAACTTCGCGCAGCCAGCTCTTGAACCCGAAGCGTTCAAACAACTCGCGCATTTTTGCATCATCCGTCGCAGGCGCAGCCAGTTCGTCGAATTTTTTGTCCAGCGCCACATCACATTTCACCGTCACCAGTCGGCGACCTTGCGGTAACCAATCACGCGCCGCGCGCAGATTTTCGCCAACCACGCCGCCGACTTTGTCCGCATTGGCCAGCAGGTTATCCAGCGTGCCATATTCGGTGAGCCATTTCACCGCCGTCTTCGGGCCGCACTTGGTCACGCCCGGCACGTTGTCCACGGTGTCGCCCACCAGCGACAAATAATCCACGATGCGCGACGGCGGTACGCCGAACTTGGCCAGCACGCCCGCTTCGTCCAGCACTTCGTTGCTCATGGTGTTGACCAGCGTGACGTTGGCATCGACCAGTTGAGTGAGGTCCTTGTCGCCGGTGGAGACGATACAACGCACGCCATTTTGCGATGCCTGCTGCGCCAGCGTGCCGATCACGTCGTCGGCTTCCACGCCGTCCACCATCAAAATATTCCAGCCCGCTGCGGCCACGACTTCATGCAGCGGTTCAATCTGCAAACGCAGGTCATCGGGCATGGAAGGCCGGTGCGCCTTGTATTCTGGATACCAGTCGTCGCGAAAGGTTTTGCCCTTTGCATCGAACACACAGGCGCTATAATCCGCCGGGTAGTCGGCACGCAAACGGCGCAGCATGTTGAGCACGCCATAGATCGCGCCAGTCGGTTCGCCTTTGGGACTGCGCAAATCCGGCATGGCGTGGAAAGCGCGATACAGGTAGGACGAGCCGTCCACCAGCAACAAGGTCTTCATCATTTTTTAGGAATCCGCTATGAACAACGATATGAAACTTCCGCCAGTGCAATCGCCTGAATTGATGCAGTCGAAAGAGTCGTGGCGGGTATTCGGCATTATGTCAGAATTCGTCTCGGCGACTGAACGCCTGTCCAACATTCATCCAGCGGTGAGCATCTTCGGCAGCGCACGCACCCAGCACGATCATCCTTATTACCAGCTCACAGAAGAGATCGCTCGCTTGCTTTCGGATGCCGGATTTTCGGTGATTTCCGGCGGCGGCCCCGGCATCATGGAAGCGGCCAACAAGGGCGCGTTCTACGGCAAATCGCCCAGCGTCGGCCTTAACATCCAGCTGCCGCACGAGCAGCACAATAACCCATACCAGAACATCAGCCAGACCTTCCATCATTTTTTTACGCGCAAAGTGATGTTCGTAAAATTCGCCAGCGCTTACGTGGTGATGCCCGGCGGCTTCGGCACGCTGGATGAATTGATGGAAGCGCTGACGCTGGTGCAGACCGGCAAGACCCGCAAGATGCCGATTATTCTGGTCGGCAGCAAATATTGGGGCGGTATGGTGGAGTGGTTCAAAACCAGTTTGCTCGAAGAAAAAATGATTGGCGCGCACGATCTTGATTTGATTCAGGTCATCGACGAACCGGAGCAAGTGGTCGCCGCGATTTTCAAGCACTACGAGACGCGCGGCTTCGAGCCTTCCGCAGCCGAACGAGAGATGCAGCTAAATCTTTGATGCGTATCAGATAGAATCAACTCAATCATTTCAATCGGGAAATATCATGCGCCCCTATATTTTCGTTTCACTTGTTTGTCTTGGCCTGAGCGCCTACGCCGCGCAACCGGAAGCACCCGCCAAAATTGAACCGCCGCCTCCGCCACCGATGGCTGCGGACGATTCTGTTGATGAGCCGCAGGTCACCATCACCAAGCAGACCGAGCAAACGGTGGAGGAATATCGTGTGGGCGGCAGGCTGTATATGATCAAGATCACGCCCAAGATTGGCGCGCCTTACTATCTGGTGGATGACCGTGGCGACGGCAAATTTGCGCGTCAGGAAGGTCTGGACTCCGGCCTGCGTGTGCCGCGCTGGATCATTAAGCGTTTCTGATTCGAAGCTCACCGCATGGCTGTTTTTACCCGCGTTACCGAAACCGATATCTCGGCATGGCTGGCTAATTATTCTCTGGGCACTTTGCTCGAATTACAGGGTATTCCCGAGGGCATTGAGAACACCAACTACTTCGTCACCACCAGCAACGGACGTTTTGTGCTGACGCTGTTCGAGAAACTCACGCCGAACGAGTTGCCTTTTTTTCTCAACCTGATGGCGCATCTGGCGCGGCACGGCATTCCCTGTCCTGCGCCGATGGCGAACCTGCAAAACCATTTTCTAAGCGAACTGAACGGCAAGCCCGCCTGCATTGTCAGCCGTCTTTGCGGCAAATCGGTAACGCAACCTTCAGTCGGCCAATGCACGGCAGTCGGCGCGATGCTGGGGCAGATGCACAGCGCCGGGCTGAGTTTCGCCGGGCAGATGCCTAACCCGCGCGGTGAGGCTTGGCGCGATTATGCTGCGCAAAAAGTGCTGAAGTTTTTGTCGGCACAGGATGCGGCTATGTTGCAAAGCGAAGTCGAGCTCCACGCCAAACATCCGCTGCACGATATTCCGCACGGCATCATTCACGCCGACCTATTCCGCGACAATGTGCTGCTGGATGGTGAGCGCGTGGGCGGGCTAATCGATTTCTATTTCGCCTGCACCGACGCGCTGCTGTACGACGTGGCCATCACCGTCAACGATTGGTGCATGAATGCGGTCGGAAAGCTGGATACACAGCGCACCCGCGCCATGCTGAATGCCTACCATACCGCGCGCCCGTTCTCGCCGAAGGAGGCCGAGGTTTGGTCGAAAGCATTGCGACTGGCGGCATTACGTTTCTGGTTATCGCGCTTATACGACCTGCACCTGCCGCGAGACGGGGAACTGGTTGTTCCGCGCGACCCCGAGCCTTTCAAGCGTATTCTGCAAAATCACATAGCGACGACACAGCCCGTCTGGCTATGAACTGAAGTTGATTGCGGGCGCTTCTAAAAATTCAAAGTTCTAAGCAAGACAAGGCGCGAATAAAAAATTGCGACGCAGCATATGCCTGATATGTAAGGAACAATTTTTTGTGAGCAACGCAGTATTGCGACGAAATTTGGATTTTAAGAAGTGCCCTTGCGTCAGATTCTTGCGCTGGCCTTGCGGATTTCTGCATCAAGTTCCGCATAGTTCATGGTTACCGGATATTGCGGAAATTCCCGTATCACGTTCTCCGGCGGGTGAAACAAAATGCCGGCATGTGCTTCGCCCAGCATGGCCGTGTCGTTGTATGAGTCTCCGGCAGCGATGGTCTTGAAATTGAGTTCCTTGAAACGTTTCACCGCTTCGCGTTTCTGGTTCGGCATGCGCAAGTGGTAATTGACCAGCATGCCGCTGGCATCTGCTTCCAGCTTGTGGCAGAACAGCGCCGGCATGCCCAGTTGCCGCATCAGCGGCATGGCGAATTCATAGAACGTGTCGGAGAGGATGATGACCTGAAAGCGCTGGCGCAGGTCGTCGAGGAAATCTTTGGCACCTGCCATCGGCCCCATTTCCGAAATCACTTTCTGAATGTCGGGCAGACCCAGCTTGTGCTGCTTGAGGATATCCAGCCGAAATTTCATCAGCTTGTCGTAATCCGGTTCATCGCGTGTGGTGCGGCGCAATTCCGGGATGCCGGTGCGTTGTGAAAATTCGATCCATATCTCGGGAACGAGGACACCTTCAAGGTCAAGACAAACGAGTTGCACGGAAATTCTCCAAAGTTGGGCGAGGCGCCGCGAGGCGCGGATTCTACCATCGCGCGAATATTTTCAGTTAAGAGCAAATCCGTTTCTGCATGCACATGATCTGCGCCTCTTTGAGCGGATATGCAAAAATCTCATTACAATGCAACAGGTCGTCCGGTTATAAGCTTAAGGAACAAATGGAAATCAAGAAACTGAACGCCGCGCGCGGCTGGGCCTGGATCAAGCAAGGCTATCAGCTCATCATGCGCAATCCGCTGTTGTGCTGCTCGACCGCGTTAACCGGCGCACTGGGGCTAGCACTCGCCATGCGTATTCCCGGCCTTGGCTCTTTGATTGCAGTCGTGCTCATGCCGTTTTTTTTGGCTGGTTATATGCGCATCTGCCGCACGCTGGAAGAGGATGATAAATTCGATGCGGCACATTTGCTTGCCGGATTCAAACAAAACGCCGTCAGCCTGATTTCGCTTGGCGCTTTTCTTATGCTGGGCTTGTTGCTCGTCTCGGCGCTTATGGTTTATGTCGGCGGCGACGCCTTCGCCAAACTGATGGAACAAGTGCAAACCACGGAAAATCCGCAGATATTGATGGATGCGATTGCCACTGCGGGAAGTGGCGTGGCTTTTGCCATTCTGTTCGGCTTTACACTGGTACTGCTGCTGATCGTGGCCTGGCAGTACGCGCCCATTCTGGTGTTCTTTAGCGGCGTGACGCCCGTAATGGCATTGCGCGCCAGCTTCATCGGCACCATGCGCAATATAAAACCGTACGCTGTATATACCTTGCTGATGCAAGTCATTGCGCTGGTTCTGGGCGTATTACCCTACGGCCTCGGCATGGTCTTGCTGCTGCCGCTCGGCTTGACTTCACTCTATGTCAGCTATCGCAATATTTTCCCGTGGCTGGATGAAGCTGCCGCCGGTCAACCCGTCACGCCCAATGCGGAGGTTTGACCATGCAATACGACAATGCAACGAAAGACGAAGTAAGAAAAGCGCAATTACCGCACAACCTGTTTATCTCAGGCCTGATATGTATTGACCTGTCAATTTTCAAAATCATGTTTCAGTGTATGGGTAGCAGAACGGACGGCATGCCGACGGTTGATCAGTCTGATATGCGCGGGTTGGTTACCGCATGACAACCGATTCGTCGGGGAGCTG
>CAINCU010000063.1 GCA_903847155.1 uncultured Gallionellaceae bacterium | reverse complement strand
GCCAATTCCAAACTGGCCAATGCGCTGTTTGCGCTTGAGCTGGCGCACCGCGAACCTTGGCTGACTTCGAACAGCCTGCATCCGGGAGTGATTGGCACCAAGCTGCTGCATGAGGCATTCAGCATGCCAGGCGATTCGGTGGTGGCTGGCGCGCGCACTTCGGTGTATCTCGCCGCCTCACCCGAAGTGGTAAACGTGACGGGAAAATATTTCGACAATTGCGTTGCTGTTGACGCGGCGGCGCAGGCGCAGGATCAACAATTGGCACAACGTTTGTGGGCTTGGTCGGAAGAAGCGGTGCGGGCTTTTGTTGATTAACTTAGGTAGTTTGGTAGGGTGCGCTTGCACACTTTTGTGATGGTGCGAATACGCACCTTGCAACTTCATCGCAAGACGGTAAAACGGCAATCTCCATTAAGCGTATAGCGCAGATCGCCTATAGACGGGCATCCCCATGAAGTGTGCTAAGTGAAATAGGTGCCATTCGTCACCACTTCAAGAATGCTTTCCCCAGCCACAAGCCCAGCAATCCGATACCCAACATCTGCAGGTAATACCACTCGACGACGTGGGCGATAGAGTCGTCGGCCTCATGCAGGCGCAACCACAGAGCTCCGACGCTGAACGCGGAGAGCGAAGCGACGCTGCCTGCCAGGTGATAGTGGGTGCTGGCATATTTGCGCATGGAGTAGAACGTCCACACGGCGGGCAACAATGTCATCAGGGTGATGCTGAGGTTGCATTGCTGGAAAAACTCAGGCGCTTTGACAGGAACGGACACAGCAAGCGCGTGGTGGCTTGCAGCAATTCGGCGTAGTCGTGCTGGTCCAGCCTGAGACAGACGCATCAGCCCTTGCAGATTGTCGTATGGTTCAGCCACCTGATTCCTGTCAAAAATCTTCCTGATGTTCCATTAACTCACAACTCCCGATCGCTCTGAGCAAGCACCGATGCGGGTTGCAGATGATTATATGTTGCATCAAAAATATGCCGTTCCATTTACTGATCGCAACGACCCAAAAAGTCCCTCGTGTCGCAAACTTGCGCCATGTTAATTAAACGCATTTATAGTTGACAAAAATAGTATGGTATACTATAGTTTTAAAGTGCCATGTGCCGTCCCGTCCGGTGGCGGAGATGTCCCATTTCAATGAGGAGGGAATCATGAAACTCATGAATGTTAACCAGCCGCTAGCAAGCGGCAACCGCAAACCTGATTTTGAATCGTCCAAGGCGTTTGCATTTTCAATTGCCGAGTCCAGTAAAGAGTTCATCGAACCCGAGCTTATTGCCTGGTATGACCGTACCACCGCTATGGAATCCCCCGTTCTTGAAGGCTGTTCCGACTCTTATGGTTGGCACGATTACGGTGCCTCGCACGGAGGGAGACTTGAAGTAGACGTAGATGGCAAGAAAACTTTCATTTTTGCCGAGTCCAGTCCGTTTGACTCATACGAACACTTCGGACACGGGCCTTTCTTGAATATTCACGATTCCAAAGGCAATGAGATGATTTGCCTGCGTGGCGGCGGTTGCGTCACCCTTGATGAATGGACCAGCAAGCTCACTTGAGTGTCTGCATGCCGGTGTTTGAATCCCTTCTGCTCTTTGCAGAAGAAGGGAATTTGAGGAGATTGTCATGTTAGACATAAATCACATTATTGAAGACGAAGCGCACAACTATTCTGATCCGGAAGGCAATATGTACGGGCTGGATCACTGGTCGCCATTATTGGCCATGCAATTGGCACGAGCAGAAGGTTTTGAAGAATTAACAGATGCGCACTGGCACGTAGTATACGCGTTGCGCAACTTATACAGGAGGTACGGTAGTACCATGACTGCGCGCAAAATGACTGAAATGCTGGAGCGGGATTTTGTTGATGAAGGCGGGCGTCGGTATCTTTACGAACTTTTTCCGAAAGGTCCCATCAACCAAGGTTCACACATAGCGGGTGTGCCTGTGCCTCTCAATGCCAGCGATCCTTCATTTGGCTGGGCTGGCTGAACAATGACAGGAAATCTTTGTAGTGGCTGCCAGTATCCAGCGCAGAGGATATCGCTGTGGTTGGAAGACGCTATGAGCTTTTCTTGGCTGTTTTCTTTGCGGCAGGTTTGACTGCAGCTTTCTTTGTGGCTGTCTTGACCGTAGTTGTTTTGGCCGTTGATGTCTTGGTCTTGGTCGTCGCCGTTTTGGTGGCGGCTTTTTTTGCAGTGGCCTTGGGTTTTGCCGCCGCTTTTTCCTTGGTGGTTTTCGCCTTGGCAGCAGGTTTTCTTGCTGTCTTGGCTTTTCCGGTTCCGCCCTTTGCCGCTTTGGCTGCGATCAGTTCCAGTGCTTCTTCCAGCGTCACAGCTTCCGGCATGACATCCTTGGGCAAGGTTGCATTGATTTTGCCGTGGCGGGCGTAGGGGCCATAGCGACCGCTACAAATCTCGACAGGTGCTTTGTCGTCCGGGTGTTCACCCAGCGTGCGCAGCACAATGTTGCCGCCGGTCTTCGCTTGCGCCAACAGTTCCAAGGCGCGATCCAGCCCGATGTCGAAGATGCTGTCGCTACGCGGGATGGATTTGAATTTGCCGTCGTGGCCGATGTACGGGCCGAAGCGGCCGATGTTGACAATGACCTTCTTGCCTGATTCCGGGTGTGTGCCTACTTCGCGCGGAAGCGAGAGCAGCTTTAAAGCGGTAGTGAGGTCAGCTTGTTCCAGCGGCAATTCTTTCGGCCACGAGACGCGCTTGGGTTTGGTTTTTTCGCCTTCAATCACTTCGCCGAGTTGCACGTAGTGGCCATAAGGTCCGCGCAGCAGCAGTACGCCTTGCTTGGTCTCTGGGTGTTCGCCCAATTCCTTGCGCGCTTCGCCCACATCTTCTTCACCGCCAAGGTTGCGCGTGAAGTCGCATTCGGGGTAACCGGTGCAACCGATGAAGCTACCGCGCTTGCCGAGACGCTTGGACAACGGCTTGCCGCATTTTGGGCAGGCTTCTTCCAGAATTTCCGTGCCGGGACGGTCAACGTCTTTCTTCTCGCCGATCAGTTGGTTGAAACCCTTCCAAAATTCCTCCAGCACCGGAATCCAGTCACGTTTGCCTTCTGAAACTTCATCCAGTTCATCTTCAAGATTGGCAGTGAAATCGTAATCCACATAGCGCGTGAAGTGCTCGGTCAGGAATTTGATGACCACGCGCCCAACATCGGTTGGCATGAAGCGCTTCTTGTCGAGAGTGGCGTATTCTCTAGCTTGCAACGTGGAAATGATGGTGGCGTAGGTGGAAGGACGGCCGATGCCGTATTCTTCCAGCGTTTTTACCAAACTGGCTTCGGAAAAGCGCGGCGGCGGTTGGGTAAAGTGCTGTTCTCCATAAAGTTTGTCCACCGGCAACACGTCACCCTCTACCAGCGGCGGCAATTTGGCGCTGTCCTCTTCTTCCGCGTCATCCACATCTTCCATATACACGCCGATGAAGCCGGGGAACACCAGCGTCTGTCCGGAAGCGCGCAACAAGGTGTCGTCGCTGCTCAAACGTATATCCACGCTCACTGTGTCGAAGCGCGCGGGCGACATCTGGCTGGCCAGCGTGCGTTTCCAGATCATTTCGTACAGACGCAATTGGTCGATGTTCAGGTGATCGCGCAGGCTGTCCGGCGTGCGCAGGATAGAAGTCGGGCGAATAGCTTCGTGCGCTTCTTGCGCGTTCTTGGCTTTACTCTTGTAGGCAGGTTGCTTACCCGGCAGATAATCGCCAGCGAAGTTGCCGCGGATGTAATTGCGTATCTCGGCCACTGCTTCGTTTGCCAGATTCACCGAATCGGTACGCATATAGGTAATAAGACCCGTGGTTTGTCCGCCAATATCCACACCTTCGTACAACGATTGCGCAGTGCGCATGGTACGGTCTGAAGTCAGACCCAGTTTGCGCACGGCTTCCTGCTGCAGGGTGGAAGTGGTGAAAGGTGCTGCTGGATTACGCTGCTTGGCCTTCTTCTCGACGCGCACCACTTTAGGTGGCAACTTGGCATCGCTTAGTTTGGTGTGGATAGCATCATATTCGGCCTGACTGCCAATACTGAGTTGCTCCAGCTTTTTGCCTTGAAACTGGAATAATTTGGCGGTAAACGGAATGCTGTTTTTCTGGCTGTCCAGATGTACTGACCAGTATTCTTGACTCTTGAATTTTTCGATCTCCAACTCACGTTCAACAATGAGTCGTAGAGCAGGGCTTTGCACGCGACCTGCCGAAAGGCCTGGGCGAATCTTGCGCCACAGCAACGGCGAAAGCGTAAAGCCAACCAGATAATCCAAGGCGCGCCTAGCCTGTTGAGCATTTACCAGCGGCAGTGAAATTTCGCGCGGGTGAGCGACGGCTTCTTTCACTGCGGACTCGGTGATCTCGTAGAACACCACGCGCTGCATGCTTTTGCCTTTAAGTGCGCGCTTACCTTTCAACAATTCGGCAATGTGCCAAGCAATCGCCTCCCCTTCCCGGTCCGGGTCGGGTGCGAGGAAGATGTGGTCGGCTAACGCTGCTGCTTTGGCTATCTCATCAACATGTTTGGCGTTGCGCGCAATAATTTCATACTGCATGGCGAAATTATTGTCTGTATCGACCGCGCCAGTCTTGGGCACAAGGTCGCGCACATGGCCGTAAGAAGCGAGAACTTCAAAATCCTTGCCCAGATACTTTTTCAGTGTCTTGGCCTTGGCAGGAGACTCGACGATCAGCAGGTTGGATGCCATATCTTGATCAGTGCGCCAACGCCAAGTCGGCGGGGGTAAGCAGGTCTTCAATCAGCATCGGATCGAGGTCTTCGTGCTGGTTCCACAATACTATCAGCACGATAAGCTTTACTTTGTCCAAAGACAGATTTTTACGGCCCAAAGCCAGTACGCGGTCAATAATCATCTCGCGTTCGATTGGAGTAATCACCTTGTTGTGCTCCCAGAATGCAAGGAAGCGCAGACCTTCGGGACTAATGTGCTGTTCCTCAAAATCGGTATATATCCGGATGCCGCTGCGGTTGATACTTTCAGGATAGGCGGTTCGGGTGAGTTGCTGTAGGCCGGATAACCATGACAGCGCCTGACTGATGTCATCTTCCTCAAAGCCTGCGGCGCTGAGTTTAACTGACAGTTTAGCGTGGTCGGGATAGCTGCCGATGTCGAAGTAACTCTCGAAAAGATAAAGCAAAATATCGAACATTAGAAATGTATTTTATGTGAGACGTTGATATAACCCGCCGGGCAATGAAGCGATGTGTCCGTCGAGCTCCAGTTGCAACAGGATGGCGGATAGCTCGCCTATCGTCAAGCCGCTACGTTGCGTAAGGCTTTCCACATTAAGCGGATCGAAGCCCATATACGCAAATAAAGGGTGTTCCGGAACAGCAATGCTGGCCGATGCAGTAATCCCGACCGAGCTATGCCCCAGCTCTTCGAGGATGTCCTGCGCGCATTCAACCAGTTTTGCCCCTTGTTTGATAAGTGCGTGGCAGCCTTTGGATTGGGGTGAATGAATCGAACCGGGGATAGCGAATACATCTCGCCCCTGCTCCAGCGCCATACGCGCAGTGATGAGTGAACCGCTCTGCAACGAAGCTTCAACTACCAGACAACCCAAGCTCAGACCGCTGATGATGCGGTTTCTTCGAGGAAAATTCGCAGGCAAAGGTGGCGTTCCCAACGGAAATTCAGAAATGATGGCTCCTGTCTGTGCCAAGCGATGAGCTAATTCCCGGTTGGCAGCGGGATAGACTTTATCCAACCCGGTTCCGACCACGGCGATGCTGGAGCCTGCGCCTTGCAGGCCACCAAGATGCGCAGCCGCATCTATGCCGTGGGCCATACCGCTAACTACACATAACCCGGCGTCGGAAACGGATTTTGCAAATGCTTCAGCGTTGCGTAACCCTTGAGCAGTCGCATTACGGCTGCCTACCACCGCTAGCGCGCTTGCGTTTAGCAAATCAAGACGACCTTTTACGTACAACAATAATGGCGGATCTGCAGTGTTGAGCAAGGACTGCGGATACTCGGTATCAGCGATACTGAGAATGCGGTTCAGCGGATTGTCCAGCCAAGCAGAGACAGGTGCAAGTGTGGACTCATCAAGACCGTTAGCGACGGCTCTTGCCACTGCAGGCTTAACATATTGGGCAAGTGAAGAAGTGGAAGCTTGCAATACGGCCTCAGGCGAACCGAATGCCTGTAGCAGCCGTCGCAAGCCTTCGTTACCCAAGCCGGAAATCTGGCTCAGAGTCAACCAAGACGCGAGTGAAGCGTCGAGCGCCATTTATTATTCAGGATTGCTCGCGCGATCCAGCAACTGCACCGGTAGTTTGGTTTCCATTACCAGAGCGTAGGAAACCTTGTTGAAAACCCTGAACACCATAATCAAGCCGTAACGCACATCAGGAAGCACGATATTAGGAGTGAACCAACCCGGAGTCCTGATGATTTCTCCTTTCTGGAAAAGGCCCAGAATATGTCCCACTTCAACACCATCGCTCCGGCCTTTATTAATAGTAATTACGGCATGTTGCCCGGCTTGCTGAACACCGCCATAGATTGAAATAACTTTAGCTGAAATCGGTGTAACCGGAGCATGGGGCAGATAATTGGTGGAATAACCGGAATTTGCTTGAATAAAATAATCACCCTTGTGAATTTCCATCACCGCGCTGGTAATACGAAGCGTACTTGGATCGCCAAATTTCTCCACCGTTGCATCTCCCAGATACGCTACTTCTTGCCCAAGTTCCTCTTTTGTACCGGGTTCAACAAAAATGACGCTGGGACGATAAATCTGCCAGCGCGTTCCCTTATCGCTGGGCAAGTTCTGCACGTATGCAATGTCGTTGACTGACAACAACTCTCTCTGCTCATATGTACCAACCAGTTTCGGGGAGGACGCAAGCTCATCAACTTCCACCACAAGCGGGCGCGTCAGAAAAGAACTAATGGCGTTCAGTGGTATCGCAGAAATGGCTTCGGTGTGTTGCGAGATGACTCGCGCTCTCGGTTCGAGCTTTTCCGCATTACTTGGAATAGAAGGCTGTAATGGCGCAACGTTTTCAGCGGGAGCAGCGTCAGGCGAAATTTCTGAGTTCGTGACAGATTCGGGAGGGGTAGCTATTTGTGCAGGAGCGGTTTTACTCACAGTCAATGTGCCAGAACTGCGATTAAGGTAAATTACATTGCCCGGATATATCCAATGCGGATCCTTGACGTTTTCCTTATTTAATACCCATATTTGCGGCCACTTCCAAGGATCCTTGAAAAACTGTGCCGAAATATCCCACAACGTGTCTCCTTTGACTACGATGTGACTGTCGGGTGCATCTTCGCGTATTTGCATGTCGTCAGCAAAAGCAAGGATGGGCAACAAAAGGCAAATCAGCGATATAATTATGCGCATGGAAAACTCCAGCAAAGTAAAGAAATGCGGTGCAAAGTTTACGCACCTGTTTAAATTCTGCATCTAGTCTCTTCAGTTGGCAAGCATTTATGGCGCTCCTCCCTATTATTCAGTATCCGGATCCTCGCTTAAACAAGATAGCGAAACCAGTAGTCGCGGTAACCAACGAAATTCGGCAATTAATCCGCGATATGAGTGAAACCATGTATGCAGCTCCTGGCGTGGGTCTGGCAGCAACACAAGTTGATGTGCATCAGCAGATCATCGTGATCGACGTGTCCGAAACGCATGATGAATTAATAGTCCTAATCAATCCAGAGTTGCTTAAAGCCGAAGGCGAGGAAGAAAGCGAAGAAGGATGCCTTTCAGTCCCCGGCATCTATGAAAAGGTTTGTCGTGCAGAGCGCGTCACCGTCCGATCGCTGGATGAGCATGGAAAGCAGTTTACACTTAAGTCAGATGGATTATTGGCGGTATGTATCCAGCACGAAATGGATCATTTGCGCGGCAAGGTGTTCGTCGAGCACCTGTCGCATCTCAAACAAACCCGTATCCGCGCCAAACTTAAAAAGCAGCGGCGCGAGACACTGTAGTTAGGCTCAAATTGAAAATTATCTTTGCAGGTACGCCACACTTTGCCGCCAGCGCGTTAGATGCACTGCTTAAAGAGCATCAAGTTCTTGCGGTACTTACGCAACCTGATCGCCCCTCCGGGCGTGGCATGCAGTTATCCGCAAGTCCGGTAAAGTTGCTTGCGAAGAGTCAAGGCATCCCTGTGTTACAACCTGCATCTTTGAAAAATGAAGAAGCACAAAAAGAATTATCTGCACTGGGCGCAGACTTGATGGTTGTTGCGGCCTACGGATTGATTTTGCCTAAAGCGGTTTTGCATATTCCGCGCTTTGGCTGCCTGAACATCCATGCGTCCTTGCTTCCGCGCTGGCGTGGTGCTGCACCCATTCAACGCGCAATTCTGGCAGGCGATGCCGAGACCGGCATCACTATCATGCAAATGGATGAAGGGCTTGATACGGGCGACATTCTGCTAAAAAAGACATGCACCATCGCAACTGAAGAAACGGCGCAAACATTGCACGACAAACTTGCTGCCTTGGGTGCGCAAGCTATAGTCGAAGTGCTGCATGAACTTGAGCACCAAAATTTGCAACTAAAACAACAGGAAGCCGAACTAGCAACGTATGCATCCAAAATTAGCAAAGGAGAGGCGCAACTTGACTGGTTCAGCAGTGCGGAGCAACTTGATCGGTCGGTACGCGGTTATTTCCCATCTCCTGTTGCGTTTACCAAATTGCGCGGCGTGACCATAAAAATATTGCGCGCACATGTGTTCGACATGCAGCGGGTAACAAGCGTACCCGGCACAATTCTTTCAGTTGAGAAGCAGTACATTCTTGTAGCCTGCGGACAAGGTGTGCTTGCACTTGAAACAATGCAAAAGCCCGGAGGTAAGCCGCTGCCCGTTGCCCAGTTCATTCAAGGTTTTCCGCTCAATATTGGCGACTGTTTCGGTTCAGTTTGATTATGCAACACGTACAGCTCGAAGCGGCCAGAGTGGTCAATAGCGTGATTCGGGGGCGTAACCTAACCCAAGTATTAACGGAAAGCCTACGTCAACATTCCAAGTTCAGCGCACAGCAGCGCGGCGCTTTGCAGGATTTGTGCTATGGCACATTGCGCCACTACGGAAAGCTGGTATTTATGCTAAGCAAGCTGATGCAACGCCCATCCCGGGATATGATATTGCAACACTTGTTGCTGATTGCGCTCTATCAAATCGAATTTAGCAAAGCAGGTCAGCACGTGATTGTGGATCAGGCAGTGCGCGCCGCAAAATTTTTGAATACTGCGTCCGTTGGATTGGTCAATGGCGTGTTGCGCAATTATTTGCGTCAACGCGAAGCGCTAAAGGAAGCTGCCAATCAGGATGAGGAGAGCCATTATTCCTATCCGCGATGGTGGATCGATCGCTTGAAGGCGCAGTATGGCGAAAATGCTTATGCCATATTGGATGCGGGAAATCTTCACCCGCCAATGACTTTGCGTGTTAATACAAGACACACCACCGCAATTGAATACCAATCACTACTTGCGGCGCATGACATCATCAGCACTCTGGTCGAACCAGATGCATTGATATTGGCGCAGCCGGTAATAGTTGATTGCTTGCCGAAATTCAAGGAAGGCTGGGTTTCGGTGCAGGATGCGGGTGCTCAATATGCCGCATATCTACTGGATGTGCGTGATGGAATGCGCGTTCTGGATGCTTGCGCCGCGCCGGGTGGAAAAACCGCGCACTTGTTGGAGATGGCGAATATTGAGTTAGTAGCGATAGACAAGGACGACCAGCGACTTGCGCGAGTACACGAAAATTTACACAGGCTAGGACTAAAAGCACATGTATTGTGCGGAGATGCAGCCACGCCGAACAAGTGGTGGGATGGCATGCTGTTTCAGCGTATTTTGGCCGATGTGCCGTGTTCGGCATCAGGAGTAGTGCGCCGTCACCCTGACATTAAGTGGTTGCGACGCAATTCGGACATTGAATCATTTGCTGAGCAACAAATACAAATATTGCAAGCTTTGTGGCCGCTTTTGGCAGTTGGTGGTAAATTGCTCTACGCGACTTGCTCGATTTTCGCTCGGGAAAATCAACAGGTAATCGAAACCTTCCTAGTGCAACACCCCGAGGCTTTGCGGGAAAATATTGACATGTTGCATGCAGGGCAGTTACTTCCAAACGAACAGCACGATGGGTTCTTTTATGCGTTGCTGCACAAAAAATATTAGCTTCTTCGTATGGGCGTTGTGCTTAATCGGGCTTTTAACCTGCTCGTCTCAGGTGTTTGCCGAAGGCATAGAAATCATCAAAGTCGAAGCACGTTTGACAGAGGATGGCTATCAGTTATCTGCCGATTTTAATATCAATCTTCCCACACCCGTGGAGGAAGCATTGAACCGGGGGGTCACCCTATATTTCGTGAGTGAATTATCAGTTCAACGATCCCGCTGGTATTGGATGGATACCGACATTGAAAGCCACGAGCAAACAACCAAGCTTTCTTTCAACATGCTGACCCGGCAATATCGTATTTCGCGTGGAGGGCTGTTTCAGAGTTTTGTTGATCTATCAGATGCATTGCGTGTGCTTGGGCACCAGACTGCCCCACCCATCCAGACTTCCTTACTCGACAGCGCTGAAGGTGGTTATCTTGCCAGATGGACGAAAATAGGTAGCAAGGTCAGCGCGTATGCTTTTATGCGACTTGATGTATCACAACTGCCCAAACCCATTCAGGTAAGTGCGCTTACCAGTGACCAGTGGAGTGTGGAATCCAAGCACTATCACTGGGACATAAGCTCGGATGTGCGGAAAGACGAGGATCATAAATGAAATATTTGATCCTGTTTTGCGGTGTAATTGGCACAGCGCTGCTGTATATGCTGTCGAGCGCCAGTGCCAATACCGATCTGTTTTCTCGCAATTATTTTCTGTTACTGGCATTGGCAGGGACTATGGCACTCGGGCTGTTAGTGCTTGTTGTCTATCAATTCTGGCAATTGCGAGCCAAGTTACGCAAGCAAGTGTACGGTGCCAAACTGACGCTGCGCCTAGCGGTTTTCTTTTCTTTGATCGCAGTACTACCCGGTGTGCTGGTGTATGCGGTTTCAGTTCAGTTTCTTGGTAAGAGCATTGAATCGTGGTTTGATGTGCGCGTTGAAAAGGCGCTCGAAGGCGGATTAAATCTGGCACGTAGTACTTTCAAAAACGGGTTGGATGAGTTGAGCAAGAAAGGACAGCTCGCCGCATTGATTCTGGCTAAACAAGAGCCCCTCCTGCATGGCAAAACACTGGCGAGATTCATTGACGAAGGCGGCATACAAGAAGCGGCGGTGTACAACAACAAGGGCAAAAGATTGTTCAACGCCGGGAAAGTACATAATGACAAAATTGAAACTCCCACATTGGCAATGCTGCAAACAGCATGGAAGCAAGGTAGCTACAACACTGTGGAATCACTGCCTGATGACAGCCTGTTCTTGCGAGTGCTGGTTCCGATTCGATCCGCAAATGGAAAGAATAGCCAGCAAACAATTCAATTTCTGCAACCCGTATCCAAGCAATTAGCAACGGATGCAGAGACAGTACAGGCTGTGTACGGCGACTATCAACAACTGTCGTTGTCCCGCTTGGGTCTGAAGCGCCTATACGGCATTACTTTGACTTTGTCTTTACTGATTGTGCTACTCAGTGCAATCTCTGCTGCGTTTTATCTTAGTGCCCGCCTCAGTGCTCCCTTGGCCGCGCTCGCGGCCGGTACACGCGCGGTGGCAAAAGGCGATTTCAGCAGCAATTACCCAGTGCAAAGTCGTGATGAATTGGGAGCTTTGACCGGACTATTCAATCAGATGACCTCGCAATTGGCTGCAGCAAAAAAACTAAGTGAACAGCAACAGCGCCAAGTGGAAGACGCAAAGACTTATCTGGAAAGCGTACTCGCGCATCTCTCCTCCGGCGTGTTGGTGGTGGATGAAAGCTTCAATTTGCGTTCGACCAACGCCAGCGCAAGCCAGATCCTAGACGCTCCGATGCATGATATGAATGGTAAAAGCCTGAAGGAGCTATCGAATGCGAATGCTTTGTTGCGCCCGTTTATGGAGGCGGTGCAGCAGGGTCTGGAATCGGATCAAGATGCGGAATGGCAACGCCAGATCGAACGCATGAGCAAGAATGGCGACCAAGTGCTGTTGTTACGCGGAACGAGACTGACCACCGAGTCTGAAAAAGGTTACGTTGTGGTATTCGACGACATCACGCATTTGCTTCAAGCCGAGCGTCAGGCAGCATGGGGAGAAGTCGCACGTCGTTTGGCACACGAGATTAAAAATCCGCTTACCCCGATACAGCTTTCGGCAGAACGTTTGCAGCACAAATTATTGACCAAACTCGACGTTCAGGATGCACAACTTCTGCAACGCGCAACGCAGACTATTGTCAGCCAGGTCGCCGCGATGAAAAACATGGTGACCGAATTTGCCAATTATGCCCGTGCTCCAGCAGTGCGCATGATGCCGCTGGATATGCACCAATTATTAGGCGAGGTAATGGGCTTGTATGAGGCCAATAGCAGCCCGATCAAATTGCAGTTTAATGCGCGGCAATCCGTGATGAACGGGGACGCAACTCGCTTGCGCCAAGTGATCCACAATTTATTGCAAAACGCGCATGATGCTCTGCAATATACTGAAAATCCGTTAATTATCTTGGCTACCAACAACTTTACTGATGGCACCTTGAACTTGATGGTAAGCGACAACGGTAGCGGCATACCGGAGCACATGCTGGGACGATTGTTCGAACCTTATATGACGACCAAGAAGAGGGGGACTGGATTGGGTTTGGCTATTGTGAAGAAAATTGTGGAAGAGCATGGTGGCAAGATAACAATTGATAATCAACTATCGGGCGGATCCTGCGTAAGCGTGACCTTGCCTCTGGCTGCAAACGAAGTAGAGGTGAGCTGATGACAATAGATATTCTTGTGGTAGACGACGAAGTGGGCATACGCGAGTTGCTTTCCGAGATATTGTTCGATGAGGGCTACCGCATACATCTTGCGGAAAATGCAGCGCAGGCGCGGAGTTTTCGCGAGGGCAGTACGCCCGATTTGGTATTATTGGACATCTGGATGCCGGAAACCGATGGGTTGACTTTACTCAAAGAATGGGTCGAGCAAAGTCGGTTGACTATGCCAGTAATCATGATGTCCGGGCATGGCACGATAGAAACGGCTTTGGAAGCCATGCGCATCGGTGCATCTGATTTTCTGGAGAAACCCATCGCTCTGCAAAAATTGCTTACTACTGTGGCAAAAGCTATCAAGCAAGGTGTTCCGACCGTGTTGCCAACAAAGTTGGCAGAGAACAATGATGAAGCGAGTTCCAAGCTTGCCTTGTCGCTGGATTTGCCTTTAAGAGAAGCGCGCGAGCAATTTGACAGTCTGTATTTCAATCACCAAATGCAAAAGGAAGGCGGGAATATTTTGCGTATAGCGGAAAATGCGGGAATTGAACGCACGCATCTTTACCGGAAGTTAAAACAATTGGGAATTAAACCACTAAAAAAAGAATTTTGACGACAATCAATGAAGGCCTAATGTGCATATGGGCATACCGTGGTTGCTCAATGACGAGCCGTTAGGGCATAATAATAATCTTTCGTTCGCGAAATAAATCGGTTATCCGTTTGGAAAGAATCTTAGGAGGCAGGAAAATGGCTGCGGCACGTAACGTAACACCCCCAAAATTTAATGACATCACTGGCGCAATCCGTATGCTGGCAGTGGATGCCGTACAAAAGGCCAACTCTGGACATCCCGGTGCTCCGATGGGAATGGCCGAAATCGCTGAGGTGTTGTGGAACCACCACTTGCGCCACAATCCTGCCAATCCGAAATGGGCAGATCGTGACCGTTTCGTGCAATCCAATGGCCACGGCTCCATGCTTGTTTATGCCCTGCTGCATTTGTCTGGCTACGACTTGCCGATTGAGGAACTGAAGCGTTTCCGCCAGATGCATTCCAAGACACCAGGCCATCCCGAATACGGTTATACCGTTGGCGTTGAAACCACCACCGGCCCGCTGGGCCAAGGCATCACCAACGCCGTGGGTATGGCGATGGCGGAAAAACTGCTGGCCAACGAATTCAACAAACCCGGCCACGAGATCGTCAATCACCACACTTATGTGTTCATGGGCGACGGCTGCATGATGGAAGGTATCTCGCATGAAGCCTGCGCCTTGGCCGGAACTTGGGGTCTGGGCAAGCTGATTGCCTTCTGGGATGACAACAACATCTCCATCGACGGACACACCGACGGCTGGTTTACCGATGACACACCGAAGCGTTTCGAGGCGTACGGCTGGCACGTCATTGCCGATGTGCAAGGTCACGACTCCAAGGCAATCAACGCGGCAATTAACGCCGCCAAGGCCGTTACCGACAAGCCAACGCTGATTTGCTGCAAAACCATCATCGGTGCCGGCTCGCCCAACAAGGAAGGCACGCACGACGTGCACGGCGCAGCTCTGGGCGATGCGGAAGTTGCCGCGACGCGCGAACATATCGGCTGGAAATATCCTCCATTCGAGATTCCTGCGCACGTGTATGCGGCTTGGGATGCCCGTACCAAGGGTGCAGGACTGGAAAAACTGTGGGACAACAAGTTCGTCGAATACAAGAAGGCCTTCCCGAAAGAAGCTGTCGAATTCGTGCGCCGCATGAAAGGTGACCTTCCGGCCAATTGGGCAGAGCACGCAGCCAAAGCTATTGCACAAGTGAACGAGAAGGCCGAAACCATCGCTACCCGCAAGGCATCGCAAAACTCCATCAATGCATTGGTTCCGGTGCTGCCGGAATTCCTGGGCGGTTCCGCCGACCTGACCGGTTCCAACCTGACCAACTGGACGGGCGCACACCACGTTTCCGGCAAAAAGCCAGGCAACTACATCAGCTACGGCGTGCGCGAATTCGGCATGTCACACATCATGAACGGCATGGCGCTGCATGGCGGCTTGCTGCCTTTCGGTGGTACCTTCCTGATGTTCTCGGAATATGCCCGCAATGCATTGCGCATGTCGGCTTTGATGAAGCAGCGCGTGATCTACGTGTTCACCCACGACTCCATCGGCTTGGGCGAAGATGGTCCGACCCACCAGCCGGTCGAGCAAACTACTACCTTGCGTTTCATCCCCAACATGGACACTTGGCGTCCATGCGACACCGTTGAATCCATGGTGTCCTGGGTGAGCGCGGTAGAACGCAAGAACGGCCCGACCTCGTTGATTTTCAGCCGCCAGAATCTGGCGTTCCAGAAACGCGATGCCGTGCAGATCGCCAACATTCGCAAAGGTGGCTATGTATTGTCCGAAGCTGCAGGCAGCAAGCCGCAAGCCGTTATCATCGCCACTGGTTCCGAAGTCGATCTGGCCATGAAGGCGCAGGCCGTACTGGCAACTGAAGGCATTAACGTGCGTGTGGTGTCCATGCCTTCAACCAACGCTTTTGACCGTCAGGATCAAGCCTACAAGGACAGCGTGTTGCCCAAGGGCATCAAGCGCATGGCCGTTGAGGCGGGCGTGACAGGCCTCTGGTACAAGTATGTCGGCCTGGAAGGCGCAGTGATTGGGATGGATTGTTTCGGCGAATCCGCCCCGGCACCAGAGTTGTTCAAACACTTCGGCTTTACGGTAGAGAATGTAGTCAAGACCGTAAAAGGCGTGCTGTAAAGCGATAAGAATATTTATTACTATTCAGGAGAAATATCATGGCAATTAAAGTTGGTATCAATGGATTCGGTCGTATCGGGCGCATGGTGTTCCGTGCAGTGTCTAAAGATTTCCCTGAAATCGAAGTAGTCGCCATCAATGACCTGCTGGAGCCGGATTATCTGGCATACATGCTGAAGTACGATTCGGTGCATGGCCGATTTCAAGGCGACGTATCCGTCAGCGGCAACAATCTAGTGGTGAGCGGCAAGAATGTTCGCCTGACCGCCGAAAAAGACCCGTCTAACCTGAAGTGGAATGAAGTAGGTGCTGACATCGTGATCGAATGCACCGGCTTCTTTCTGACCAAGGAATCCTGTCAGAAGCACATCGACGCAGGTGCCAAAAAGGTAGTGCAATCCGCTCCGTCCAAAGACGACACACCGATGTTCGTGTATGGCGTGAATCACACCAAGTATGCAGGCGAAGCCATTGTCTCAGCAGCTTCATGCACTACCAACTGCTTGGCACCAGTGGCCAAAGTGTTGAACGACAACTGGGGCATCAAGCGCGGTCTGATGACCACTGTGCATGCTGCGACAGCAACACAAAAGACCGTTGACGGCCCGTCCAACAAGGATTGGCGCGGTGGTCGCGGCATTCTGGAAAACATCATTCCTTCGTCAACCGGTGCTGCCAAAGCTGTGGGTAAAGTCATTCCAGAACTGAACAAGAAGCTCACTGGCATGGCTTTTCGCGTACCGACTTCCGACGTTTCCGTGGTTGACCTGACCGTGGAACTGAACAAGGAAGCCTCTTACGAAGACATCTGCAAAGCTATGAAGGCCGCCTCCGAAGGTGCCATGAAGGGCGTGTTGGGTTACACCGAAGAAAAAGTGGTCGCTACCGATTTCCGTGGCATGAGCGCACCGTCGGTATTCGACGCCGATGCCGGTATCGCGCTTGACAGCACCTTCGTTAAGGTTGTGGCATGGTATGACAACGAGTATGGCTACACCTGCAACATGCTGCGCTTCGTAAAACACGTCGCCAAGTAATTTTCACCGATAAAGGGCTGGCTGATGCCAGCCCTTTTGCTTTTAGTCTGTATAAAGGAAAAATCATGTCCGTTATCAAAATGACCGACCTGGATCTCAAAGGCAAACGCGTCCTGATCCGTTCCGACCTCAATGTGCCCGTCAAAGAAGGCAAGGTCACTTCCGATGCGCGCATCACTGCCTCCATGGCGACTATCAAAGCTGCGATGAACGCGGGTGCGCATGTCATGGTGACTTCCCATCTGGGTCGTCCCGAAGAAGGCGTGTACTCCGAAGAGAATTCACTCAAGCCAGTGGCCGATGTCATCGCCAACAAGCTGGGCAAGCCGGTGCGCCTGATCCGTGACTGGATCGATGGCGGCTTCAATGTGGCTGAAGGCGAACTGGTATTGCTGGAGAATTGCCGCTTCAACAAAGGCGAGAAGAAGAGCAACGAAGAACTGTCGAAAAAATACGCCGCACTGTGCGACGTGTTCGTGATGGACGCATTTGGTACCGCACACCGCGCTGAAGCTTCGACCCACGGCGTGGCGAAGTTCGCCCCAGTAGCTGCCGCAGGTATCCTGCTGACGGAAGAGCTGGAAGCCTTGACCAAAGCACTGCTCAGCCCGGCGCGCCCGATGGTTGCCATTGTCGGCGGCAGCAAGGTCTCGACCAAGCTGACTGTGCTGGAATCGCTGTCTGAAAAGTGCGAGCAGTTGGTGGTCGGCGGCGGTATCGCCAACACCTTCCTCAAAGCTGTCGGCAACAACGTCGGCAAATCGCTATGTGAAGATGATCTGGTGCCGACCGCACAAGCACTGATCGCAAAAATGAAACAACGCGGCGCTAACATCCCCATCGCGGTGGATGTGGTGGTCGGCAAAAGATTCGATTCAAACGAACCGGCAGTGCTGAAAGATGCAGGCGACGTGGCTGATGACGACATGATTTTCGATATTGGTCCGAAGTCCGCGCAAGAAATCGCCGACATCATCATGCAGGCAGGCACCGTGGTGTGGAACGGTCCGGTCGGTGTGTTCGAATTCGACCAGTTCGGCGAAGGCACCAAGACTATCGCCAAGGCTATCGCTGAAACCAGCGCCTTCACTTTGGCAGGCGGTGGCGACACCATCGCGGCAATCCAGAAGTACGGCATCTACGACAAGGTGTCTTACATCTCTACCGCAGGCGGTGCGTTTCTGGAATTCCTCGAAGGCAAGACTTTGCCTGCTGTGGAAATTCTGGAGCAACGCGCCAGACAATAACCAACTAGGAATCACATGCTACGCAGAACAAAAATTGTAGCGACTCTGGGACCGGCTTCCAGCGACCAGAAAGTATTGGAACAAATGATCCGCGCCGGCGTGGATGTCGTGCGCATGAATTTTTCGCATGGCACCGCGCAGGATCACATGGCGCGCGCCGACAAGGTACGCGCTGCCGCCAAAGCAGCAGGCCGCACAATCGGCATTCTGGCCGACCTGCAAGGCCCGAAGATCCGCGTACGCAAATTCGAGAACGGCAAGATCGAACTGAACAAGGGCGATGCTTTTATTCTTGATGCCTCACTGGATGGTTTGGGCAACCAGCAGCGCGTTGGTCTGGACTACAAGGAACTACCCAACGATGTAGAAGTTGGCACTGTTCTGCTGCTCAACGACGGTATGCTGGAGTTTCACGTTACCGGCGTCAATGGTACGGAAGTGCATTGCATCGTGGTGCGCGGCGGTGTGCTGTCCAACAACAAGGGCATCAACCGCAAGGGCGGCGGACTCACCGCGCCCGCACTGACCGACAAGGACAAGGAAGACATCAAGACTGCCGCGCTGATCAAGGCGGACTATCTGGCGGTGTCTTTCCCGCGTTCGGCTGACGACATGAAAATGGCGCGCCAGCTGATGCTTGCCGCTGGCGGCAATAGTTTGCTGATGGCCAAGATCGAGCGTGCCGAGGCGATCCCGGTGCTGGGCGAGATCATAGATGCGTGCGATGCGATCATGGTGGCGCGCGGAGACTTGTCAGTGGAAGTGGGCGACGCCGCGGTTCCCGGCCTGCAGAAAAAAATGATCAAAATGGCACGCGCCAAGAATAAGTTAGTCATCACCGCCACGCAGATGATGGAATCGATGATCACCAATCCTATCCCCACGCGCGCAGAAGTATCCGATGTGGCAAATGCCGTGCTGGACGGCACCGACGCCGTGATGCTGTCGGCGGAAACTGCCGTGGGCGATTACCCGGTAGAGACCGTCGAAGCCATGGCGCGCATCTGCATCAGCGCCGAAGAAGAAACGGAAGACAGCTCGGCTGACCGGCGTCTGGATCACAACAAGTTCACCCGCGTTGACCAATCCATCGCCATGTCCGCGTTATATGCTGCTTCGCATTTCAAGGTAAAAGCCATCGTCGCGCTCACCCAGTCTGGTTCCACTGCACTGTGGATGTCGCGCGTCAATGCCGGCACACCGATCTTTGCGATGACCCCGATGGAGGCCACCTTGAGCAAAGTCACTTTGTTCAGCGGCGTGCATCCCATCGCGTTTACTTCTAATTCCAAAGATTATTCCGTGACATTGCGTCAGGCTGAAGATGAATTGGCGCGATTGGGAATGGTTGAAGAGGGCGATTTGATCGTGATGACCGTCGGCGAATCCATCGGCATGACCGGTCACACCAACACCATGAAGATCGTGCGTGTGGGCGACTATCGCAAGAATTAAGCAGGAAAATAAGCAAATATATTTGTAAATATTTTAGGAGAAAAAAATGGCACTCGTATCCTTGCGTCAACTACTCGATCACGCTGCAGAGCACAGCTACGGCCTGCCCGCATTCAACGTCAACAACCTGGAACAGGTGAAGGCGATCATGGAAGCGGCTGACGAAACCAACAGCCCAGTCATCATGCAAGGTTCAGCCGGTGCGCGCAAATACGCGGGCGAAGCGTTCCTGCGCCACCTCATCGAAGCAGCCGTCGAAGCCTATCCGCACATCCCCGTGGTCATGCACCAGGATCACGGCGCTTCCGAAGCCGTGTGCGTGCAAGCCATCCGCTCCGGTTTCTCCAGCGTGATGATGGACGGCTCGCTGATGACAGACGGCAAGACCCCTTCCTCGTTTGAATACAACGTCAACATCTCGCGCCGTGTGGCAGAGATGTCGCACGCCGTCGGCGTATCCGTCGAAGGCGAACTGGGTTGCCTGGGTTCGCTCGAATCCGGCCACGGCGAAATGGAAGACGGCCACGGCGCTGAAGGCAAACTAAGCCACGACCAACTGCTGACCGACCCCAACGAAGCCGCCGAGTTCGTCAAGCTGACTCAGGTTGACGCACTGGCCATCGCCATCGGCACCTCGCACGGCGCGTACAAGTTCACCCGTCCGCCCACAGGCGCAGTGCTGCGCATCGATCGCATCAAGGAGATCCACGCACGCATCCCCAATACGCATCTGGTGATGCACGGTTCCTCTTCCGTGCCGCAGGAATGGCTCAAGGTCATCAACGAATTCGGCGGTGCCATGGGCGAAACCTACGGCGTGCCGGTCGAAGAGATCGTCGAAGGCATCAAGAACGGCGTGCGCAAAGTGAACATCGACACCGACCTGCGCATGGCCTCCACCGGCGCGACCCGTCGCTACCTGGCGCAAAACCCGAAAGACTTCGACCCGCGCAAATTCCTCGCCGCTACCACCAAGGCCATGAAGGAAATCTGCAAATCGCGTTATGAAGCCTTCGGTTGCGCAGGCCAAGCCGCCAAGATAAAGCCCATCTCGCTGGACGCTATGGCAGCACGCTACGCAAAGGGCGAATTGAACGCCATTGTTAAATAATTGTTAGCCTAGGCTTCAAAAATAAAAAGCGATCTTCTGGTCGCTTTTTATTTGTTTCCTCAAGATGGGCTAATGGCGCCGCTTTGATTGATGTGCTTTATTTACCTATGCAAAATCGACTAAATATTTCACCCAAAAGGTCATCCGCAGTGAATTCGCCAGTAATACTGTTGAGTGCCTCCTGTGCCTGGCGTAATTCCTCAGCAAATAGCTCTGGTCGATCTAGGTGATGCTCTGCTTCCTCCAGATGCTCCTCTGCACTAGAAAGTGCTATTAGATGGCGTGTTCGTGCCATAAAAACACCTGTTTCTTGGTGCCAACCTATGGAATATAGTAATTTTTCCTGCAATATCTCCATTCCTGCTCCTGTTTTGGCTGAAATATAGAGATGTAATTCACTGTCTCTTATTTCTACACCCTGCGGACGGCCACTCAGGTCGATCTTGTTGTGAAGAAACAACCTAGGAACCTTAGTTGGTAGTTTCGCCAATATTGCCTTGTCTTCCTCTTCGGTTCTTTGTTGTGATTCGTCTAATAGCACTAGGACTACATCAGCTCTTGTTATAGCCTGTTGTGTACGTGCAATTCCCATTTTCTCAACTTCATCAACTGTTTCACGCAAACCGGCGGTATCTATCAAATGAAGAGGTATGCCATTAACCTGTAATGAACGATGTATAGCATCGCGAGTAGTGCCTGGTATTTCACTTACCAAAGCCACTTCCTCTCCCGCCAATCTATTAAGCAGGCTGGATTTGCCAGCGTTAGGCGCACCTATCAGAACAACCTGAGCTCCTTCGCGCAAAATGCTGCCTTGTTTGGCCAAATTTTTAATATGTGCAACCTTACCAAGCAGGGCATACAACTTGCTGGCACAAGCCTTTCGATCTGAAATCTCGATTTCTTCTTCTGGAAAGTCCAATGTAGCTTCGACCTGCATACGTAATTCCACTAGCATCGATACGACAACGTGTATGGCAGCTGAAAATTCACCCTGCAAAGAACGCATAGCGCTGCGGGCTGCTTGTTCAGTGGTTGCATCAATAAGATCGGCAACACTTTCCGCTTGGGCAAGATCCAGCTTGTCATTTAGATATGCGCGTTGAGTGAATTCTCCTGGTTGCGCTAAATTTGCACCCAGTTCTAAGCAGCGTTTCAGCACTGATTGAAGAACTGCATGGCCTCCATGACCTTGAAGCTCTAAGACTTCTTCCCCAGTGTAGGAGTGTGGAGCGGGAAAATATAAGGCAATTCCCTGATCCAACGATGTACCATCATCTGCAAGAAAGCGAGTGTAAGTGGCAAATCTTGGAGTTAATTGATGCCCAGTTAAAGTGTTGGCCATTGCGGCCAAACCATATCCAGAAATACGAATCACGCCGATGCCACCGCGCCCAGGAGCAGTGGCTATAGCAGCAATATTATTAGGCTTTTGAGACACCTTTTCGTCCTACCACTGTACCGCGCGTAATGTACCACTGCTGTGCAATGGAGAGCATGTTATTCACAACCGAATACAACACCAAGCCAGAAGGAAAGAAGAAAAATACTATACTGAATACGATTGGCATAATTTGCATTAGTTTAGCTTGCAAAGGATCCGGGGGTACTGGATTCAGCTTACTCTGAACCAACATACTGATACCCATTATTATTGGAAGTAGGCCGATTCCCACATTTGTAAACGGAATCGTGAATAATTTGTCAGGCTGTGACAAGTCAGTTATCCAACCGAAGAAAGGTGCATGGCGCAGTTCTACGCTTGAAAGAATTGCCCAATACAATGCAATGAATACGGGTATCTGAATTAGCATGGGTAGACATCCACCGAGCGGATTGATCTTCTCGGTCTTGTACAGTTCCATCATGGCATGGTTCAGCTTTTCGCGGTCATCTCCGTATTGCTGCTTTATCTTCTCTAACTTTGGCGCTACCAAACGCATCTTTGCCATAGATCGGTAGCTTGCAGCCGACAATGGAAAAAATACCAATTTGATTAATATTGTCAGTAGAATAATGGAGATTCCCCAATTATTTATCCACTCGTTAATATGCAACATCAGCCAGAATAAGGGGGTAGAGAAGATAGTTAGCCAGCCGTAATCCACACTTAATCCAAGTCCTGGTGCAATATTATTCAGCTTACTTTGCGCTGGTCCAGCATATAGCGTGGCTGATATATAACCAGTCTTGCCTGGATCGATGTTTGCTACTGGTAAAATCACTCCGGTTGAGTATTCATTTTCTTCCAATTTTTTGGTATAAAATTCTCTAGGCCCTTTGCTAGCTGGCAGCCAAGCAGTTACAAAATAATGTTGAAGCATTCCAACCCAACCATTGTCAGGGTTAATTGGTAGTTTGACTTTATTCTTCTCTATGTCACCGAATTGAATTTTTTGAAATTTTTCCTGTTCGGTATAGACCACTGGTCCGGTAAATGTTGGAACGAATTTAGATGATCCTGCAACAGCCGCAGAATCACGAACCAATTGATAATACGCTGAGGGCAATAAAGCGGTTGTGCCTATATTGTTTATTTCATATGAAACATCTATTAGGTAGTTATTTCGATGAAACGTATACACTTTAATAACGCGAGCGGCATTTGATTCAATCGCAGTTAAGCGTACTTCTAAAGTGTCCATACCATCAGCCAAATGGTATTCATCATTTGAAGTTGAAAATTCAGCGTTATGTGTTGGTAGGCCTTTTCCCAATAAGCCTGATTGAGCCAAATAAATATGCGAGTCTTTCTGTTGCAATAAAGTAAATGGCTTACTTAGATCGTTTGTATCTTTGTGTTTCAGAAGTTCAAGATGTTGAATATTGCCACCCGCAGTATTGATTTCTACCTCAAGTGTGTCAGTTGTTACGATAATTTTTTTGCCTTTAAGTGTTACCGCATTTAGTAGTGATGTTGTTGACAAAATTGGTTGCACAGCTCTTGTTGGAGCAATCGGTATGGAAACATCAGTTGAAACAACCTCTGTAACTGGAGCAACAGGTTGATTTTGACGTACCCACGCACTCCATAGCACAAATATAGAGAAGGAAAAAATCAGGAATAAGAACAACCGTCGTATGTCCATCAAAGTTTCACCTGTATTTATTAAGGGATGGGATCATACCCACCCGGGTTCCAAGGATTGCAGCGAATAACTCGTTTAATCGCCAACCAAAGCCCTTTTAGAGCGCCATATTTTGAAATTGCCTCGAGTGTATACTGCGAGCAAGAGGGACTAAAGCGGCACGTCGGGGGAAGAACGGGACTAAGTATAAGTTGATACCCACGAACTAAAAACAACAATATTTTTTTCATTTAGCTGTAAGTAATATATTTAGTATTTCACATAATATTGTTCTTGCTTCTGTAAAATCATTTTTATCTAGGGGTTTGCGTAAGCGAATCACTACATCAAGCGATATATCTTGCTTGGCTATCTTACGAAAACTATCTCTAATCAAACGCTTAACAGTATTACGCTGAGTCGCTGCCGGAAGAATTCTTTTACTGATAGACATACCCAGACGCGCATGTCCTGTGGTGTTTGATTTGATATGGACAGCAAACCACAATTTAGTCTGTGGTTTTTGTTGTAGTATCTTGGAAAATCCTTCCCGGCGCGATAATCTATTGCGCCGGGTGAAATTTAATTTTTCTTTTCTATCACACGCCAAGACGAATACGGCCACGTGCACGACGGGCGGCTATAACTGCACGACCACCCTTGGTTTTCATACGAACTAGAAAACCGTGAGTACGTTTTCTTTTAGTAACTGACGGTTGGTATGTGCGTTTCATATTTGCTCCTAATTAGTTAATTTCGTAGAAAAGCGCGCGATTAAAATCGTT
>CAINCU010000062.1 GCA_903847155.1 uncultured Gallionellaceae bacterium | reverse complement strand
GATGCCTCGGATCGCTTCAAGTGCGACCTTGGCCTTGAACTCGCCACTAAAATTCTTGCGCTTCGTTTCGCTCATCACCTGCTCCTCAATTGCAGCAGGTTACCACCTTAATTTATTGTCTGAAAATCAGGGTCCACTATAGAGTGGCAGTCAGAGCACCACCTTGAGAATTGTTGGCATGAAGGCACTTGCATGCTTTTTGATCATATCCCCGGCGATGAAAAGACCATATATACACCAGCAGTATCCGGATTGCGGGAAATGAACATTACGAACTCCTTTGAATCTTAAATGAGCTGATCACATATTTTGCATTTGACTATTTGCTTGTATCAGCAAAATGTCAGGAACCCGCGATTTTGTACAGATTTGTATCTATCCCGCCTTTCAGCAGCCTATCGTCTAGAATGAACTTTCGCTTGGGTAATCTGAAATTTTGCTGCATATCAGTGAGGAATACTTAACTACAGCAAGGAGGAACGAGCTACGGTGATTTCCACACTTGCTGAATTTGCAGGGCTAAAGCCGGTGGTTTAAACCCTTGCGATCGACAGTGAAATATTGACCAGTGGCGCGCCCGAAGATTCGAAATGAATTTTTTCAAATATCTACGAGAATAATTATGGAAGAAAAAACCAAGAATCATTTGCAAGAGATTCAGGTACAACTAACAAGACTGAATGGATTTATAAAAGTAATTATATTTTGCATGTCAGTTGTCACCATTACTTTAGTAGCTGAAGTCTCGCGACACTGGTAGCCGCATGAAGTAACAGACACTGGCAGAGGTCTTTAAGCAATTAATGCCTGTATACGACTGTCAGCGATCATTTGACGATACTCATACCGTCCCGGCGCTGTGGCTGGCTGGCGACAGAGCGCAAGAAGGTTACGTTCGCCTTTTGTGGCGCTTGGCATCCCAAAAGGAGAAGATGATCAAGGATCAATTATTTCGAAAATCAGTTAGTGAAGCAAAGGCTATCTTTGCAAGTAAAGAGTTTCGAGATATTTTGAACGGCGAAACTGGTGAGGACTACGATATCCTGTCCAAATCAATGGAACAAGAATTGGCCAAATCACGCAAATGAGACTTCCAAACCTGTCAGCAAATCGCTGGGGGCATTTACCCCCTGGCACTTTTTCCAATAGACTTGGATATCACGCGTGTGTATTGATAACTGAGCCGTTCGGGTTCTGTACGTTACCAATATTCTGCATCAGGCTCTGCAAGAATGTTTGTAATGTTGGCGCATTGGCTGCAGTTGCACTTTGTCCCTAAGTGGTATCATGCTAGTTAATCAGTTTGTCGATCAATCGAACGTAAGCTTACGTTTGAACGCATGAAAAGACTTTACGTATTAGCATCGTTCCTCGTTCTGGCGGGGTGTACAACTTACGTGCATGAGAATTTTGCTGGAATCTTTGGCCCGAGCAATCCCTCACGTTTCGATTCACCAAACTTGCCACACGGTTCAATATCCTATCGTAACGACGTAAAGCCGATTCTTGACAAGCGTTGTGTTGTTTGCCATGCCTGCTATGACGCACCCTGTCAACTCAAACTTGGTTCCTGGGAAGGTATTGCACGCGGTGCAAGCAGTACTCCAATTTACGACGGCACGCGCGTAATCGAAGCCGAACCTACACGGCTGTTCGTCGACGCTCACAAACCGTCAGACTGGCGCACGCGCGGTTTTTTCCCCGTACTAAACGAATACCAGTCAACCCCCGAGGCAGAGCAACGTGCAAGCTTGCTCGCGCGTGCCATTGAGCTCAAGGCACAACACCCAGTTATGCCGGATGTGCCAGCCCCGAAGGACTTGGACTTCTCCTCTAATCGCGCTCAGCAGTGTTCGCCAATCGAAGGTTATCAGGACTATGAAAAACGTAACCCGGATTGGGGCATGCCTTTCGGGTTACCCGGCCTCTCCGTGCTGGAAACAGACACTGTCAAGAAGTGGCTACGCCTGGGAGCGCCTTACGAGGGACCGGAGCAGCCCTCATCAGGCGCTTTGCGACAAATCGGCCAATGGGAACTCTTTTTTAATGGAGACTCGCTACGAGAGCAACTTGTCAGTCGCTACATCTACGAACATCTTTTCCTCGCGCATCTTTATTTTGAAAACGAATCGCCTACGCAGTATTTTCAGTTAGTACGCTCCTCCACTCCTCCTGGCAAACCTCTGCATGAAATCGCAACGCGCAGACCCTTTGATGATCCGGGTAACGCGCGCATTTATTACCGTTTCCGGCTGGTTGACGAGACTATCGTCGCTAAGTCGCACATGCCCTATGCTTTGAGTGCAGCACGCATGGCGCGCTGGAAAGAATTGTTCTATGAAAGCAAATACTCAGTTGAAGAGCTACCTGCGTACAAGTCTGAGCAAGCCTCAAATCCATTCGAAACCTTCCGCGATCTCCCCGTTTCGTCGAGATATCGCTTTATGCTTGACGAGGCACAATTCACGGTAATGGGCTTTATCAAAGGACCAGTGTGTCGTGGACAGACGGCATTGAACGTCATAGATGACCACTTCTGGGTGTTCTTCCAAGACCCTGATGAGGTTAGTGAGGATGACGAAAGCTTCCTCAAACGTGAAAGCCGTAATTTAAGTTTACCCGCAGGCGATGAAAGCAAGTCCTTGATGTTAACGCCCTGGTTTCGGTACTCGCGGCAGGAAACACAATTCCTCGAAGCCAAGTCTGCGCATTATGAACAGCGCTTCGATACTCCCGAAAAGGTCAGCGTTAACCTGATTTGGGATGGCGGCGGCAAAAATGCCAATGCCGGGCTCACAATATATCGCCATTTTGACACCGCGACCGTGCTGAAGGGCCTCGTGGGGCACCCCCCCAAGACAGCCTGGGTAATGAATTATTCGCTGCTGGAACGCATCCACTACCTGCTGGTTGCGGGGTACGACGTATATGGCAATATCGGCCATCAACTCAACACGCGCCTGTACATGGATTTCCTGCGCATGGAGGGGGAGTTCAATTTTATCTTGATGCTTCCACAGGCCAGCCGTCTAACCGTTCGCGATTACTGGTACCGTGGCACTACCGATGAAATCAAAGATCATGTGTACGGCAAGTACGCCCACTTTAATCGCGAAACCGGCATTCACTTTGAAAATACGGATCACCCGGAAAAGGCATTAATGAATATGCTTAAGACTCGCCTTTCCAGTGCAGAACCAAGTAGGTATGACATAGAGAAAGTTGAAGACACGGAACTACGAAAGGAGCTGCACGAACTAGCCACTGTACATGGCTCCGTCCTTTCGTGGCTTCCGGAGTCGAGCATACTGCGCGTCGAAGAATCGGGCCGACCACCGCTCAATTTCACGTTGCTGCGTAACACCGGGCGTAGCAATGTTGCCAATTTTATATATGAAACAATAACCATTGTTCCGGAAGAACATACATTAGATGTAGTCAATGGTTTTGCCACCGCTTACCCAAATGCGCTCTATCGAATTGAGCGAAATGACTTGCCTGCATTCATAGACCAAGTAAAGCATCTCTCATCGGAACAAAATTATGGTGAATTTATGAGGCGCTTTGGAGTTCGGCGAACCAGTCCCAAATTCTGGATGCTCAGTGATGAGATCAATGCAGACTACGCACGCGCTATGCCAATAGAAGCTGGATTACTTGACTATAATCGGTTGGAAAATCGATGAATCACGTGAGTGTCCGATGTACCAATTGCAATTCTTCCTTATGTAGCCATCTTGTCGAGATAGAGAAGCGTAACAGCAATTCATTTTTTGTTCGCTGATTCAGACGTCAATTTGTTAACTGCCTTGTTTTATCCATTTCTTGATGGCGTCAACGGTCTCTTTCTCGATGCCATTGTAACCATGATGCGCAAAAGCCTCACACGGGTCCCCAACCGAAATGCCACCTTCCATGGCTATAAAGTCGTTGCCATAATTTTTGTGTGAATGCTCGGCAGCACTGAATGGCGTGTTCTTGCATGAGTCGTCATGGTGATGTACGACGAGATGTCGGTTCGCATACTTTTTCGCATCGAAAGACGAAATGCTCTGCAAGGAAGAGGTGTGAACCTCGCCGGCGATTTTGTCGGAGAGATAATCAGCCAGTCGCATCGTGTCGTAAGTGCCCTTGCTAGTGCCTACAAGGTAAATCCTGGCCATGGGGAATCTCTTCTTCAGATCGTCGATGACGGCTTGTATACGCTCCGTGTTTTGCGTTGAGTTGGTTGAAGCGGTTACAAATTCGTCGTCGACAAAATAGATCCTGGCTCGAAGCAGGAAATTGTTTTTTGCCTTATAGACGAGTTTCCCGTCTTCCATGTGCGGGTCTACGATACCGCTTCCACCCGGAAACAAAATAAGAACGTAGCTTGGAGACGGATTGTTGTAATTCAGGACATAGGGAACCATTTCCCCATTTTTTTCCTGGGCTGTTGTTATAAGGTCTTCGCCAGCCAAGCATGCGCCAATTGATTGGGAAAGCGCAAAGGCAAGAACAAGTAACTTGAATAGCTGTGTCCTGCCTAATTCGAGCATTCGTTTCTCGCTTTTTGTAGATTGTGCTGAATACTTATCTGACGTCATAATTTGAAGGTCTCCATGACTGACCGCTTTGGCCTGCGATTATGCTGATCCGTGCCTAGCTGTGAATGCAGTCCGCCGAACAGCATCCTGCTTCAAAATCATAGGCCAAGCAACAACAAATATATGGGCCTCACGAATCTGGTTATTTCAGAATTAAATGTAGACAAAAACGCATGGGTTAATACGGGCCGCAACTGTCTTTTCTGCATTTGCATAAATCTAGGCATGGGCATATAAAGCCATGCGGTCAAGTTCGAACCTATTCAACGTCGATAGCGAAAGAATAACCATGGCTCAGAAACACTTCCCTAAAGGACTGGATGATCGTCAACGCGATCAGGATGGCGAGATCAGGCAGAAGCGCAGCGATACCATGGTTAGAACACTGCGGGATGAATACGGACAAGATTTCGCCAAAGGCTATCGGTCAGATGCAAAGCTCGGTACTGTCCTGAAGCAGGAAGGAGTTGAAAGCCTGCATCAGTTATTCAAGAAACCCAAATAGCCGCTTGAAATACCGTTTGACCAAAGAGCTTGGTGTAATCCAACTACCTGCGGGAATAATACGTGCTGTCTCGGCAATAATCTTGGTCTTTAAATGGAATAAATTATGACTCTCGACCGTATCATGTTTCTGTCTATGGCTGTAGTCGCACTAGTTCTTCTTGGTATGGTAGCAATTGTAGTTTTGCTACGGCATCTTGGCAGCATCAGGTCGGCGAAGAAAAATTCATCAGCTAAAAAGTCTGTGGAACCTAAGAAGTAATCTGTGTAGGCGATTATCTAGTTCAGTGGGCATTGAACAACTGTTTCTCTGAGGGGCCTTTGATCGTATGCTGCCTCACTGCTGCCGGTCGTTGTATCCTGCTCTCAACTCGACACAGTCATTCAATGCTACCCTGCTGAAATGAATAGCATTGTTGATTCCATCCTGAAATATAACGCTGGCCGCGAACCAGAACGAGTCGCCTTGAAATACCGGGCAATGCGGCAAGATGCCTTCGCCTTCATGCGAGGTACCTGCCATTTGTTCTATCAGGACTGGCCTGCGTTAGATAAGCAATTGAACGATGCTCCCTTGGCCTGGATCTCCGGCGACTTGCATCTGGAGAATTTTGGCTGTTACAAGGGAGACAATCGCCTGGTCTATTTCGACCTGAATGATTTCGACGAGACTATGCTTGCACCCGCCACCTGGGAGCTGGGGCGCTGGCTGACGAGCATCCTGGTGGCGGCAAAATCGTTGCAGATACCAAAAAACGATGCAATCCGGCTTTGCCAATTCGGATTGGACAGCTATGCGACAACCCTGATGGCTGGCAAGGCCAGATGGCTGGAGCGCGAAACCGCTAAAGGGATGATCCGAGATTTGCTCAATCCTCTGACATTGCGGAACCGGAAAACATTCCTGGACAGCCGTACCAAGCTGCGCAAAGGAAAACGCTCGGTTAAGGTGGATGGAAAGCGTGCCCTGGCACTGGATTCGCAAGAAAAATCCAACGTCATGGCTTTTGTAGAAGAATATGCCCGGCAACAGCCAAACCCAGATTTTTATCGGCCACTCGATGCAGCAAGGCGCATTGCGGGAACAGGCAGCTTGGGCGTTGCCCGCTATGCCATCCTGGTCGAAGGCCGAGGCAGCCCGGATGGCAATTACCTGCTCGATCTTAAAGAAGCCATACCGAGTGCGCTAGAGCCGTTCGTCAGACATAAACAACCCCAGTGGCAAAGCGAAGCACATCGCGTCGTCGGTGTTCAATACTTGGCACAGGCAATCGCCCCTGCGTTTCTGTCGGCAGTTACTTACCAGAACAAACCGTTTGTCTTTAAAGGGCTTCAGCCAACTCAGGATAGGCTGGCACTGGAAGGATGGAACGGCAAGTTAAGACGCATGGAACAAGTGATTCGCAGCATGGGGGAGATCGTAGCCTGGAGCCATTTACGCGGCGGTGGTCGGGCTGGATCAGCCATTGCGGATGAATGGATCATATTTGGCAACCAACGTGACTGGCAGTCGCCGCTACTGAAATACGCAACAAACTATGCTTCAAGAATTGAGGCAGATTGGAAAATATATTGCCGGGAATATGATCGTTCTGGAAAAACCTGGAGCAACACTAACAGAAAAAAATAGCTATTCATCGCAACAGATGGTGTGATCATCGATCTTAGTGAACATGACTAGCCGCCGCTGCAGGTGATTGCAGTGCACAAGAATGATTAGTCGTTCCTTGCTCCACTTGTAGTGTGCAATGCTGGATGGAGAAACGCTCTTTGAGCGTACACATGATGTCGTCCATAAAGGAGTCGCCCGGATAGCCTTTGGGCATCACCAAATGAACAGTCAAAGCACTCTCTGTCGTGCTCATGCCCCAGATGTGCAGGTCGTGAATGTCGGTGACGCCAGCGCATTGGCGCAGATAGGTTTCCAGAGCCGGCGCATCGATATTCGCAGGAATAGCACTCAAAGCCAGTTGCATTGATTCGCGCAACAACCCCCAAGTGCCAATCATGATCGCTGCCACGATTGCCAGGCTAACAATCGGATCAAGCCAGTACCAGCCGGTGTATATCATCGCCACACCGGCTACAGCCACTCCTAGTGACGTGGCTGCATCGGCCATCATGTGAAGATACGCTAACGTTGTATCACAGCGACTGCGATTGCAATTATTGAGTACCATTCGGACGTTACGATACGATACGATACGATTGCTATGATACGTTACGAAATATCCTCACCAGGAATATAAGCATGGCTATTACTCATGATCAATTGAAGCTCATCAATGGCAACGGCCATGAGTTCAAGGAGACCATTGGCCACCAACTCGTGACTGCAATCCTTAAACGCGATGATGTTGAGTACGACAAACTTCGCAGCTCACTTCATCCAACCGTCAATCTCTCAGTTGTTTCTTTTCAACCTTCAAGCGTGAAGGAGTTGTCATGAACCAAGAACGCAAACCGAATTTCACCGTGATTGAGGGCGGCAGGAATGAAATGGAACGCAAGTTAATTGAGCTTTTGTTTAAGCCCTACGTGCTGCCAAGGGACGAATACCTTCGTCAATTAGCAGAACTTGAGCCCAGCGCTAGCCGTGCCAATTTAACCCTTGTACATAACGACCCACGACAATAGAAATAAGTCGTTCTGCCCAACATATCCTAGTTGGACAGACTTCGTCACCTGTTACACCACTATCGGTTATTGATGAGAAACACTGTTACATTCTGTCACAGGCAGTAGCTCACCTGACAATCCAGACACTTCATCACCCCTTCATTTCTTCTGCCACAAAGCGGGTGAACGGAACGATGTCTCCATCCACACTAGCGCGCTCTAGGGCATCCATATAGGTGTCACGTCGTTTGACCCGAATAACCGTCCACGGATAACCACCCGATGCCAGCATGGCATTCAACAAAAAACGTCCGAGACGACCATTGCCGTCGTAATACGGATGGATGAATACAAACAGGTGATGACCTAGAACTGCTCTAACCGCTGGCTCTGGCTCCTGTTCAAGAAG
The DNA here is from genome assembly GCA_903847155.1 of uncultured Gallionellaceae bacterium. Lineage (GTDB taxonomy): Bacteria > Pseudomonadota > Gammaproteobacteria > Burkholderiales > Gallionellaceae > Sideroxyarcus. Next base: position 16,426 of record CAINCU010000062.1, on the reverse strand, counting down.
GTTAAACAATGTCTCCATCGCATCAATCAGGGCCTCGCGCGGAAGCGGGGTGTGCATTGAATTGCGGATATAGACAGGGCCGCTGCGATAACCCGCCAACTGGTGCGGTTCGAGAATGCCCGCCGTTACAGATGGAGCAAACAGTTCGCCGTACCAACGATGGTGCGCCCCCCTGACAATCTTTCCGGGATTCTCTCCAGCAAGGACTCCGGCGATGCTGGCTCTGACCGCCTGGAAAGCTTGGTAATATCCTCTAGCCGCCAATGCATCACGATCCCTTTTATCCCGATCGTCCGCCTCCGGATTCCAGCCCTGTTTCGCCACCCGTTCAATCAGTTCATCGGTGACCTGATAGCCTTCGATGGACAAAGAGTTATATGCATCCGCCATATAACGCTCATCCACATTGGTCAGATAGGTTTCGGCGGATTTAGCCAGCCCTGGAGCAGTTGGAAAGTTAGCCAACACATCTTCACGCCATCCTGCCCACATGGACAGCAGTCGCATGGCGTAAGGCGAACGCTCGCGACTGTTACCCAAAGTAGGTGTTGGGATAAAAAACGGATTGCTTTCGCGAATGTCGTACTTGCTCAACTTCATGGTATGGACGATACGGTCAGCGTCCTCGGTACGACCAACAAAACGTAAAGCTCCTGCCAATCTTCCCGCAGCAGCAACCATGCCATCACCTGTCAACAAAACAGCAAGCAGCTCGCCTGGATCACGAATCATATTGAGCGCGATCTCTGCTTCTCGAGGATTGTTTTTGAATGACTGAGGACTCAGCCTACATAGCGTCTCCGGCAAGGATAGTACTTGCAGCCCTTTAACTTCCACACGGTTGCGCGGAATGTTTTTTTGATCAGGGTAGATCAACAAGGAATTGTCGTGCGGCAAATTGAGCACTGAGGTCCCACTCTCCTTGGTGATTACCGTGACTTGTTTGGGAATGATGGTGCTCTGGGTATGCAACAATAACGACGCATCGACATTCAGGCAGTAACGCTTGCCGAAACGTTTCCCCAGATAGCCAGACACGAAAGACCAATAACCAGCATACCAAGCGGTGGAGTCCCCATCACGCTCTCGCGGGTTCGAGCAAACATACCACCCCTTCATCACCTGACGCAGAAATCCCTCTTCCAACAGAATGACACGGTGCGCCTCCTTGAGATCGCCTGACTCAATTACGCCATCATGTTTTATCTGAAGGCGCTTTAGCGCCCTCAGTGCTTCCGCCAGTTTTTCGTTCGGCTTTGCCATCCGTTCCCCAACTTTGCTTTGGCTATGAAAGATTACTTTGTTATTGTCGCCAAATATAACTTTGTTTTACCTGTTTGTAAAACTTTTGTATTTCCAAATCCATCAGTCGCTTTCGTGACTCACTTAACCAACGAACTTTATGTTTTATGACCCCATCTCGCGAAGCACTCCCGATCAGTATTTGCCTGTAGCAATGTAATGCAGTTGGTCAATCGCTTTCGCAATGAAGATGCCTCGCGGCGTATGGGAATACAGGCGTTAGAAGAACTCGATTTTGAAGCAGAGCTAATAGCTGCTTCGCAGCCCATTCTTTTTGTAACGTGTCATTTTCTACTGATTTTTTGTGCATCTCGCACTCCTTAAGTGAAGTGCGCGCGGCGTCGCGCGAAAAATTTGTCTTTTCGAGTACAGGTTTCCGGGAAATTGAATTCGGAAAAGGATAGCAACCGCCCATCGCCGCAGGGGGAGCAATTAATTTTTGTTTTGAATTTGAAACCCTGCCAAGAAATTCAGGCGGATTAGTCGGGTGAACACGCGACTCCAACGCACTGAACTGCAGTGTTTGTAATCTCTCGCCTAGCCACTAGGAGTTAGGACTGCCAATCACCAGCAGTGTTGAGAGACTCTGTACCCAGTCGCTTGCGACTAGGCACTTAAATTTAATCGGCTGATTAATGCCGACTATCGTCACCCAGCAATTAGATGCTGAGTATTTTTGATTGATGTGCCGCCACGTTTATTTAGCGAACAACATCATATTGGGTGTTGCCTTGGGTGTTGCCTTGGGTGTTGCCTTGGGTGTTGCCTTGGGTGTTGCCTTGGGTGTTGCCTTGGGTGTTGCCTTGGGTGTTGCCTTGGGTGTTGCCTTGGGTGTTGCTTTTTATATCTTCGTAAATTTTTTCACAAGTGTCAATATTTATTTAACTACTATTTACAACTTCATATACCTTTTTTATCCCTCGCCTTACCCTAATTTTTTTGCCAACTTTTCAGCGTGCAAATGTGTATATCGCTGCAACATCTTGAGAGTTTTGTGACCCGATATGCTCGCTATTTCCAACATCGAAAGATCACCGCGCTCTGACAATCTGGACAACGCCTCATGCCGTAAATCATGAAACGTGAAGTCGCTGATTTTTGCGCGTCGCACAGCAGCGATGAATGCATGGTAAATCGTCATGCGCCCCATATTGAAGACCTTACCGCCGTTGATCGGCACAGGCAGGCTGTTTAATACTATGAGCGCCTGACTGGTCAACGGCACGGCGCGGTCATCCCCGTTTTTTGTTTTGCGCAACAGTGCTACGCTACGTCTCTTGTTAACGTCTTTCCACTCCAAATTTAGAAGCTCTCCCTGTCGTGCTCCGAGCGCTATAGCAAGCTGGACACATGGCAACAAGCTGCGATTGCGACTTGCACGGCATTCGACCTCTAGCCGCTTCCATTCTTCCTCTGTAAGGCGACGGTCGCGCCCTGTTCCGTCTTTGGGCATGCGAACTTTACGCACGGGATTGCCCCGAGGCAAATCAATGCCTTCTTCAATTTCGGCATAGCCAAAAAGACGGCTGAGCATATTCAACTCTTTTTTTACCGTGCTACCCGATAGCGGCTTGCCACGCCAAGTATCAGCCAGCCGATCATCACGATATTTAGACACGACCCGCTGATCGACAGCGGCTAAACAATATTTCCCGAGGCGTTTCTTTAGATGCGCGCATTGGAATTTGTATGCCTCTTTGCCATCTTCACGTCGTTTGTATTCGTGGGGAGCGTGTTCCTTTAGGAATTTGTCGATGAGATCGCCAAGGGTAGTTCGCTCTGCCTCGGTTCTATCGAAATAAATCCCCTTATCCATCTTCGACTCAATGTCGCGCGCCCACTTGATTGCCGCAACCTCAGTTTCAAGTGTCTTAGTTGTGACGGGATACCCCTTGCGCCGAATTTGAACGTGCCACTGAAAATTGCCTTTTTTTCGGATCGTTGCCATAAAATAACCTCACTGTGCCAAAAGTGTGCCAATAACTCATTTTTCAAACTAGCACAGCTTCGCAAAACCTATTTCTATTGGGTTTCAGTGGGCTTTTAATTGCCCGGCTGGAAAGCGTGTGTGGGCTAATACCCACCGCGGGTTCGAATCCCGCCCTCTCCGCCAGCAATCCAATAAGAACGCGCCTTCCAAGGCGCTTTTTTATTTTGTATGCCATTCTGTATGCCATAACTTAGTCGCTACATGTTTGATTAGCTTACCCTACAGCAAACCCCGCTCAGCGAAGCTCAGCACATCTGCCCCCGCTACAATGAAATGATCCAGTACGCACACATCTACCAGCGCCAACGCCTGCTTTAGGGCATCAGACTATTGCATACCCATACATAGGTATTTGTATGTATATACAAATAATATGGGTTGTTGTATTTTTTAACAAGGTTGCTGTTGTTAATCTCTAACTGAACTATCACCTGCCAAAGCAGGTGGATTTGTTCTTTTATCGAATTAAATTATGACAAAACTAAGTGTTCAGCGAACTTATAACGTGTGCACAGCGCCCCAAAGCCTTTGTACATTTTTGGATGATTATGCATTTTGTACATGCCTTATGTTTTCTATCATTAATCCATGAGAGATAGTTCACACAATAGCAATTCCTTGATATGTATCAATTCACGCATCCACCAATGGGCTACGATAACTTCAATTGGTTTCCAGTGGAGAATCAGCATGGATACATCGCGCCGCAGTTTTCTGCACAGTTGTTCGGAGCGCAGCATGATGCCTATACGCCCCCCATGGAGCTTGCCAGAATCGCAGTTCACCATGCTTTGCACGCGTTGCGGCGACTGTATCCAGCTCTGCGAAACCGAGGTAATACGAAAAGGAGATGGCGGTTTTCCGGAAATCCGCTTCGATTTAAGCGGCTGCAGTTTTTGCGAGAAATGTGTAAAGGCATGCAAACCCGGTGCGCTCCGTATGATAACAGGTGAAACTTCATGGTTGCTCAAGGCGTTCATTGGCTCGTCCTGTTTGACCCAGCAAAAAGTGGTTTGCCGCACATGCGGTGAGCGTTGCGATGCAGGTGCCCTTCACTTTCATCTGGAAAGAGGTGGAGTCGCCAAGCCGCAGCTTGATCTTGCTAAATGTAACGGTTGCGGCATGTGCGTTGCAGACTGTCCCAGCCACGCCATTACGCTCCATACCACAGAAGACTTCGAGGAGGTTCTCGCATGAATATTGCCAGCTTGGTATTGCGGGCGCACCCCGACCGACTTGCAGACTTGCAGAAGGCTGTCTGTTCTATTCCCGGCTCTGAAGTTCACGCCGTTAGCAACAAGGATGGACGCATGATCGTTACCGTGGAGGACACCCCGGATCACGCCTGCACAGATGCACTGGTAAAAGTACAGCAGCTCGACCACGTAATGTCTATCACGCTGGCCTATGCACATTCCGAATCCGACAGTTAAGCCAAAGGAGACATGAACATGACAATAAACCGACGCGACTTCATCAAGGGTAGCGCTATCGCTGCAGCCGCAGCATGTGCTGGCATTACTCTGCCAGCCATTGAAGCCACGGCAAAGGAGGCAGCAGCCAACACCGATATCCGCTGGGATAAGGCTGCCTGCCGTTTTTGCGGTACTGGTTGTTCAGTGTTGATCGGCACCCAGAACGGTCGCGTTGTGGCGACCCAGGGCGACCCGGATGCTCCTGTCAATCGAGGCCTAAATTGTATCAAAGGATACTTCCTTTCCAAGATCATGTACGGTGCGGACCGCTTGACACAGCCCTTGCTGCGTAAGAAAAACGGGGTCTATGACAAGAATGGCGAATTCACTACCGTTTCCTGGGACGAAGCCTTTGGAATCATGGCGTTGAAATGGAAAGAAACCCTAAAGAGTGACGGCCCCGCCGGCATTGGCATGTTTGGCTCAGGCCAGTGGACTATTTGGGAAGGCTACGCCGCCAGTAAACTGATGAAAGCCGGCTTCCGTTCAAACAATCTCGATCCCAACGCTCGCCATTGCATGGCTTCGTCCGTGGCCGGATTCATGCGCACTTTCGGCATGGACGAACCGATGGGGTGCTACGACGATATCGAAAACGCGGATACATTCGTGCTATGGGGCTCCAACATGGCCGAGATGCACCCTATCCTGTGGTCGCGCATTACTGATCGGCGACTTTCTCACCCTGACAGCGAAGTGCATGTGCTTTCGACCTTTGAGCACCGATCCTTCGATCTGGCCGACAATGGCATGATATTTGTGCCCCAGACCGACCTGGCGATCATGAATTACATCTGTAATCACATCATCGAAAGTGGCAACGTTAATCATGATTTTATCCAGAAGCACGCCAATTTCAAGATCGGCGAAACCGACATTGGTTACGGCTTGCGTCCTAACAACGCTTTGGAAATAAACGCTCAGTTCAATGGCTATCCCGGAGCAGATGGCAAACCCAAGCACAACCCAAACGATGCCAGAGACAGCAACTTCGAAGAATTCAAAAAATTCGTTTCGGAGTACACACTGGAAAAAACTGTCAAATTATCTGGAGTACCTGCTGCCAACCTCAAACGACTAGCCGAACTCTATGCAGACCCGAAGAAGAAGGTCATCTCTTTCTGGACTATGGGTTTCAACCAGCACACTCGAGGTAGCTGGGCCAATAATATGATTTACAACATCCACCTGTTGGTGGGCAAGATCTCAGAGCCAGGTAATGGTCCTTTCTCGCTCACTGGGCAACCTTCTGCCTGCGGCACTGCGCGCGAAGTGGGCACCTTTTCCCATCGTCTGCCCGCCGACATGGTGGTGACCAACCCGGAACACCGCAAACATGCCGAGGAAATCTGGCAGCTGCCTGAAGGCACGATCCCCGACAAAATTGGTTTACATGCGGTGGCACAGAGCCGTGCGCTCAAGGATGGCAAGCTCAAATGCTATTGGACACAGACCACCAATAACATGCAGGCTGGCCCCAACATCAACGAGGAAATTTATCCGGGTTGGCGCAATCCGACCGCCTTCATCGTAGTGTCCGATGTTTATCCGACGGTGTCAGCCATGTCGGCCGATCTGATTCTGCCGGCTGCGATGTGGGTGGAAAAGGAAGGCGCTTTTGGCAACGCCGAGCGACGTACCCAATTTTGGCGTCAGCAGGTCAAGGCACCTGGCGAAGCACGTTCAGACTTGTGGCAGTTAATGGAGTTTTCCAAGCACTTCAAGATTGAGGAGGTCTGGCCTGCCGAACTCATTGCCAAGAAACCCCAGTACAAGGGCAAGACCTTGTATGACGTGTTGTACAAAAACGGCGTGGTCAACAAATTCCCTATAACAGAACTCAAAACAGTAAATGAACACGCTATCAAGGATTACAAAAACGATGAGTCGGATGCCTACGGCTTTTATGTCCAGAAGGGTCTATTCGAGGAATATGCCCAGTTTGGCCGTGGTCACGGCCATGACCTCGCGCTGTTCGATATTTACCACAAGGCACGCGGCTTGCGCTGGCCGGTAGTAGACGGAAAGGAAACGCTGTGGCGCTACCGCGAAGGCTATGACCCCTATGTAAAAAAAGGTGAGGGTATCCGGTTTTATGGCCAAAAGGACGGGAAAGCGGTGATCTTCGCCTTGCCCTACCAGAATCCGCCCGAAATGCCGGACAAGGATTTCGACCTATGGTTGTGCACTGGCCGTGTGTTGGAACATTGGCACACCGGATCAATGACACAGCGCGTTCCCGAGTTGCACCGTGCTGTGCCCGAAGCGCAGGTGTTCATGCATCCGGAAGATGCGGTGAAACGCGGCCTTCAACGCGGCATGATGGTCGTGGTCAGCTCGCGCCGAGGCAATATCAAGGCGCGCATCGAAACCCGTGGCCGCAATAAGCCACCGGTAGGCTTGGTATTCATCCCGTTCTTCGATGAAATGAAGCTAGTGAACAAGCTCACTCTTGATGCCACTTGTCCGATTTCGAAACAAACAGACTTCAAGAAATGTGCCGTCAAGGTCACCAAGGCGTGAGTTGGATATGCATGAGGAATAATGCGTGAACGATGAGATAACAGCCTCCCAACCAGCATCAAAATCGCGGCGGCGTTTTTTGAGCGGCATCGCCAGTGCAGCTGGTGCCGGTTGTCTGATGGCACTGGGAGTGGGGCTCTATGCCCGGCAAGCAAGCGCCTTGCCCGCACAGGCTTTGCGTCCACCTGGCGTATCCAGTGAAACAGAGTTTCTCTCGGCCTGCGTGCGCTGCGGTTTGTGTGTGCGCGGCTGTCCCTACAACACACTCAAACTAGCCACCATGGGTGAGCCTGTTGTCACCGGTACACCCTATTTCGAAGCACGCTCTATTCCCTGCGAAATGTGTGATGACATTCCCTGCGTCAAGGCTTGTCCAACAGGAGCTCTGAACAGGGATCTCAGTGATATCAACAAAGCGAGAATGGGGCTCGCCGTTTTGACCGATCATGAATCCTGCCTGAATTTTCTTGGGTTGCGCTGTGACGTGTGTTATCGCGTATGTCCGGTGATCGACAAAGCTATCACACTGGAAATTGTTCACAATCCGCGTTCCGACCGCCATGCGATGTTTCTACCTACGATTCATTCTGACTACTGCACCGGTTGCGGCAAATGCGAGAAATCCTGTGTACTGCCGGAAGCCGCAATCAAGGTCTTCCCAGTTAAGCTCGCAAAAGGACAATTGCCCGATCATTACCGCAAGGGGTGGGAGGAAAAGGAAAAGGCCGGTGGCTCCCTGATCGGTGAGCAGATAAGAATGCCGGTACGCGGAGTTGAGGAGAGGATACCTTGAACGCCACAACATCCACCATACAAGCAAACAAGGCCATACAGAGTCCGCCGGAACGACCCGGACTCGAGGCCATTAGAGTGAAAGGCTGGCTACGCGCCAGCAAGTGGCTGTTGCTGCGGCGCTTGAGTCAGTTCGGCATCCTTGCCTTGTTTCTGCTTGGCCCTTGGTTCAACATCTGGATCGTCAAGGGTAACCTTACTTCCAGCCTTACACTGAATACACTGCCGCTTACCGATCCTTATGTGTTGCTGCAATCCCTCGCTGCCGGACACATACCTTATCAGGCTGCGTTGATCGGTGCGGCAATCGTGGTGGCTTTCTATCTTCTGGTCGGTGGTCGGGTGTATTGCAGTTGGGTATGTCCGGTAAATCTTGTCACCGATGCTGCCGCCTGGATGCGTCGCCGCCTCGGTCTCAAGGGAGGATATGCGCTGGATGCCAACACCCGCTACTGGTTTCTTGCGGGCACCCTGATTGCTGCAGCGGCGACCAGCTCCCTTGCTTGGGAATGGGTTAACCCGGTTTCCATCATGCACCGTGGTCTATTCTACGGATTTGGTTTAGGCGGCCTCATTCTGCTGGCTATTTTTCTTTTTGACCTATTGCTGACAACGCGCGGCTGGTGCGGGCATCTTTGCCCCATGGGCGCTTTTTACAGCCTGCTCGGACATTTTGCTTTACCACGCGTATCCGCAGTTGAACGAAATAATTGTAACGATTGCATGGACTGCTTCAAGGTCTGCCCGGAACCGCAGGTTATTCGCCCGGCACTCAAACAAATCGGCCAACAGAGCCCTATTATTAATGCTGCAAATTGCACCTTGTGTGGCCGATGCATTGATGTCTGCAGCAAGAATGTATTCAAAATTTCCCATCGTTTTAACCAAAGGAGCGAGTCATGAAACCGACAGCCCGTATTATTACCAGAACCTTGCTCACACCTCTGCTTGTCGGCCTGCTGGCGGCAGCTTCACTTGCCGGGTGTGCTGCCTTGACCGGAAACATTGTCAAGGTTCAGTCACTGCGTGGAACCGATGTTCAAGCACCCGATACAGAGACAGTTTCACCCAAATTGATTGGTGACCGAGAGCCGGTTAAGCGAAATTTTGACCAGCAACCGCCACTGATTCCTCATGAGGTGGAAGATTACAAGATTACCAAAACCGCTAACAAATGCCTGCAATGCCATTCATGGATGGATGCCGAAGAAGATGGCCCCACCAAGGTCAGCCAGACCCACTTCAAGGATCGCAGCAGCACCGACGATGCCAATCTTTCGACACGACGCTGGTTCTGTGTGCAATGCCATATTCCTCAAACAGATGCGAAACCGTTGGTGGAAAATTCCTATAAATCAGCTAAAGCCAAGGAATAAATAAAGGAAACAACATAAATCACACGATAAAAAAGTCAGCTACCCACGAAGCTCATATCAGATTTAGGTCGTAATTATTCCCGACGGTGTTGGATAATGCTGCGCTAGATCGGGATGAATCCATATCTACGAAGCCCATTAGAGTGAGCGGAGTCAGATTTAGTGGACCGGCAAGTCATCTAAATGATGCCGCAAATTGTTGCTGGTTTACAAAATCAGAGAGTGCTTTGATTGCCGATTTTTGCATGACGTCGGATGCGATTGTAAAACACTTCGATGTATTCAAAGACGGCCAGCTTAGCTTGCTCATGAGTAGCGAAGCGGTAGTAATGCCCTCTCCACCAGCAACAAAAACAAACCAAGCCGCTAATTTATTGCGTGTTTTTTGTTTTCGCAGATTTTCACAATTCCTGAAAATCATCCTGAAATGACATTGCATCGGCAGGTTTTTGTAGCTTCCGTTCTGTTCCGGCAACAGACTTAAAATCCATCGCCAGGCTAAAACCATCGTGTCTGTTTGATCCCGGCGCTATGCCCCAATATTGTGCGCAAGCAAAAATGCTGGGGTATAAATGAGATATAGATATTTTTTCCTATTGCAAAACCCAAGAATATCTAGAACAATCCGCGTCGGAGTTGATTCAACCCCCAATCTAACAGGAGAAACGTATGAACCGTAAAGAACTGATTGACGCACTTTCCAGCAAGACAGGTAGCAGCAAGGCTGATGCAGACCGCAATATCGCAGCTCTGATCGAAATCATTACTGCCACTCTGAAAAAGGGTGACAACGTTGCTTTGGTTGGCTTCGGTACTTTCGAAGTTCGCAAACGCGCAGCCCGCACCGGACGTAATCCTGCTACAGGTGCAGAACTGAAGATCAAAGCATCCAAAGCTCCGGCATTCAAGGCTGGCGCAACACTGAAGGCTGCTGTTAACGGTGTAAAAAAATAATATTCGCCTGCTGCACCAAGTACGGGGTTGATGAGGCTTTCCGAACTTACGTTATTTGGCTGCTCAAAAAGGGAGGGTTGGATCGATAACATCCAACCCTTTTTTGTTTTCAGAAAACCACAGAACTAACAACCGCAGTTCCGGAAATTATTCCTGTCGCGGATTGCGCTTGTGCAAGGTGGTTAATTCTTCCAGCCTCGCCGTATCCTGATCGAGCAATTGTTCCCATGAAAAACGCCACTCCCAATTCCCCACCGAAGTTCCGGGGAAGTTCATGCGATGTTCACTGCCCAGACCGATCACATCTTGCAACGGAAAGATGACTGTATTGGCGACAGAGCCTGAAAGAGCTTCTATCATCTTCCAGTTGATCTCTTCATCGTCGCATTTCAAGTAACGCAACATGAACTCTCTTTCCCTGTCACTGGCTGTGTGCCACCAACCCACGCTGGTATCGTTGTCATGCGTCCCGGTATAGGCGACCGAATTAGCCACATAGTGGTGTGGTAAAAAATAATTGCTCTCATCTTCGCCAAATGCGAATTGCAAAATACGCATGCCGGGCAGATTGAATTTATCGCGCAGTTCAATGACATCCGGCGTAATCATTCCCAAATCTTCGGCGATGATGGGCAGCTTGCCCAGTGCCCGTTGAAACGCCTCGAAAATTTTCTCTCCGGGTCCCGGCAACCATTGTCCATTGATCGCAGTAAGCTCGTTTGCCGGAACAGACCAGTAACTCGCAAAGCCGCGAAAATGATCGACGCGCACCAAATCAAAAAAGCGCAACGCATGCTCCAGACGCGCTATCCACCAAGCATATCCGCTCTGCTCATGCACATCCCAGCGATATAGCGGATTGCCCCACAGTTGCCCGGTCTTGCTGAAATAATCCGGCGGCACACCCGCCACGGCGACTGTATGCCCGTTCTCATCAAGCTCAAACAAATCCTGATGCGCCCACACGTCAGCACTGTGGTGAGCCACGAAAATAGGCACATCGCCAATGATGCGCACACTCTTCTCGTTGGCATATTGCTTCAATGCAAGCCACTGGCGCGCAAAACACCACTGACAGAATTTCCAGAAATCGATCTCGACTGCATAAAGCTGACTGGCCTCATGCAAAGCATGCGCATCGCGCTTGAGCAACTCCGCTGGCCACTCGCACCACATCCGCCCCTGCTGGTGCTCGCCAATCGCTTTGAACAGCGCGTAATCGTCCAGCCAATGTTTTTCCGCCCTGCAAAATTCCGTATACGCCGCGCGATCTTTTGCATTCCTCTTCGCAAAAAAACGCTGTGCAGCCAAACGCAAACGCTCCATCCGGTAAGGCACCACCAGCACATAATCGACACGTTCCGCCTTGAATCCCGGATGCGGTTGCAGCTCGTTTGCATCCAGCCAACCCAACTGCGCCAACTCCTCCAGATCGATCATCAGCACATTGCCGGCAAATGCGGAATTACTCATGTATGGCGAGTTGCCCGGACCGACTTCACCCAGCGGCAACATTTGCCAATCACCTTGTCCGGCGCTGGCCAGCCAGTCAATGAACTTAAATGAATTCGAGCCGAAATCACCGGAGCCAAACTGGCCGGGCAGAGAAGTGGGATGGAGCAGGATTCCGCTTGAACGTTTGGAAAACATAATCAGTACATTATGGAAAAACGATACAGTCTGCATTGTGCTCGTGGTTGCGCAAAAAATCACTAAGGGTTTGTGTAAATGTTTGTCGATACGCGCAGACCATACCAAGAAATTATTACGAAAATAAAATGACCCAATGATTCAGACCAGCCCTTTTGAACCTATTGATCTTTCCATAACTTAATTACACCGTTCGCCCTGATGTATCGAAGGGCAAATCAGCATGGAGACATGGGCTTCGATACCTCAGCCCGAACGGGATGTTTGTTGTAAATTATGGCAAGCTCAATAAATATTCCAATAGGACAAAACTCGTCATTCCGGCCTGCGCCGGAATGACGAGCGAACCTCACCCCTTCAACTTCATGAACGCCGCCGCCATCGCGCCGGTAGGTGCTGCCGCAGGCGCGCGACTGGGTTTGCTGCCTGCACCCCTGCCTGCACTACGATTGTCGCGCTGAGCCACGTCCGGTCTGTTTCCCGCTTGTGGTGCAGCATCCGTCAGGCGCATGGTCAGCGCGATGCGTTTGCGCTTCTCGTCCACCTCCAGCACTTTCACCTTCACCACCTGCCCGGCCTTGACCACGGTGTGCGGGTCTTTGACGAATTTGTCGGCAAGCGCCGAGATGTGCACCAGCCCATCCTGATGCACGCCGATGTCCACGAACGCGCCGAACGCCGCCACGTTGGTGACCACACCTTCGAGGATCATGTCCGGCTTCAGGTCGCGGATTTCTTCCACGCCTTCCTTGAAGGTCGCCGTGGTGAATTCGGGGCGCGGGTCGCGGCCCGGTTTTTCCAGTTCCTTGAGGATGTCGCTGATGGTCGGTACGCCAAATTTTTCGTTCGCATACTTGGACGGATTGAGCGACTTCAGCAAACCGCTGTTGCCGATCACGGCTTTGATGTCCTGCTTGATGTCGGCGAGGATCGTTTGCACCAGCGGATACGATTCGGGGTGAACCGCGGAAGCATCGAGCGGATCATTGCCGTCCATGATGCGCAAAAATCCTGCCGCCTGCTCGAAAGTCTTGTCGCCCAGGCGCGGCACTTCGCGCAGTTCGGCACGGCTGGCGAACTTACCTTTGCTATCGCGGTGCGTCACGATGGCCTGCGCCACGCTGCTGCTCAAGCCGGAAACGCGCGCCAGCAAAGGCACTGATGCCGTATTCACATCCACGCCCACGGCGTTGACGCAATCTTCCACCACTGCATTCAGCGAACGCGCCAACTGAAACTGGCTCACGTCGTGCTGGTATTGGCCCACGCCAATCGACTTGGGATCGATCTTCACCAGCTCGGCCAGCGGGTCTTGCAGACGGCGCGCGATGGACACCGCACCGCGCAGCGACACATCCATATCCGGCAATTCTTTGGAAGCGAATTCGGAAGCGGAATACACCGACGCGCCTGCTTCGGAAACAACAATACTGGTCATGTTCAATTCGGGACGCAGCTTGATCAAGTCGCGCGCCAGCTTGTCCGTCTCGCGCGAGGCCGTGCCGTTGCCGATGGAGATCACCGCCACGCGGTGCTTTTCGGCCAGCTTGGCCAGCGTGTGCAGCGAGCCGTCCCAATCGTTGCGCGGCTGGTGCGGATAGATCACGGCGGTATCCACCACCTTGCCGGTCTCGTCCACAACCGCCACTTTCACGCCGGTGCGGATGCCGGGGTCCAGCCCCATGGTCACGCGCGGCCCGGCGGGTGCGGCCAGCAACAGCGCTTTCAGGTTGCGCGCGAACACGTTGATGGCTTCGGTGTCGGCACGGGCGCGCAGCGCGCCCATCAGCTCCGATTCCAGATGCATGAAGCACTTCACGCGCCACGTCCAGCGCACCGTATCGTTCAGCCAGCGGTCGGCTGGTCTGTCCATGTCCTTGATGCCGAAGCGGCTGGCGATACGCATCTCGCACGGATTGTGCGGCGCGCTCCAGGTCGGCTTCTCCTCTTCGCTATCCAGACGCAATTGCACATCCAGCATCTCCTCGCGCCGACCGCGCAACACCGCCAGCGCGCGGTGCGAAGGAATGGTGTTGATGGATTCGGCATAGTCGAAATAGTCGGCATACTTTTCCGCCGCTTCGTTCTTGCCTTCCAGCACCTTGGATTGCACCACGCCGTGCGCCTGCACATATTCGCGCAACGATTGCAGCAGGTTCGCATCCTCGGCAAAGCGCTCCATCAAAATCTGCCGCGCGCCATCCAGCGCCGCCTTCGCATCTGCCACGCCGGGATTGTTGTCGCCAGCCGCGCTGGTGAAAGGCTCGCGCAAATACTTCGCCGCCTCCTCGTCAGGATTCAACAGCGGATTCGCCAACAACGCATCCGCCAGCGGTTCCAACCCCGCCTCCAGCGCGATCTGCGCCTTGGTGCGGCGCTTCGGCTTATACGGCAGATACAAATCTTCCAGATGCGTCTTGTCGGTCGCCAGCGACACCGCCTTCAACAGCTCCGGCGTCATCTTGCCCTGCTCGGTGATCGACGCGATGATCGCCGCGCGCCGCTCTTCCAGCTCGCGCAAATAACGCAGCCGCTCTTCCAGCATGCGCAACTGCGTATCGTCCAGCCCACCCGTCGCCTCCTTGCGATAACGTGAGATAAAGGGCACGGTTGCACCCTCGTCCAGCAGGGCAATGGCAGCAGCGATTTGAGCAGGTTTGGCCGCGATCTCGGCGGCAAGGCGTTGTTCGATTAAAGGAAGCATAGTTTGATTTACTGGATTAAAAAGTCCTCTGCGGAGAGAGGATTTTGGGTGGTTTTTATGGGGAGCGGATTATGCCAAGACAGGCTGGATACATAAAGACAAACGTGTACGATTCTTGTTAATCAGATTTATCTCTTCGAGTGCGCCAGAAGAGATAAATCTAGGCACTGGGAAATGGTAATTTCACTGACCTAAGCGTTATGCTCTTGGTGCATGTTGTTTTGAACCGCGCCACTTAAACGCCTGCAAGACTCCCTCAAGAATCTGCTGCAAATGTTGCATGGAATCTGGTGACACATCAATTTCTCCATAGTGCCCATCAGACATGGTGGAACCATATCTTGAGCCATTGAGGCCATTCAAAATGAGCGCTCCGCCACCCGGAGCGTTGATGAGGCTGTTTGAGATTGGCTTGAGGTCGAGCAGTTTGTTGCCCACGCCGAGGCCGCGTGCACGATCTTCGCGATGTTGGGCTGTGTTGCGTACGCCTCGTAGGTGAGGAAACTTTTCAGCTATTTGCGCATGGAATTTTGCAAGTTCCTCCGGTACGTTTTCTTCCTTAGCAAGGACACCAAGAAACTTGTCAAATCCATCGAGCGCGTAGAGAAATGCACGTGCATAGATGAATGGCAGATTGTGTTCGAACTCTTGAGGAACTCCGCCATTCGACCATTTTTCGCGCTTAAAACGAACCTCGGTTTCAAAGCGAATCTCATCCCAATTTTCGGGAGAGTTGAATCCTCCGCGCTCTTGCTCGACAGCACGTTGAATTTCAGAACGGCGCTGTGAGTCTCGTTCCCAGTTGTCTCGGTCCGCAAACGAAGGACGAATAGACTGTGCGTTAACGAATAAATTTAATGCGGCGTTGGCTTCAAAGAACTGTGACTCAAGCGATCGAAGCTGATTTTGAATCTTCCATTCCCAGTCTCTGTTGTCGTAGTCCAACCACGTTCCAGGAGTGATGATTTCAAAAACAAACATGGCGCTTCCCCTCTTTGAACGTCACTTGGCATTTCCCCGTTTAAGTAACGAGATGAAAGAAAGATGAAAGGGGCCAGGGTCGCAATACTTTTCCACCCACCACACCTCCAATCCGCCTATCCATCTCTCGCCTGCGCAATCTAACAGCAAAGCCCGCAACTTTCCACGCTCAAAAATATATAGACCTGCCGCTTGGCGCGTTGCGGCGCTATTGCAGTTGGTTGTCAATTTCGCTCTACCACCTGCCCCGCAAGGCAGTAAATACGCGCATCTTCATGCGACGATGTATGCGGATCACCTATTGACGGGCGTTGCGGGGCAGTGGGTGTTTTGATTTTGGAGATTAATGGGTCAGGCTCGAAATACTTACCAGGGAATCACCAGCCCGTCATTGCCGATGAATTTGGCCGTGTCCGCCAAGGTGAGACCGGCTATCACTTTTCGCATATCGCTCACGCTTTGCTCGACCGGGATCATGGCGTTGGGGCCGCCCATGTCGGTCTTGACCCAGCCGGGGTTGAAAGCCACCGAGGTGATTCCCTTTTCTTTCAGGTCAACGGCCAGGCTTTTCACCACCATGTTGGCTGCCGCTTTGCTGCTGCGATACAGGTAACTGCCGCCGCTGCTGTTGTCGGCCATGCTGCCCATCTGGCTGGTGATGGTGACGATGAGCTTGAGT
>CAINCU010000061.1 GCA_903847155.1 uncultured Gallionellaceae bacterium | reverse complement strand
ATGACCTATCCCCTCAATTTCGGCTCTGAGCCTTTGGTTTTACGGAACCTCAAGCTTAATCCGCGTCGCTTGAGGTGCGGTAGGTCAATACATGATGTCTATATTATTTTGTTGCCGAGTTTGCAATTGTGAAGCACGATGCTGTCATGATCGGCAACTACCGATCAACCAGCGGCCATTGAAATCTGCGATGCATGATTGAGTACTGCCGGCGCAATTTGCGCCAGTCACCCAGGACCATCGATAAAATGAAATTCGCACTTATTAATGGTGACAAAGCTGAAGCTACTAAGGGCGCTAGGGGGCTCTGTCCAAGTTGTGGTTCAGAATTAATTGCTAGGTGTGGCGAGCTTAAAATTAACCATTGGGCACATAAAGGAAACCGTAACTGTGACCCATGGTGGGAAAATGAAACTGAATGGCATCGTTCATGGAAAAACAATTTTCTCAAAGAGTGGCAGGAAGTAACTCATTCTGACGGCGAAAGCGGTGAAAAACACATCGCTGATGTAAAAACGGATAGCGGCTGGGTTCTGGAATTTCAGCACTCCCACCTTAAGCCTGAAGAACGCCGTTCCAGAAATTCATTCTATTCGAAGTTGGTTTGGGTTGTGGACGGCCTAAGACGGAAAAGCGATAAATTACAGTTTAATAAAGCATTAGAAGAAAGCACCTCTGAAAATGGAAAACCCTACATATGTCGAGTGCGTTACCTAGATGAATGCAGACTTTTGAAAGAATGGAATGATAGTAACGCGCTAGTATTTTTTGACTTCCAAGAAGAGATAGATACCGAGCAATCAGAACTTTGGTTTTTGTTTCCTAAAATATCTTCTGGTCACGCCTACTTATCTCCTTTTTCACGGGCTGAATTTATTGAATTACATAACAACAATAAATTCGATGAACTAGTCGAAAAAACATTTTCACCATTTTGCGATCGGCTGTTTGAAATAGAGAAAATTGAGCCCGAAAGGAACGAAATTACTCACCCAAATAGGTTGCAAGGGAGTAACTGGGTCAATTTCGGCTGGCGCAGACGTTTATAGATTAATCAACGGGTAAAAATAGACACATAACAATTCGTACCCGCCGACGCAAAAAAATAACGGCGCGGCTGAGCTTAAACGTTGAATGCCTCCTTTCCAGAATATCGAAGGACTGCAAAGGGTTGGCAGCAGACAACCTCATAACGAAATCCCAGCATCGCCAATTTTTGCGGTTTGCTGCTGAGACATCAGTGTCCGCAACCTGCGTCACTGTACCTGTAACTTGCGCAGCAGTGCATGATGCCTTGTAGATCGCCTATTGACGGGCGTTTCCGCGAGGCTTGGTTTGAAAATCATTGATGTGCCGCATCGCATTCTGCCAGCATCAGTTAACCGGATTATGAAAATCTCTTAATGCAGGTCAAACTCATGCAAGGCGCTGTGATGCTACGATGCCCGCCTTACCATTCGGCACGAATGAAGGTATAGACCTTATTCGTGCCGCAACTACGGAGACAAAACGCAATGGCTTTGATGCAAATGGACGATCCGGTGCGGCGCATACCACCCAATAGTTTTGCCCTGTGGGCGCTGGGATTTAGACCGTTCTATCTGCTGGCGGCCTTGTTTGCCACGCTGGCGATTCCGCTGTGGGTGATGGTGTTCAGCGGTGTCATTACACTGCCGATGGAAGGTGTGTGGTGGCATGCGCACGAGATGCTGTACGGTTTTGCCGCCGCGGTCATCGTCGGATTTCTGTTCACGGCGGGTCGCAACTGGTCGGGGTTGCCGACACCCACCGGCGCTGCATTGGCTTTTCTCGCGCTGGTCTGGCTGGCAGGGCGTATCGCGATGGCCTTGGGCGGCGGGATGTGGGGCGCGATCATTGACCTCGCATTTTTGCCGATGGCGGCGAGCGCCATCGCGCGCGTGCTGTGGTTGTCAAAGAGCCGCAAACAATATTTTGTGGTGGTGATCCTCGCGCTGCTGACGCTGGGCAATGCAGCCTTCCATCTTGGACGGCTCGGACTGCTGCCGCTTGATCCGCTGGCGGCGCTGCACTTCGCGCTTGCCGTCATCATCACGCTGGAAACCGTCATCGCAGGCCGTGTCGTGCCTTCCTTCACGTCAGGCATCATCAAAGGCATTGTGCAATGGCAGCGCGGCTGGCTGAACATCGCCGCCATCGCAGCTACGGCTATTGCGCTGTTTGCCTGGGCGCTGCTGCCCGATACGCGCTGGGGCGCTGTGTTGTCGCTGCTGGCGGCGCTGCTGCAACTTGCGCGCCTCGCCGGATGGAATCCGTGGGCAACGCGACGCGTGCCCATGCTGTGGATACTGCATGCGTCCTACTTGTGGATTCCTATCGGACTAGCGTTGCTGGCGGCAGCGCAATGGGGCTGGCTGCCGCGCTCGGCGGGCATCCACGCGCTGACCATCGGTGCTACTGCCGGACTCATCCTCGGCATGATGTCACGCACCGCCTTGGGACACACCGGGCGTGTGCCGAAGGCAAGCCGCACTGAAACGACTGCCTTCGCGCTGATCCATCTCGCCGCCGCCGTGCGCGTGTTCAGCATCGTGCTTGCACCCGCCGCCATCAGCGCAGGCATTTATATAGCCGCCACCGCATGGACAGTGGCGTTCGCACTTTTCCTCTGGCGCTACACGCCATTTCTCATGCGCGCGCGCGTGGATGGCTTGCCCGGTTAGCAGCGCTGCCCCGATGATGCCTTGTAGATTGCCTATTGACGGGCATCTTCATGAAGTTGTGTTTTGAGACGTTAGAAAAGAAAATGAGGTAAAGTGCGAATGGCTGAAATCGACCAATGGACATTTACGAAATGCGCAAAATTTCAGATTTTTTTCAAAGAAATAATGATAAGGTAGGAAAAGTGAAAGCGGGGGAGGTGATATGGGACTAGAAAAATATTTCGGTTTTGATAAGGCCGTTAAAGACGCACTCGTAGAGAGCCGTGGTATTAAAGTAGTAGGTGCTAAGGAACAAAAAATTTTAGAATTAGAACGAAAGTTGGAAACAGCTATCTTGACTACGTCTGAAATCGCAGCAATCCGGAAGCAATTAATACAACTGCGAAACCGTTAATTCCAAGCTTCCGCAGCTGCGCAAGTAAATGGTATCCGCTTCTTGCTCTGTTGAATGAAGGCTTTGGGTTACTAACGGTCATGCACAAAAACAAGAAAGCCCGCCATCAGCAGCCATTGTGATGTCGAACCATCCAGGCAGGGTGCCATGAAATATCAAATCTCCAAGAAGCCAGATGGCTTGGAAGTTAAAGTTGCCGGGATAGAAGGCAAAGAAGAACAACTTCTTGCAGCATTCAAGGAATGTCAGGAAGGCCGCTGCTCTTGTCCTACACAGGAATATCAGAAGCTCGGTTCGCTTCTGGTCGAACAAACAGCCGGGAAAATCAGCCTCCGGCTCAAATCCAAAGAGGGTACCCAATTCAATCAGGGTGAAATCGAGCGGTGCCTGGAGCACACCCAGGCCCAAATCAAATCGAAGAAGTGCACATGAGTGATTGTTGCTCACAATCAGGTTGCCACAGCAGCCACCCGAAAAAACATCGGTGCCCTGCCAATGGGCAAGAATATTCCGAGGTTTCCGTTCGCACCATCGTGCATCACATCAAAGAATCCTGGTCATGGTTGCCGAGCACTTCCCGCTATTTTTTCTGTGACGACCCGGATTGCGATGTCGTGTATTTTGGCGATGACGGATCAACCATCGTAATGTCGCAGCTACGTACACGCATTGGAGTGAAAGAAAAAGCAGATGACAGTCTGCTGTGCTATTGCTTCGGTGTAAGCCATTCAGATTTTCAGCGTGATCCAGCCATCAAGGATTTCGTAATAGCTCAGACAAAAGCCGGATTGTGCTCCTGTGAAACAAGCAACCCTTCCGGGCGTTGCTGCTTGAAGGACTTTCCCAAGCCAGGGAATTGAATGGCTGCCACGGGTATAGACATTCAAAGCATCACGACAATTCAATTTTGCATCTAAGGATCACAGCAATACCAATTATGATTGGATTTACGATTTGCCACCCACAATGGAGTAGCTAAGATTGCTTTAAAGGTTCAAGATGGTTATTAAATATTCCGTATCATTTTTACAATGAGTATATCCACCCCGCATACTGATCGCGAACGTCTTATTCGATCGCTGTTTGATGAGTACATTGAGATGTACTCTGGGCGTGATGACCGTCTTACCACTCGCTTCAGTGACAACTTCAGTGGCTACACTGGCGGTGGCGATTTTTTGGTCAAAGATCGACAAGCTTGGGAAAAAATCACGCGCCAAGATTTTTCGCAGGTACCTGGCCGAATTCGCATCGAGATGCTAGATATATCAATGCAAGATATCAGCCACGATGTGGTAGTCGCCACCGCATTCTTTCACATTCATTTGCCCATCCCGGACCACGTTTTGTCGACGGAGGTCGCACGCCTAGTGCTGATCTTCCGTCTTGAAGGATCGGACTGGAAAATTGCTCACAGCGGCATCTCCATCCCTTACCACTTGGTTCGTGAGGGCGAGGTATACCCCATGAAAGGCCTGTTGGAGCAAAATAAGGCGCTTGAGGCCTTGGTTACGGAGCGTACTCAGGCGCTGCATGACAGTGAATCCATGTATCGCTTGCTTGCCGAAGATACGCAGGATGTGCTCTGGAAAACTGATCGTCATTTTTGTGTGACCTACATCAGCCCAGCTGATGAGCGTTTGCGTGGTTTCAAGGCAACTGAGGTTGTTGGGCACTCAGTGTTTGAGATGTTCACCGATGAGGGCGTCGCGATAGTCAACAACGTCATTAACAAAAGCAAGGACGCCAGACAGTCAGAATCCCTTGTTGGATATTTGACCTTTGAGGTACCACACCGTTGCAAAGATGGCCGGGTACTTTGGGGCGAGGTTATTTCCAAACCAGAGCTCAATGCTCAGGGTGAAATTGTGGGCTACCACGGCATCACGCGCGAGATTACCGAACGTAAACTGATGGAAGATCGGGTGAGTCAACTTGCCTTCTACGACACACTCACCAATCTCCCAAATCGTAGGTTGTTTGATGATCGTTTAACTCAGTCCATGGCAGCCAGCAAGCGTAGCAATTGTTATGGCGCACTCATTTTTCTCGACCTGGACAACTTTAAACCGTTGAACGACAAGTATGGGCATGTGGTAGGTGACTTATTGCTAATTGAGGCGGCCACCAGACTGAAGAGTTGCGTGCGCGAAATGGATACCGTAGCGCGCTTTGGCGGGGATGAGTTCGTTGTGATTCTGAATGAGTTGGCTGTGGATAAAATAGATGCCACTTCGCAAGCACGATTTGTTGCAGAGAAAATACTTACTTCTTTGTCTGCACCATACATATTGACTATTAGTCGTGATGTACAGCCCGCGTCAACGGTCAAACATCAATGCACAGCTAGTATCGGTGTGGTGATGTTCATTAATCACGAATACAGCCAAGACGACATCCTCAATTGGGCAGATGCGGCAATGTACCAAGCCAAAAACGCCGGGCGGAATACAATTAAACTTTATGTAGCAGAAACTTGAGCGGCAGCTATCTGGAAATGCATGAGACCGGTTTTGTCGGCAGTTGAATTACGATCTTCTGAACTGCATGCCGGAAAGCTGCCGCTCGTCATCGACGGCTATGGATTAAGGGACATACAAGATTCAAGCTGCATGTCAAATTAAAGGGTCGGATTCGGTGGATATTTACCTCTGGCGCTTTATCCCATTCCTTATATCGTGCGTGGGCGACTGGAGGTTGATCGCACTGGCGCGATGATGCCTTGTAAAACGCCTATTGACGGGCATCTTCACGAGATTGTGTGTTGCTAGGTGGTGGTTTGTAGTTCCTTGATCGCGCTACGCAATACGTGCAACGCGGAACGCAGGAAAAGAACTGCCAGTGCCAATCCGACCAGGATGTCAGGCCAGCCGGAATGGGTGAGCCACACGCCTACTGCGGCGAACAGCACTGAGGTGTTGGCGATGATGTCGTTGCGGCTGCATAGCCAAACCGAACTCATGTTGATGTCATCTGCACGATGCCGCCACAGCAGGTAAAAGCAGAAGCCATTTGTGGTCAGTGCCAGCAGGCCGATTGCGCCGATCGCCTCGAACACGGGCAGCTGTGGGTAAACAATCCGATAGAGCGCCTGCGCCAGCACGAACAAGCCGAAGGCCGCCATGATGATGCCCTTGAGCAATGCGGCACGGGCTTTCATTCTGCTGTTGCGCGCAATCACGTAGAGGCTGAAAGCATACACCAGAGCATCGCCCAGCATATCAAGCGAGTCCGCCACCAGCGAGATCGAGTGACCGAGCAGTCCTGCCGTGAGTTCGACGACGAACATCACCGCATTGATGGCCAGCACGATTTTTAGCGTGGAACTTTGCCGTTCACGCAATGCTTCGATCTCGCACGCTTTGCCGCCGCAACAATCGCCCATTTACATCTACTCCAAATTACAAAAGTGTTTTAAGTATGAGTCCAATAATGGCGCAAGCCGCGATGACTTCGATGACACCACGCTTGTAGCGGAACAGCGCCACCGCCGCCGCCAGCGCGATTAACGCAGATAACCAGTCGAACGTGCCGGTAAAGCCTTTCGGCCACAGTACGTGGTAGCCGAAGAACATGGCCAGATTCAGGATGACTCCCACCACCGCCGCCGTGATCGCGGTGAGCGGTGCGGTGAATTTGAGGTCGCCGTGCGTAGTTTCTATCAGCGGGCCACCGACCAGAATGAAAATGAATGACGGCAGAAATGTGAACCAGGTCACCAGCGTCGCCGCCACCGCACCCGCCAGAAATAAATTATCAACTCCGAACAGTGCATGGGTATAGCCGCCGATAAAACCAACAAAAGCCACCACCATGATGAGCGGCCCCGGCGTGGTTTCGCCGAGTGCAAGGCCGTCTATCATCTGCGTTGGCGTGAGCCATGCGTAATGCCCCACCGCGCCCTGATAAACGTACGGCAATACCGCATAGGCGCCGCCAAAAGTCAGCAGCGCAGCCTTGGTAAAGAACCAGCCCATCTGCGTCAATGTGTGATCCCAGCCGAAGCTCGCCGTCAAGATCGCCATCGGCAATAGCCATAACAAGCCGCCGACGATTGCTACTTTCATCAGTCCTGTCCAAGTGAAGCGCGCGTGTTGCGGTGTCGGCGTGTGATCGTCGATCAACGCTGCGCCAGAAGACTTGCCCGCCTTGCCGTGTCCGCCGCCCGCGCTGAATTTGTCCGGTGCAATGCGTCCTCCCACGTAGCCGATCAACGCCGCAGCCGCGACGATGGCGGGGAACGGCACGTTCAACGCGAAGATGGCGACGAATGCTGCCGCTGCGATCGCCCACAGGATATTGTTCTTGAGCGCGCGTGAACCGATGCGATGCGCCGCATGCACCACGATGGCGGTTACCGCCGGTTTGATGCCGTAAAACAAACCGGCGATCAATGGCATTTCGCCGAACGCGATATACAGCCACGACAGCGCGATCAGGATGAACAGGGAAGGCAGCACGAACATCACACCGGCGACGATGCCGCCGCGCGTGCGATGCATCAGCCAGCCGATATACGTAGCGAGCTGTATCGCCTCCGGGCCGGGTAGCACCATGCAGAAATTCAGCGCATGCAGAAAACGCCGGTCAGAGATCCAGCGTTTTTTTTCCACCAGATCGTGATGCATCAGCGCAATCTGTCCCGCCGGTCCGCCGAAGCTGATGAAGCCGAGTTTCAGCCAATACCAGAACGCCTGCATCAGCGTGACCTGTGCCGGTGGTTGAGTGTTGTCGGAAGTGTGTTGTGGTGATGTGTCCATGATTCCTCCCTGGAATAATCCAATCAGGGCAAGCCTTGGACGAGGAATCGTCTTGAAGCGGGGAGGTTGCCTGATCCCCGTTTCAATATTGTCCAACAATTAAATTGGCATGACAACAATTACCGGATTCACCACATCACATTCACGGTTATTTCTTCTCGATCTTGACCACCATCCACTGCTGCTTTGCACCTTCCATTAAATCAAAACGCACCGCATCGCCGACCCGAATATCTTTGGGCAAAGGATTGTGCAGCGCGAACCACATGGTCATCGGCGGCCAGTTCAGATCGGCAATGGCCTCGTGCGCGATCTGCACTTTGTGGGCTTTTGCGTTGATCGCTTTGACTATGCCAACGCCTTGGTGCCTCGCCTTGCTGACGTCAGGTTGCATCGCCATCTGAGACATGTCGTGTTGGGGCGCGGCGGCCTGCGCCATGCCGCTTGCTGTTACGATGGTGATAACTAATGCGAGTATCAGTGTTTTCATTGCTATTCCTTTTCCGTGGATTGGGGTGCTGTTGGATTGGCTTGTTCTGGTGCACCCCGTGAGGCAGAAACAAGCGTGGGTTGTTTGAGGTATGTCATAGCTTGATGCTGCGCAAGCGCAATGCATTGGTAATAACCGACACGGAGCTGAAACTCATTGCCGCCGCCGCGATAATGGGCGACAACAGCAGGCCGAAGAACGGGTACAACACGCCCGCCGCAACCGGGATACCGAGCATGTTGTAGATGAAGGCAAAGAACAGGTTCTGGCGGATGTTGCGCATGGTGGCGCGGCTCAGGCGCAGCGCGCGCACGATGCCGCGCAGGTCACCTTTGATCAGCGTGATGCCCGCGCTTTCCATCGCCACATCGGTGCCGGTGCCCATGGCGATGCCCACCTGCGCTTGAGCCAGCGCAGGTGCGTCGTTGATACCGTCACCCGCCATCGCCACGATGCGGCCCTGCGCTTGCAGTTGTTTGACAATGGCGGATTTTTGTTCGGGTAGCACTTCCGCTTCGACCCGGTCTATGCCCAGTTTTTTCGCCACCGCTTCTGCCGTGATGCGGTTGTCGCCGGTAAGCATGATGACCTGCACGCCTTCTGCATGCAGCGCGCGGATTGCTTCCGCCGTGGATGCCTTGACCGGATCGGCCACGCCGATCAATCCTGCCGCCTTGCCGTCAATGGCCAGCAACATTACCGTCTGGCCGTCGCTGCGCATCGCCTCGGCGCGTGCAGGCAAGTCGCCTGCATCAATGTGCAATTCCTCGAACAATTTGAGGTTGCCCAATGCAACCGTGCGGCCTTCAATCGTTCCCGTGACGCCTTTGCCGGTAATTGAACGGAATTCGCTCACCGGTTTGAGTGTGATGTTTTTTTCTTGTGCGCCCTTTACGATAGCTTCTGCCAGCGGATGTTCGCTGGCGCGTTCCAGACTGGCAGCCAGCCACAGCACGATACCTTCATCGAATCCGTCCATCGGTATGACTGAAGTCAGTTTCGGTTTGCCCTCGGTCAAGGTTCCGGTCTTGTCCACCACTAGAGTGTTCACCTTCTCCATGGTTTCCAGCGCTTCGGCGTTCTTGATCAGCACACCGGCCGTAGCACCCCTTCCGGTGCCGACCATGATGGACATCGGCGTAGCCAGTCCCAATGCGCAAGGGCAGGCGATGATCAGCACCGCGACCGCATTGACGATGGCGTGCGCCAGACGCGGCTCCGGTCCCCAGATGCCCCATACCACCAGCGTGGCGAGCGCGGCCAGTATCACTGCCGGAACAAAATATCCGGCGGCGACATCAGCCAGCCGCTGGATAGGCGCGCGCGAACGCTGCGCCTCGCTCACCATGTGCACGATCTGCGCCAGCAGCGTGTCGGCACCGACACGCTCGGCGCGCATCAGCAGACTGCCGGTGCCGTTCACGGTGGCGCCGATCAATCTGGCTCCTGTTGTTTTCTCGACGGGAATGGATTCGCCGGTGACCATGGATTCATCCAGCGCACTTGCGCCTTCCAGCACCACACCGTCCACCGGCACTTTTTCGCCGGGGCGCACGCGCAGTACATCATTCGGCTGAACTTGCTGCAGCGGGATGTCTTCTTCCTTGCCGTCGGCACGCACGATGCGTGCGGTCTTGGGTGCAAGCCCCAACAGCAATTTGATTGCGGCGCTGGTCTGGCTGCGCGCGCGCAACTCCATCACCTGTCCGAGCAGCACCAGCGCCATGATCATCGCTGAAGCTTCGAAATACACCGGCACCAAACCGCCCATGGTGTGCATGGCGGGAGGGAAACTTCCCGGCAGCAACATCGCCACTACGCTGTATATCCAGGCCACACCGACACCGAGCGAAATCAGGCTGAACATGTTGAGGCTGCGGTTGACCACCGACGCCCAGCCGCGCTGGAAGATCGGCCAACCGGCCCACAGCACGACAGGTGTTGCCAGCGCGAATTCAAGCCATTGCAGCGTAGTCATTGAAACAAAATCCGGAATGAGTTGCGGTGCCAGATCGGAAGTCATCGCCATGATGAACACCGGCAACGCCAGCGCTACACTGGCCTTGAAACGGCGTGTCATATCGTTCAATTCGCTGTTGTCTTCCGACGGCGCATTGCGCGCTTCCAATGCCATGCCGCACTTTGGGCAACTGCCGGGCTTGTCGCTTACCACTTCGGGATGCATGGGGCAGGTGTATTCGGTGGCAATTGCAGGTTCTGCGGCAGGTGCTACAGGTTCCAGAGTCATGCCGCATTGTGGGCAGTTGCCTGGAGCAGGCTGACGAACATCGGGGTGCATCGGACAAGTGTATATCGCCGCAGATGGCTCAAGCGCCGCTGTTTGCGGATGAAGATAGGCGGCCGGGTTCGCCACGAATTTCTCACGACATTTTTGCGAGCAAAAATAATGGCGCTCGCCCGCGTAGTCCGCGTGTAGCGTGTCGTCGCTTTGATTGACCTGCATATTGCAAACCGGATCGGTAGTCTTCGTCATGGCATTCACCTCTCGAATCTCAATAGGACACCTCTAATAATCCAAATTTCGTCGCAATACTGCGTTACTCACAAAAAATTGCTCCTCACATATCAAACATATGCCGCGTCGTAATTTTTTGTTCGCGCCTTGTCTTGCTTAGAACTTTGAATTATTAGAGGCGCCCAATAACCAGTTGTGCTTCAAATCATTAATACATCTTGCTGACCATCAAACTCATTTCAAAATCTGGGCTGCCGTCGGCGAATCCTTTTGCTATGTTGGCCATGACCTTGAAACCGGAAGCGAATTTTTCCGAGGCAAAGACAGAGGCTGAAACTTGATTGGCGCCGAGCGTGCTGGTGCGTTGCGCCATGTCCATTGAGATTCCGGCAGTGGTGTCGTTGTCAAGAGTGGTGCTTGAGCCGATACTGCCGTAGAAGATGTTGTTCAGAGAGGTGCCTGCCGGTACGCCAAATTTTTTGTAACCCAGCGTGGTGAACAGCATGGAATCGCTGATGGTGTAGAAACTATCGAGTTGCATCGAATAATCATTTTTTCCTGTGCCCAACCCTAGATTGGCGTTGGCTGTGCCGAATTTGATATTACCGACCAGATCTAATTCCAGATTGGTTGTCGAATACATCGTATGTCCCGCCGAGGCGATGACATCGCCCAGACCTGAGTGGGTGTTCGTTGCCGTACCACCGCTTCCTCCTCCGCCCATACCCCCGCCCGACGAAGCGGAGGCCATCATGTCGGTTCGTCCCATGCCACGGATTACCCCGCCGGGGCCGCTGACACTGATGTAGGGCACGGTCAATTTCAGAGTCCATTCATCCTTCGCGTATTTTGCGGTGACAGGGATGTACAGCATGTCAGTTGCGGTGGCATTGCCGTATTTGCCCGAGCTGTAATCGAGCCCGGTGGTCAGGCTGAAAGCGTCTTCAGCGCTGGCCGATGTTGCAAGCGACAGTGCAAACAGTAAGGTGAGTGTTTTTTTCATGGCAGTATTTTCCTAAGTTGAGATGTTGTTGTTGCGAAGTTCGCGTTGCTTGATGAATGCATAGATCACCGGGATCACCAGCAGTGTCAGCACTGCCGAGGAGATCATGCCGCCGACCATCGGTGCGGCGATGCGGCGCATGACTTCGGAACCGGTGCCGCTGCTCCACAGGATGGGCAACAGACCGGCCATGATCGCCACCACGGTCATCATCTTCGGGCGCACGCGTTCCACTGCGCCGTGCATGATGGCTGCGTGCAAGTCGCTCGCTGTGGGTTTGCGGTTTTCATTCAAGCAGCGCGCTTGCACTTCCTGCCACGCATGCTCCAGATAGATCAGCATCACCACGCCGGTCTCTGCCGCCACACCGGCCAGCGCGATGAAGCCGACCGCTACCGCCACGCTCAGGTTGTAACCGAGCAGCCACAGCAACCACACACCGCCGACCAAAGCGAACGGCACTGACAACATCACCACCAGCGATTCGGTGACGCGGCGGAAGTTGAGATACAGCAGCAGGAAGATGAGCAGCAGCGTGATCGGGATCACCACCTTCATCTTGGCGGCAGCGCGTTCCATGTACTCGAACTGGCCGCTCCACGTGGCGTAATAACCGGGCGGAAACTTCACTTGATCGGCCACCGCTTTGCGCGCATCGGCCACATACGAGCCGATGTCGCGCTCGCGGATATCCACATAGATATAGGCGGAGAGCAGCCCATTCTCGGTGCGGATGGACGGCGCACCTTTGCTGATGCTCACCTTGGCGAGCTGGCCGAGCGGGATCATCGCGCCATCCATGGTCGGCACCAGCACCTCGCGCGCGATCTGTTCCGGCGAGCTGCGCAGGTCGCGCGGGTACCGCACGCTCACGCCGAAGCGCTCCAGTCCTTCCACCGTGGTGGTGACCATCTCGCCGCCCAATGCCGTGGAAATCACATCCTGCACGTCGCCCACGCTCAAGCCGTAGCGCGCAAGTGCCAACCGATTCGGCACGATGTCGAGGTAATAACCGCCGGTGATGCGCTCGGCGAAAGCGCTGGTGGTGCCCGGTACTTTCTTCACCACCGCTTCGATCTGTTTGGCGAGGCGCTCCATCTCGTCCAGATTCTTGCCGAACACCTTGATGCCGATGGGCGTGCGGATGCCGGTGGAGAGCATGTCGATGCGCGCCTTGATCGGCATGGTCCACGAGTTCGCCACGCCGGGGAATTGCAGCGCCTTGTCCATCTCCGTGATCAGCTTGTCGGTATCCATGCCGGGGCGCCAATCTTCCTGCGGCTTGAGGTTGATGATGGTTTCGAACATTTCCAGCGGCGCCGGATCGGTGGCGGTCTGCGCACGTCCGGCCTTGCCGTATACCGAGGCTACTTCGGGGAAGCTCTTGATGATCTTGTTCTGCGTTTGCAGCAGCTCTGCGGCCTTGGTCACCGACAGGCCGGGCAACGCGGTGGGCATGTAGAACAGCGTGCCCTCGTTCAGCGTCGGCATGAACTCGCTACCCAGTTTCAGCGCCGGATACAAACTGAGCGCGCAGGCGATTATGGCAATAGCGAGCGTGGTCTTTTTGCGTTGCAGCACGGCATCGATCAGAGGACGGTAGCCCGCGATCAGCCAGCGGTTCAGCGGATTCTCCGCTTCCGGTTTGATCTTGCCGCGGATGAACAACAGCATCAGCACCGGCACCAGCGTCACGGAGAGTAAGGCTGCGCCTGCCATGGCGAAGGTTTTGGTATAAGCGAGGGGTGCGAACAAACGGCCTTCCTGTGCTTCCAGCGTGAATACTGGCAGGAACGAGACGGTGATGATGAGCAGCGAGAAGAACAGCGAAGGTCCGACTTCTTTGCAGGCAGTCAACATTGCATCGAAACGCGACTCGCCTTCTTTCAATCGTTCAATATGCTTATGCGCATTCTCGATCATCACAATCGCCGCATCCACCATCGCGCCGATCGCAATCGCAATGCCGCCCAGACTCATGATGTTTGAGTTCAGTCCCAGCGCGTGCATGGCGATGAACGCAATCAACACGCCGACGGGCAGCATCACGATGGCGACCAGCGCGCTGCGCGCATGCATCAGGAACACCATGCACACCAACGCCACGATCAGCCCTTCTTCGAACAGCGTGTGTTTGAGCGTGTCAATCGCGCGCAGGATCAGCTCGGAGCGGTCGTACACCGCTTTGATGCTCACGCCCTCCGGCAATCCAGGCGTGATCTCGGCGATCTTGTCCTTGATGTTCTGGATCACTTCCAGCGCGTTCTGCCCGTAGCGCGCCATGGCGATGCCAGACACCACTTCGCCTTCACCGTTGAGTTCCGCGATCCCACGCCGCTCGTCCGGTCCCAGCTCAACACGCGCGATGTCGCGCAACAATACAGGTGTGCCGCGTTCCGATTTCACCACCAGATTCTTGATGTCGCTAATGCCGTGCAGATAGCCTTGGCTGCGCACCATGTACTCGGTCTCAGCCAGCTCCACCGTGCGCCCGCCGACATCGCGGTTGCTGTCGCGAATCACCTGCGACACCTTGCTCAACGGGATGTTGTAGGCGCGCAGCTTCACCGGATCGACCGTCACCTGATACTGCTGCACGAAGCCGCCGAGCGATGCGACTTCCGCCACGCCGTGCGCCTTGGTCAGTTGGTAACGCAGATACCAATCCTGCATGGTGCGCAGTTCGGCGAGATTATGTTTATCGCTGAGCACGGCGTATTGATACACCCAGCCCACGCCGGTCGCGTCCGGCCCCAGTTGCGGCGACACACCTTGCGGCATGCGCCCCGCGATGCTGTTCAAATATTCCAGCACGCGCGAACGCGCCCAGTAAATGTCGGTGCCGTCCTCGAAGATCACATACACAAACGACGCTCCGAAGAACGAGAAGCCGCGCACCACCTTGGATTTCGGCACCGCCAGCATCGCCGTAGTGAGCGGGTAAGTGACTTGATCCTCGACCACCTGCGGCGCCTGGCCGGGAAATTCGGTATAGACGATCACCTGTACATCGGACAGATCAGGCAGCGCATCCAGCGGCGTTTTCACCAGCGCATAAATGCCTGCCAGCGTGATGAACAAGGTGGCGAGCAACACCAGAAAACGGTTGCGCGCCGACCACTCGATGATTTTCGAAAGCATGTCAGTGTCCCCCGTGCTGCGCTTGCAGCTTGGTAATCACCCATTCGCCCGGCGTGCGCTCGACGATCTCGAAGCTGATCGCGCTGCCCGGTTTGATGCCTGCGACCAGCGATGAATTGGTGAGGGCAAAGTCCATGGTCATGCCCGGCCACTTCAGCGACGGGATAGCCTGATGGGTGATGCTGACCGTGCCGTCGTCGTTGATGGTATTCAGCGTGCCTTGTGCCTGATGACCGACAGTTGTTTGTTTTTGCGGTGAAGGTGATTTGCTTTGTGCCGTCTGCTCGCCCTGACTTTGTTGAGTTGGGGTGCTCATACCACTCAACGCCGCCTTCAAATTGCTTTCCGAATCCAGCAGGAAGTTGGCCGAAGTCACCACTTGTTCGCCTTCCGCAACGCCGGACAACACTTCCACATAGTTATCGCTACGGCTACCCAGCGTGACGGCGCGCGGTTCGAAACGTCCTTCCGCCAGACGCACCAGCACGACCTGACTGTTGCCGCTGTCGATCACTGCGGAACTCGGCACCGTCAGCACTTTGCCGCTTTTACCCACGTTGATCTGCGCGTTGGCGAACATGGCGGGTTTGAGCATGCCCTTGGGATTTGATATTTCGATGCGCACTTGCACCGTGCGCGTGGCGTTGTTCAGCGTCGGGTAGATGAAATCCAGTTTGCCATCGAAGGTGCGCTCGGGATAAGCATCGACGGTGACCTGCGCCTGACTGCCGGTGCGCACTTGGGCTATGTCTTGTTCGTTGACTTCGGCGATGACCCACAGCGAAGACAGGTCGGCGATCTGGTACAGCGTTTCGCCGGACATGAAGCGCATGCCTTGCACCGCTTTCTTTTCCAGCACGACACCGCTGATCGGCGCGCGGAAGGTCACGCGCGAAGGATCGTCGCCTTGCTTGGTGGCGCTTGCGATGTCCCAGTTCTTCAGGCGCGCACTGCTGGCATCGGCGAGTTGCTGCATGCTGGCTTGCGCATCCGCACCGGCATCTTTCAGCGATGCCAAGCCCTGCAAGGCCAGCGTGTGTTCGCGCTGCGCCGACACCAGTTCCGGGCTATATACATCGAACAGCGGCTGGCCTTTGCTCACCACTTGGCCGGTGGTGTTCACGTACAAATGCTCCACCCAGCCATCGAACTTGGGCGAGATGGCGTAAGTGTGGCGCTCGTTGATTTCGATGCGACCGGTCACGCGCAGTGTGCGTTTCAGTTCGCGCATTGCCGCCGCTTCGCTCTTCACGCCCAGCTTTTGCACTTTGTCGGTGCTGATGCTGAGCTGAGTGGTCGAGGTGTCTTCGCCTTCATACACCGCTACATAGTCCATACCCATCGCATCTTTTTTCGGCACCGGTGAGGTGTCGGGCAAGCCCATCGGGTTGCGGTAGTACAGCAATTTGCGTTCGGTCTTGGCCGCGCCGCTTGTTGGCTGTGAGGCGGAGTTGGAATGCGTGCCGAACCAGTATCCGGCGGATGCCACGCCCAGCAGCAATAGTGCGCCTATGATGATTTTGACGATGCTGTTCATAATTCTTCTCCCAACAATTTTTCGATGTCAGCCAGCCGCAACTGCATGTCGGTCTGTGCTTGCAGTTGCTGCTGTTTGGCTTTGAGGATTTGCTTCTGCGATTCAATCAACATGTCGAAGCCCACTTTGCCGGTTTCGTAACCGACCAGCGCCGACTGGTAGGTGAGTTCGGCTTGCGGCAACAGACGCGTGGCGATCAGCGCTTCGGTGCGGCGCGAAGACTCCAGTGCGGAAAGGCTTTCCGACAGGTTGGATTGCATCTGATCGAGCAATGACTGTTTGCGGGCGTTAGCGGCAGACAGCATGGCTTCCGTCTCGTGCTCCTGCGAACGGCGCGCTGTCTGCTGCAACGGGATGTTGAGCTCAACCATCATGTCCCAGCTTTTTATTGCACTTCCAGCTTGCGTCGGCGCGAGGCTGAAGGTGAAGCCGGGGTAGCGGTTGTTGTAGGCCAGATCGCGGCTCTTCTCGGCGGTCTGGATACTTGCATCGGCAATCTGCAATTGCGGATTGCGCGCGCGCAATTTTTCCAGCAATGCCGTTTCGTCCAGTTGTGCCGGGGAGGGCATGGGGCGCAGTTGCTGTGCTTCTGCCAGCGGTGCATTCGCCGGACGCGACAGCAAGGCGTTCAGTCGCGCATGGCTATGGTGGTGTTCGTTTTGCACGGCGATCAGTTCGCTGCGCAACATGGTTTTCTCGACCTGTACGCGAATCACATCCTGCTGCTCGCCCAAGCCATTTGCGTAGCGTGTTTGCGCGATCTGCTCCAAACCGTCCAGCAACGTCAGCGTCTGTTGCGTCAGTTGTTCGCTGGCGGCGTTGAAATAGTTCATCGCGTATGTCTGTTTGATGCCGCTGGCCAGTTCAGTCCAGCTTGCGGCCACTTGCCCGTTGGCCTGCGCGGTTTGCGCTTCGGCGACTCCGCGTTGCAGATCGCGTTTGCCGAACCAGGGCACGCTCTGCATCAGCACATAACGCGTGCCGCCGCCTTGGCCGGGCAGCAGCTGCGGGCCGGTCGTGCCCTGATTGGTGACATCCATCCACTCGGTGCGCAACACCGGGTCGGGCAAGGCATCGGCAGAGTCGGTGCGCTGTTGCGCAGCCTCGGCTTCATAGCGCGTGGCGGCCAGTCCCGGGTTGTGTTCGCGCGCGTAGTCCAGCAAGCCGTTGAGGTTGCTGCCCAGCATGGTGGCATTGCCTGACATGGCATGCGGCTCGTGCGCTAGCGTGGTGCTGCTTTGCAGCCAGCTGTCTGCAGCGTTGGCAGGCTTCAGGCCGAGCGCACACAGTATGGTGAAAATATATAAATGAAGTTTCATGTTCCGCATCCAGATGCAATTCAATGCAAACGGACAGCCGCAAGCGACCGCCGCACGGTGCGAGACGAAGATCAGGCTACAGAATCAATAGACGGATTTGTCCCGCGTCAGGCGCGGGCGAGAGGCGGCGGATCAAGCGGGGCGAAAGTGAAGGAGTGGAAGGCAACCAGATAAGGCGTGCTTGCACGTGCGGCGGTTTGCACGGCAACTACAGTTACAGCAGGTACAGCCAGATAAGCGGTATAAGCCAGATGGCAGAGTTCGCAATTGTTGCATGACGATTTATGTTGATCCGTTGTGCTAGCCATATCCGCCATATCGCAATGCTCGTCGCCGGACATCATGCTAGCCATGTCCTCTTGCGACATCATCTGCATTTGCGCCATTTCGGCATCATGACCCCGCCCCTGCTGCAGTTGCATGGACAGCGATGCCGCCAGCGCGTTACCGCTAAACAGCGGCAACCACAGCAGCATCAATACGGCAATGAATTTTCTGGATGAGCGGAACATGAGGACAGTGTGGCAAAGAGCAGCGCAATAGTCAATCATTAGCCAATTGGTATAGCACCATGCTCTTTTGTTTTAGAGGCATGTTAGATATGACCGAGGGAGCCGTTCAGTTTATTTAAGGGTGTCGCCATATCCGCTGCGGTCAGACCAGATGCATTCGCGGCGGAATTCATGAAGCTGGTCATGGCTGTTGCCAAACCACTGGTACCTGCTGTTGATGTCATATTGCCCATACCGTTCATGCCGCCCCCCATCCCTCCGCTCATTGGCATGGTGATTTGACTAGAACCCATCATGCCGTTCATCACCCCGTCCGAAGCATCTTTCATCATGGCTGTCACAAAGGTCGAAGATACGGCCGTTGTATTGGTCTTCGCATATTCGGACATTGCAGCGATAGCCGCACCGTAGTTGCGCATATCCGAAGTCGCGCCGGTTACTGAACCCGCCACCAACAGATTTATAGGCGGAGTCGTGAGGATACTGCCGGTTACTGAGAAGTAATTTCCCATGGCCGTATTTGCCGCTGCAATGTTGGTATCGGTCATGCCGCCGCTCAAAGCCAAAGCACGGGTCTGAGCCATTGAGGTCACTGGCGTAACCCAGATGCCGGTGACATTCGCGCCACTCGTTACGGATGGCAGCACAGCACTCATGATATCGCTCGCCCCCATGGTCTTGGTGGTGCCTGTCGCCTCGTCGGTATATGTCCCGCCGCTCACCTGTAGCATCACCGGACCGGTGTAGCTGCCAATCGGCAAGGTGTAGTTGCCCTGTCCATCTGTGGCAACGCTAGCAATCTGCACTCCCATGGCGCCGTTATTGATCGCAAAAGCATTCACCGTAGCTTTGCTCATCGGCCCGTTGTAGGCCGTGCCGCTCAGTGTGGCACTCACCATTGCTGGCGGGTTAGTCATGATTGGCGTACCTGTGCCTGTGCTATTCAGATTATTCATCAGCGTTGAGGTCATAACGCCGGATTTGTTCTGCGCGGAGGTCATGAAGGTATTCATAGCTGCACCCAAGCCGCTTGTGCCGGCCGCTGCTGGCAGCGGCATGCCACCTGCCATGCCGCCCATTTGAACCGTCGTGCTGCCTGCCATGCCATTCATGACGCCATCCGAAGCATCGTTCATCAGCGCTGTGACCATGGCCGACGATGAGGACATTCCCTGAGTCTGTGCGTACTGCGATATAGCTGCTAGTGCCATACCGTAGTTCTGGGCATCCTGGCTTACTCCAGTGCCGGAAACAGCCGCCAATGGATTCATCGGCTGGGTGTGGAGAATATCGCTGACAGTAAAGTAAGTGCCCATGGCTGTGTTCGCTGTGGCGATATTCGCGTCGGTCATGCCACCCGTAAGGTGCTGAGCCATGGTCTGCGCCATGGAAGTGATCGGCGTTACCTGAATGCCGCTGATCGTTGCGCCAGTTGCAATGGTTGGTATGACTGTAGTCATCACGTCACCGGGTGCCATGCTCATGGTGGTTCCGGTAGCTTCGTCAGTATAGTTTCCGCCACTCATCTGCAGCATCACTGGGCCAGAGTAACTGCCTGTGGACATCGTAAAGTTGCCATTGCCATTGGCATCAGTCGTCGTGGTGGCTATCTGTGCTCCCATCTGCCCATTGCTGATAGCGTAGGCCGTGACCGTGGCGTTGTTCATCGGGCCTTTGGTTGCGGTGCCGCTGATGCCGCCTTGGACTGCTGCGCCTCCTCCACCTCCGCCGCCACAGGCAGCGAGGATGGATAGAATGAGCGTGGATAAAAGGATTCTCAGGAATTTCATGGCCAGTACTCCTCTACAAGATTAAAAAAGATGGTTCGTTTAAATTAAGTGGGAATAATTCCCGCGCTGAAAACATTGTGCGTGTTAAATATTCCCACGTCAAGAGGTTTTGAATTAAACTTCACTTAATCACACTTTGGACGAGGTAATGAGCAAACCAAATTTATCGCCGGTTCTGGTACGGGCAATTCAGCGGGTACTGCATCCGCTGGTGCGGCTGATGCTGTCCAGCGGAATAACCTATCCGTATCTCGCCGAGTTGCTAAAGGGCTTATTTGTGGAAGTGGCGGATAAGGAATTTCGTCTGAGGGAGAGTGCTTCGACGGACAGCCGTATCAGTTTGCTGACAGGTGTGCATCGCAAGGATGTCAAACGTTTGCGCAGCCAGACCGGCGCTGCGGAAATGCAGATGCCGGAAGTGGTTTCTGTCGGTTCGCAACTCGTGGCAACTTGGCTTGGGCAGGCTCCTTATCTGGATAAACAGGGAAAGCCGCGCCGACTGCCGCGTCTGTCCAGTGCCGATAGTTCAGTGTCATTCGAGGGGCTGGTGGCCGCACGCAGCAAGGATATTCGGGCGCGGGTAGTGCTCGATGAATGGCTGCGGTTAGGAATTGTCACTTTGGACGATGAGGATTGCGTGGTGCTCAGCACCGAGGCGTTCATTCCGCAGGCGGGTCTCGATGAGAAGATCCATTTCTTTGCGCACAACCTGCACGACCATGCCGCTGCGGCCACCCACAACCTGATCGGAACGGGCACGCCGTGGCTGGAACGCAGCGTGTATTACGATGAATTGTCCCAAGAAAGTATTAATGAGTTGAACGCTCAGGCGCAGCAGTTGGGCGGCAATATGCTTAAAACACTGAACCAGTCGGCGATGCGTCTGGAGGCACGCGATGCGCTTGATACCGCGCCGCGCCAGCGTTTTACTTGCGGGCTGTATTTTTATAGCGAGCCATCTAGCGGGGAGTCAAAGAAATGAATATGAAGCGCCGTGCAGTCGTATGGGCATGTTTGATGTCGATTTTCATGCCGCTCGTGGCAGCGGCTGCCTGCGTCGAAGCGGAGGGAGGGATAGGCGGAAGCGGCATGCCGCTCGAAAAAAACGTGCTGGCGAGCGAGGGTGGAATCGGCGGGACAGGCATTCAGGCCAGCGGCGGTATAGGCGGCACGGGCATCGTGGGAACCATCACCGGTTTTGCCAGCGTGTGCATAAACGGGCTTGAAGTGAGCTATGACGCAGCCACCCGGGTGACGCACAACGGCGAGCAATCCGGCATTCAGCAACTGGAGATCGGGCAGGTAATCGCCATCAATGCGCGCAATGTGAAAGATGCTGGATTGCTGGCGCAGGAAATCGACATCCAGAACACTACCGAAGGGCCGCTGACTGCGTTGAACCCTGCAGAAAATCTGCTTGAGGTAATGGGACAGAAAGTCAGGTTGTCCGACTCGACCCGATGGGGCGGTATTGCGGACGTGCAGAGATTGACTCTCGGCACTCTGCTGCAGGTTAGCGGATACCGTAACGAAACCGGAGAAATCTTGGCATCGCGTATCGAAGTGGCGGGCAAGGTTTCCGTCGCCAGCGTCGTCGGCACGGTTTCCCGGGATAAAACGGGACAACTGAGGATTTCTGGCACGCCTGTGCAGGGAATTGTCGGCGCGCTGGCTACGGGTGAAGAGGTACTGGTCAAAGGCAAATGGGATGGACACAGGCTTCAAGCCGAAAAAGTGCAACGCGATCCCGCGCTCAAGGTTGCGGGGCAAGCCGGGCAGGTGGTGATCGAAGGTTTGGCCACGCACCGAGTGGAAGGGGTGCAGTTGAGGATGGGCGGTTTTGATATTGACGTTTCGACTTTGCCGCCTTTAGATGCCAGGGGCATGGAAAAGTTGATGCAGGGAAATCTGGTCAGAGTGACAGGGCGCATGCAATCAGGAAGCCGTGTTCAGGCGTATCACCTTCAGATCATGCCCGTGAGTAGAGGTGCGGATAACTCGTCGAAGCTCAACCGGGTTCTCCGTTCCAATCAGATGCAGCAGCCGATGAAACCCATGCATCAGGATCGAATGATGAACATGATGAAACATTGAATCGTACAGCTATAGCAGTAATTTCTAGTTTGGGAATATATCCATTGTCAGTATCGCATCGCGGCGGTACAGTTCGACTCATCCACATAAAACAATAAAGAGGTGAGTCATGGCAATCCTGATGATAGTGGTGCTGGTGGTGATCTTGTTGATGGCCTTTTTTCGCGCATCCATCTGGGGTTGGTTGATTGCTGTGGCGGTGCTGGTACCGTTCATTGCGATTCAAAGCCGCATTTCCGATGATTCGCTAAAAGCCGTCTATATCGTTCTCGGTATTTTTATCGCGGTGCTGGGTATTCCTTTCCTGCGCCGCTTGCTGGTCAGCAGTTACATCCTCAAGATTTTCCGCAAGATACTTCCCCATGTTTCGCAGACCGAGCAAGAGGCGCTGGATGCCGGTACGGTCGGCTGGGACGGCGAACTATTCAGCGGCAATCCGCATTGGAATAAATTCCTTGCGTTGCCCAAGCCCGGCTTGAGCCACGATGAGCAAGCCTTTCTCGACCACGAAGTCGATCAACTGTGCGCCCTGCTGGACGACTGGGACATCACCCATGTGCGGCAGGATCTGTCGCCCGAAGCATGGCAGTTCATCAAGGACAAGGGTTTCTTCGGCATGATTATTCCGAAGGCCTACGGCGGCCTGCAATTCTCCGCGCAGGCGCAATCTGCGGTAATCACCAAGGTCGCTTCGCGCAGCGGCACGGCGGCGGTAACGGTGATGGTGCCCAATTCGCTCGGGCCAGCCGAGTTGCTGTTGCATTACGGCACGCAAGCGCAGAAGGATCAATATTTGCGCCGTCTGGCCAAGGGTGAAGAGATTCCGTGCTTTGCGCTGACCGGGCCGTTTGCCGGTTCAGATGCGGGTGCGATCCCCGATTACGGCATCGTTTGCCGAAGTGATTTCAACGGGCAACCGGATGTGCTCGGCGTGCGTGTGACGTGGGAAAAGCGTTACATCACGCTGGCGCCGGTGGCGACCTTACTCGGTCTTGCGTTCAAACTGTTCGACCCCGACAAACTGTTGAGCGCAGAAGTGGAGCGCGGCATCACGCTGGCACTGATCCCCACCAATACGCCCGGCGTGAATATTGGCCGCCGTCATCTACCGCTGAACTCGGCTTTCCTGAACGGGCCGACCACCGGCAAGGATGTATTCATTCCGCTGGATTACATCATTGGCGGCGCTGAACGCATCGGCCATGGCTGGCGCATGTTGATGGAATGTCTGGCGGCAGGACGCTCCATCTCGTTGCCTGCCAGTGCCACCGGTGGCGTCAAGCTGTGCGCGCGCAGCAGCGGTGCTTACGGTCGCGTGCGCAAACAATTCAAAGTGCCGGTGGGCAAGTTTGAGGGCGTGGAAGAAGCCATCACGCGCATAGCAGGCCACCTGTACGTGATCGACGCGGCGCGCGTATTGACTGCGCAGGCGGTGGATATGGGGGAAAAGCCATCGGTCATATCCGCCATCGTCAAATACCATTGCACCGAGCGCGGACGCATGGTGGTCAACGATGCGATGGACGTGCACGGCGGCAAAGGCATCTGTATGGGGCCGGACAATTATCTGGGACGCATGTACCAGCAAACCCCTATCGGCATCACCGTGGAAGGCGCCAACATTCTCACGCGTAGCCTGATCATCTTCGGCCAGGGTGCGGTGCGTTCGCATCCCTATGTGCTCAGAGAAATTCATGCGGCGCACGATCCCGACACCAAACGCGCCGTGCATGAATTCGACGATGCACTGTTCGGCCACATCAGCTTCAGCCTGAGCAATGCGGTGCGCAGTCTGGTGTATGGCTTGACCGGCGGGCTGGTCATCGGCGTACCCACCGAACAGCCGACCAAGCGTTACTATCAAGCATTGACGCGCTACTCGGCGGCGTTCGCCTTCGCTGCGGACGTCTCCATGCTGGTGCTGGGCGGTGAACTTAAACGCCGCGAAAAACTTTCCGCGCGCTTGGGCGACGTGTTGAGCCAGATGTATCTGTGCTCCGCCGTGCTGAAACGTTTCGAGGATGACGGTCGTCTGGAATCGGATCTGCCGCTGTTGCACTGGGGCATGCAGGACGGCCTGTACCGCATCCGGCAAGCCTTCGACAGCGTGCTGCAAAACTTCCCCAACCGCTTCGCTGCCGTGGTGTTGCGCTCTATGATCTTCCCTCTCGGTCAATGGCGCAAACCGCCCGACGACCATATCGGCCACCAAGTCGCGTCGCTGTTGCTCACGCCCGGCCCGGTGCGCGACCGCCTGACCGCAGGCATGTACATCTCGCGCGACGAGAGCGATGCCATAGGCGCACTGGAAGCTGCACTCGCCAGCACGCTGGTGTGCGAACCGTTGCAAGCCGGACTGGAAAAAGCGCGCAAGGAAGGCAAGCTGAAATCGCGCGAAGAGATGCAACAGATCGTCGAAGCGCGCGAACTCGGCCTCATTGATGCGGAACAAGCACTGCAACTGCAACGCGACTACGCCCTGCGGCGCAAGGTCATCATGGTGGATGACTTTGCAGCGGAAGAGTTGCAGGCGGGGAAATGATTTTGTAGGTCGGGTTAGCGGTTGTATCGCGTAACCCGACAATCGAAAGTAGTTCGCGTAGGGTGCGCTTGCGCACCGTTTTATGATGGTGCGCAAGCGCACCCTACAGGGCTGGAAGCGCGCGAACTTGGAATCATCGACGCTGAACAGAACTGTAGGGCGCAATAACCAACGGGCATTGCGCCGCATGAACGAAAAGGGAAACATCTTGAAAACTGTCGGTAAACGCAAGGAGAGAACCATCACGCTTCACGCCGATGGCGCGTTGCTGCGCGAGGGCGCGATGTTCAATACCGAGATGCAGAAATTGCAATCCACTTTCCGTTTTCCGCGCGGTGTGTTCCGCTACAAAACCCATGAAGAGGCTGATCGGCACATGATGGATTGTGTGGTGGATTCTATGGTTGCTGTACAGAAAAGCAGACATGGCTGAAGAAGAATTCGCGCGCCCGGCGACGATAGATGACCTGAAAACGGTCATCAAATCGCTGAACGAAAACAAGGTGGATTATTTTTTGATCGGCGGATATGCGTTGTTTGCCCACGGCTATTATCGCGCTACGACTGACATAGATATTCTCTTGCCACCGACCAGCGAACACGGGAAACGGGTAATCAAAGCGTTGCTGGTATTGCCCGAAAAAGCCAGCGAGCAAATTGATCCGGCATGGTTCGAAGAAGGGGAAACAATCCGCGTGGCAGACGAGTTTGTGGTGGATTTGTTGTTCAATGCTTGCGGTGAAACCAATAAGACGCTTGAACGATTCGCCGAAATTGTTGACCTCGACGGCATTCCGGTGCGCACCTTGTCTCTCGAAGGTTTGCTGCTGACTAAACAGACGGTGCGGGATAAAGATGTGATGGACAGAATGGTGTTGCAGCGGGCGATAACGGCAGTAAAATAAGTGCGCTTGCCCGAAAGCCAATAGATTCGGACATCTTCGAGATGTGCATGATGTAGATCGCCTATTGACGGGCGTTTCCGCGAGGTTGGGTTGTTAAGTTTGTGATTCGGTAACCGCGTGGGCACAAAAGACGTGCCCACCCTACGCTAAACAACGTATGGGATTTCGACGATGAATAGCTTGCGCAACAAAACGATTTTCATCACCGGATCCTCGCGCGGCATCGGGCGCGAGATTGCGTTGCGTTGCGCACGCGACGGGGCGAACGTGATCATCACCGGCAAGACGGCAGAGGCGCATGCCAAGTTGCCCGGCACTATCCACACCGTTGCGCAAGAAGTGGTGGAGGCGGGCGGGCAGGCGTTGGCGATCCAGCTTGATGTGCGCGACGAAGCGGCGATTGCGGCGGCAGTCGCGCAAGCCGCCGCGCATTTCGGCGGCATCGACGTGCTGGTGAACAATGCCAGTGCGATCAACCTCACACCCACGTTGCAAACGCCGGTCAGACGACTCGACCTGATGTGGGATGTGAATATGCGCGCAACCTTTCTCGCTTCGCAGGCGTGCATTCCTCATCTGAAACATTCCAGCAATCCGCACATCCTCGCGCTGTCGCCGCCGCTGAACATGCAGGCGAAATGGTTCGCGCCGCATGTCGCTTACACGCTGTCCAAATTCGGCATGAGCATGTGCATGCTGGGCATGGCGCAGGAGTTCGCTGCCGACGGCATCGCCTGCAATTGCCTGTGGCCGCGCACCACCATCGCCACGTCAGCGATCGAATTTAATTTTCCGGAAGCCATCCTGCGCGCCTCGCGCAAGCCCGCCATCGTGGCGGATGCGGCACATGCCATCCTGACGCGCGACAGCAAGACATGTAGCGGAAACTTTTTCATCGACGAAGACGTGTTGCATGCGGAGGGCGTGACAGATTTTGATCAATACGCGGTGAGTGCGGGAGTGCGGCTGTTTAACGATTTGTTTCTGGATTGATAATAAAAATAACGGAGGTGGGATATGCACACACAAAAACAAAATGAGGATGTGATCACGCCGGAGCAGGCGGTGACTCTGTACGGTTTATTTCTG
This sequence comes from uncultured Gallionellaceae bacterium, assembly GCA_903847155.1. Classification (GTDB taxonomy): domain Bacteria; phylum Pseudomonadota; class Gammaproteobacteria; order Burkholderiales; family Gallionellaceae; genus Sideroxyarcus. The sequence goes on along the minus strand of CAINCU010000061.1, from coordinate 89,744 downwards.
GAACGGGTGCGCCGCACGCCGGACAAGACCGCCTACAAATTTTTCGACATACGGCAGTCGGTATGGGTCGATCTCAGTTGGCGGCAGATGCAGGAGCAGGTGGCGCGTTGGCAGGCAGCGCTGGCAAAGGAAGGCCTGGCCAAAGGCGACCGCGTGGCGATCATGCTGCGCAACTGTCCGCAATGGGTGATGTTCGATCAGGCAGCGATGTCGCTGGGACTGATCACCGTGCCGCTTTATACGGTGGACAGAGCGGACAACATCGCCTACATCGTCAACGACTCGCAAGTGAAAGTGCTGCTGTTCGAAACTGCCGAGCAATGGAAGGAATTGAGCGGTGTGGCGGGGCAGTTGGGCGGCGTGCAACGCTTCGTGGCGCTGGACGATTTTGCACATGAAGAGCCGCGCCTGATCTCGGCAGCGCGCTATTTGCCGAGCACTGCCGAACTGCAGCCCGCTGTGCCGTGCGCAACCAACGAACTGGCCAGCATCATCTACACCTCGGGCACTACCGGCAGGCCGAAGGGTGTGATGCTGAGCCACAACAACATGTTGAGCAACACGCACGCCGCACTGGGTACCTTCGTCATGCGCGAAGACGATCTGTCGCTTTCATTTCTGCCGTTGTCGCACACGTTCGAACGCACCTGCGGCTATTACCTGCAAGTGATGACCGGCGCGATAGTGGCTTACGCGCGCTCGATCCCCTTGCTGTCGGAAGATTTGCAGATCATCCGCCCGACCATTTTGATCTCGGTGCCGCGCATTTACGAAAGAATCTATAGCGCGGTCGAGGCCAAGCTGGAAGATGGTTCATTCCTCAAGCGCGCGATGTTCAAGCTGGCGGTGAACGTGGGCTGGGCGCGCTTTCTGCACGAGCAGGGGCGCGGCAGTTGGAAGCTGTCGTTCCTGTTATGGCCGCTACTGAAAAAACTGGTGGCCGACAAAATCCTCAGTCGTTTCGGCGGGCGCTTGCGCACGGCCTTGAGCGGCGGTGCGGCGCTGGCAGCGGATATCTCGCGCATGATCGTCGGCCTCGGTCTGCCGGTGGTGCAAGGCTACGGTCTCACCGAAACCAGCCCCATCGTCACCGGTAATCACATGGAGAATAACTACCCCGACAGCGTGGGCGAACCGCTGCGCGGCGTGCAAGTGAAACTGGGCGAGCAGGGTGCGCTGCTGGTGAAAGGGCCGAATGTGATGCTGGGCTACTGGAACAACGAGGCAGCCACCAAAGCCATGATCGATGAAGACGGCTGGCTCAATACCGGAGACGTCGCGCACATCAGCGAGACCGGGCATGTGTACATCACCGGGCGGTTGAAGGAGATCATCGTGCTGTCCAACGGCGAGAAGATGCCGCCCGCCGATATGGAAGCCGCCATCCTGCACGACCCGCTGATCGACCAGATCATGATCTACGGCGAGGGTCGCCCGTACATGGTCGCGCTGGCCGTGCTTAACCCCGAGGTATGGTTGCACATCGCCGCCAAAGTCGGCGTGCGTCCCGATATGCCGGAATCGCTGACCGACAGCAACGTGGAAGCCAAAGTGTTGCGGCGCATCGCGCGCAATATCAGCAGCTTCCCCGGTTATGCCAGAGTGCATCGCGTGTTACTGTTGCGCGAGCCTTGGACCATCGACAATGGCTTGCTCACACCCAAGCTGAGTTTGAAACGCGACAAGGTGGTTGCACAATTCAGCGCGCAGATCGAACAGTTCTACAAGAAGCGCTGAGATGCACAACACACATTCCACCACGACGTTGCCGCAGCGCGAGCCGACCATCCGCGTCGCCGCCATGCCCTCGGATGCCAGCTATACCGGCGACATTTTTGGCGGGTGGCTGATGGGGCAGGTGGATATCGCGGGCAGTATCCCCGCCGTGCATAGAGCCAAAGGCCGCGTGGCCACCATCGCGGTGAATTCCTTTGTGTTCAAGGAACCTATTCTTGTCGGCGATGTTGTAAGTTTTTATACGCGCATCGTGAAGGTGGGCACGACTTCCGTCACTGTGGAAGTCGAAGTCTATGTGCAACGCGACCCCGCCAACCCGACCTGCCATAAAGTGACGGAAGCGACGCTGACATATGTGGCGGTGGGCGATGATCGCAGGCCGAGGCCGCTGCCGCCGGACAGCATAGACATATAGCTCCCTTCTCCCGCAGGCGGGAGAAGGGCTGGGGATGAGGGGCTGTGAGTATTCGGAAAATTTGCTTCAACTCAGCGCCCCTCACCCTAATCCCTCTCCCGCCTGCGGGAGAGGGACTTTAAAAGCTTGTTGGATGTACCACCACGAACAGCAACAACGGGAGATTTTTTATGAATACATTACACATCCGTAAAGTCGCAGTCCTCGGTGCCGGCGTGATGGGCGCGCAGATTGCGGCGCACCTGGTCAATGCCAATGTCGAAACGCTGCTGTTCGAATTGCCCGCGAAAGAAGGCGACCTCAACGGCAACGTGAACAAAGCCTTGGACGGCCTGAAGAAGCTTGATCCCGCGCCCATCTCCAGCCCGTCCCGCATCACTTACATCCAGGCAGCAAACTATGAGCAGCATCTGGAAAAATTGCGCGAGTGCGACCTCATCATCGAGGCCATCGCTGAGCGCATGGACTGGAAGTCCGACCTGTACCGCAAGGTCGCGCCGTTCGTGAACGCGAACGCCATCTTCGCCACCAATACCTCCGGCCTGTCTATCAACAAACTGGCGCAAGCTTTTCCCGAACATCTGCGTCACCGCTTCTGCGGCATCCACTTTTTCAACCCGCCGCGCTACATGCATCTGGTGGAACTGATCGCGTGCAAAGGCACCGAGCTGCCGCTGCTCGACCAACTGGAAACCTTCCTCGTTTCCACATTGGGCAAAGGCGTGGTGCGCGCCAAGGACACACCCAACTTCATCGCCAACCGCATCGGCGTGTTTTCCATGCTCGCCACCAAGCATCACGCGGCGGCGTTTAACCTCGGCTTCGATATGGTGGATGCGCTCACCGGGCGCTACCTCGGTCGTCCCAAGAGCGCCACCTTCCGCACGCTGGACGTGGTCGGCCTCGACGTGTTCGCGCACGTGGTCAACACCATGCGCGAGAACCTGAACGACGACCCGTGGCACAAACATTTCGAACTGCCGAGCTGGTTCCAGTATCTGGTCGATCAGGGCGCGCTGGGACAGAAAACCAAGAAGGGCATTTATCAAAAGATCGGCAAAGAGATTCACGTACTCGACCTGCACACCAAGCAATATCGCCTGTCCGATGCCAAAGTGGACGACGGCGTGAAAGAGATTTTGCGCGAACGCGACTGGTCAAAAAAACTCGCCGGGCTGCGCGCCAATCAACATCCGCAAGCGCAATTCCTGTGGTCGACATTCCGCGACGTGTTCCACTACTGCGCGCTGCAACTGGAAGTCATCGCCGACAATGCGCGCGACTTTGACTTCGCCGTGCGCTGGGGTTTCGGCTGGGACAGCGGCCCGTTCGAGATATGGCAAGCGGCGGGCTGGCAACAAGTGGCAAAGTGGATCGCCGCCGACATCGCGGCGGGCAAAGCGATGGCGAATACGCCGCTGCCTGCATGGGTGACCGAGCCGGATCGCACCGGCGTGCACACCGCGCATGGCTCTTACGCCGCTGCCGCCAGCAGTTCCCCTCTCCTCCCGGGAGAAGGGCTAGGGGTTAGGGCGTCTCACTACCAACCCCGCTCCCAACTCTCCGTTTACCAACGCCAGCTCTTCCTCGATGCCCTCATCGGCGAAACCCGCCACTACGGCGAGACCGTGTTCGAGACCGACGATGTGCGGCTATGGCACACCGGCGACAGCATCGCCATCCTCAGCTTCAAATCCAAGATGCACACCGTCAGCAACGAAGTGCTGGACGGCGTATTGCGTGCGGTGGACGAGGCCGAGGCGAATTTCAGCGCGCTGATCTTGTGGCAGACCGAGCCGCCGTTCTCGGTTGGCGCCAACCTGCTGCAACTGATGCAAGGCGTGCAGGAACCTGTCGCGGAGGCGGGCATGTTCGGCAAACTCAAGGGCGCGGTGAACCGCGTCAAATATACCGCCGCAGGCGGCGGCAGTATGGGCGACCTGTTTAACGCGGCCACCGGCAACGTGCCCAAAGTGGAAGCCGTGGTCGCCAAATTCCAGCAGACTTCGCAACGCCTTAAATATGCACAAGTGCCCACCATCGCCGCCGTGGACGGCTTGGCGCTGGGCGGCGGCTGCGAATTCTCCATCCATTGTTCGCGCATCGTCGCCACGCTGGAAACCTACATTGGCTTGGTCGAAGTCGGCGTGGGTCTGCTGCCCGCTGGCGGCGGTTGCAAAGAAATGGCGCAACGCGCGGCGGCAGAAGCGCAACGTTTCGCCAACGACAACCGCGTGGACATCTTCCCCTTCGTGCGCCGCTACTTCCAGAATATCGCCATGGGCGAAGTCGCCAAGAGCGCACAGCTAGCGCGCGAGATGGGCTACCTCAGACAGTCCGACCGCATCGTGCTTAACCGCTTCGAACTGCTGCACATCGCCAAGCAGGAAGCCAAGGCGCTCAACGCCAGCGCCTACCGTCCGCCGCTGCACCAGCGCCAGATCGCCGTCGCCGGACGCACCGGCATCGCCACCCTCAAAGCCGCCATGCTCAACATGCGCGAAGGCGGCTTCATCTCCGAGCACGACTACAACATCGGCTGCCGCGTCGCCGAAACGCTATGCGGCGGCGATGTGGAAGCGGGCAGCGTGGTGGATGAAACCTGGTTGCTTGATCTGGAACGGAAGAACTTCATGGAACTGCTAGCGACCGAGAAGACGCAGGCGCGGATCGAGCACATGCTGAAGAATGGGAAGGCGTTGAGGAATTGAATTGGAGCAGGAACAATCGCTCTGTACTTGGTGAAACTTTGGAGATGATATGTCGTATCACGTATATCGGTCGATCATAGAACCTAATCGAGTAGGCCTTGGTTGGGATGAAACATGGAAAGGTACTGACAAGGGGCTTATTGCTTGCTGGGAACGTGGGCGTGAAAAAGCATTAGTGGAAACAGAATTGGCTGATTGTGCTCGGAGAGGCGAATTGCCAGTTCTTGCGTGGAAGGGCGGTGTGGTGCGAGAAATCAAGACGAAGAAATATGGAACTCTAAAATACCTTGCACAATGGCAAGGATTAAGGGGTGATAATTTAGATATTCACTTGGATAAAGAAGTCAAACTTGTTTGTAGTAAAACTGGGATGCCAGTTATCTTCACCGCTGACGAAACGAAATATGTTGAAGAAGAATTATGAAGCAAATTCAACAAATGGAATTTGTAGCAATAGATGTCGAAACTGCAAATTCGGATATGGCATCAATTTGTCAGATTGGGATTGCTAAATTTTCAAATGGGAAATTAGTTGAAGAGTGGTGTTCACTGATTGACCCAGAAGATTATTTTGATCATATCAATATTGCCATTCATGGCATTGATGAAACCTGCGTTGCTGGCAAACCTAAGCTCCCAGAGATTGTTCAAACGCTCAAGAATTTTTTAGAAAACACACTATGTGTATGTCATACGCATTTTGATCGCGTATCGATTGATAAAGCCTTACGAAAGTATGACGTAAAACCTTTTTCGTTAACTTGGCTAGATTCTGCAATGGTTGTTCGCAGAACGTGGAGTGATGTTGCGTGGCAAGGCTATGGGCTGGCGAATGTTTGTAAAAAGATAGGTTATACATTTAAACACCACGATGCGCTGGAAGATGCAAAAGCTTCGGGGTATGTTTTACTTGCTGCCATCAATGAATCCAACATGGATTTGGAGGCTTGGAAAAAGCGGATAACTCAGCCAATTGATTCGGCAAATTCATCCTGTGGAGCAGCAGTACGTAGAGAAGGTAATCCAGAGGGTGAGCTATTTGGAGAAGAAATTGTTTTTACGGGTGCCTTAGTAATTCAACGTAATGAAGCGTCAAATTTTGCTGCCGGAATCGGCTGTAAAGTGGCAGATGGTGTTACCAAAAAAACGACTTTGTTAGTTGTGGGAGATCAAGATGTCACCAAGTTGGCTGGCAAGGAAAAAAGTGCAAAGCATTTAAAAGCTGAGTTGCTTATAGCGAAAGGCCAGAAGATACGCATCCTCAAAGAAAGTGACTTTCTGGAGCTAGTAAAGCTTTCGCAGACGATTCCATAGCAATAATGGCATGAAGTTGTCGGCTTGGCAGCGAGGTTGTTTTTTAATACACGATATGTCTGTAAGCCAGTAAACACGGGCATCTTCGCAATGCACATGTTGTAGAACGCCTATTGACGTGAGGATCAGGAAAAATGGTAATGCAGTCATACAAAGGCAGTTGCCACTGCGGCGCAATTAAGTTCTCGTTTGAGGCACAACCATTTACCAGTGGGACACGCTGCAACTGTTCGTTCTGTGCCAAGCGGGGAACGATGATGCATCTGGTGCCGGGGGCGAAGTTCCAGATCGAGGCGCAAGAAGGTGCGCTGGGCGTGTACCAATGGGGCACCAAGGAGGCGAAACATTATTTCTGCCGCACCTGCGGCATTCCTCCTTTCAGCGAAACGACCAAATGGCCGGGGCAATATATCGTGAACCTCGGTTGCGTGGAGGGCGTGGATACCTTTGCGCTGGAGACGACGGTGTTTGATGGCAAGCATTTGTTATGAGTAATGCCGTTCGCACTGAGCTTGTCGAAGGGTGAATTTGCGGCGCGTGGGTTGGTTGTCGGTCTCCGTTCATGGTTCGACAGGCTCACCACGAACGGGGAATTTTGTTGGGTATGACCAGACAGATGGAAATAAGCAATGAGTGATCCAGTCGAAATTGCAACCGTTGCGCATGTCATTCAAATGGCGGTTGCGCCAGTGTTTCTGCTGACCGGCATCGGGGCGATATTGAGCGTGCTGTCAGGACGATTGGGGCGTGTCATCGATCGTCACCGTGTGCTTGCCGCGATGAAAGGAGTTGAACGCGCGGCGCATGCTGTCGAGGTCAGCAATCTGTTGAGCAGGTCGAAATGGATACACTGGTCGATAACGTTGTGCACGGTATGCGCATTGCTGGTTTGTATCGTGATCGCGGCGCTTTTTATCGGGTTCGAATTGGGCAAAGACCCATCGGCGATCATCGCAGTGTTTTTTTCGGTCGCCATGCTTACGTTGATTGCGGGGCTGTTGTGCTTCTTGCGCGAGATCGCGATTGCAACGAATGTGCTCTCGCAGGACGATTGAAATGGCACTTGCTGGATTCGTCGCAGTGAAACTGGGTCAGCTTCGCAATAGTTGTTCGGCGCGGACATTTTTAAAACATGAAATGCCCGCAAGGCAGTAAACACGGGCATCTTCGCCATGCACATGTTGTAGATCGCCTATTGACGCGGCTTTCGGGGCAGGTGCATATAAAAACTGAGTAAGATATTTTTGAAAACAACATGACAACACCGCTTAACCCACAATCCGATTTCAACGAGATCACGCAACTGATCCAGGCTGCGCGGCATCGTGCGGTGCAGGCGGTGAATACGGCGTTGATCGAGTTGTATTGGCAGGTGGGGCAATTCATCAGCCGCAAGATTGCGCAGGCGGAATGGGGCGACGGGGTGGTGGCGCAATTGGCCGAGCATCTGGCGCGCACCCAGCCGGGGTTGCGCGGTTTTACTTCGCGCAACCTGTTTCGGATGCGGCAGTTTTACGAGGCATATCGGGATGATGAGAAAGTCTCACCACTGGTGACACAATTGCCGTGGTCGCATAACCTCATCATTCTCAGCCAGAGCAAAAGGCCGGAGGAGCGGGAGTTTTATCTGCGCCTCGCTATCCGCGAGCAGTGGAGCAAACGCGAGCTTGAGCGCCAGTTTAAAACCGCGCTGTTCGAGCGCACTGTGCTTAATCCGGTAAAAGTGACACCACTGGTGTCACAAATTCATCCCGATGCCATGAGTGTGTTCAAGGACAGCTATCTGGTCGAATTCCTTGATCTGCCGCAAGGCCATGCTGAGGCGGATTTGCATCAAGGGTTGTTGCAACGGCTCAAGGATTTTTTGATCGAGCTGGGGCGCGATTTCTGTTTTGTGGGCAGCGAGTATCCGTTGCAAGTGGGCGGGCGCGACTTCGCGCTTGATCTTCTTTTCTTCCATCGCGGCTTGAATTGTCTGGTCGCCATTGAATTGAAGGTCGGGCGTTTTGAGCCGGAGTATCTGGGCAAGCTGGGCTTTTATCTCGAAGCGCTAGACCGCGATGTGAAGAAGCCGCACGAGCAGCCCGCCATCGGTGTGCTGCTTTGCGCGAGCAAGGATAACGAGGTGGTGGAATACGCGCTGAGTCGCAGCCTTTCTCCGGCGCTGATCGCGGAGTATCAAACGCAGTTGCCGGACAAGGCGCTGCTGCAAGCCAAGCTGCATGAATTTTATTTGCAGAATGCGCCGGATGAAGATTCGGATAACGAAAAATAAGGAGAGCGACATGAGCAAACAAGTCCAGGAAGCCTACATCGTTGCCGCCACGCGCACGCCGGTCGGCAAGGCGCCGCGCGGGATGTTTCGCAACACTCGCCCCGATGATCTGTTGGCGCATGTGTTGCGCAGCGTGCTGGCGCAAGCGCCGTCGCTCGACCCGGCGAGCATCGGCGATGTGATCGTCGGTTGCGCGATGCCGGAGGCGGAGCAGGGGATGAATGTGGCGCGCATCGCGCTGCTGCTGGCGGGGTTGCCGGATACGGTGCCGGGAATGACGGTGAACCGTTTCTGTTCTTCCGGTTTGCAGGCGGTGGCGCTGGCGGCGGATCGCATCCGGCTGGGCGAGGCCGAGGTGATGATCGCGGCGGGGGTGGAGAGTATGAGCATGGTGCCGATGATGGGCAACAAGATCGCGTTCAATCCGGCCATCTTCGAGCATGACGAAAATTTAGGCATCGCTTTCGGCATGGGGCTGACGGCGGAGAAGGTGGCGGAGCGCTGGAAGGTTTCGCGCGAGGCGCAGGATGCGTTTTCGTTGCAGAGCCATCTGCGCGCGATGGCGGCGATCAACAACGGCGAATTCGAAGACGAGATTTCGCCATACACCATCGTCGAGCATGTGCCGGATATGCACAGCCGCGAGGTGCAGGTGAAGACGCGCGAGGTGGCGCAGGACGAAGGCCCGCGCGGGGATTCGTCGCTGGAAGCGCTGGGTAAACTGAAGACGGTGTTCATGCAAAAAGGGTCGGTGACGGCGGGCAACAGTTCGCAGATGTCGGACGGTGCGGGTGCGGTGTTGCTGTGTTCCGAGTCCGCGCTGAAGCGCTACAACCTGACGCCCATCGGCAAGTTCCTCGGTTTCAGCGTGGCCGGTGTGCCGCCGGAGATCATGGGCATCGGCCCGAAAGAAGCCATTCCGCGTGCGCTGAAGCAGGTGGGCTTGAGCTTGAAAGACATGGGCTGGATCGAACTCAACGAAGCGTTCGCCGCGCAATCGCTGGCGGTGATCAACGATGTGGGGCTTGATCCGGCAATCGTCAATCCGCTGGGCGGCGCGATTGCGTTGGGACATCCGCTGGGGGCGACGGGGGCGATTCGTACCGCGACGTTGCTGCATGGCCTGCGTCGGCGCAAACAGAAGTACGGCATGGTGACGATGTGCATCGGCACGGGCATGGGCGCGGCGGGAATTTTTGAGGCGTTGTAAATGAGGGGCTATTCATCAGGAGATGCGCGTGAAATCAAGAATTCAATTCCATTTATTTTTGTTGATACTTTGTTCACCTTTCTGTTTCGCAAATGAAGTTGATGAATTGCCTGAAGTAAAGAAACTTCAGCGGGGTATGCCGGAAGCGGTCGCATCGTTTATTTCACGAACGGTTGAATGCCAACATTGGGGAGGCGAATATCCATATGATCAAGAAAGACGTGAATGGATTGAGAAAGCAGTTGCACGAGCACGCTGCGGAGACTTAGAAAAGGATGAAAAAGACCTCCAAAGTAAATACGAAAAAGATTCACAAATTCTGGAAGCGATCGAAAAATCAAAGCATTTAGACTTGTGGTAATTTAAAGAAGAAAATTCTTCTTCATTTCACAATAGGAGTTTCAATATGAACAAAATCTTGCTGCTGGTCTGCGGTGTGTTGTTGAGCTGGGATGCATGCGCGCTGGAAGTGGCAGGCGTGAAATTGCCTGACACGGCGCAAGTCGGAAGCGCAAATTTGCAATTGAACGGCGCGGGCATTCGCACCAAGTTCTTCTTCAAGATTTATGTCGGTGCGTTGTATTTGCCGCAGAAGCAAACCTTGGCCGAGGCGGTCATTGCCGATGAGCGCGAGCATCGCGTGGCGTTGTATATCAAACATGAATTGAGCAGCGGAAAATTGTTCAATGCTTTTAACGAGGCGATCGAGGCGAACCATACGCCTGCCGAGTTGGCGGCGCTGAATACGCAGATCAAACAGATGGTGCAGATTTTTGATTCGGTGAAAGAAGTGAAACCGGGCGATGTCATCACGCTCGATTATCTGCCTGCCGCCGGCACGGTGATCAGCGTGAATGGCACGGCGCGCGGCACGATTGCGGGCGCGGCGTTCAATCGCGCCTTGCTCAAGATATGGCTGGGCAACAAGCCGGCGCAGGACGATTTGAAGAAGGAAATGCTGGGTGGCTGATTTGGATACGCCTCAAACAGTTCGTCATTCCGGCGCAGGCCGGAATCCAGTCATAAAAAAACGCCTCCGCAACGCGGTGGACAACCCCCAAAGGCATGTTGGATAAAACCGCTGGATTCCGGCCTGCGCCGGAATGACGGGGTTTGTTATTTTTGAGGTTAATAAATGTCGGTTGAAGCAAAAGATCATTTCGATGTGGACTACGATTTCATCGCGCACCTGAACGGCGAGTGTGCTGCATGGGCGGGGATGGATGGCGACGCGCTGCAACGCGCGTTGCAGGCGCAAGGTGAGGATTGGTACGGGTTGGTGAAGGAGCGCTGCCCGCATCTATTTGCTGCGGCGCCGGTGTTTATCACCGAGTTGCAGTTGCAGCAGATGCATGCGGTGATTGCTGCGGTGGAGGAGGTGGTTGGTGCGCCTGAGCCGCAAGCAGCGCTTGGCGTTTTCTACGGTTACGACTTTCATCTTAACGAGTTGGGCGCGCATCTGATCGAGATCAACAGCAATGCGGGCGGCGCGTTCCTCAATGCGTTGCTGATTGACAGTCAGCGCGACGTCAAACTCTATGCATCAGCTCCGGTTTGCGATGAAGAACTGGCGGACTTGTCGCTTGAACAGGTTTTCATCGAGATGTTCCGCAATGAATGGCATTTGGTACACGGTGATGTGCCGCTCAAGACGATTGCCATCGTGGATGAACAACCTGAGTCGCAATATCTCTATCCCGAATTTTTGCTGGCGCAACGCATGTTCGAGCGCGCCGGTATCGTTGCGCACATCGTTGATCCTTTGGCGCTGCAAACGCGCGAAGAGGGTTTGTATGGCAACGGGCAGCGCATCGATCTGATCTACAACCGCCTTACCGATTTCGATCTGCAACAACACTCGCACCTCCGTTCCGCGTGGGAAAAGCAGCAGGTGGTACTGACGCCGAACCCGGCGCATTTCCAGCGCTATGCGGATAAACGCAAGCTGGCTATGCTGTCTGATGGCGATTGGCTGCGCTCGGCGGGTGTGTCGCAAGCCAGTATCGACGGGCTTCTGCAAGGGGTTCCGCAAACGAAAATAGTGCGTGCGGAAGATGCCGAGCAATGGTGGGCGGAGCGCAAGCAATGGTTCTTCAAGCCGGTGAGCGGCTACGGCAGCAAGGGCGCGTATCGCGGCGACAAGGTGACCAAGCGCGTGTTCGAGGAGATCATGCACGCAGATTACGTGGCGCAGCGCATGGCGTTGCCGGGCGAACGCAAAGTGTGCGTGGCAGGCAGTGAGCCGCAATCGCTCAAATACGATGTGCGCTGCTATGTATATGACGGAAATATCCAACTAATTGCAGCGCGCCTCTACCAGGGCCAGACCACCAATTTCCGCACACCGGGCGGGGGTTTTGGCTTAGTGCGGCTGGTTGATTAAAATACTTGTATTTATAAAATACAAGTACATAGGCAGGTGCATAGGTTGGTATATAGGCAGATATATAGGCAGATATATAGGGCGCTAGGCATATTGTGCAATAGTTAGCATAGTCGCAAAATCTTCGTTTGACCGTCGAAGCGTTTATCGGTCGTTGATGGAGGATGCAATGAGCATTTCTTTTGTCAGTCGATATTTCTCCGGTATCAACCTGAGCGATTTTGGTTTTCACATTGATCAGCAAAACTTGTGTGTGCGTGCCGAGCAGCTCCGCACGCGGGTGGCAATGTATCCCTTTCTCGTATTGAGTCAGATCGTCATAGAACTTCTGTTCGTTTGGTTGTTTTGGGAACATGCTCCCCATGATCTGTTGTTGATGTGGCTGGCCGCTTTTTATGCGTTGCACGCAACCGAGATGTTTAAATGGGCTTGGCACAGGAATGATCTGAACACAATTCAGCAATGCAGAGATTGGCATATCCACTTTACGATTTTTGCGCTGGCCGTCGGGGTGCTGTGGGGTATGGCTGCGTTTGATTTTTACCCTGAGGACATCACCTATCAAAGCTTGTTGATCTGTGTGATGTTGGGATTGGTGGCCGGTGCAGTTACCACGAACCCAGTCCATCCTCCAGCGCAATACGGATATATCTTCGGCATTATGCTGCCACTTATTGCTCGCGTATCGTTGGAGAATGACCAAATTCATTGGATATTGGCTTTGATGTTGAGCTTGTTCTTGGCCTTGGTTTTTCTGTCGGGACGGGGATTGAGCAGGACTTTCATATTTTCGCTCCAGCAACGTTTCGAGAATCTGTCTTTGTTGCAACAGTTGACTCTCCAAAAGGCTGAAACTGAACGTGCCAGAAGCGAACTCGAACTAGCCAACAACGTATTGCGGAACAATGAGTCGAAACTGGAGCTGATGGTTCATGAGCGAACTGGCCAGCTTTTTCAAAGGACTCATGAGAACGAGCTAATCAAAGACACCATGATCGTTGCTTTGTCATCGTTGGCTGAGACACGTGACAATGAGACGGGGAATCACATCCGCCGGACTCAGAGCTATATCCGTGCACTGGCGGAGAACCTTAAGGATCATCCTCGCTTCAGTCATTTTCTGTCGGACGATAACGTCATGATGCTCTACAAGATCGCACCGCTGCATGATGTGGGGAAGGTTGGTATTCCCGACCGGATACTTCACAAACCAAGCAAGCTGACGGAAGAAGAATTCGAGATCATGAAGACCCACGCCGAGATTGGCGGGAACGCTATTGCTGCCGCGTTGGAGGGGTTGGAGTTTTCCAGTCCATTTCTTGATGCTGCATTCCAGATTGCAATGAGTCATCACGAAAAATGGGATGGCAGCGGTTATCCTGAAGGACTAAGCGGCGATGACATTCCCATTCCCGCGCGCTTGATGGCATTGGCGGACGTTTACGATGCATTGTCGTGTCGGCGTGTGTACAGATCCGCGATGCTGCACGATGAGGTGGCATCAATCATCATCAATGGGCGCGGTAAGCATTTCGATCCTGATGTGGTCGATTCGTTCTTGACCATTCAGCCGCAATTCATGGGTATCGCGGAACAGTTCAGCGATTGAATCTGCGCTAACGATGTTGTATGTTGGCCAGGTTACGTTGTTACGTTGCCGGTCAATTTGGCCGGATATTGTTCATCGATGCTGATGGGTTCATCCAAGTCATTTTCCTTCCCGCCATTTCTGCACGGTGTACCGCGAAAGCCGGATGTCGTTCGACCAGAAATCTTCCGGTAGCCCGGCTTTGTTTTTCAGATGGGCGATGAATATTTGCGGTTGCGGCAACTGCGCCCATACTTGCGGCAGGAACGTGGCTCGCTGGCGACCGAATTCCAGTATTACTCCATCCATGCCTGGACTCAGTTGTTCCAGCGCATTTTGCTCGCTATTGAATCGAATCGGTTCGGGTGGGCTGAGCAACGATACTTCAATCAATACTTCTGCGAATTCAGTCTTGCTGAGCGGCGCAAACCTCGGGTCGCGAAAGGCCGATGCCACGGCGTTGGCGCGCACATCCTCGATGAGCGAGCGGTGCGCTTCCAGACTGCCGATGCAGCCGCGCAATTGTCCATGCAAAGTCAGCGTGACGAAGGTGGCACCGGGTTCTTCCAGCCAGTCGGCGCGCGGCAAATCGTCTGATTTGAAACCGAGCTCTCTGGAGATGGCTGCACGTGCCAAGTGCAACAGGGTTTGCCCTCTATGTTTGTCAGACATGGTCTTTCTCCTCGGTAAAGGCGAATGCGGCATAGCCCACCACTCTGTCGCGCGAACCCGCTGTGTCGCCGGAATTGCGTAGATCAAGCAGATGCGGCGTGAGGTGGTGTTTGCTCGCCGCAATCATCAATCCGCTGATTGGAGTGCCGCCACAGGCCTGTTCGTGAGCTATGATTTGATTTAAATTGAGGATGTCTTCGCAGGTGTTGTTATCCACGAACTGCGCGGTAGCGTAGGGCAAATAATGCGAAAGATCGGAGCTAATGACGATCAGTGTTTCCTTGCTGCCCCAGACTGTCTCCAGCACTTCGGACACTTCTTTTGCAGTTGCCATACCTACAGCCAATGGCAATAAAGTGAATTCGCCCAGCATGATTTGCAGGAAAGGCAGTTGCACTTCCAGCGAATGTTCCTGTGCATGTACTTCGTTGCTGACGACGACCTGCGGCAGGTGCGCAATGGCACGCATCGCCCCTGCGTCCAATTTTACCCGTCCCAGCGGTGTATCGAACGCCTCCGCATCTGGCAAAGCCAGACCGCGTACCGCTACGCGATGGGTAGGGCCGAGTAAAATCACGCGGCGAATATGCTGCGCGATATTTTTTAATGTTGCATATGCATTGGCGGCAACCGCACCTGAATATACGTATCCTGCATGGGGTGCGATCAGAGCTTTTGGAATCAATGATTGCGGGTGTGCCTCAGCAAGATACCCTTGCACTTCACGCGCAAGCTGCCGGGGATCGGCGGGGTAAAACATACCGGCAACGGCCGGGGGGCGAACAGCATGCATGGCGATCTCCCGTTAATGTTATTCAGGATATGGCGGCTGTTTGGTAAGAATCAAGTAATGATTTGCGTGGTGGATTAACCTGCCACCGATTCTAATTGATTACTCGATTGTCAATCACTTTTCGGTGTTGCGAAACCTGTGCAGCAGTTACATACCTCCGCCGTAGAAAAAATCTTCAGCTTCTTCGGCATAGTCGGAGTCTATGTCTTCAGGAGCTTTGACCTTGCGATGTTCTCTTTTTGTGGAGGTTTTAGATTCGCTGAAGTTTTGATCAGTTCTGTTGATGCAATCCCCCTTGCCAGTATGCTGTTCCAGCACAACTGGAAGGGGAATTCGGGCTTTGCCTATTTCTGACGTTGACATGACATGTAGTACGATTATTGCGATACTCAGTAACCGCCGCTAGTGCGATAAATGTAATTGCTCAACTCGGAGGATTTTGCGTTCATGTTTCGCACAATGCCATGCACGTAACGCACAATGCCGCGCATTATTTTGTGGGCGGTCATCGGACGTGAGCAAACCAGTTGATCAAACTTGGCGCTTGGCATACACAATACCTTGGTTTCGCCGATCGAATAGAGAGCCGCGCTATGCTGCGAAGGTGCTCCGCCAACGAAGGTGATGATTCCGGCTAAATCGCCTGGCTTCATCACATGAATCGCTGTTTCTCCATCACCAGTTTGTATCTTTACCTGTATTTCCCCTTGCGCAAGAATGTATAGATTGTCTGAGTGTTTTTTATCGCCCGGACGTATGATTAAGTCACCCGTTTTATAGCTTTGAACATCAAACAATTCCTCAAAAATTTCAATTTCGGCATCGGTCAATTCTTCGTTAATCGTTGAGATGCGCAGAGTATCCCTCACTAATGACATATCACTTTCCTTTCGCTGAGTATTCATTTTGACATGGTATTGCTTACTTCCTTGACCCGTCCTAGCATCAATTTATTAGCATCATAACCCGACAAGCTGGTTACAGCACACACTACGATTCGTGGAGGCAAAAAAGCCTCAAAAAAATCGCATTCGAGCATCGTCCGGGATACTCATTCCGGTTAATTGTGCGCGTTGCAGCAATTCCCAGTAATAACGGTAGGAGGCACGGTCATGCAGTTTGCCTTCGTATTGGATTGGGCCCCAAGTGGAGTCTTGGGCGGCAATCAGCAGGTTGGCGGCTTCGGAGACTTCCGTGAAATCAGGACGCATGGACTCGACGATGGGCAGAATCTTATTCGGGTGGATGCTCCACATGCGCAGAAAGCCGAATTCAAGCCGGGCGCGGCGTGCATCTTCCCTAACCACGGCTGCGTCACGTATTTCAGTGGTGACGTTATGACTGGGTACGATACCATTGCCTAGTGCTGCAGAGGTGATTTCGCATTTGGCACGTGCGACCAATGTGTGGTTGAACTGGCCGGGTGAGCGCATGGCGGTGGCGGGGATGGCGCCGTGATGTGCTGAGACGAAGTCCATGAGACCAAAATCCAATGTCTCGACATGGGGTAGTTGGGCGATATTCCACACTTCATGCAGCGCACTGGGCGTTTCGATTAGCACATGGACGGGAATTTCGCGGGCGATGGCATAACGTTTCCTTATGTCGTCAAGTGTCGTGATCTGGGTGAGAACGTCGTCGGATAGTTCAGGTTTGGGCAGCACGATGTAGGCCACGCGTTGCCCTGCTCTGCTAATGATAATCTCCAACTCGTCTCGCCAAACCGCACTTCTGACATCATGGATGCGGACACCGACACGGTTAAATCGATTTTCGTTGCAAAGGAGTATGTCGGTGATCATCTCCGCATGTTCACTCTCGTGGCCTGCGGGAGCTCCATCCTCGCAGTCGGCGGTAATGTCGAAGATAGATTGCCCGTTGACTGACAGCTCGGCTTGAATCTGGAGTGCCTTTTTCAGCATCTTTTCACTTCCCGCAAAGTGTTCACAAGCTGCAAGTTGGGGGAAGATGTGAATGCCCGTATAGAGCGCGTTAGATGGGTGGATGAGGTTTTCCATGTTCGGTATCCTGAAAATCATTCAAAGTGATAGCCATTTCACTATATGAGTTGTTGAATTGCCAGACATTGCGGCCACTGTTATGCGCACGGGAGCGTGCAAGATGCATCTAATAAAACCAAAAACAGTTGCTGTAATTCGAATCTGAGGCTGCATTGAAAAGAGAGATATGATAATACTCCGCGAGGTTTAAGGGGTTAATAATTATTGATTATTTAAACTGCAAATTGCACAAAATTAACAGCAGATGACAATATTTTGCTGTCATAAAGAGTAGTCTGAAAAATACAAATATATATATTTTCCTCTTTTTACACGCTCCTTTTTTTAAAGCCTATTGTCAATCTCCAAAACTTCTTTATAATCCTCATTAACAAAAATTCATAATCGGTTGTGCGAAAATTTATAATAGATCGCACATGGTATAGAGACCTACGGCCGATTGGTCGCAACCACACAATTCATACTCAGCTCTGGCCACAATTTCGGCAAATTAGGGGTTGATTACGGGGGAGACAGAAATATGGAAAACGCACCGGCAGGGGCGAGTAGTAGTTTGTCGTCTTCGCAAATAGGCGACCGACAAGACAAGGCAGAAGGCCGCCTTATTACGGTTTACATCATGGGCAAGGCCTACGAGGTGCCTGAAGAGGCAACCATCATGGGTGCCATTGAATATGCCGGACACCAGATTATCCGTGGAGCCGGTTGCCGCGAGGGTTATTGTGGTGCTTGCGCCACTATCTATCGTCTGCCCGGCGACTACAAAATTCGTACTGGATTGGCCTGCATGACCATGGTTGAAGAGGGTATGACACTGGCTCAAATCCCCTCTGTTCCAGCCGAGAAGGCGATTTACGACATCGAGAAGCTCAAACCCAACGTTACGGCAATCCAGCAGATGTATCCGACAGTGTTCCGCTGCGTCGCATGCGGCACCTGCACCAAATCCTGCCCGCAAGGTTTGCAGGTTATGGATTATGTTCAGGCTGCCAAGCGGGGTGACATCGCAGCAGTAATGGATTTGTCTTTTGATTGCGTCGTTTGTGGGCTGTGCATGTTGCGCTGCCCAGCCGAAATTACACAACCCTTGATGGGCATCATGGCGAAGCGCCTTTATGGCCGTTACCTGCGCAAGGAAAGCCATGAACTGGCGGAACGCGTGAAGGCAGTGGAGGACGGTGTATATGAAGCCGAGTACGCCGAAATGATGTCAATGAATCGCGAAGACTTGACGAAACGTTACTACGCCCGAGATTCGGAATAAAGGGGAAATAGATGTATCCAGATTACATGGCAGAATCGTTGCGCAAAGTGGTCGAGACTCGACCCAAGCGTTTGGAATTGGCAAGGAAGTCCGGCCCGGTTTATCCGCTTATGAATGCGGAAGAGCGTCAGAAGGTGCTGGAAGGTTTTCACCCCGATTATGAGCCTAGTGCTCGTCGGGCAGTATGCGTTGGCCCCAATAAGGGTGAGACGTTGACTACTGAAGTGGCTGATTTGCTTGAATCACATTCTTGGCTGCGCAGCGAACAAGTTGACTTATCCAAACCTGATGTCGAAACGGACGTTTTGATCATTGGCGGTGGTGGTGCTGGTTGTAATGCAGCACTGGTCGCCATGCGCGAGCATGGCGTGCGTTCCGTTATCGCTACCAAGCTGCGCATGGGCGATGCCAACACTATGATGTCTCAGGGAGGCATGCAGGCTGCCGTCGCGCGCGCTGATTCGCCGACCCGTCACTATCTGGATGCTATCGGCGGTGGACACTTCGAGAACAAGCCGGAACTGGTTAAGGCGCTCACTGAAGACGGCCCAGGTGTGGTCAAGTGGCTGGAAGACTTGGGCGTGGTGTGGGACAAAGAAGAAGACGGTTCGATGAAGGTCATGCACGGCGGCGGAACTTCTCGCAAGCGTATGGTTTCGTGTCGCGACTATACGGGAGCGATGATTATGCGCACCTTAATGGATGAGGTGCGCAACCATCCTGACATGATTGAAGTCAAGGAATTCATGCCGGCCGTGGAACTGATCATGGATGCCGAAGGCCGTTGTGCAGGGGCTGTCTTATATAATATGGACAGTGAAGAATTTATCACCGTCAAGGCAAAGTCTACGATTGTCGCTACTGGTGGCTACGGCCGCCTGCATATCCGTGGGTACGATACTACGAATCATTACGGGGCAACTGGTGATGGGCTAGTGATGGCATATCGTGCCGGAGCCAAACTGATGTACATGGACTCCGTCCAGTACCATCCGACGGGTGTTTCATTTCCTGAGCAGATCGCTGGTTTCCTGGTCACTGAGGCAATCCGCGGTGCGGGCGGTCAGCCAGTGAACAAGGATGGTGAGTTGTTTGTCTTCCCGCGCGAACCGCGCGACATTGAGGCTTCAGCCATCATCCGTGAGTGCGTGCAGAACGGAGGCGGTGTTCCCACGCCGTCGGGTCGCGTCGGTGTCTGGCTGGATTCCCCTCTGATCGACATGCTGCATGGCGAGGGTTACACCGAAAAACACTTTCCGGCAATGTATCGCCAGTTCATCCGTTACGGCATCGACATCACAAAGCTGCCGATGTTGATTTATCCGTCGTTGCATTACCAGAATGGCGGCATCGAGATTAACGAGCGTTGCGAAACTGACTTGCCTGGTTTGTATGTGGCAGGAGAAGCTTCCGGCGGGTTGCACGGGCGCAACCGCTTGATGGGTAATTCAGTGCTCGACTACAACGTATTTGGACGGCGTGCGGGCAAGTATGCCAGTGAATACGCCAAGACAGTCAAGCTCGGCAAGCTCAGTGTGGCGCATCTTGATGCCTATGAAAAACAATTGGCGGATGCCAATGTAAAAACCGATCTGGTCACACCAATTTTGCTGCCGTCTTACGCTCCCAAGGATGTCAAGAAGCGCCAGTTGGTTCGCGGAGGCAATACGCTGCCCGGTACGTCGGTATTGCAGAACAGGCTGCACGACGATGCATTCAGCCCTGCTGGAGCGAAATAAACCCGATGAGCCACATTGATGACAAAGTGATTGAGCTGGCGCGTACCGCGCTGAGTTTCGAGTTCGGCGGAGAGCATTTTTTCCGCCATGCGGCCGAGATGACGCGGAATGCAAATGGCAAGGCCATGTTTTTGCGTCTGGCGGAAGAAGATACTGATCGTATGGCTGATCTGCATAGTTTGTTCAGCAACTTGATTGGAAACGAGGAGTGGCAGCGTTTGGTTGCTGAAGAATCGGCAAACGCCCACCCATCAGTAGTAGTTGATGCGATGGAGGCTGAAGTTGCACGTCGTGGACATGGTGTTGTTGCAGACGATACCCAAGCACTGCGACTTGCTATGGAATTGGAACGGCGCTTGATTCATTTATTCAAAGAGTTATCTTCGCATACCGATGATTTTGAAATTATCCAGCTGGTCGGCAAGATGATTGAAGGGGAGTGTTACCAGTATGACAACCTTCAAGCGCAACTGGACAGCGTGATTAACACCGGCTTGTGGCTCGACATGCCCGAGTTCCGCATGGACGCGAAGTTCTGAAAGGCCATCCATGAATACAACCGTGCGTCTCTCTTCTAGTATCGGTAGTGCATTCGTTGCCAAAATCGAAAAGATTAGCGGCCAGAAACTGCTTGCTTGCTACCAGTGCGGCAAATGTTCTGCCGGTTGCCCGATGGCGGCCTACATGGATATATTGCCAAATCAAATCATTCGTATGGCGCAACTGGGTATGCAGAAACAGTTGTTGGCTTCACGCACGATCTGGACTTGCGTGTCCTGCCTGACTTGTAACTCGCGTTGTCCGAAGAACATAAAAATCGCCGAGGTCATCGAATCTTTGCGTGAAACGGCACTGCGCGATGGTCAACGAAATGACCGTCTCAAAATATGGGAGTTGTCTCCCGAAGCGCGCGGCGATTTGCCGCCGATCGCCACGATCAGCGCCATGCGTAAACTGACCTCCTGATGGGAAGCGAAAACATACCGATGAAACTTATTTACTATCCCGGATGCTCGCTGAAGAACAGCGCTAGAAATTTCGACGTTTCCACGGTGTCGTCCATGGCGCAACTGGACGTGGAAATTGAAGAGCTAGAACGCTGGAATTGCTGCGGCACGGTGCATGCGCTGGGTTCTGACAACGTCATGAACCGCGTTGCTCCCGTGACCAATTTGATTCGCGTCAAGGAAGCTCAGTCCAACGAGTTCATGACTTCCTGCGCCATGTGCTACAACACGCTCAAGCGTGCCAATAATGACGTAAAAAAGAATCCAGAAAAGTTAGCCACCATCAACGATTTTCTGAGCCTCGAAACCACCAAATATGAAGGCGATGTGGATGTTCTTCATCTGCTCGAATATCTACGTGACCGTGTCGGTTTCGACAAGGTGGCTGAAAAAGTGAAGAAGCCACTCAAGGGGCTGCGCGTTGCTTGCTACTACGGATGTATGTTGGTGCGCCCGAATGAGGTCGCTTTTGACGATGTTGAAAATCCCATGATTATGGAAAATCTAGTCGCCGCACTCGGTGCGACACCCGTGAATTTTCCGCTCAAAACTGAGTGTTGCGGCGCATATCACGCTGTTGGCTCCCCTGAAATCATTGCTGACCGTACCGACAAAATTATGGGATCGGCTAACGAGGGGAATGTGGATATGGTGGTGGTTAGTTGCCCGATGTGCGCATACAACCTGGACTTCCGTCAGGACGACGCGAAGCGTCTCAACCCTGATTTCAAACATTTGCCGGTGCTGTACTTTACACAGTTGATGGCGGTAGCTCTCGAATGTGGTGAGGACGCGCTGCGTTTCGATCTGAATCATATTGATCCTGTGCCCGCCTTGGCGGCGCGCGGACTGGACTAAGGGAGGCTGCATGTTTTTCAATGAACTCAAACAGCTTCACGGCAATGTTTATGTCAACGAAAACTGGTGCAAGGGCTGCGGTTTCTGTGTGCAGTTCTGCCCAACTAACGTGCTGGACATTTCTCCCGAATACAACGCCAAGGGCTATCACCCGCCCTACGCCAAGAATCCGGAAAAATGCCACGATTGTAGGTATTGCCAAATGATTTGTCCGGAGTTTTCTATCTTCGTGACACGGGATGACGAGAATCAGAAAGGGGTAACAGAAAAGTGAAGACAGTATCCGCAGATCCAAAAGGGGTTGATTCAGGCCCACATTTCATGGATGGAGACCATGCGCTCGCTGAAGGTGCATTAGCGGCGGGTTGTCGCTTCTTCGCCGGTTATCCCATTACACCATCGACAGAGACCGCCGAGCGTTTTGCTGAGCGTGCTCCAGAAGTGGGGGCGTTGTTCATTCAGATGGAAGATGAACTTGCTTCTATCGCCGCTCTGATTGGCGCGGCTTGGGCAGGGCAAAAATGCATGACCGTAACTTGCGGACCTGGATTTTCGCTGATGACGGAAAACATCGGATTGGCTGCCATGACCGAGACCCCTCTGGTGATCGCCAACGTACAGCGCGGCGGACCTTCTACCGGTTTACCGACGCTGACAGCACAGCAGGACATGATGCAGGCGAAATATGGGCCGCATGGCGATAACGCCATGATCGCACTGTGCCCCGACAGTCCGCAGGAATGTTTCGACCTTACCGTTGAGGCTTTCAATCTGTCCGAGTTCTACCGTGTTCCAGTCATCATTTTGACTGACGAAACCGTAGGACACATGCACGAGAAGGTGGTGATTCCTCCTGCCGATCAAATCAAGGTAGTTCCGCGCAACAACTACAGTGGGCCTAAAGAAGATTGCCGTCCCTACAAATTCGACAGCAAGGGCGGCCATCCCATGGTACGTGCGGGTGACGGGTACAACTTTCACATTACCGGATTGGTGCACAACGAGATGGGCTATCCAGTGATGACCGCTGATCAGGGCAAAATCGTTGTGACGCATCTGATGGAAAAGATCAATAGCAATGCTGACGACATCATCCGTCTTGAAGAAGATCAGGTTGAGGGTGCAGATATTGTAGTGGTGTCTTACGGAATTACATCACGAATTGCTGTCAAAGCCATTCAAGATGCACGCAAGGAAGGTATTAAAGTCGGCTCATTGCGCTTGATTACAATTTGGCCGTTTTGCGAGAAGCGCATCAGCGAATTGTCGGGTAAGGTAAAGGCATTTGTTGTTCCGGAAATCAACTACGGACAGATGGTGCGCGAGGTAGAGCGTTGTGCCCATGGACGTAGCGAAGTCATTAGCGTCAATCATTGCGGTGGTGCGGTGCATGATCCGGAAGTCATTCTGGACGCGATCAGAAAGGCAAACAAATGAGTACTGATATTAAGAAATTCAAATCAGAAAGCCCTATGTCCGGCGTACTGCGCATGGATCGCATGCCGCATATCTGGTGTCCTGGATGTGGTATTGGTTCAGAAGTGAACGCGTTCGCCGAAGCCGTCAAGCGCAGCGGTATTGATCCCAAGAAATTGGTCGTGGTTTCAGGTATCGGCTGTACTGGTCGGGTAGCGGGTTATGTTGATTTTGACTCGATTCATACAACGCATGGCCGTGCTATTCCCGTGGCGACCGGTGTCAAACTCGCCAATCCGGAATTGACCGTGGTGGTGTTCAGCGGTGAGGGTGACTTGACCGGCATCGGCGGGAACCATCTGATTCATGCTGCACGTCGCAACATGGATTTGATCGTTATCTGCAACAACAACTTTACTTACGGCATGACTGGCGGCCAAGTCACACCGACCACACCGAGCACTGCAATTGCCTCGACGACGCCATACGGCAACTACGAATATCCATTCAGTCTGCCGTTCCTCGTTGATGCAGCCGGTGGCACTTACATCGCACGCTGGACATCAATGCATGCACGCAACGTTACCCAGTCCATCGAGGAAGCACTGCAACGCAAGGGTTTCTCCTTCATCGAAATTATCTCGCCTTGCACCACGCTTTATCTGCGCCGCAACAGGCTTGGCGACGGAGTCGATATGCTGCAGGACTATCAGGAAAAAACCATACTCAAGCATGGCGCGGATACCCGTGAAACAGCCATCGACTTCCAGGGAAAAATTGTCATCGGCAAATTTGTCGATAAGGACAAGCCAACCTATCTGGAAGCCGTGGACAAATGCTGTATCAAGTTAGTGGGCGACGATTACCAGCTTTACGGCAAAACAATTCCAGAACGCGAAGCTGAGGCAAAAGCTGAGAAGGAGAGAGTCGCCGCTCGTCGTGCGGCTGTGCTGGCTACTGAGGAAAAGAAAGCTGTGACGAAAGTGTCAGCCAAGATACCAGTAAAAAAAGCCCCAGCTAAAGTTACAAAGAAAGCAAAGCCCAAGACAGCCATTAAAGCTGTGGCAAAGAAAGCTACAGCCAAGACAACTGTTAAAGCTGTAGCAAAGAAAGTTGCGGCCAAGACAACTGTTAAAGCTGTAGCAAAGAAAGCTGCGGCCAAGACAACTGTTAAAGCTGTGGCAAAGAAGGTTGCGCCCAAAACATCCGTCAAAGCTGTGGCAAAAAAGGCTACAGCCAAGGCTCCCGTAAAGAAGACCCGTAAGTAGGAAGCGAGCGTATGAGCACCCAAGAAATCAGATTTTCGGGATTCGGCGGACAGGGCATCATCCGCTGCGCCCTGATCACGGGCAAGGCGCTGTCGCTGTACGACGACAAGTTCGCCACCATGACTCAGAGCTTTGGCCCGGAGGCACGCGGCAGTGCCTGTGCGGCTCAACTCATGGTGTCAGACAGCCGTATTCTTTACCCGTATATCACCCATCCTGGAATTCTCATGGCGTTGTCGCAGGAAGCCTACGATACCTATTACGGCGAACTGCCCAAGGACGGGGTGCTGATCGTCGAAAATGATTTGGTCAAGCTGAAATCTGAGCATTCCGATCTCAAGCTATATCGCGTTCCGGCAACACGCTTCGCTGAAGAGCTGGGCAACCGCCTGTTTACAAACCTTGTAGCGCTGGGTTTCCTTACTGCTGTGACCAAAGTAGTGACTGCAGATGCCATGAAAAAGGCACTTCCCGGTCTCGTTCCTGATCGTTTCCTGAAGATCAACATCAGGGCATTCGAGAAGGGCTATAACCATGGTCTCGAAGCCATGAGCACTGCTGGAGCAAAATCATGACGAAAAAACGCACAGGCGTTTTCGTCTGCCACTGCGGCAACAATATCGCCGCCACCGTTGATGTGAAGAAGGTGGCTGAAGTGATGGCTACCGAGGAAGGCGTTGTCTATTCGGAGGACTACGTTTACATGTGCTCCGATCCGGGGCAGAACGCGGTGATTCAGTCAATCAAGGACAATAATCTGGACAGCGTGGTGATCTCCTGCTGTTCGCCGAATTTGCATGAAAAAACTTTCCGCGACAACGCCAAGCGCGCAGGTCTGAACAGCTTCACGTGCGAGATTGCCAACATCCGCGAGCAGTGCGCCTGGGTTCATAAAGACAGGAATCGCGCTACCGAGAAGGCGATCAAGATTTCGCGTAGCGCTGTGCGCCGTGCCGGACGTGACCAACCTTTGGAGCCGATTGCAGTACCGGTCACACGCAAGGTGTTGGTGATTGGCGGCGGCATTGCCGGTATTCAGGCTGCGCTTGATATTGCCAATGCCGGTCTGGAAGTGATTCTGGTAGAAAAACAAGCCACGATCGGTGGCCACATGTTGCAGCTCTCTGAAACGTTCCCTACCTTGGATTGCTCGCAGTGTATCTTGTCGCCCAAAATGGTGGACGTTTCGCGCCATCCCAAGATTAAACTGATGACCTACAGTGAGGTGAAAGAGGTCAGCGGCTCGGTGGGTAATTTCCGTGTCAACATCCTGCAAAAGCCCACTTTCGTTGATGCGGAATTGTGCAAGATTTGTGACGACTGCGCTGCCGTGTGCCCTGTCGTGGTGCCGAACGAATTCGATCTTGGACTGACTGCACGCCGTGCCATCCATATACCCTTTGCCCAAGCCATTCCGGCCAGTTATACGCTTGATGAAAGCGCCTGTCTGGGTTTGAATCCCATTCGTTGCGGAAAGTGCAAGGACGTTTGCGAAGTCGGGGCAATCAACTACGACATGCGACCCCAGACATTGATCGAGGATGTGGGAGCCATTGTGGTGGCAACCGGATACGATCTCTATGGTCAGGAACACATGAACGAACTGGGCGGCGGCCAGATTGATGACGTGCTTGATGGTCTTCAATTCGAACGTCTGTGCTCGGCTTCGGGCGCGACCCAAGGACATGTGCTCAGGCCGTCAGATCGTACAGTGCCCAAGGAAGTGGTGTTCATCCAGTGTGTCGGATCGCGCGATCCTGCCAATCACTGTGCCTATTGTTCCAAGATTTGCTGCATGTATACCGCTAAACACGCCAGCTTGTACAAGCACCATGTGCCGGATGGACGTGCCTACGTGTTCTACATCGACATCAGGTCTGGCGGCAAGGGTTACGAGGAATTTGTACAGCGCATCATGGAGGAGGACGAAGCCATTTATTTGCGCGGCCGCGTGTCCAAACTCTACCGCAAGGACGGCAAGATCAGGGTTCTCGGTACCGACACGCTGACCGGACAAAACGTGGAGATTGATGCCGACATGGTGGTGCTGGCACTCGCCATGGAGCCATCGAAAGGTACCGCAGAAATCGCCAAAACGCTCAAGATCGGTCGCGACAAGGATGGTTTCCTGGCTGAAGCTCACCCTAAACTGAAGCCGGTGGAGAGTGTTACCGCAGGTATCTTTCTAGCGGGTTGCGCCCAGGGTCCCAAGGATATTCCCGAGACGGTAGCCCAAGCCGGTGCAGCCGCCGCCAAGGTTATCGGGCTGTTGTCGCAGAATACTTTGAGTCATGCGCCAACCGTGGCTTTCGTACGTAATTCACACTGTACGGGCTGTGAAATGTGCGTAAGTGCATGTCCATATAATGCGATTAGTCTGGAGAACGGTAAAGCGGTGGTCAACGAAGTGCTGTGCGAAGGCTGCGGCAGTTGTTCAGCCACGTGTTTGCGAGCTGCCATCGAGGTAAAGAATGCCACGGCCATGCAGATTCACGAAATGATTGAAGCCTGCCTGGCTTAAAAATTAAGGAAAGCAGATGTCGGAACAACAAGCTGAAGTAACTACTGATTACGAACCCAGAATCGTCGCCTTCCTGTGCAAATGGTGCTCGTCGGCAGGCAGCGATCTGGCTGGTGTTTCGCGCATCCAGTACCCGTCCAATGCAACACCTATTACCGTTCCTTGTTCGGGCAGCGTATCACCGATGTATATCCTGTCTGCCTTAAACAAAGGAGCGGACGGTGTGCTGGTATCAGGCTGTCATATCGGCGATTGCCATTACATTGAAGGTAATTTTTTGGCGCGTCGTAAGATACATCTGGTCAAGGAGTTGCTTGGATTTGTTGGTGTTGAACCTGATCGTTTCCGCATGTCTTGGGTGTCAGCTGCAGAAGGAGCGAAATATTCTCAGGTCATCAAAGACTTTGTCGAAGACCTGAGACCGCTCGGACCGCAGAAAAAATTGAAGGCGGACCGCTCATGATTAATATTCAAGACATGCGCGACACCGCGCGCGATTTGCTCACAAAAAATGAAGTGCGTGCCGTCATTGGTTACCGCCGTTCCAGCAGTGGCATGAATGCCGAACCCGTGGTCATCACCACGCCGGAGCAGGCCGACGAACTGGTGTGGGATCCCACCTGTTTCCACAACCTCTCGCTGTATCTGGTTGAGGATCGCAAGTTTCTGGCGCATACCCGCAACAATCCGGGGCGGCCTATCGCCATTGTTGCCAAAGGCTGCGATGCACGCGCTATCGTTGTATTGATGCAAGAGCATTATTTCAAGCGCGAGGAGGTTTACATCATTGGTATGTCCTGCGAAGGAAGCGGTGTGTTGGTCGAACGCAAGTTGGCTGCCAATGGTATTCAGGCAACAAATGCCTCATTTGACGGCGATGACTACGTATTTACTACGGCGCAAGGCGAAAAGCGTCTGCCAGCCCGTGAGATCATGGCTGACCGTTGCCTGGAATGCCGTATTCCCTACCCGAGAGAACACAATGTAGTTCTCGGCGAGGACAAGACGGGACGCGAATTGGCAGAGCCGTTCGCTGCGCTCAAACGTTTTGAAGAGCGTGATGCGGGCGAACGCTGGATATTCTGGGAACGCCAGTTTGATCGCTGCATCCGATGTTTTGCGTGCCGTTCTGTATGCCCGATGTGTTACTGCGAAGAATGCGTGGTGGACAGCATCAGCTTCCCGGTAAACGCGCAAACAACCGCGGAAGAAAAAGCCAACCGCGTGCGCTGGATCGAACGCTCGGCAGTGCGTTCAGAAAATATTACTTACCACCTGACGCGTGCCATGCACTTGGCTGGTCGCTGTATTGACTGCAATGAATGCGAGCGCGTCTGTCCAGTCAATATTCCGTTGCGTCTGCTCAACAACAAGATGGAGCGGGAAGCACGCGAACAGTTCGGCTATGAACCGGGGGCAAGCATCGGGGCGCCGGCGCTGGTGGCATCCTTCCTCGACAATGATCCCGAAAAATTCATTAGGTAACGGCATGGAAAAGATTCTAGGCAAGAAGCAAATCGACGACTGGATTGCCGCGTTAAGCGAGTGGGAGATTCTCGCTCCCTCAGTGGAAGACGGCATCTGGGCTTACCGCGCGCTTAGCGGTGCTGTCCGACTCGATCACAGCAACACCACGCAGCCGCCCAAAGGGCTTTCCTTTCCGCAGCGCGAAGTGTTTTTCTCGTTCGAGCAGATCAAGGGCGAACCGCCACGTTTGACGCAGAAAATGCCGACGGCAACTCGTCGTGCCGTGTTCGGTGTTCGTCCCTGTGATGGCGCTGGCGCGGTGCGCATGGATATGGTGTTCAGCGACCACGTGGCTGATCCTTACTATCAGACGCGTCGTAAAAATCTGGCTTATGTCGGGTTGGCCTGTAACAAGCCGCAAGGCAGCAATTGTTTCTGCCTGTCGGTAGGTGGTTCACCGGTAGCCACTGAGGGCATGGACGTGCTGATGACCGATCTGGGTGATCGCTATTACGTGTCAGCGGTTACCGAGACTGGCAAGGCGCTGATGGCTGCAGCGGCAAAATTATTCGCCGCACCTACATCTGTTGATAAAAAGTTGGTGGAGCGCACCCATGCTGATGCAGTAGCCCAGCCGCAACGCGCGGTTAAAAATGTGGATGCAGTACCTGCCAAGCTGAAAGCGAGCTTCAAATCGCCGCTGTGGGAAGAGTTGGCACGTGCCTGTATTGGCTGCGGAGTCTGCACATTCCTGTGCCCGACGTGTCACTGCTTCGACATTAACGACGAATCAACGGGTGCTTCGCCGGTAAAGGGCAACCGAGTGCGTACTTGGGACAATTGCCAGTTTCCGGACTTCACCATGCACACTTCTGGACACAATCCGCGCGAAAGTCTGGGCTCCAGATTGCGTCAGCGGGTGAGCCACAAGTTTCAATATTTCCAAGAGAATTTCGGGATGCCTCAATGCACAGGCTGTGGTCGCTGTATCTCTGAATGCTCGGTCGGAATTGATATTATTACTACTGTTAACAAGGTAACCGAACATGCCGGATAACATTTATCTTCCAGAATTGGCCAGGGTTGTCCACATCAAGGAGGAGGTGGCCGGCGAACGTTCCATCAAGACCTTCCGTATAGAGCCGGTGAACGGCGAGGCCTTTGCTCACGAGTGTGGCCAATGCGCGATGCTCTCCATCTTCGGTCGTGGTGAAATGATGATTTCTATCGCATCTTCGCCTCTGATCAAGGAATACAAGCAATTCAGCATCATGCGCGTAGGTCGTGTGAGCGCAGCATTTCATGAACTGCAAGTTGGCGATGTGATCGGCATTCGCGGCCCTTACGGTAACAGCTTTCCGGTTGACGACTGGAGAGGAAAAAATCTATTCTTCATCGGTGGCGGCTGCGGCTTGGCGCCGATTTGGCCAGTCATCACCACAGCGGTTGCACAGCGAGACTATTTCAAGAAAATAACTGTATTTTACGGAGGTCGCTCTCCACGCGACATCATGTACAGGGCAGAACTGGAAAAATTGCGTGGCGACGTAGACCTCCAGCTGTCCGTGGACAAGACCGAGGATGGATGGAACGGATACTGTGGTTTTGTTCCTGCCAACGTGATGGACAAAGCTCCTTCAGCCGACAACGCCATCGCCATCACCTGCGGGCCACCTATCATGATTAAATTCGTGATTCAGAATCTGCACCAACTTGGCTTCGCGGACGAACATATCTTTACCACTATTGAAAATAAGATGAAATGCGGCTTGGGCAAATGCGGTCGTTGCAATGTTGGAAAGGATTATGTGTGTACCAAGGGGCCTGTCTATTCTTGGGCGCAGTTGAAGGGATTGCCGGAAGAATATTAACAAGGGAGGGTGGGTGATTTTTTTTTGCCTACGCGAAAATAACGATGCTGCTGGAGTGGGCAAAAGGAATCGCTCATCCTATGCGACAAGTTGTGCAGAATTTGATAATGAAGAGGTAAGTAATTCATGAATATAAGTGGAATGCTTTACGGATCGAAGTTGCTTAAGATCGTTGATTTTCCTGCCTCCGAGATACTCGGGCCGGAAGCCAGCGAACACGAAATTTTTAGCATGATCGAGCGTTGCGGATCGGTGTTTATCAAGCCGATTTTCAAGGGCGGTATCGGCAAAAAGGGCAAGTCCGGTTTGATCGGACGCGCCAGTGATCTGAAGACGGCGCTGGCCGAAAAAGAGCGCCTGTATTTTGCCGAATACAAAGTTGGCAACGTCGTTTATAAATCGCGCGGCGTTACCTTCGAAGGCGCTGTTCCTGCCGCGCACGAGATTTATTTTTCGATCACCGATTCCACACGCTATCGCGCGCCGGTCATGACACTCACGCATCACGGCGGCATGGACATCGAAGAGCTGGGCAAGGATCAGATCATCGAAGTGCCGTTCGACCCGCTGACAGGACTGAAGTCTTTCGTTATCTCCAACGCACTGTCCGATTTGGGCGCACCGCGCGAGATCGTGTCGCCGCTGGTGCAGCACTTGCCCAAGCTGTGGGATCTGTATCACCTTTACGGTATGTCCACGCTGGAACTGAACCCCATCCGCATGATGGAGAGCAAGTCCGGTTCGCTAGTGCCGGTTGCCTGTGACTTCAAGTGCGGCTTTGACCGCGACGATCCCCGCGTGAACCGCCTGAACCTGCCGGTTGACCTGTTCGTCACCGAAGCCAACGACTTCGAGCAAGAAATCAACGAGCTGCGCACTTATCAGGGGCAGAGCGATGTTTATGTGATTAACGAGAAGGGCACGATTCTGGCACCAACTTTCGGTGGCGGCGCGAATTCGTTGGTCACCGAAGTGTTGGGCAACGATGCCATCATCTCTTCCGACTTCGGCGGCAACCCGCCATATGAAAAAATGTATGAAGTGATGCGTATTTGTCTGAAATACTATCTCAAGCAATCCAACGTGCTGTTCGTCATTGGCGGCAAGGCCAATAACACGGACATCTTCGTTACGTTCCGTGCGATGGCCGATGCGTTGCGCGATTACTTCAGCGAACATGGCCCAACACCGATCTATGTTGTGATCGGACGCGGCGGCCCGCAAGTGATACGCGGCATGGGTGTGTTCAAGGATGTGTGCGATTCGTT
Source organism: uncultured Gallionellaceae bacterium (assembly GCA_903847155.1). GTDB lineage: Bacteria > Pseudomonadota > Gammaproteobacteria > Burkholderiales > Gallionellaceae > Sideroxyarcus. The sequence goes on along the minus strand of CAINCU010000061.1, from coordinate 57,946 downwards.
GCGCATACCCTACAAAATATTCGGCTTCGATTCCGCGATGACAGACGTGGTGAACTATGCGCAGGAAGCGGATCTCTGGATGAAGAGTGGCGGACGCGCTGAAGTGGCGAAGCTGCTGGGTCTTCCAGCCGGCGCATGAAGTAGGGTGGGCACGGATTCTGTGCCCACGCGTATGCCAAATTAACTCTGTCAGTGTGGACACAAAAGCGTGCCCACCTACAAAATGAACAATTAGCAAAGGTGACAAGCAATGAGAAAGCCTGGAATCGAGAACTTTAAATACTTCGTCGGCATCCGCTCGCTGGCCGATATTGCAACCAAGGATGATCGCATTTGCGTGCTGAACATCACCGGGAACGAATCCCGCTCCGTAACCCCGGTTAGCCATGCTTACTCGGGTGGCAATATTGTGTTCGGCACTTCGCCGGGACGTCGCGGTCAAGTCGTTGAGACACCCATTGGCAACATTCCGGTTTACAACAACGTGCGCGAAGGTTTGGATGCAGGACACAAATTCAACGTCGGTGTCGTTTATTTACCACCATCCGCCGTACGCGACGGTGTCGCCGAACTGATCCGTATCAATCCTGATGTCGAGAAGGTCATCATCCTTACCGAAAAAACCTCGGTGCATGATGCACGCGAGATTCGCGCGCTTGGACAGCAGCGCGGCGTGGATATTTTTGGTGCCAACTGTCTGGGTGTGGCAGATTCCTGGAATCATATTCGCATCGGCGGCGCGCTGGGCGGCGACAAGCCGGAAGAGACTTTGCGCAAAGGCTCTGTTGCCATTTTTTCAAACTCCGGCAACTTCACCACCACCATCGCCAACTATCTGTCGATCGGTGGCTGGGGCACGACAACGCTGATCTCAAGCGGTAAGGATGTCTATATCAACTTTGCCACTGCCGAGTTCGCTTACGCCATGTCTAACGATACGCGTACCAAAGCGGCGGTGTTGTATTCTGAGCCGGGCGGTTACTACGAAGAAGCGGTTACCTTTGATAAGCCAGTGGTGGCTTGCGTGGTTGGGCGCTGGAAAGCCAATCTGACACGCGCTGTTGGCCACGCTGGAGCTATCGCCGGATCTGGCGATGATGCACGCGCCAAAGAAAAATGGTTCATGGATAAATTCGAAGTGAAAGATATTTTTACTCCTGAAAATCCGGTGTGTTCGAAAAAAGGCGCGGTGGTCACCAACATCTCGCACATCCCGTTGGCACTGACAGCGGTGATGAAGCTGAACGGCGTAGAGAAAGATTTTCCGCCGGAAGGCAATCTGGAATTGAAACCGTGGTTTGGAGACAACCAAGGCTTGAAGCTGCCGCCCGCGTTGAATATTCCGGTGGTCAAGGCGTTGTCGCCTTATGACGAACAAATCGCTGAATTGCTCAAGCACGTTGGTGCCATCTTCCCGCGCCAGTCCATGAAGGATTGTTCTGGCAGTTCGGTGATGGATGCCAAGACACAAGTCACCAAGGTCAACGGCATTTCCATTCTGGACACTGCCAAGCAGCCATTGGAATCCAATCTGTGTCTGGCATTGGTGCGTGAACTCAACGATGCCAACGACAATGCCCTGTTCAATCTGGCAGTGGCTGCACGTGTTAATTTGCACGGCGAAGTCATGCTGGCTGCAGCAGATGCGGCACGTGAGGCTGGCAATTCTCCCAATACGGCAATCAGCGCGGCTGTCGCGCTGCTTGGCCCGAAACGCGTGGACGACGCACGTCAGGCTGCCGACACACTGGTTGAATTATTTGCCCATTCCGGTCTGGCTAGGGGCGACGACGAACTAGCCAAAATCGCGCCCGAAACAGCCAGTGCCGAACAACTCGCAACCCTGTTGGGCAAAGCGCCGAATGCACAAGCCGAGGCGCTGCTCAAGGCTTTTGACAAGCGCGGTGCCAAATCCGTCTTCGTGAAATATTTGCGTTCGCTGAAAGGCTACCCGACTACGGATGCCGTGATCGCCGCACTGACCACGACCATCGCTTGGGAGCCGCTGATTCGCAAGCGTATCTCACGTCTGACCGTGCGCAATCTGCCTTGGTATGCCCATCTGTTTGCGGTCATCATCGGTGCTTCGACCGAGGCCAAGAATCATCAGACGAGCAAGTTCTGCGGTTTCGACAATCAGGAGATTCTGGAGTCGTGGACCATCACGCAGTTGGCTTATCTTGCCTTGCTGGGTGAGAAGCCGACAGAAGCAAGCCTGTTCCCGTTCCAGGTCATGCTGGGTCTGATTATTTCCAATGGTGTTGGCACTATTTCGGCACAGGGCTGCAAGGGCGCTGTATCCGCCGACGGTCCTGAATCGCCGGAACGTGTGCAGATTAACAAGGGCATGATCGGCTTCCTGACGCATACCGGATTCGCTCACGGTGGTAACGGTTTTGAAGGTATCCAGTTCCTGATTGAGAGCTTTAGCAAAACCAATCTGACTGATGCGGGTGCTGTCAACCATGGTCTTGATCTCAAGGCAATGGCGACGGATTTTGCCAAGGCATTCGGTGCCGAGAAAAAGGCTGGCAAGGCGCTTGGTCTGCCGGTGCGAAACATTCCGGGTGTCAACCATCCGGTGTTCAAAGGACATCAGGTCAACAAGGATCCGCGCGAGGTTTACATCGCGGAACTGTTTGAAGAGCGCGGTGAAAAGAACGTGTTCCACGATTTCTACCGCACGCTGGTGCAAGCCTTGTTCGACAACGGGGTGACCAACAACGTGTTTTGCGTCAACATTGATGCGATCATCGCCGCGATGCTGCTGAAACTGCTGTGGTCGCGCTACCGTAAAGGCGAGTTCAGCGAAAGCTCGCTGGAGATGGCGGCGTTCACCGCGTTCCTGTTTGGCCGTATGGCCGGATGCGCAGGTGAGATTGACGACCACATCAATCGCGGACGTAACATGGATACACGCACACCGGCTTCGCAGTGCAACCACGTTTCTTAACTGAATAGTATATTTTGCCAAACCCGTGAAAATCTGTTCCGCAAGCCAAAGGCACGATCGGAAAAATGGATTATTCGTGGATTAGCTAAGTATCAATCAGGAGCTGGCTCGGACTTTTTTGAAATTAAAAAATCTGAGCCAAGCTCCTTTAATTTGCGTAGGATTCGCAGTCAATCAAATGCTTTCGAAGACTGACGAGTTTAACGATCAATAATTATTAATGAGGATCTCATGACAGCATTCAACGTCGCACAAAAAATCCTCCTGGCCAATGCTGCCGGAGGTTTGAAGCAACTCCCTGAAGCGGGACAACCGCTGGAAATCCAGTTCACTCACACCTTGTATCAGGATGCCACTGGCACAGCTGCTGCACTGGCCTTCGAGAAGATGGGCGTGGATCGCGTGAAGACCACCTCCGTCATTGTGGTTGACCACAAAACGTTGCAAGTCGGCTACATTGACAGCGACGACCACCACTATCTCGAAAGCTTCAGCAAGAAATTCGGCTGCTACTTCTCGCGTTGCGGTAACGGTATTTGCCATAGTGTGTTCTTGCAGGATTTCGCTGCACCCGGCAAATCGGTGATCGGCTCCGACTCGCACACCACCAATGCCGGCGGCATGGGCATGCTGGCCATGGGCGCGGGCGGTACCGATGTGAGCTTCGCCATGGCGGGCACATCCTACAAAATGGATATGCCAAAAGTAGTGCAAGTGAATATCACTGGTTCGCTGCATCCCGGCGTGCTGGCCAAGGACGTGATCCTGAATGTGCTCAAGGTCATCGGCATCAAGGGCAACAAAGGCATCTGTCTGGAATACACAGGTTCCGGTTTGAAGAGTCTGAATGTCGCTGACCGTGCCACCATCTGCAATATGGGCACCGAAGGCGGCGTCGCCTTCTCCATCTTCCCTTCGGACGATGTCACCAAGTCCTACCTCGAAGGCCGTCAGCGTGCCAAGGACTTCCAGCCGCTAGTCGCCGATGCTGGCGCAACTTATTCGCGCACTATTGAGGTCAACCTGTCCGACCTGCAACCGACCATCGCGCTGTATCCGCGCCTGAAATCCATGGATAAGGTGAAGGATCACGCAGGCGAGCCTATCGACGCCGTGTTCATCGGTAGCTGCACCAACGCCAACTACGAAAATCTGGCTCGTGTCGGCGAAATTCTGCGCGGCAAAAAAGTCAAAGTGGACACCGCCATCGCTCCCGGTTCGCAAGCCATTGCGCGCCAATTGGCTGCAGCCGGTTATCTGGAAATTTTCTACGCCGCCGGTGTGCGCGTCATGGAAAACGCCTGCTCCGCCTGTATCGGCCAAGGCTTCAGCCCGGCCAGCAAAGGTGTGATGCTTTCGACTGCCAACCGTAACTTCGAAGGCCGTTCCGGTACAGAGACCGCATCCGTGCATCTGGTTAGCCCGGCTACCGCCGCTGCCAGCGCTGTGATGGGATGCATCACCGACCCGCGCGACCTGCTCGGAAATAATGCTGAACTTTCAATCAAGCTGGTTCCGCCGGTTGTGGACATGGACTCCTATATTGCGCCTCTGCCGCAAGCCGACGCAGACAAGGTGGTGATGCGCTACGGCCCCGGCATTGCGCCGCTGCCGACGCTCGATCCTTTGCCAGCCAAGCTGTCCGGCGAAATCCTGCTCAAGCTGGGCAACGAAATCACCACCGACCACATCCAGCCTGCCGGCAAATATCTGTCCTTGCGTTCCAACGCGGACGAGTACGCAAAGCAAGCGACCTTCGTGCAAGTGGACAAGACCTTCAGCACCCGCGCTGCAGCCGTGCGCGATGCAGGCAAGCATGGCTTTATCGTCGCTGGCGACGGCTACGGAATGGGCAGCTCGCGCGAGCACGCCGGTCTGTGCCCGCGCATCCTCGGCGTACGCGCCATCGTGGCCAAGGGCTTCGAGCGTATTCACCTCGCCAACTTGGCCAACTTCGGCATCCTGGGTCTGACCTTCGAGAACCCGGCTGATCTGGATCGCATCCAGCAAGGTGCCAAAGTGTCGCTGGACATGGCCACACTGGATAGCGGTAATTTCAAACTGGTAGTTGAAGGCCTAGGCGATATTCCGCTGAAACTCGCGCAAGGCAAGGAAGACATTCCGATGATCCGTGCCGGTGGCGCGCTTTCCCTGTTTGCCAGCCAGCAGGCGGCCTAACCCCATTTATTGAAGAGACAAACATGACCAAACCAATCATTTACTGGACCAAGGTTGACGAAGCGCCAGCGCTGGCAACTTACTCTTTGCTGCCTATTGTGCAAGCCTTCACCAAGGCTGCGGGCGTTGATGTTGAGACCCGCGACATTTCCCTGGCAGGCCGTGTCATCGCCAACTTCCCGGATAACCTGACCGAGAGCCAGAAGCTCAATGACGACCTGACATGGCTGGGCGAACTGACGCTGAAGCCCGAAGCCAACATCATCAAACTGCCAAACGTCAGCGCCTCTGTGCCGCAACTGAAAACGGTGATCAAGGAATTGCAATCGCAAGGCTACAAGATTCCTGACTTCCCCGAGAATCCGCAGAACGAAGCCGAGAAGGAACTCAAGGTGCGCTTTGGTAAGGTGCTCGGCAGTGCCGTGAACCCGGTGTTGCGCGAAGGCAACTCCGACCGTCGCGCTGCGCTGTCGGTCAAGAATTTTGCGCGCAAGCATCCGCACCGCATGGGCAAATGGGCTGCTGATTCCAAGACCCACGTGGCGCACATGACGGCCAACGATTTCTACGGCAGTGAAACATCCGTGACCGTTTCCGAAGCGGGTCCGGTGCGCATCGAGTTCGTCGGAGCAGACGGCAAGACCACCGTGCTGAAGGAAAAGACCACGCTCAAAGTAGGAGAGGTGATCGACTCATGCGCCATGAACGTTCGCGCTTTGCGCCAGTTCTTCGCCGATCAGATTGAAGCCGCGAAGAAAGAGCCGAACGTGCTGATGTCGCTGCACCTGAAAGCCACCATGATGAAGATCTCCGATCCCATCATGTTCGGCCACGCTGTCTCGGTGTACTTCAAGGACGTATTTGACAAGCATGGCGCGACGCTCAAGGAACTGAACGTTAACGTCAACAACGGTTTCGGCGACGTGGTGGCCAAGGTTGCTACCTTGCCGGAAGCCAAGCGCGCCGAGATCGAAGCCGACATTCAAGCCTGCTTCAAGAAACAGCCGCAACTGGCGATGGTGAATTCCGACAAAGGCATCACCAACCTGCACGTGCCCAGCGATGTGATTATCGACGCTTCCATGCCGCCGATGATCCGCGACGGCGGCAAGATGTGGGGTGCCGACGGCAAGGCTTACGACACCAAGGCGATGATCCCCGACCGCAACTACGCAGGCGTATTTCAGGCCACCATCGACGATTGCAAAAAGAACGGCGCACTTGATCCGGTAACAATGGGTTCCGTACCCAACGTTGGCCTGATGGCGCAAAAGGCCGAGGAATACGGCTCGCATGACAAGACTTTCGAAGCAGCCGGTAACGGCGTTATCCGTGTGGTGGATGCCGCAGGCAAAACCCTGCTGGAACAAAAAGTAGAGCAGGGCGACATCTTCCGCATGTGCCAGGTTAAAGATGCTCCGATTCAGGACTGGGTCAAGCTGGCCGTTACCCGTGCCCGCCTGTCCAACACACCGGCCATCTTCTGGCTGGACAAGAACCGCGCGCACGACAGGCAGATCATCGCCAAGGTCGAGAAGTACCTCAAGGATCACGACACCAAGGGCCTCGATATCAAGATCATGGAACCGGCCGATGCCTGCCGCGCCTCGCTGGAACGTGCGCGCAAAGGACTGGACACCATCTCCGTCACCGGCAACGTGCTGCGCGACTACCTCACCGACCTGTTCCCGATTCTGGAACTGAACACCAGCGCCAAGATGCTGTCCATCGTCCCGCTGATGAGCGGCGGCGGATTGTTCGAAACCGGTGCGGGCGGTTCCGCACCGAAGCACGTGCAACAGTTCCAGGAAGAAGGCTACCTGCGCTGGGATTCACTGGGCGAGTTCCTCGCGCTCGGCGTGTCGCTCGAGCATCTGGCGCAGACCTTCAAGAACGCCAAGGCGCAAGTGTTGGCCGACGCGCTGGATGAAGCCAACGGCAAGATCCTCGACAACAACAAATCTCCCTCGCGCAAGGTCGGCGAGATCGACAACCGTGGCAGCCACTTCTACCTGGCCATGTACTGGGCGCAAGCACTGGCCGCACAGACCAAGGATAAGGACTTGCAAGCGCGCTTTGCACCACTGGCAAAAACACTGGCCGAGAACGAGGCGAAGATCACCGCCGAGTTGATCGCAGCTCAAGGCAAACCGGTGGATATGGGCGGTTACTACCACCCAGACTTTGCCAAGACCTCAGCCGCGATGCGTCCCAGTGCAACCTTGAATGCAGCCCTCGCATCCATCGCTTAAAGGAAAACTGGTGAGATTCCGGCGCTAGACCGGAATGAAAAAAAGAAGAAAAAAACTGATGGCCGGGTTACCCCGGCCGTTTTTTTGTATGTCAGGCATACCGCGTTGCGCGAAGGCGCAACTTGGTTAGCTGTGCTGGCAAACTGAAAGATTACTTCCGGAAATCAATGCCGTCGTACTCGAAATAAATATCCATCTCATCTACAACCAATATTCACGGCCTTCTCCATCATGTATATGGTGTAGATCGCCTATTGACGGGCGTTTCTGGGCGGTTCGATTTTAAAATCCCTGCTCGGATTGATCTATTCCATTGCCGCATGCTGATATCGGCAACTCGATTTGTTGCAGAGAGGAACCGGCTGCTTGAAGAATTATGGCGTGCATATTGAGCCTCTTTTCGTGAGCGGAACGCTGGCAATGTCATGGTGTGAGAGGATATTGAGTTTCAACATTCTTTGAGTCAATGAGTCTGTTGAATGGAACAACTACTCTCAATCGTCGCCGCTATAATGCGGGACGAAACCGGGATCAGATGTTGAACGGAGGCTGTATAGCCATGCGGTCTATCACCAAATATGTTTTGTTCCTGTTGCTGGCGCTGACTTCAGGTTGGAGCGGGCTTACGTTTGCAGCAGGATCGCCCGCATCCACTCAGGATGCAGCCGACATCGAAGTCTTCGTGCGCCAAGGCTGTCCGCACTGTGCCAAGGCTGAGGAATTTCTGGCAAGACTCCAACATGAACAGCCCGCGTTGCGCATCGTGATCCGCGATGTGAGCCGCGAACCCGCCGCCATGCAACGCTTGCAGCGCATCGCCGAGAGTCACGGTGATGCGCTGGTGCGCGTGCCCGCGTTTGCGATTGGTGCGCAACTGATCGTCGGCTATTCCGAGGGGGCTGCGACCGACCATCTCATCCGCGACAGCTTGGTTCGTGCGCATCCACCAAGCGAGCCAGACAAAACCGCAGCGAGTTGCGAGGCCGCAGCAAGTTTGAATTGCGGGCCGGATATGCCAGCGCCCAAGCCGGAAACCTACTCTGTCGATTTCTTCGGTCACACGCTGACGCTAGAGCAAGTCGGCCTGCCGCTGTTCACCCTCGCCATGGGGCTGCTGGACGGTTTCAATCCCTGCTCAATGTGGGTGTTGATCCTGATGATCTCGCTGTTGGCACCGTTGAACAATCGTCCGCGCATGCTGGCTATCGCGGGCACTTTTGTGGCAGTGGAAGGCATCGCCTATTTTGTGTTCATGGCGGCATGGCTCAATCTGTTTCTGTTAATCGGTCTTTCGCGCGCTTCGGAAATCATCATCGCTGTCATCGCCTTGTTGGCGGGCGCGCTCAACCTGAAGGACTTCTGGAAATTCGGCTGGGGCATTTCATTGTCGATTCCCGTCGCCGCCAAACCCGGCATCTACGCGCGGATGCGGCGCATCCTGCATGCCGAAAACATGACAGCAGCGCTGCTCGGCACCATCGTGCTGGCGGTGCTGGTGCAGATCGTCGAGTTCATGTGCACCTCGGGTTTTCCCGCGCTGTTCACGCGCATCCTGACGCTGCGCCATCTGGATAGCGCGAGCTATTACGGCTATCTGCTGCTATACGATGCGGCCTACATGCTGGACGATGTGATCGTGCTGGCGATCGGTGTCATCACGCTGAGCCAGCATCGCTTGCAAGAGAAAGAAGGACGCTGGCTCAAGCTGATGAGCGGGATGGTGATGGTTGGGTTGGGTGTTTATCTGCTTCTGGATGCGCATTGAAGTTTGTCAGTAATCCTCCTGATACCAGCGATAGTGCCTATACTGCCATCACGCAGGCGCAATCGCGTTCTTCGTCCACACACTCCAAAGAGGATCGTTATGAACAGCAGGATTCACCAGATTCTCGACCAGATAAGCGCGCTCGAAGATGAATTGAACACGGTCATGCAGGAACAGGGAGAAAACCTGCGCTACCAGATCGATGGCAAGCGCGTGGTATTCGAGCAAGCCATCAAGGAGGCGCACAAGCGCGTCAAGCTGGGCATACTGCGCTGGATCATCGCGTTCCGCCCGCAAAATTTTATTACCATGCCCATCATCTACGCCATGCTTGTTCCGATGCTGGTGCTCGACGTGTGCGTCAGCTTCTATCAACTGACCTGCTTCCCCATCTACGGCATAACCCTGGTCAAACGCGGGAATTATCTGGTGCTGGATCATCAGCACCTGGCATACCTGAATTTTTTTGAAAAAGGGCACTGCATGTATTGTTCGTATGCAGTCGGCCTGCTGGCCTACGCGACCGAGATCATCGCGCGCACCGAGCAGTATTTCTGCCCGATCAAACATGCCAGCAAAATCCTCAGTGCGCATTTGCGTTACAGAAATTTTCTAGCATACGGCGATGCCAAAAACTACCATAGCAGACTTGAAGCGTACCGCAACGAACTGGGCAAGGAAGCATAGGGGCAGATGCAGTAATACTCTTGCCCTTCGACAAGCTCAGGGCGAATGGACTTAATCAAAGTTTTGCTGGGGAAATTATTCCTGACTGAACATCGTGAATCCACACCGTCATGACATCGAAAAGCTCTACGCGCATCTGCATAGCAGTGCGCAAGGGTTGTCGCAAGCCGAGGCCGAGCAACGGCTGGCGAAATACGGTGCCAACCAACTTGAGAAGATCGCCGGGCAGTCGCTGCTGGGCAGACTGCTCAAGGAATTTACCCACTTCTTCGCGCTGATCCTGTGGGTGGCGGCGGGGCTGGCGTTCTTCGCCGAGTGGCGTGAACCGGGGCAGGGCATGGCGATGCTGGGTTATGCCGTGCTTGGCGTGATCGTGGTCAACGGCCTGTTCTCGTTCTGGCAGGAATACCGCGCGGAAAAAGCCCTGACCGCGTTGCGCAACCTGTTGCCGCGCCATACCACTGCGCTGCGCGATGGCCGTGCGGTGCAACTGCTGGTGGCGGAACTGGTGCCGGGCGACGTGGTGGTGTTGGCGGCAGGTGACGATGTGCCCGCCGACTGCCGTTTGATCGAAGCATTCGGCGTGCGCGTTAACACTTCCAATCTCACCGGCGAATCGCTGCCCAAGTCGCGCGACACCGGCACCACCAACGAAGAACAAGTCGCATTGCGGCGCGACATTCTGCATGCCGGGACTTCGCTAATCTCGGGCGAGGCGAAAGCCATGGTGTATGCCACCGGCATGCATACCGAGTTCGGTAACATCGCGCGCCTCACGCAAGTTGTGCGCGAACCGTTGTCGCCGCTGCAAATAGAAATCGCGCGCCTGTCGCGGCTGGTGGGCTTGTTCGCCATCCTGCTCGGCGCGGTGTTCTTCCTCATCGGTCATTTGCTCGGCTTGTCGTTCTGGGGCAATTTTATTTTCGCCATCGGCATCATCGTCGCCAACGTGCCGGAAGGTTTGCTGCCCACCGTCACCCTGTCGCTGGCGATGGCGACGCAGCGCATGGCGAAGAAGAACGCGCTGGTGCGCCACCTTCCCGCAGTGGAGACGCTGGGTTCGGCCAGCGTGATTTGCAGCGACAAGACCGGCACGCTGACGCAGAACCGCATGAGCATCCGGCAATTTTATTATTCCGGAGAATTGCGGACACCTGGCGAATTAGGCGAAGCCGAACCGCTTTACGCCATCATGCGCCACTGCCACGACCTGCGCCGCGTACAACGCGACGGCCATGAAGAATGGCAGGGCGACCCGATGGAAGTGGCGCTGTTGCAAGGTGCGCCGGATGGTGCGCTGTTCTCGCGCGTGGATGAGATTCCGTTCGACACCGAACGCAAGCGCATGTCGGTGATCTGCGACACGCCGCAGGGGCAGATGCTGTATTGCAAAGGCGCGCCGGAGAGTGTGCTGCCGTTGTGCGACACAATACTGTTGCAAGGGAAGATATTGCCGCTCGACGAAGCAGGGCGCGCTAAATTGCTGGCAGCGCAGGAGCAGATGACGGAGCAGGGCTTGCGCGTGATCGCCTTTGCTTACCGCGCGCAACTCACCAAAGAGCGCGAAACCGAATTAATCTTCGCCGGACTAATTGGCCTTGTCGATCCGCCGCGACCCGGTGTGGCTGAAGCGATTGCCACCTGCCATCTGGCCGGTATCCGCGTCATCATGATCACCGGCGACCATCCGCACACCGCCAGCGCACTGGCGCACGAGATCGGGCTGGCGCAAAAGCCGCTGGCGGTCAGCGGCGACAAGTTGCGCAATATGTCCGATACCGACTTGAACCTGCTGCTCGACGAACCCGAATTGATTTTCGCGCGCAGCAGTGCCGAGCAGAAGATGCGCATCGTGCAAGCCTTGCAGCGCCGTGGCGACATCGTCGCGGTGACCGGCGACGGCGTGAACGATGCGCCCGCGCTGAAGTGCGCCGACATCGGCATCGCCATGGGCATCAGCGGCACCGATGTCGCCAAGGAATCCGCCGACATCGTCCTGCTCGACGATCACTTCGCCACCATCGTCGCCGCCATTGAGGAAGGTCGCGCCGTGTTCGACAACCTGCGCAAATTCCTGACTTACATCCTCACCCACAACGTGGCGGAACTGGTGCCCTATCTGGCTTTCGCGCTGTTCAAGATTCCGTTGCCGCTCACCGTGATCCAGATCCTTGCCATCGACCTCGGCACCGACACCTTGCCTGCGCTGGCGCTGGGCGCGGAAAAACCCGACCCCGGCATCATGCGCCGACCGCCGCGCACCAGCAGCGAACGTCTGCTCAGTTGGGGAATGCTGATGCGCGTTTATCTGTTCCTCGGCTTGCTGGAAGCGGCAGCGGCCATGGCCGCATTCTTCTTCGTGCTGTATGGCGGCGGCTGGCAGTTCGGTGAAGCACTGGGGCAGCACGACAGCCTCTATTTTCAGGGCACCGCAGCCTGTCTCTCGGCCATCGTCATGATGCAAGTCGTCAACATCTTCCTGTGCCGCCATCCCGTCTTATCCGCCTTCAGCCGTGGCCATCGCCGCAATCCCTTGATCGTCTACGGCATCATCTTCGAACTGGTGTTGCTATTGCTCATCGTCTACACCCCGTGGGGCAATGCGCTGTTCGGCACTGCACCGCTCGTTGTCGGAGTGTGGCTGTTCATCTTGCCGTTCGGATTGGGTATGTGGCTGTTGGAAGAGGCGCGCAAGGCGCTGGTGCGTTGGAGGGCGCGGCGCTCAGGGCTGTGATCACCCAAGCAAATTAAAACCCATCGTGAATAACGCACCGCCACCGGGTGCATCGGCAAGGCTCACGTTGCCGCCGCCGTGTGTTTCGGTGACCGCATTACACAGCGACAGCCCAAGACCGGTGGAAGAGGTAGACTCGGCTGAGGCCTCTGGTTCGGAAGGCGTCAGCCCGGGTCCATCATCCAGCACGAAGAAGGTCAGACGATTCGCATCCTGCTCGAACCAGATGTCCACTTTGTTCGAGGCATAACGCACGGCATTGTTCAGTGCGGATTCGAGCGCCATGTCGACCAGATATTCGTCGAACGAGGCGACGCCCTTGTGCTTCACCCCGGGTGCGATCCTGATCTTGTCCTCATCTACCCGCACCTCGATGACATGGCCGTGCTTGCTGCCCATCGTCACCGACTGGCTGCTGGCTATCATGTCGTCAAGGAATTCGGTCAACTCGACCTCGTCGACGTTGGGCTTCAATTTGCCTTGCTCTTGTTTGTAGAGTGTGAGGAAACTGATCAGGCGGTTTTTCAGTTCAATGCAGCGCTGGTAGGCTTTGCGCGCCTCTTCCGGCATGTCAGGGTGATGGTTGAGTTGCTCCAGATCGGCCTCCAGCAGCGCCAGAGAATTCTTGATGTCGTGGATCACCAGTGCGGATAAGGTTTGCTGCATCATGCCCCCGGTAGTTGGTCGTAGAAGCGGTAGAAGCCCATCACCTTTTCATTGGACGGCACCAGCTTGTCTAGTGTCGCCAGATAATTCTTGGCGCGTTCCTGCACCTCTTTGTTGATACCTTCCCGCTTCAGCCACAGCAAGTGGAGCTGTGCCGCCAGCAGCAAAGCCTCGATATTTTCGTCCTGAATCTTCAGCGCTTCGAGGATCTTCTGGTAAGCGGCTTCAAATTGCGCCACGTGCATCAATTTCTTCGCCTCATCCACCAGCACCAGTATGCGCTTCTGTCCGGCATCGATGACTTCATCGACCTTGTCTTGCTGTCCGGTGTCGATCATCGATTTAGTGACATGGCGCTCGATGCGCTCCCGCTCCATGCCACTGGACTGCACCGCCTGCGTCAGCATCTTCAGGCCAAGGATGGAGTCGCCCATCTTGAATGCGGCCTTGCCCAGCACGTTCATGGCCGCACTACTGCTCTCGGGGGTCAGCAGTCTCTGTGATCTATCAAGCAATCTCTTGGCTGTCGCGTTATCGCCTGCATCGGAATAAGCCTGCGCCAGGATGGCATTCTTGGAGATGCCGAACGAACCCTTTTCCTCGAACTTGCGCGCATTCTTTTCCAGCGTGGTGATGGCGTCCTGATGGTCGCCCATGTCGATCTGTATCTGCGCCAGCGACAAGTAATCGTCGGAGCGCTCGGTCATGGAGCCGCCCGACAGCTTGATCGCCGATTTGGAAAAATTCTTCGCCTCGTCCATTTTTCCCAACAGGAAAGCCGATTCGGAAGTGGAACGGAAACGCTTTGCTGTCGGCAATATCTTGGCCGATTGCTCCATCAACTGGTAGGCGCCTTCCTCGTCCTTCTGCGAGCGCTTGATCTCGGCCAGCAACTCATACGCAGCAACATAGTTCGGGTTTTCGGCGATGATCTCTTTCACCATTTGTTCGGCGGCTTCTGGCTCGCTCAACATCAAGCGTACGCGCGCGATGCCGATCTTCACCCACGGCACGTCGTTGCGTACGGCCAAAGCCTGTTCATAGGTCTTAAGCAGGTTCTCCGTATCGCCGAGGGCATATTGCACCTCCGCCTTCAGTTTGAGCGCGCCCAACACCCAGCGTTCGTTCGACACCATTGCGATCAGCCGATCGCACTCGCTAATTGCCTGCGCGTAGTCCTTCTTGTCCATCGCTGTGATCGCGGGCAACAGGAAGTTGCGGAGGTCGAACAGCCGCATCAGCCGTATGCGCAGCTTCTTTTCGGGGCAGGGTTTGAGGATGTAGTCGTCCGGTGCGAACTCGGCGGCATTGGCGACAAAGGCATACTCGGCTTCGGCCGTCACCATCACGAACACCGTCTTGGCGCTGAGCAGATGCTCGTGGCGCAGATACTCCAGAAAATGCTGGCCGGAACTGGCCTTGTTGAGGTTGTAGTCACACAAGATCAGGTCGTAGCGGGTAATCTCGATCTGCCGCAATGCCTCCTCAGCATCGGCAACACATTTGATCGAGTTCATCCCCATCCATTGCAACTGCGAACGCAGCGCATGGCGCATCGCGCCCATGTCGTCGATGATCAGCGCGGTGAGCTTGTCGAATTGGATATATTCGCTCTCGACGTCTTTATTGCCGCCGATCATGCTCACCATTGAGTTTGCGCTTGTTTTCTTGTTCATCGCTTATCCCGCCCAGTCCAAACCGAACTGCTCCCTGTGCCTCTGGTTATGGGCGAATGATAACCAATAAACCGGCCAGTGGTTTTGATTAAGGCAACGGAACCTGAAACTTCACAGCTTTTCCGACAACGTTTTTTCAAGCTTAATCTGATCCGCGGTAAATCCGCGAATTCCCTCAGCCAGTTTTTCCGTGGCCATCGCATCCTCGTTCATCTCCCAGCGGAATTCGGCCTCGGTCATCGACGCGGGCCGAGACTTGATTGCGCCTGTGTAAAGCAAGCGGCGTGGCAGTGTTCCCTGTGTACTTTGCAATTCCTGCAGTAGCGCAGGACTGATGGTCAGGCGGTCGCAGCCGGCCAGCGCCAATATCTCGCCGCTGTTGCGGAACGACGCGCCCATTACCGTGGTCGGGTAGCCGTGTTCCTTGTAGTACTGATAGATGCGGTGCACCGAGAGCACACCCATATCTTCTTCAACCGGAATATCGGAGCGCCCCTCTTTGGCTTTTTGCCAATCAAAAATGCGCCCAACAAAAGGCGAGATGAGTGTCACGCCCGCTTCGGCACAGGCGCGCGCTTGCGCGAAGCCGAACATCAGGGTGAGATTGCAGTGGATACCTTCGCGTTCGAGAAGCTCGCCCGCACGTATGCCTTCCCACGTCGAGGCGACCTTGATCAGCACCTGTTCATTGCGGATGCCAGCCTCGTTGTAAAGGTGTATCAGCTTGCGCGCTTTTGCCAGTGTGGCCTGCATGTTGAACGACAGGCGCGCATCCACTTCGGTCGAAACGCGTCCGGGCACGATCTTCAGCACTTCCAGCCCGGCATTCACGGCCAGTTTATCCATCGCGTCGTGAGCCTGTTGTTCCCTGTCCTTGCTTTGCGATTTTGCCCACGCCAGCGCATCGGCGATCAACGGTGCATATTCGGGCAAACTCGCCGCCTTCAGCAGCAACGAAGGATTGGTGGTCGCATCCTCCGGCAGGTGGGTGCGTATCGCTTCAATGTCGCCGGTATCGGCAACGATGGCGGTCATGGATTTCAATTGTTCTAGCAGATTGGACATGGTTTCTTCTCCGGGTAAGTAGCGTCACGGCTGGGATCGATTGGGCAAATTCGCATGCGCGTCATCATACAAGATGACACATATTGATTCGTTGCTGATATGGGGAGTAAAACTGAAATCCCCTCTCCCGCAGGCGGGAGAGGGGAGAACACCATTCTGCTTCCCCCCGCTTTACGGTAAGCTACGCCACTTTCCGATCCACCTTAAACCGAGACTTAGCTATTATGGCCCAATATGTAATGTCCATGCTCCGCGTGAGCAAGATCGTTCCCCCCAAGCGTCAAATCATCAAAGACATCTCCCTCAGCTTTTTTCCCGGCGCCAAGATCGGCCTGCTGGGTTTGAACGGCTCGGGTAAATCCACGGTGCTGCGCATCATGGCGGGCGTGGACAAGGAATACGACGGCGAGGTGCAGCACCTACCGAACATCCGCATCGGCTATCTGGAACAAGAGCCGAAGCTGAATCCTGATGCTACCGTGCGTCAGGAAGTGGAATCCGCCCTCGGCGAAGTGATGCAGGCGCAGAAAAAACTGGACGAGGTGTATGCCGCCTATGCAGAAGAGAACGCCGACTTCGACGCACTTGCCGCCGAGCAGGCGCGCCTGGAAGCCATCATCGCCGCCTCCGGTTCGGATGCCTCGCACCAAATGGAGATCGCCGCCGATGCACTGCGCCTGCCGGAATGGGATGCTGTGGTCAAGAACCTTTCCGGTGGCGAAAAGCGCCGCGTGGCGCTGTGCAAGCTGCTGCTGGAAAAACCCGATATGTTGTTGCTGGACGAACCGACCAACCACCTCGATGCTGAATCGGTGGAATGGCTGGAACAATTTTTGGTGCGCTTCCCCGGCACCGTGGTCGCCGTCACCCACGATCGATACTTTCTCGACAATGCCGCCGAATGGATTCTGGAACTCGACCGCGGCCACGGCATCCCGTGGAAGGGCAACTACTCAAGCTGGCTGGAGCAGAAGGGCGCGCGTCTGGCAACCGAGCAGAAGCAACTCGACGCGCATTCAAAAGCGATGAAGCAGGAACTGGAATGGGTGCGCCAGAATCCCAAAGCGCGTCAGGCCAAATCCAAGGCGCGTATCGCCCGCTTTGAAGAACTGAATTCGCAGGAACACCAGGCGCGCAACGAAACGCAGGAAATCTTCATCCCCGTCGGCGAACGTCTGGGTAACGAAGTCATCGAATTCAACGGCGTGAGCAAAGCCTATGGCGACCGCCTGCTGATCGACAACCTCAGCTTCAAGATTCCGCCCGGCGCCATCGTCGGCATCATCGGCCCCAACGGCGCGGGTAAATCCACTTTGTTCCGCATGATCACCGGCAAAGAAAAACCGGACAGCGGCGAAGTGAAGATCGGCCAGACCGTGAAGATCGCCCACGTTGACCAGGCGCGTGATTCGCTGGAAAGCGACAAGACCGTGTTCGATGCCATCTCCGGCGGCAACGATATTTTGACCGTGGGCAAATACGAAACCCCGGCACGCGCCTACATCGGTCGCTTCAACTTCAAGGGCGGCGACCAAGCCAAACTCGTCGGCCAACTCTCCGGCGGTGAACGCGGACGATTGCACCTGGCGCAAACCCTCATCTCCGGCGGCAACGTGCTGCTGCTCGACGAACCCTCCAATGACCTCGACGTGGAAACCCTGCGCGCGCTGGAAGATGCGCTGCTCGAATTCGCCGGCTGCGTCGCCGTCATCTCCCACGACCGCTGGTTCCTCGACCGCATCGCCACCCACATCCTCGCCTGCGAAGGCGATTCCAAGTGGACGTTCTTCGACGGCAACTATCAGGAATATGAAGCGGAGAAGAAGAAGCGTTTGGGTGAAGAGGGCGCGAAGCCTAAGCGGATTCGGTATAAGCCGATTAGTCGGTGAACCTATTGCTCATAAGTAGTAAACAGTTTGATTTTAGGAGGTGGTATGTCGCTAGTAAAGCTAAGTTATTCAGAATATGAAGGGCAAACAAAGTGCTGGTCGATTCAGGATGCCACTTTCTCGAATATCAATTTGATCGTTGGGAAAAACTCTTCTGGTAAGACCAGATTGATGTCGGTGATTAGCTCATTTGCGAAAATACTTGGTGGTCAGCAAGCGCCTTTCGAATCATGCAAATTTTCGGCAATTGTCAACTTAAGCGGCCGCGAGTTTGCTTATGAAATAAGCTTCAATAATAGGGCGATTGAAAATGAAAGGCTTGTATTAGATGGCGAAGAGAAACTTGTTCGTCATTCTGATGGCACGGGCAAGATTTATTACGAGCTGGAAGAAAAATTCTTGGACTTCAAGTTGCCTCCAGATGCAATCGCTGCTGTTAATCGTAGAGATGAAAAGCAGCATCCATACTTAATGGAACTGCATGCTTGGGCAAATGGAGTCGTAATCTATTTGTTTGGATCAGAGTTTGGTAAGGGGCATGTTCTTGGCTTAACCGAAGCTGAATCACTATTTCGCAATCCTAACGCGCCGTTATTTGATGATCCCAATAACTTGGTTGGAATTTATTCATCCGCATTTGCGAGGTATGGACAAGAGTTTGATAAAGCAATTATTGCAGATATGAAAGCGCTTGGATATTCATTAACAGACGTGGGTAGCGAGAATATTCAGGAAATGATTAACGTGCCCTTTTCAGCAATTTGCATGTTTACTCAAGAAGAGGATTTGGGCTTCAAAAATCCTCAAATGAATATGTCGCAAGGCATGTTCCGCGCTCTCGCACTTACTATTCATCTAAATGTTTGCGCATTCTCAAAGAGCAAGAAATTGATTCTTGTGGATGATATAGGAGAGGGGCTTGATTATGAACGGGCCGTTGCAATAATCGATTTGCTAATTTTTAAGGCGCAAAATCACGGCATGCAGATTGTAATGACGAGTAATGACCGCTTTGTAATGAACAAAGTCCCACTTTCATATTGGTCTGTTATTAAGCGGACTGGTGGCTCTGTAACAATGTTCAACGAGCGTAATTCAAAAGAGAAGTTCGATCATTTCAAATACATTGGCTTGAACAATTTTGATTTTTTCGCATCCGACTACTTTAGTACTGAGATAGATGATGCCTAAAAAACTTGCTGTCTTCGTTGAGGGTCTAACTGAACAGAAATTTGTAATTTGCTTGCTGGAAGAGTTGGCGGGCAAGCGTGGCATTGCATTTAATATTCAGAAGCAGCACAAAGGACATCTTTCTTTGGTTGAACTGCGTTCACATCCTAATCCTAGTGTTGAGGTCTTGATTGCCAATTGCGATACGGATAACCAAGTTAAATCTCAAATCGCAGATCAATACCAGTCGCTATGTAATGCTGGTTATTCGCTAATTATTGGCCTTCGTGATGTATACCCGCATACGCATCAAGACATACCTCGTTTGCAAAAATATCTGACGACAGGTTTGCCAAATGGCGGTGTGCCTATTCACTTGCATTTGGCTATTCTTGAGGTTGAGGCTTGGTTCTTGGAAGAATTAACCCACTATCAGCGAATAGATCAAAATATTTCAAGTGCCGATATAGTGGCTGGAGGTTTTGATTTTGAAAAAATTAGAGCTTCTGAAATTGGGTGGCCGGCAATGATTTTGGACGAAATCTATAAGCGGGCCGGAAAACGTTACACAAAGAAACGAAATCGAATTCAGCGAACAATTGATGCGTTGTCTTTCGATGATATGTACATCAATGTCAGACAGAAATCGCCGTCACTCGATGGCTTTATCCATAGCTTAGAGGCGGGCATTTTTTAGCAACCAGAAGCAAGAATAATCAAGCTAACGGGGTCAGCATCGCAATAGTTTTCTCAAGCAAGAAAAGCCGCACGAAGATCGTTCTAGTGGAAGGAAGCAATCAAAGGGGTCAGCTTCGCAATTGTTTTGCGATAGATGAAAAAGCATGAGTACTACGACACACACCAAGCGCATCGTCATCATCGCTGGCCCGAACGGGGCGGGCAAGACGACTTTTGCGCGGGAGTATTTGCCGACGGATGTGGAGTTGCCGAATTTTGTGAACGCCGACTTGATCGCTGCAGGGCTGTCGCCGTTTGCGCCGGAGTTGGCTGCATTCAAGGCTGGTCGGCTGATGCTTGAATCAAAGGGGCCAGGGTCGGAATAGTTTTTCAAAGCAAGAAAAGCCGCACGAAGATCGTTCTAGTGGAAGGAAGCGTTTAATGCCCAAGCTCTATGAATATTTTGGTTTGATCATTATGTTCTATGCCAATGAGCATGAGCCTGTGCATGTCCACGGCAAATTTCAGGAACGTGAATCTCGCGCCGAGATCATTGTGGTCAACGGCGAGATTGCCGAGATTCGCTATACGGATGTCGCCGGACGCGCCCCGCTGGCTAATACCGAGATGCGATATTTTGAAGAGCTTGTTTCCGCTCGCGCCACAGAGATTGTCGGCAAGTGGATTGATTTTTTCGTGCTGCACAAACCGGTAAAATCGGAGCGCATCACAAGGAGGTTGAAATGATTCCTGCAATTCTTAACATCACGGCGGTGGAGCAGGTTGGCGACTATCAGCTTCGCTTATCATTTGATGACGGTACGGTGCAGACGGTGGACTTCAAGCATTTCCTGTCGCTTTCGCGCCACCCCGACATTCGCGCTTATCTTGAACCGTCACGCTTCGCGGCTTTTCGTATTGAGTATGGCGAGTTGGTTTGGGGCAATTATGATTTGTGCTTCCCAATTGCCGACTTGTACCAGAACAGGCTAATGCCGGATTCCGTGTTGGAAAAAGCGGCCTGATACGATGAAAGTCGCAGTCTCACAACTGAAAGATCCCGACATGCAAAAGGTTCCGCAAGCCCTGATGCGCGCTTCCGAGAAAGCGCGCCAGCTCGCCGAGCAAACCGGCACTCCTTTTGTTGTGCGAAAATCTACTGTGGTTGAAAAGCGGAAGTAATCAGTTGTCTGGGGCAGCATCGCATTAGCTTTTACATGTCGCCCGCAAGGGCGATGTTCATTTGCTGAAACCATGATTGATGGGAAGCCAATATACACGGGCTTCTCCATAAGGCGGTTGATGCAGATCGCCTATTGACGGGCGTTGCGGGATAACGAAATAAAAGGGGTTAAGGTCGGAATAATTTCAGCTAACAGGGTCAGCATGAATTGTTTTAATGTGAGCCTCCCAACCTTGATTGGGCGATAAATCAAAAGGAGCATAGACCATGACTACAGGCACTATTCGTATTCATCGCGTACTCCGTGCAAAACCGGAGCGCATCTATAAAGCCTTCCTGAATGCGGAGGCAATGGCAAAGTGGCTTCCGCCCTACGGTTTCACCTGCCAAGTCCACCACATGGATGCCAAGGTCGGCGGCACCTTCAGGATGTCGTTCACGAATTTTACGACTGGCAACGGCCACTCATTCGGCGGCGAGTATCTTGAGCTCGTGCCATCCAAAACGATCTGTTATTCGGACAAGTTCGACGATCCGAATTTGCCAGGGGCAATGAAGACGACGGTGACCCTGACGCAGGTGTCGTGCGGAACTGAGATCGCTATCGTGCAAGAAGGGTTGCCAGAGGTGATCCCGCTTGAGATGTGCTACCTCGGCTGGCAAGAGTCGCTGGCGCAACTGGCGAACCTCGTCGAGCCGGAGATACCAGATTGATATCGATGGCGCAGGCTCGAAATGTCTTCCAGGTGAACGGTGATCATGACTTCCATTTCCTGCCGAGGCAGGGAAGAAAGGTGGTGATGTCGCATGACTGAATCCGCCTGGCGCGACATTGTGTTGTTGTCATTTTGCTGGCTCGGGTACTTCGCCCTGCACTCCGCATTGGCTTCGCTGGTGGTAAAGCGCAGGGTTGCCGCAGACTGGCCGAACCTGATGCCGTATTACCGGCTGATGTTCAACATGCTGGCATCGCTGCTGATACTGCCGATCTTATGGCTCACGTACCACGATCCTGAGCCGATGTTGTGGCGCTGGCAGGGAATCGCCGCGTGGCTGGCAAATGGGCTGGCACTTGCCGCGATCTTTGGTTTTTGGCTGTCTCTCAAGAGCTACGACATGCAGGAATTCCTTGGCCTTCGCCAGTTGCAGCTCCACGTCCGTAAGGTTGAGGATCAGGAGCACTTCCATCTTTCTCCGTTTCACCGCTTCGTGCGGCACCCTTGGTATTTCTTCGGCTTGGTCTTGATCTGGACGCGCGACATGAGCGTAACGACGTTGTTATCCAGCGTGTTCATTACGCTCTATTTCCTCGTCGGATCGTGGCTGGAGGAGAAGAAATTGCTGGTCTATCACGGCGACATTTACCGCCGCTATATGGCGCGCGTTCCCGGTCTGATACCGCTGCCCTGGAAATCGCTTACGGTGGAGGAGGCCGAGGCACTGTTGAAGCAAAATAAAGACGCCGAGTTCAAAGGGACAGGCTCGCCGTGGAGTTGATCGAACTTGGTTTGGATCGCTGGCTTGAGGCGCAGGCAACGTGTGCATCAGGCCAGCGCTTGGCACGGGTGACTGCTGTCGATCGCGGGCGCTATGTCGTGCGCGATGAACGTGGCGAAGTGCCTGCCGAGCTGACGGGCAAGTTCCTTCACACTGCGACCTCTGCGGTGGATATGCCTTGTGTGGGCGATTGGGTGTGTGCGCAGTATCACGATGCGGATACGTTTGCGAGCATCCACGATGTCGTGCCCAGAAGGTCTTTCCTGCGGCGCAAATCACCCGGCAAAAATATCGACTTCCAGATGATCGCGGCGAACATCGACGTGGCATTCATCGTGCAGTCGTGCCATTTCGATTTCAATGTGCGCAGGCTGGAGCGCTATCTGGTGATGGTGAACGAGGGGCATATTGCACCGGTGCTGCTGCTGACCAAGACGGATCTGGTGAGTGCGGCGGAACTGGAGCGCATGCTCGCCAATATCCGCGCGGCAGGTATCACTGCCAGAATCATCACGCTCAGCAGCATGACGGGCGAGGGCGTGAATGAGGTGAAGGCACTGGTGGTGACGGGCAAGACTTATTGCCTGCTCGGGTCTTCTGGTGTCGGCAAGACGACGCTGATCAATCATCTGTTAGGCCGTGACGCGCTGGAGATCGGGGCAGTCAGCTGTACGGGTGAGGGCAGGCACACCACGACGCGTCGCCACCTTGTTGCGCTCGACAATGGCGGGCTGTTGATCGATATGCCGGGGATGCGCGAACTGGGTATCCTGAGTGTTGGCGAAGGCATAGACGACAGTTTTGCCGAGATCAAGGCGCTTGCCGCCAGTTGCCGTTTCGCCGATTGCAGCCACAGCAACGAGCCGGGCTGCGCGATCCGCAAGGCGATTGAAAGCGGCGAGCTGAACCCGGAGCATTTCCAGAGTTACCTGAAGCTCAAGGCGGAGTCCGATTTCAACGAGATGTCATATCTGGATAAACGGAAAAAGGACAAGGCATTCGGCAAGATGGTGAAAACGGTGTTGAAGGAGAAACGCTGATTGCTTCCTGAAGGGTGCTGCGGTTTTTTTGGTGACTTGCGAGCAAAAGGGGCAAGGCTCGGAATAGCGGGCAACTGTACGATAATTCAGCTAATGGGGTCAGCATCGAAATTGTTTTCGAACAAGAATTAAAGGAGTCACCCGAAGATTAACGGGGCCGTATTCGAAAATTATTTTCAAACCATTTTCCCCTGTTATTCATCTCAGCTAATGCGAACCTCACATGCCGGAGACATCCATGAATCCCAGAGCCCAGTCCCTGATCGCCGAGCTTGACCTGCATCCGCATCCCGAGGGCGGCTACTATCGGGAGATATTCCGCTCCGAAAGCCGGGTGCAGCCGGGAGATCACCGCGCCGAGCGCAGCGCACTGACGGCGATCTATTTTCTGTTGGTGGCGGGGCAGCATAGCGGCTGGCATCAGGTGCTTTCCGACGAGATATGGAGCCATCTGGAAGGCGACGCTCTGGAGCTGTTGTGTTTCGATGCGACCAAATCCCAAGCCAGCACGATAGCGCTTGGCCGTTTTTCCGCCAGCGGTGCAGCGCCCATCCACGTCGTTCGGGCGGGCGTGTGGCAGGCCGCGCATCCCTTGGGGGAATACGCCTTGCTGGGATGCTATGTCGGGCCGGGTTTCGATTTCAGCGATTTCCGTATGGCGAAGGACAATGCGGAGATGCGCTGTATCATCGCGCAACAGGGTGAGGCGTTTGCCGCCTGTTTGTGAATCTCGCGAGCTAACGTGGGCATGCTCGAAATGGTTTTTCACGAGATTTTTTTCAGAGCGAATCAAGGAAGCTTCGCAATAGTTTTCGAAAGAAGTGGTAGTTGAAAACAAAACCGGAGCTGCCCCTTTAATTATTTCAGGATGCTCGAATTCGATATAATTGCCGATATTCAATGATGTGACATTTAACTCGTACAGGAGAATTCCAGATGTTTGAGTTGTTACGCCGTCTGTTTAAATACTCTCTGGAAGAACCTTCACCTCAGGATACCTTTCAGCAATTGAACGAAGTGGCGCCACTGAGACCCTCCAGCAAAGTGGTGTCAAAGGAGAACGCACATGAAAAGACATCCTTCATTTGTCGTGAGGCGATCCTTGATCGCTACGAGCGTATCGCGAGTTACGAGTTCACATTAGGTCAGGCGGTGCAGTCCCGCATGATGGAACAAAGCTCGCTGATACGGCGTGTGTATGACGATGCCATGCTGAGCAATCTTGAGCCACTCGGTGTGTCGTCATTGCTGGGGGAACGCAATATATTTCTCTGTCTGTCGGTGGAGTCGCTGAAAAGCCCGCTGCTCGAAACCCTTGCTAATCCAAACACGGTGATCATGATTACCCCGCGGCCCATTGACGAGATCGACCTTGATGAGATGCGCGCCAACCTGGCACATATCAAAGCGCTTGGCTTTAGACACGGCTGGTCGATCAATCAGCCGCGCCCTGAATATGCCGAATTCCTACGTAACGCCGACTTCATCAAGATTGATCCTGCCGCACTTGATGGCATCCAGCTGCAAAAGATGATCTCCGATTTTCGTGTCGATAATAATGACCAGAAACTGATTGCCAGCAGATTGCAGACTGCGGATGACTTCAAATATTGTTTCGAACGTCACTTCGATTACTTCATGGGACCGTTCATTTCCAGTCGCGGAAACTGGCATCCGGCGAAGAGCGATGTTAATCGCATGCAGGTGTTTCAGGCACTCGAAATGGTTCAATCCGGGGCCGAATTCGATGCCATTGCAGATTGTTTGCGCACCGACCCTATCCTGACCTTTAAGCTGTTGCGCTATATCAATTCACCCGGGATCGGTCTGCAGCAAAGGATCAAAGAGATACAGCAGGCATTTATGCTTCTTGGCAGAGACCGTTTTTACCGCTGGCTGTCGCTGCTGTTGTTCGATAGCAAAAAACCCAGTTATCACGAGAATATCCTGACCGAACACGCGCTGACACGTGCGCGCTTCATGGAGATGCTGAGTGGAAAAGCGCGGGCCCCGGCCAATGCCGACCAACTTTTCCTGACCGGCCTTTTTTCATTGATGAATATCATGCTGGCGCTGCCGCTCGAGGAGGTGCTGAAACAGGTCGCGCTGCCGGACTCCGTGTCTGCCGCACTCAGGGGTGAGGCAAGTGCGATGCACGATGCACTGACGCTGGCGATCGCCGTCGAATCGGGAAATGAAGAAATAGCGGCTGCTGCGGCCCAATGCAGTGTGGATGCGTCTGAGGTGGCAGGCATGATGATCGAAGCGTTAGCGTGGTCACAGCAGATTGTTGCTGTAAACAAATAGGCAAAGTGAATGGGGTCGGCATCGCAGTTGTTTTCACAACGACTTCAGCAATAATCAAGAACCCATAATATTTTTATCACAAGGCACAAGCTCAGCCTCTGATTGATTTTGCCTCTGCAACCAGATGGCGAATCATGTGGACAAGATAGAGCGAGAGCACGGCAGCGAAGAAGCACCAGACCGAGATGTAGGCATAACCATAGGCCGCCGATGCCAGCACCGATGACAAGGCAGTTAACCCCCCGAAGATTCTGATCTGCCTGTGACTGGAGAAGAACAGCGGCACAAGGGTAATGAAGGCATAGAGCGCGGCTGGTGTGATCGGCAGGTGGATGGAGCTGCGGTCGGGGACGGAAAAGCTGTAGGCGATGGAGTGTTCTCTCACCGCGACCGTCATCCATTCGGGGTGGAAGAGCATGACGGAATAGACCAGCGTTCCTATGAAAGCGCCGAGAATTGCACAGGCGCCAATGACCCTCTTGCGAATCTTTCCCGGCTCGACAAAGTAGCTGCTGAGCGGCAGCCACCACAGCCATAGAAAATGCGAGAAGAAGTGAAACCCCAGTGCATATGGAACCGCTGCACTGGCATTCCCAGCATCGAGCATCTGCCATACCCGTCCTTCGAATGCCTGCTGGATACCAAAGAGGACAGGTATCGCAGCCCACATCCAATATGGAACAGGTAGTCGTTTGGCCTGCTGGACTGCATACAGACCTGAAGTCACCAGCACGGCAGTGGCGCTATAGCTGACAGAAGCGGAAAAGCACATTGGGCAATAGTCTCACTGGCAATTGTTATGCGGCTTGGATAATCGGATAAAAATTCGATTTATGCAATTGCGGGAGTTGTTGATCAGTATACATAAAGAAATACGTTCGTCCTGTATCGAAATATTTTCCGACGATTTCGGAAAGAAAATACGGGTACGGAAATCGAACCCCTGGCCAAGCACCGTGTTTGAAATATTGAGTGCGCCGTAGTTGAAATATCCCGAAGTTGCCCCATCTTAATAAACAGGATGCCTCGATTCAGTGCATCTACCGTTGTATTTTGATTTGATTTCAGCTGACTGTAATTACAAATTGGTGTTACCTAGTTCAACTCAATATGGAGGATTTTATGTTTTCACCTATTACCATTCCCTTCGGGGCAAAGATGCTTTTCAATACAGTTGTCGTCAAGCCCGATGTGGAGTTTGATGATGTTGAATTGGTGCTGGCCGAGATGTGCAACGTGGTAAAGGATACCTACGGCGGAGAAAAAGGCGGGTTCATCGCAGGTCAGGTGTTTGAATTTTCCGGTTTCGTGTCGAATGAGGGTTCGTTGAGTGCTAACAAGTCAGCGGAAAAACATATTGCGATCGTCACCTATTGGAAGTCTTTTGAGGAACATGAGAAGTCACATGCCGACTCGGTGTTCAAGGCAAAGTTCTCGGCCTTGGGCAAACTGTGCACGGATAGTAAAGAATTTGGCTACAACATGCTTTGGCAGGGCGAGTTGGAGTAATCAGGCTGGTGTTGCTTTAAACAAAAATCGATGGGGGCAACCCCATCAATCCTGAAAAATATACCTTTTCCGTCAGCAGGTTTGGCGGTTGATAGTCGCCCGCGAGGGCGATTTTCTTTGGTTGCCCATTGAACGTGTGTGCTGTTGCGCACAGATAACAGCATCTGCTTTCGTGCATTCTGCTCGGTGATTCCTAAACAAATCTAACCGAAGAGGTCTGAATGAGCGTGCCGGATAACAAAGCCTCTGCAACAACTACGCCGGACAGGCGCATCGGGCCTGCGCAGGGAGTGCAGGCGCGGCGAACACGCTTGATCCGCATTGAGATCGCGCCAAAGACAATTATTTCCCTGGTGCTGGTCGTCGTCTGTTTGTGGCTTTTGCTGCATCTGTTGCCGGTCATTCTGGTGCTGGCGATGGCGCTGATAATCGTCGGTACACTCGAACCGGCGGTGGATTGGCTGGAACGGCGCCGAGTGCGCAGAGATGCGGGTATCGCCATCGTCTTCAGTGTGCTGTTTGTTGCAGCCGTACTGATTTTTGCGCTGACCATTCCTGAGTTGGTGAATCAGGTGAGAAGTCTTGCCAATATGGAACCCGCGTTACGCGAGCGGCTGGCAGTGTGGCTTTCCGAGTCTCCATTTACGGCTGGCCTCGCAGACACGATGCGCAACGTAAAATATGATGTGCTGATCAAGTCCTCTTCTGCGTCCGTGGTGAACTTTTTCACGATCGTGGTGGAGAGTGTGGCTTACGGGGTGGGCGCGATCTTTCTCTCGTTGTACATGATGCTGGATCGTGACCGGCTGCGCGGAGCGCTATTTGCAGTGGTGCCGCGCTCGCACCATATCCGGCTGTCGCGCATCATGCTTCAGTTGCAAATCATCGTCGGCGGCTATATTCGCGGTCAGGTGATTACCTGCGCCATGATGGCTGTGTTCATGTTCGTCCTGCTCACCGCGTGCGGTATCCCGAATGCTCTGGTGTTCGCGGTGTTCGGCGGCCTGGCCGACGTGCTGCCATATATCGGCATTTTCCTCACCATGGGACCAGCCGTTGCGGCCGCGCTTCCGTTCGGGGCAGTCATCACGATGGTTGTCTTCTTGCTGATGCTCGCCTACGAGGAACTTGAAAGTCGCGTGCTGGTTCCCATTGTTTACGGACACGCGCTACGCTTGCCATCGTCTATCGTACTCTTTTCCCTAATCACGGGCGTCACGCTATTCGGCATCATTGGTGCGCTACTTGCGTTGCCGGTCGCAGCCGCGATCCTGATGCTCATCGACGAGCTGCGCGTCGAGTTGCCTGGCGAGACGGAGCAGGCCGAGGACGTGGTGGTGAGAAAGAATGACGAGCACGGCGAGCTTGAATACACACGCAGAACCGAAGGCATGCCGGCAGAAGAGGCGGCGGCCATTGCTGTCGAAATGGTGGGTGACCGGAATGATCTGGAATGAGTGCTAGGAAACGCGGATTTACTTTGTTTTGTCTTCTGCTGGTTCAGACTTGTTCTGGCTGCTCCAGATTTCCAGAAGTATTCGGGTAACGGTGAACATCACGGGTCCCAAGATCAGGCCGGACGGTCCGAAAACGATCAGTCCGCCAACGATGGAAACAAATGCGATGATGGTGTGCATTTTCAAGCGGCTTCCAACCAGCATCGGATACAACAGATTATCGATTCCGCCAACCACGACCGCACCCCAAATAGTGAGCAGCAGGGCTTTTCCTTCGCTGCCATCCAGCAATAAATATATGGCGGCAGGTATCCAGATGATAAAAGCACCCAGTACCGGCACCACGGCCAGCAGCGCCATGACTACTCCCCACAGAACGGGTGACGGCAATCCCAACCACCAGAACATCAGCCCTCCCAGCGTGCCCTGAATAATGGAGACGGCAAACGTACCGTAAACAGTCGCACGAACTGTATCACTGATGGCGTCAAACATCCGCTTCATGTCTGCCGCCGATAGTGGCGATAGGGAGCGAACTGATTCGAGCATTGCGTTGCGGTCGCGCAGAAAGTAGAAAAGCATATAGAAGACCAACACAACGCCGATCAATTGCAACACCGAGCCGTGAACAAATGAAGCTGCGGTACTAGTCAGCCATGTGGCCGCGTTATTGAATATTCCCGGCAGATCGATTTGCTGCTCAATCCAATTTCCGGCAGGCGCCAAGCGCGGGTGATCGTCCAGGATACGCTGCCATTCTCCAGATTGGATCATCGTCTTGATGGTTTCCGCACCGTTGGCGGCTTCGCCCAATATTCGCTGCGCCACAAATGCTGATGGCACAACCACGATCAGCGCGGCCGACAGAACGCAGATCGCGGCAGTCAGATTTGGGCGTTTTATTTTTTTCTCAAGCCGCCGGTTGAGTGGGGCAAACAAAACGGTTAGTACCAAGGCCCAAGTGAAAGCTGGAATGAATGGCGCTGCCAACTGGAAGCAGAAATATATTCCAGCAACGGTCACCGCCATCAGCAACAGCGTATGCACGTGGCTGCGTGATCCCCAGTCATTTTCGACTGGCGCAGCATTTTCTTTGGCATCAAGTTTGTTCATCGATGTTTTGAATTGGGTGAGGGTTAAACAGTGCGCGCTGCTGTGCAGCGATAAAGAAACTAATGAGCTTTGCCTTTTTTCTGCGCTGCCTTGATATCAGCCTCAGCAGCAAGCCAGTCAGCTACCGGATCACCGCCCATAAAGCCGCGAAGTTCGGCGTGAAGATAGGCGGCTACTGCGATCTGATCGTGATTGACGGCGGTCTTGTGTTCTGTGGAAGATGGCTTCTGAGGGTTTTTTGCTGCGTGTGCGGTAGATGGCATAATAATTCTCCATTGATTAAAAGTCGTGTATTCATGGCGATCAAATATCCGCCATGATTTCACATCATGCACTTATGACTGCGGCGGCACTGTGCGGCAGGTCACATAACTCAGAACTAAAGGGAAATCGAAATAGTTTTCGAAGAAGATTTTGTAGCGCAGATTTTTGAAACAGGCCTCTGATCAAGTCCTGTGCGGGGAATGATCAGAGTTTTATCGGGATGGCGGTTATTAGCGGCGGCCTTTTTTGCAGGTGACGGCGACGATATTGATGGTGTCGCTGTCAGGGGATGAACTGATGGAGTTAATCTCGCATCTTTGCCCAGCTGGTGTTGCCTTGATGGCGACTCGGAAGTCGCTGCCATCGGGCAGGCGGGTGTCGGGGAATTTGAAGTTGCCGTTCTTGCTGATCGTGACTTCCTTAACGCCCTTGAGTTCGAGGACCAGTCCTTTTCCGGATAGTCCTTTGACGGTGCCTCCAATGGCGTAGCTATTGGTGGTACAGGTGACACCGACATTGTTGACCGCTACGCCAGCGATGCTGCCGCTGTCCTTGCTGACCGTACAGGTCTGTTTGACAGGTAAGGAAGGCGGGGTCTTGACGGTGACGGCGTAAGCGCTGCCTTTGTTTAATGGCTTGGGAAATTTGAATTTGCCGTTGGTTTTGATAGTCAGATCGTTCCCTCCGTTGACCTGGAGTACCACTTCACCACCGGCAAGTCCGGATACTGTGCCGCCGACGGTGAGAGGGGCGGGTGGCGCGGGTGCCGCCGCTGGTGGAGCTTTCTCATCATCACCGCAACCTGACAGCACGGTAATTATCGACGCTATCAATACACTACGCACTGCCTGTGTGAATTTGGTCATCATTTGCTCCTTGTTGTTTATTTCACTGAGCTGCGATTGAATTTTATTATTCAGGCAGCCATTACTGCCTTGAGATAAGGCCGAAATTATATCTCTGGCAAGATTGTACACAATTTAGGCGGGTATCTCTTTCGTAGTCCTGATTTCAGGATGAAAGGTGGCTAGTGTTTAAGGGGCGATTCGCAAGCTTGCTAGCGCGATTGGGAATTCCTGTGAATTGTTCGCAGTTCAAAAAGTTACAGTAATAGTAAAATGGCGAAGTCGGCAACGAAACAGGTTGGCGCGTTAGCGACAGTTCTCATTCATAAAGGAAAACAATGAAGTCCCTCCAAACAATAGCATTTGTATCACTCCTGCTCGGCAGTATGGCAGCCAATGCGGGAACACCTTCTATCAGCGTCAATGTCAGTGGAGAAATCAGCCCGGGCGTTTATGGTGAAGTACAGCTCGGCAATGCGCCACCTCCGCCGGTTGTCTATGCGCAGCCGATGATTATTACCAAACAGTCGCACTACGATGATGAGCGGCCTGTCTATTTGCATGTACCGCCTGGGCACGAGAAGCACTGGGCTCGCCATTGTCGCGAATACAACGCCTGTAACCGGCCTGTTTACTTTGTGAAAGCGTCTGAGAACGAGCATGGTCGGAAAGATAAAATGCGCAAGGATGAAGGGCGCAGAGACGAGCGTAGAGATGAAGGCAGCAGGGACGATCAAGGGCGCGGGCATGGCCATGGGAATGGGCACGGGAGAGGTGAGGGGCGCGGGGACTGAACTCCGAATTAATCCTGACATTATTATTAGTTCGTAATCGAAGGGGGCTGGCTTGCGGGTTAGCCCAGCTTCGCAATAGCATTTGCGGATATTCAGAAACAGACCACGATTCCATATTTCGCCCACACGGGCGATTTTATTTAGGTGGCTATCGCTGAAAACGATCAGCACTCTGGATAAGCTGCAACCGCGCGCTGTCTGGGCGCGCTGCTATGTAAATGTAATAAACGCGAATCCGGAGCCAATAATAAATATACCAAGCTTGCGCGCAAGCCAATAAAGACGGGCATCTCCATCAGGCAATTAGTGCAGATTGCCTATTGACGGGCGTTGCGGGACAGGTGAGTATCCGTCGTTCTATAACCTTCACACCAAGTTACCCACATGACGATCACTGTAATAAACGGCGAAACATTCATCTCCAGTAAAGACGCTTCACTCGAATCATCCATCCGCACGCTGCACGCTAAACTGGAAGCCATCGGTTTTCATGTCGAGGAGCGTTCATGGCTAAACGAGATCGAGAATATCTGGTCGGTGCATCTGATCGACCGCGATTGCCCGCGGCTGTTCAGCAACGGCAAGGGCGGTTCGGAACTGGCGGCGCGCGCCAGTGCCTTGGGTGAATTTTTCGAGCGCTTGAGTACCAATTATTTTTGGACACATTTCTATCTGGGTGAGTCCATCAGCCAACGCGATTTCGTGCATTATCCGAACGAGCAATGGTTTGCCGTGAAAGGTGATAAGTGGCCTGCCGGGCTGCTGACACCTAAGCTACATAAATTTTATAACCCGGAAGGCGGTGTGCTGGCGAGCCAGCTGATCGACCTCAATTCCGGGAATGCCAAGCGCGGCATTTGCGCCATTCCCTATCAGCGGTTGCGCGATGACAAGACCGTGCTATTCCCCGTCAATCTGATCGGCAATCTGTATGTCAGCAATGGCATGTCGGCGGGCAATACTCTGATGGAAGCGCGCACGCAAGCACTCGCGGAAATCTTTGAACGCGACATTAAATTTCGCATTATCCGCGAAGGTATTTGTTTGCCGGACGTGCCGGAACAAGTCATCGCGCGCTACCCGCGCATCGCTGCCGGTATCAAAGAGCTGCGTGCGGCGGGTTACGGCATTCTGGTAAAGGATGCTTCGCTCGGCGGGAAATATCCGGTGATGAATGTCACCATGTTGCACCCGGAGGATCAGGGTTGCTTCGCCAGCTTTGGCGCACATCCGAGATTTGAAGTGGCACTGGAACGCGCCTTGACCGAGCTGCTGCAAGGTCGTGCCCTTGACGGCCTGAAATATTTTCCCGCGCCGGGTTTTGATATGGAAGAAATCGCCGACGCGCAGAATCTGGAAATTCATTTCGTCGATTCCAGCGGCGTGATCAGCTGGGAATTTTTGCGCGACACGCCGGATTACGAGTTTGTCGATTGGAATTTCAGCAACACCACCGAGGAAGATTATCGCTGGTGCTGCGATGCGATCCACGCCAGCGGACACGATATCTATGTAGCCGATTTTACCCATCTGGATGTGTATGCCTGCCGCATCTTTGTGCCTGGTATGTCGGAGATTTATCCCATTGAAGAGCTGCAATGGCAAAACAACAGCGCGGGCAATCTGGTGCGTCCCGCCTTGCTGCGCTTGCAGGAACTCGACGAGGACGAATGCGATGATCTGCTTGATACCTTGATCGACCTTGAACTTGCCGACAGCTTGGAAGTCACCACGCTGATCGGCTTGGTGGCTGATCCCGGCAGCGAATGGGCAAACCTGCGCGTGGGCGAACTGAAAGCTTTGTTGGCAATCGCCGTGGGCGATGAAGACGGCATACTTGAAGGCTGCGAATGGATCAGCCAGTTCGGCGAGTTGGGAGAAAAACGAGCGCGCGTTTACCGTTGCATCGGGCATCTGGTGCAGCTTAAGCAACAGGCTCAAGCACAATCAAGCGCGCCTTATGAAAACAACCTGCATCTGCTGTACGGTGCAGACACCTTGCAACAAGCGCAGCAATTATTGAATAGAGAGGTGCAATTTTTCGGTCTGGGGACGCTTGGGGCTGATATGCAGGGCAGCGACATGCATCAACGACTACTTGCGGCTTATGGCAAGGTATGGAGTAATGCTGGACGGTAAGATGTAATCGTCCCTCAACCCAGCCAGCGATATTCAATTCATTTATTTTCGACATGCCATCCGATCTAGAAAATCTGCAACCCAATTCCGTCTGGTCACACTTCGCTACGCTGTGTGCAATTCCGCGTTCATCGCTGCATGAGGCTGCGTTGCGCGAGCATCTGATCGCTTGGGCGCAGGTGCGCGGCATCGTGGCTGTGGTGGATGATGCTGGCAATTTGATTCTCAGAAAATCGGCCAGCCTTGGCTGCGAGGCGATGCCCGGCGTGATTCTGCAAGGCCATCTTGATATGGTGTGCCAAGTCAACGCTGGAACGCAGCACGACTTTGAACGCGATGCTATCAACGCTGTGGTACGCGATGGCTGGGTGGTGGCGGAGGGCACGACGTTGGGGGCGGACAACGGCATCGGTGTGGCGCTGGCTTTAGCGGCGCTGGAAGAGCCAGGCTTGAGGCATCCGCCGCTGGAGGTGCTGCTGACCGTCAACGAGGAATCGGGCATGGACGGTGCGCGCGGGCTGGTGGCTGGTACGCTGCAAGGAAAGACGCTTATTAATCTGGATACCGAAGAGTGGGGACATTTCTATCTGGGTTGTGCGGGCGGGGTGGATGTGCAAGTGCACCACGATTGCGCACAGGAAGATATGCCGCCTGACTTTGTAATTTTGCGCTTCGATGTGTCCGGTCTGCGCGGCGGTCATTCCGGCATAGATATCCATCTCGGGCGCGGCAATGCCATCAAGTTGCTTGCGGAGGCGCTGCGCGATCTATCCGCGCACACTGATGTGCGTTTGATCGAGCTGAATGGCGGCACGGCGCGCAACGCGATTCCGCGCGAAGCATTCGCGGTATGCGCGCTGCCAGCAGCAGCTGTGTCTGGAATAGATATTTGGGTGGAGCATCGGCTGGCGGCATGGCGCGAGCGGTTTGCGCAGGCAGATGCAAACGTGTCGTTCAGGTACGAGTTGGACGAGATGCCGCTGGGTAAAGCCGTTCATCAGGCGGAGCGTGATCGCATGCTTGCTTTTCTCGATGTTGCCGCAAACGGTGTTTTACACATGAGCGACGACTGCCCCGGTGTGGTGGATACTTCAGACAATCTCGGCGTGGTGAGCTTGGCGCAGGGTGCGTTCCGCGCCACGTTCAAAGTGCGCTCGCTGCAGGATGGTCGGGCGGATGCGTTGGCCGACAAGATAGTTTACCGTGCGGGCAGTTATGGCCTGCGTGCATGGAAGGACGGCGCATATCCTGGCTGGACACCGAATCCTTCCTCGGACTTGCTTGCACTGTGCCAACAGGTTTACACCGCGCAATTCGGCCAGCCCGCATCATTGCAAGTGATCCACGCCGGGCTCGAATGCGGCCTGCTCGCCGCAAGCCATCCGCAGTTGGATATGATTTCATTCGGTCCCGACATTTGCGGCGCGCATGCTCCTGGCGAGAAGGTGGAAATTGAATCAGTAGGGCACTGCTGGATTTTACTGAAGGCAGTGTTGCAGGCGCTGGCAACACAATAGAAAATTGCTCGAAATGGCTTGTTAGAACAGACTAGGCTATGCAACGGATACTACAAAACTTAAGTAGTTCGCCCAGAGCTTCATTGGCTTCGTGTATCGATTTGAAGGTGCCAATGAACTTCGCTTCGCTGTCGTAGAGGGCGCGCCGTGTCTGTGGATCAGTTGTGAGAAAAATCTTGATCATGATGTTCTCCGTTCAGATTCTATATCGGATATTTTTCCGTAACCTTGAACCTGAAATATGCAATTGCGCGCTGGTTGGTAAAATGCAATCAGACAGATTTATTACCCGGCAGTGAACCGTTATATTGAGTTAGTGTCCGACAAACTCAATGCTATACGCTCACATGGTCATATAGTGCCAACAAGGAGATAAAGCCAGATGCAGGAAATTTTCGACTATTCCATTTTCAGCAATACGATATTCAGTTATCTGATATCACTCGGAATTTTTCTCGGTGGTATGTTGACGGTGTATGTTTTCAAGCGGTATGCCTTAAGACGGCTTGAAACATGGGCTCGGTCAACCGAGACCACGTTGGATGATTTATTGCTCAGGGTTGTTGAGAAATTTCTTGTTCCGGTTGTTTATTTCGGTATCTTCTATCTGGCTCTGCACACGCTGACTCTGTCGCCGCGCTTTGAACGCGGTATAGAGATCGTTGCCATCTTGCTGATCACTTGGCTTGCGGTGCGCGCTGCTAGCTCTGCGATTGATTTCGGGCTTCAATCCTATTTGAAGGAATCTACCGGCTCGGGTGAAAAGCAACTGCGCGGCATTCGCGGGCTGATTAACTTTGTCATCTGGGCCATCGCTTTGGTCTTTATGCTGGATAATATGGGCGTAAAGATTTCGGCCGTTGTAGCAGGACTGGGGATCGGCGGTGTTGCCGTTGCCCTGGCTGCGCAGGCGGTACTCGGTGATTTGTTCAGTTATTTCGTCATTTTTTTCGATAAGCCTTTTCACGTCGGAGATTTCATTGTTGTCGGCGATAAAATGGGGGCGGTGGAGTACATCGGGATCAAGACCACCAGAATCCGCGCGTTGAGCGGCGAGCAATTGGTTTTTTCGAATACACATCTGACCAGATCGTGTGTACAGAATTTCAAGAAAATGGAAAAGCGCAGGGTATCGTTAACCTCGGCGTGACCTATCAAACCCCCGCTGAAAAACTAAAAGTCATTCCCCAAATGGTGAAAGACATTATTGAGGCGCATGACGATGTTTTGTTTGATCGCGGACATTTCGCGGCTTACGGCGACTTTAGTTTGAATTTTGAGTTCGTTTATTTGGTGGAGGGGGCGGACTACAACAAATACATGGATATACATCAGGCTATCAATTTGGCCATCTTCGAGGCATTTGAGAAAGTGGGGATTGAATTTGCATATCCGTCGCAAACCTTGTTTGTAAATAAAGTAAATTGAATGGCTAAAGGGTTCAGGATCGCCAGAGTTTTACCAAATGGGAAAAACACATCCAATTTCCTTCTGTACAATTGCGCACTTGTTGAAAACCAACCAAAAACTGTAGTTTTGTACTATTTATAAAAACGGAGTCCATTCTTTATGCAAGCCCCCATTCCATTACGCAATGTTCCGCAATCCAATATTTTTCGTAAAGGCGACATCTTTGTGTTGTTCGGCGAGTTGTTCGGACGCGGATATGCCAATGGCTTGATTAACGAGGCGCGCAAGGCGGGCATGACCATCGTCGGTATCACCGTAGGACGTCGCGATGAAAACAATGCCCTGCGTGCACTGACCGCCGAGGAGTTGGCGGCTGCCGAAGCCAATCTGGGCGGGCGCATCATCAATGTGCCGCTGATGGCGGGCTTCGATCTGGATGCGCCGGCAGGTACGCCGACACCCACCGATCTGATCTCCGACATGACGCTGAAAAGCTGGCAGGAAGACAAGCTGGATTGGGCGCAGATTGAAAAATGCCGCGCGGTGGGCGTGCAGCGCTTCAAGGATTCTGTGGCCAAGGTGATGGCCGAACTGGATGGCATGATCCCGGACGGCAGCAATGCTTTCTTCGCGCACACCATGGCGGGCGGCATTCCCAAAGTGAAGGTGTTCCTGGCCATCGCCAACCGCATCTACAAGGGGCGCGGCGAGCGCTTCATGTCTTCCAGCGCCTTGCTCAACAGCGATCTGGGCAAGCTGATTCTGATGAATTTCGACGAAGTCACCGCCAACACTTTCCAATATCTGATCGAGGGCAGCGCGGCG
The DNA here is from genome assembly GCA_903847155.1 of uncultured Gallionellaceae bacterium. Lineage (GTDB taxonomy): Bacteria > Pseudomonadota > Gammaproteobacteria > Burkholderiales > Gallionellaceae > Sideroxyarcus. The sequence goes on along the minus strand of CAINCU010000061.1, from coordinate 20,333 downwards.
ATCCGCGCCCGTCTGGAAAAGAGCGGCGGCCAGGTGCGCTACACCGCCTACGGCTACCACGGCACCGAGATAATGGTCGACGGCCATTACCAGTGGCAAACTTATACCAGCTACACCCAGGGCCAGGCCAAGATGCGTCTGGAACGTGTCGCCGAAGCCGCTTGGGCGCAGGGCATCAAGGCCACGGTTTACAACTGCCCGGAGATACGCACCAACTCATCCGATATCTTCGTGGGCGTGGAGCTTTCGCTGTTCCCCTTGCTTAAGGCATTGAAAAAAGAAGGCGACGGCGCATGGGCAGAAACGCAATGGCAAGCCTGTCGCGATGTGTTGCTGGAAGGCCAAACGCTGGAAGGTCTGTTGCAGAAAATCGACGATTACAATAACAGCGATGTGATGAAAAGCTTCCGCAATTTCACTGCATGGCCGATGCCGAATTCCGCCGAACTGGCCGATGTGATGATTGGCACCTCGGAAGAGATCACCAAAATGCATAAGAGCCGCGACGCGTTGGTCACCGATATATTGAGCGCGCTGGTGCTGGAAGGCACCGGGCCGCTGATGTTCCATGAGTCGTCCAATCCGGCGGGCCCGGTACTGTGGCTGAATCACGACGTGATCGCCAAACAGCTTAATTTGATGCATCGTTAAGGTCGCTTGTCCGTAAGCCAATAAATACGGGAATCTTCATCGCTATATTTTGTAGATCGCCGATTGACGCGGGTGCAGGGCAGGCGGTCTTGGTGTATTTGGCCAAGACTGACTGCCGCAACAGATGGAAAAGCTGGCGGGAAACCCTGATAGATCAGTCCGCGGAGGTTGTTGTTAATGAATAATGAAGAAAAGCTGATTGCCATCAGCAGGTTGGTTTTTGAATTAACGATCACCAACAGCCTGACTTCAGATCTGGATGTTTTGCTGGAGCGTTTGTTCGGCGTTTTGAAAAATTACCATGATCTGCAACTTGAATCACGCGGCGCCATACTCTTGCTCAATCCTCGCGGGCGCTACTTTCAAGTCGCCCAGTTCGGTATAGAGCCTGCATGGAAATCCCAGATGAATTGGGATTCGGCAGCATTTTCCAGTCCAGAGGTTGCCAAATACTGCCAAATACAGGACATCTCATTTCCCGACCACGCTACTGCAGAGAATGCCCGTGTTCCGGCGCGTATAGTGCTTTTACCGTTGCATATCGAAGGTCAGGGAATGGGCTATGCCGCGATCTTTGCCACGCTCAATAACGAAATGAGCGCGATTCATACGGAATTCATGAATGACCTTGCATTGGCATTATCCGGCCTCGTGCAACGTGCCTTGACCAACGAAACCTTGCGCATTCGTGAATTGGAATTGGAAGAGGCACGTGCCGATGCATTGCGCTCGCTGGGAGCGGCTTCAGAGTATCGCGACAAAGAAACCGGCTGGCATATCATGCGCATGACCAATTATGCGCAAGCTATCGCCAAAGCACTTGGCTTGCCCAAAGAGCAACTTGAATTGCTGTATGTTGCGGCACTAACGCACGATGTGGGCAAGATCGGCATCGCCGATGCAGTTTTGCTCAAGCCTGGCAAACTAACCGCAGAAGAATTCGAGATCATGAAGACGCACACCAATATCGGCATCACCCTGCTGACGGGATGCGATGCGCTGATCGTTGCTGCGCGCGATGTGGCCGGGTCGCATCACGAGCGCTGGGACGGCTCTGGTTATCCTGACGCGTTGAAAGAAGAGCAGATACCCTTGCTCGCCAGAATATGCTCGGTTGCCGATGTGTTTGATGCGCTGCTTTCAGCGCGCCCCTACAAAGAAGCCTGGACGTTTGAAGATGCCCATGCATGGGTCATGTCCGAGTCAGGCAAACATTTTGATCCGGCCGTGGTCAAGGCGTTCGATGAGGCGTTGCCCGAGATTCTGCGCGTCTGCCAACTGTATCGCGATGACATCATCGATCCCAAACAAGTGTTCGCCTTGCCTCCGGTGAAACACCGCGTAGATGGCTGGATACCATGGAACGAAAAACTGAATGTTGGTATCAGCGTCATTGACGCGCATCATCGTTATCTGTTCGATCTGATCAACGATCTCTACAGCGTGGTCGTCAATAAACAAGGTGCGCGCGAGGTGGCCAGACTGATCAAGTCGCTGGATGCCTATGCGAAGATTCATTTCCGCGCGGAAGAGCAGATGATGAACCACTATGGATTTGATGGGCTTGATCGCCAACTGCATCAGCATCATGCTTTTGAAGAAAAGATCGCCGAGTTCTACGAGGAGTTGCATGCCAACCCGCTGGTTGCGCAATTCGATGCGCTTTCCTATCTGCGCAACTGGCTGGTGCATCACATCAGCATCGAAGATACGAAACTGTTCTCGTTGACATAGGCATGATCGGTAATGTTGCATATCAAAGTTATGCTCCAATTTCCTTCAGGTATTATTTTTGCAGATGCAATCCATGATGCGACTCGATAAAACTTTGAGTGCTTGGAGTACGCCCGGTTTTGCGGATGTCTTCAAACAGGAGGTCGCCCGACTTGATGCAGATGATCTGCCCTTGCAGCAGGGATTATCCAACAGTAATTCGGTAGCGGATGGCCCGGTTACAGTGATGATTCACCGTGTCGCCGAGATGGAAGATATGATTCAAGTTCAAGCCGGGATTTTTTATCAGGGAATCATTAGCGGTTGCAATTGTTCGGACGATCCGTCCTTAGTCAATGAAGTCAATGAGTATTGCGAAGTATTGTTTGTTATTGATAAATCTACCGCTGCCACTACAGTGGCGCTTGTGGCGTATTTGGATGAATGAAGACAGAAAGGACAGTCGGTGATGAACATGAAGAAAATGAAGAATGCAGTGCCGGAGAATATGGGCGAAGTCAAAAAGGATGCCAAGGAAGAAGCCGCTGTCGAGTCATACTGGCATGCAGCCGGACGAGCCAAGCTGCGCAAGCCGCCGAAAGATTACAAATACATTGAGGAGATCGCGCATCTGCAGTTTGAACTCATCAAGCTGCAGGAATGGGTGCGGCTGCAAGGTCTCAAAGTGGCGGTCATTTTTGAAGGACGCGATGCGGCAGGCAAGGGTGGCGTCATCAAGCGCATCACCGAAAGTTTGAACCCGCGTGTCTGTCGTGTCGCTGCCTTGAGCACGCCGACCGAGAAAGAACGCGGGCAGTGGTATTTTCAGCGCTATATTTCTCATCTGCCGTCAGGTGGCGAGATCGTGCTGTTCGATCGCAGTTGGTACAACCGTGCAGGGGTGGAACGTGTCATGGGATTTTGTACGGAAGAAGAGCATGAAGAGTTTTTGCGCTCCGCACCGATGTTTGAAGAGATGCTGGTGCGTTCCGGTATTTATGTCATCAAGTATTGGTTTTCGGTGAACGATGAGGAGCAGGAGAAGCGCTTTCAGGATCGGATGCGCAGCCCGATCAAGCGTTGGAAACTGAGTCCGATGGACATTGAATCGCGTAAGCATTGGGTCGAATATTCCAGAGCCAAAGATGAGATGTTCGCCAGAACCAATACCACACTCACACCCTGGTACGTAGTAGACGCGGACGATAAAAAGAAAGCGCGCCTGAATTGCATCGCCCATCTGTTGCAGCAGATTCCCTACACCGACCTGATTCCTGTCGAACTCGAACTGCCGCCGCGCCAGCCCAATACTGGCTACAAGCGCCCGAAGAAATCCTCACAGAATTACGTTCCGAAAATCTATTAGCAGCGCACGCACTTATCATTTTTTAATTAAGGAATTACATGATGCAATCAGGACCACGTGAAATAGTCACTCCTTTCAGAGCCATTCCTTTGGTGGTGCCGGAGGGGATGAAGCACAACGAGTTTTTCAACAGCACGGAAAATCTGAACGATCTGATGCACAACAACGGCTTGCTGATGAACTCGGAAAATTTGTTGCTGTATCGCAAGGCATTGGGACACAGCAACGAGTTCGATTGCTCGATCATCTACAACACGTCCAAAACCATTCTCAACCCGTTGGGACGACCGGTGCGGCGCACGCAGGTTGATGCGAATGTGAAACATGTATGGAACCGCATGAACCAGATCATCATCGACTACATGCTGGAGCAATATCCCGATCCCGATGAGGCGCTGATTCTGGCGGGCGAGGCGAGTCTGGATGCGACCTGGCCGTTGACGTCGCCCGGCGTGCCCAGCATCCGCATGCTGCACAACCACTTCATCGTTTTCCCCAAGGATGTATTGCGCGATGCGAAACAGGCTGATACCCATAATCCCAACCTGACCGATGGCGGCCAGCACAGCCTGTTTCAGGCCTATATGCGCGACGTGTATCGCGAGTTCTTCGACAAGGCACTGGACTTGAAAATTCTCAAACCGGCGAGCGAGGACGATGCGCGTATCGGGTTGACCGGCTACCCGCAGGGTTTGCCCAGCTGGGAAATTCAGGGCGGGGCGGATGCGCTGAAAAATGTACATTTCTGGAAAGAATACGACGAGGTGCTGAAAGGTTTTATCGATTTCTACCGCACCTTCTTCTCGCAGGTCTCTTCGCGCAATTCACCGATGTTGCCGGATGCCTATTTCCCGGAAGAAGTGGAAAGCGTGCTGTTGTTCAACAACGATTTCATGAAGACTGCAAAGAAGGTGCGCGACTTGTGTATCGTGGATGCGAAATACGCCAATGCCATTCGCTGGCAGCCTGCGTTCAAGCAGCTCATCTACCGCAACGATGCGGGCAAGCTGATCGTGACCATCAGCCAGAATTCCATCGGCAATGCCATCACCGAGTTGCTCGGTGTGGTGGTGAATCGCACGCCGGATGCCGATGCTTACGGCGCGGCAGAACCCGCACTGATAGCTCGTTTACTTGAAGTGCGTCGGCGTTTGATCGAGGCCGATCTGGGCGAAGGCATCGCCACGGCTTATTGGCCGCAGGAGTAAACTATGTTTGGGTTTATGGGAAGCTAATGAAACGCTGCACGCGGGAATTTCGAGGAATTAAAATATGGTGACACCTGATAACGTCAAGGCTTACATTCAGCAAGGGCTGGTCTGCGAACACATTCATGTCGAGGGCGATGGCCGCCATTTCGAGGCGGTGATCGTGAGCAAGGCTTTTGCAGGCAAAGGTGTGTTGCAACAGCATCAAGTCGTCTACCGTGCTTTGGCGGACAAGATGGACGAGATACATGCGTTATCTATGAAAACTTTCACGCCCGAGCAGTGGGCAAATCGAACTTGAAAGAATATTGGAGAAAATTATGGATCAAAATGCGCTGGATAAAATCAAGCAGACCGTTACCACCAACAATATCGTGCTGTACATGAAGGGCACGCCGCAATTTCCGCAATGCAGATTTTCCGGTTTGGCTGCGCAACTGCTTAAAGACTGCGGGGTCAAGGATTATGTCGCAGTGAATGTGATGGCGGACAAGGAGGCTTACGACAACCTGAAGTTCTATGCCGACTGGCCGACATTTCCCCAGCTCTATATCAAGGGCGAATTGATTGGCGGTTCGGACATCATGAAAGACTTGTTTGAGAAAGGCGAGTTGAAGAAGTTGATTACAAACGCTTCAGCTTCATAGTGCTCACTTAAGTGACGAAGGAAGAGATTCAGTGGACGGAGCTGTGATTTCAAACAAGCAATCCGAGCTGAGTGATTTGCATTCGATAAAGATCGGGATCGGCGATGTCGTTCAATTGCAGGATTTTTCTTCTGCGAAGAATCGCTACTATGTGAAACTCATCGGCTACTTGAACAAAAAGAGCGTGCTGGTTTCGCACCCGATGCAGGATGAAAAACTGCTGTTCGTCAAAAAGGGGGAAAGTTATCTGGTTCGCGGTTTTTCGGGAACCAAAACCTACGAGTTCACCGCCGAAGTGATCGATGTCAGCCTCACGCCATACCCGTACCTGCATCTTTCTTATCCGCAGCAGATTCGCGCCATCAATATGCGCAGCGCCATGCGCATCAAAATCAGATTGGTGTGCTCGATCAAATCGAAGAATATCGAGCAGCCGACAGCGGCGACTCTTGAGGATTTGAGTATTTCCGGTGCGCGGATTCAAACCAGAATTTCGTTTGGCGTAGTGGGTGATGAAGTCGGGGTGAGTTTTCGCTTGCCCGTGGACGGAGTAGACCAACTGATCGTGTTACAGGCAACCATTCGCAATGAAAATTTCACAGCAGAAAGTGGCGGTGGCGAACGGCTGATTACATGCGGTCTGGAGTTCGTGCAGGCGGATGACAATGAGCGCAATACCCTGCAATACTTTATTTACAAAAACCTGATGGAAAGTTAAGCGCCGCCTGCATGCCGGCAGCTCACCGAAATGGTACGTGATACTTTATTGACTCCGGCAGGAAAGGCTTGGCAATTGCGTATATTTGAAGGCGGTCATCGCGCAATCATGGCAACAGTCGAGGGGCGCTGATAGCATGGCAGCCGTTATGAATTTTGCAGGGTCGCTGGAAATGTATTCGCAGTATGCCTATCCGCCGGAAAGAACGCCGCTACGTGATCGAATTTCCGTGGTCGGTGTGGTTGTCCTGCTGCACCTGTTGTTGTTCACCGCCTTTCTGTTGCAACCGGAAGCGCCTGCCGTATTGATTAACGAGATGTCGATTTCGTTTGCCAACATGCAGATGCAACAGGCCGATGTCGCCCCGCAGCCCAAACCCAAACCGCGTGAGGTCGAACCGGAGCCGTTGCCTGCCGCTGAGCCGGTGGCGAAGCAGGAAGTTGCGCCCGCGCCGCAGGTTGCCGCTACGCCGCCATCGCCGGTGCAGTTGGATGCCGAGCCGGATTACAAGGCCGCCTACCTCAATAATCCGCGCCCGCCATATCCGCTGGTGGCGCAGCGCATGGGTTATCAGGGCAAGGTGGTGTTGAACGTTGAAGTGCTGGCGGAAGGTCGTGCCGGGCAGGTGAAGCTGGAGACCGGCAGCGGTCATGACATTCTCGATAACGCCGCGCTACAGACAGTGAAGACCTGGCGTTTCACTCCGGCGCGTCATTTAGGGCATCCCGTTACCCAGTGGTTTTCGATTACCATTAAATTTTCGTTAGAGGATAGCGCAGCATGAGCAGTCTGTTTCACGTCAACTCCCCCATCGTTCTTGCGACCCTGATATTGCTGATCGTGTTGTCTATCACGACTTGGTCAATTGCCTTGTTCAAGCTGAGGAAGCAATGGCAAGCCAAGCAATATGACCGCGCATTCAATGAACGGTTTTGGGCGGTGCGCGAGTGGAGCGAAGCGGAGAAGGTGGCGCAGGATAGCCGGGGCGATATCGCTCGTCTGGCACAGGCAGGATTCGCCGAGCTGAAGACTCTGAACGAAGCGCAACACGACTTGCAGCATCTGGGCGCGCCGCACGACGTGCTGGAACGCCAGTTGCGCCAGCAGTTGCAGAACATCCAGCGCTTTCACGAGCGCGGCCTGGCGGAGCTGGCAAGCATCGGCTCCACCGCGCCCTTCGTCGGCCTGTTCGGCACAGTGTGGGGCATCATGCATGCGCTGCAAAATATCGGCAGTAGCGGCTCGGCCTCGCTGGACGTGGTAGCCGGGCCGATAGGTGAAGCGCTGGTCGCCACTGCCATCGGTATCGCCACCGCGCTACCCGCGGTGCTGGCCTACAACTTCTTCCTGCGCCGCCTGAAAGTACACGTGACCGATCTGGAGAATTTCGCGCACGACTTCATGCGCCTGGCGCAGAAACACGATTACAAATTGTGAGGTAAGCATGTCATTCGGGAATTCTTCGCAGGAAAGCGGCAGCATGATGAGCGAGATCAACGTCACGCCGCTGGTCGATGTGATGCTGGTGCTGCTGGTGGTGTTCATCATCACCGCACCGTTGCTGGCGCCGCAATCGCTCAAGATCAACTTGCCCAAGACCACAGCCGTGGCGCATGACGACAAACTGCAAAAGGTCAGTCTGGCGATTGATGCCAAGGGCGAAGTGTCGCTCGAATCGGCGCACCTGAGCGATGAAGGCTTGGCAGATATGCTAAAAAGCCGTGCTGTCGATCCTCAGTTCCAGTTGCAGATACAGGCCGACGAAGCGGTGAATTACGGGCGGGTGGCGCAAGTCATGGCCATTGCGCAGAAAGCCGGTGTGAGCAAGTTATCGTTCCTGACGGTTTCCAAATAGCCAGCGGTAGGGCGCGGTCGCTATTGCGCCAGATGCGACGGCGAAAAAAGTTTTCATTCGGAGCGCCTCGTGAAGATGCCCGTCAATAGGCAATCTGCGCTATGCTTATGATGCAGAACGCCAATTGACGGGCATCTGCACGCAGGTAGGTAAGATAAATTGATGCATGGCGTTTTCACGCACCGTAGCAAAATTATCCCGATTTCAAAAATGAGCGTGGCATGTCCACGCTTTTTTGTGACATTTCTTATGGCTCGCGCCCGGCAAATATAGCCCTGCTTAATAATGAATTGCACGATTGATACACCTTTCATTTTCGAGCGAACAATGCCGTGCGGAAAAGAAAAAAGCTCGTATATAATCCCCATCCGAACAAATCCCGCCCGGTAGTTAAGGGCATTTTTGTTGTGTTGAGCAAGCAGGTGGGTAGCATGTGTTAACGGGAATGGTTAAGCACATGTTTAAGAAATAGGTCGCGCGACCGGACAGGAAGTCTGGTATCGCACAAAACAATCCAGAATAATTTTAGTGAAACGGAAAACTACATGCCTTTATTGATAGGAGTTCCCCGTGAAATAGCCGCTGGGGAAAAGCGCGTTGCTACCGTGCCGGAAGTCGTCGAGAAGCTCATCAAGCTGGGCTTTAAGGTGGCGGTTGAATCCGGTGCCGGAGATGCGGCAAACTTTAGTGACGATACCTACCGCGCCGCCGGTGCTGAGATTATTGAGGGAGCGGCCAAGCTGTGGGCCGCGTCCGACATCGTTTTCAAGGTGAGCGTACCGACGACGGAGGAAGTCGGCCTCTTGCGCGAAGGCGGCCATTTGATCGGCTTTATCTGGCCCGCGCAGAATCCAGAACTGATGCAACAACTGGCAGCGAAGAAGGCCACTGTGCTGGCCATCGACTGTCTGCCGCGCATGTTGAGCCGCGCCCAGAAGATGGACGCGCTGACCTCACAGGCCGGTGTCGCCGGCTACCGCGCCGTCATCGAGGCCGCCAATGTCTTTGGCCGCTTCTTTAACGGCCAGATCACGGCTGCGGGCAAAGTGCCTCCGGCCAAGGTCTTCATCGCCGGTGCGGGCGTGGCCGGCTTGGCTGCCATCGGCACCGCCGCTGGTCTGGGCGCTATCGTGCGCGCCAACGACACCCGCGCCGAAGTGGCCGACCAGGTCAAATCCCTGGGCGGCGAATTCGTGAAAGTCGAATATGAGGAAGAAGGTGGTGGTGGTTACGCCAAGGTGATGAGTGAGGGCTTCCAGCAAGCGCAGCGCGATATGTACGCCAAGCAAGCCAAGGAAGTGGACATCATCATCACCACTGCATTGATCCCGGGTAAGCCCGCACCCAAGCTGATTACCGCCGAGATGGTGCAGAGCATGAAGCCGGGTAGCGTCATCGTTGACATGGCTGCAGAGCGGGGCGGAAATTGCGAACTGACCGAGCCCGGCCAAGTGGTGGTGAAGCATGGCGTGACCATCGTTGGTTACACCGATCTGAATAGTCGTTTGGCCAGGCAGTCTTCCACTCTGTATGCCACCAATCTGTTCCGCTTGAGCGAAGAGTTGTGCAAGACCAAGGACGGCATCATCAACGTCAATATGGACGACGATGCCATTCGCGGCCTGACGGTCATCAAGGATGGCGTGGTCACCTGGCCTGCGCCTGCACCGAAACTGGCGGCAGCTCCGGCTAAACCGGCGGCCAAGCCAGCTGTTGCGCCTTCCGCGCACGGTCATGGTGGTGGCGGCGCTCCGGCCTCGGCTGGCAAGACTGCGGCGATCTTCGGCGTTGCCGCGCTGATGTTCCTGCTCATCGGTGCTTACGCTCCAGCAGCTTTCCTTGGCCACTTCACGGTGTTCGTGCTTGCCTGTTTCATCGGCTACATGGTGGTGTGGAACGTCACACCGGCCCTGCATACGCCGCTGATGAGCGTGACCAACGCGATTTCCAGCATCATCGCCATCGGCGCGCTGGTGCAGATCGCGCCGCCGCTGATGTTAGGCCTGGATCGCCCGGATGGCTGGATACGCTGGCTGGCAGTCGCAGGCATTGCACTTACCGCAGTCAATATGTTCGGCGGCTTCGCCGTCACCCGACGCATGCTGTCGATGTTCCGCAAATAAGGATAAATCATCATGATGTCTTCAAGTTTGGCAACTGTCTCGTATATTGGCGCGACCATTCTCTTTATCCTGAGTCTCGGCGGTCTTTCTCATCCCGAGTCCTCGCGGCGCGGCAATCTCTACGGCATGATCGGCATGACCATTGCCGTACTGGCGACGGTGTTCGGCCCGCGCGTCACGATGGCCGGTCTGCCATGGATTATCGGTGCGATGTTGGTGGGTGGCAGCGTTGGACTTTACGCCGCACGCAAGGTGCAAATGACGCAAATGCCGGAACTGGTTGCGTTGATGCACAGCATGGTCGGTCTTGCCGCCTGCCTGGTCGGATTTGCGAATTACATCGATCCGGCAGCGACTTTCCAGTTGGTCGACGGGAAAAGTATCCCTCTCACGGATGCGGAAAAGGCTATTCATGAAATCGAAATTTACGTTGGCATCCTGATCGGTGCCGTGACTTTCTCCGGTTCCATCATCGCCTTCGGCAAGCTTTCGGGCAAGATCGGCGGCAAGCCGCTGCTGCTGCCGGGTCGTCACTTTATGAATCTGCTGGGACTGCTGGTGGTCATCGGTTTCGGCTGGCAATTCCTGCATGCTGAAACGGTGAGCGCAGGCATGATAGGTCTCACCGTGATGACCGTGATCGCGCTGCTGTTCGGTATCCACATGGTGATGGCTATCGGCGGTGCCGATATGCCAGTGGTGGTGTCCATGCTCAATAGCTACTCCGGTTGGGCGGCTGCGGCGACCGGCTTCATGCTGAATAACGACCTGTTGATCGTCACCGGCGCGCTGGTGGGTTCGAGCGGTGCGATCCTGTCCTACATCATGTGTCGCGCGATGAACCGCAACTTCATCAGCGTTATCGCGGGCGGCTTCGGCACTGCTGGCGGTACAGTGGTTAAGGCGAGCGGCGACGGACAACCAGCAGGCGAAGTGGTGGCGATCAGTGCGGTCGATACCGCAGAGCTGCTGCGGGATGCCAAGAATGTCATCATCGTGCCGGGTTATGGCATGGCGGTGGCACAGGCGCAGCACACGGTGTACGAGATCACCCAACTGTTGCGCGAAAAAGGTGTCAACGTGCGCTTCGGCATCCATCCGGTCGCCGGACGTATGCCAGGTCACATGAACGTGCTGTTGGCCGAAGCCAGAGTGCCTTACGACATCGTGATGGAGATGGACGAACTCAACGCGGACTTCCCGAACACCGATGTCGCCATGGTGATCGGTGCCAACGACATCGTGAATCCCGCCGCGCAGGAAGATCCGAGCAGCCCCATCGCCGGTATGCCGGTGCTGGAAGTGTGGAAAGCCAAGACCTCCATCGTGATGAAACGCAGCATGGCCTCCGGCTATGCGGGCGTGGACAATCCGCTGTTCTACAAAGAGAACAACCGCATGTTGTTCGGCGATGCCAAGAAGATGCTGGATGAAGTACTCGTGGCGTTGAAGGCGTAACAAAGCAAAGTTTTAGTACAGGCTAATGTGAAATTAGCCTGTACTAAATGATGCCAGTAACAGTTCTGGTTCTCGCCGCATTGCAACTTAATTTTATCCCACGTGAAAGCTACTGAACGATGTCTCTGATCAGTTTGAAGAGCGATTGGGTGCGCGGCAGCCTGCTCGCATTAGCTTACTTTTCCACCGCGCAGATCGGTCTCAAATTCGCGCTGGTACACAATACCGTCACCCTTTTCTGGCCGCCTTCCGGCATCGCACTGGCTGCGCTGCTGATTTTCGGCTGGCGTTTATTCCCTGCCATTATCGTTGGTGAGTTCTTTATCATACTGACTACCGGCTTGCCGGTTTTCAGTGCGCTCGGTATCTCTATCGGCAACGCAGTGGAAGGTTTGCTGGGCTTTTACTTGTTGCGCCTGATGGATTTCGACGAGCGCATGCACAGCTTGCGCGATATCGGCATGTTGTTCGTGTTTGGTGTGCTTCTCAGTCCGTTGGTGGCCGCCATCAATGGCGCATGGTGGATCAAATGTGCGGTCGGCGGATCATGGGCTGATGCGCTGCATACCTTGCAATATTGGTGGATGGGCGACGCCTTGGGTATTGCCTTGTTCACCCCGCTGATTCTGGTCTGGCTACGCGGCGATGCTCTGGAGTGGACGCAAGAACGTGTACGGGGCGGTGTTTTGATTTTTATAGTGCTTATCGTTGCAGGTTTGATATTGTTCCTTGATTTGCCGAACCACCTGATTCAGATAGGGTTGCTGTTTCCCGTGCTGATCTGGATTTCGCTCAACTTCGATCTGCGTTGTGTAAGCAGCGCACTGCTGTTGATATTCTTCATTTCCATCTTGGGGTTGATGTCGCTCGACGTTGCGCATGCGGCAAACCTGGAAGTCCTGATTAACTACGTGTGGGGATATAACCTGCTGTTTGCGCTGACCTCGTTCAGCGTGGCTGTATTGAGCGCCCAGCGCAGCCGCAACGAACAAGCGTTGCGATTGAGCGAAGAAAATCTTAATCGCGCCCAGGTGGTCGGCGGTGTAGGTAGTTGGCAGCTGGACGTGGTGAATAACCGCTTGAAGTGGACGGATGAGGCTTATCGCATCTTTGGTATCAGCCAAGGCACTAAGCTTGATTACGAAACCTTCCTGCAAAAAGTCTATCCCGATGATCGTGATCTGGTCAATGAGACTTGGCGGCAAGCGCTGCAGGGAAAGCCCTATGACATCGAGCATCGCATATTGGTGGATGACAAGGTCAAGTGGGTGCGTGAGCAGGCCAATCTGGATTTCAATGCAGACACAGGAAACGCTGTGAATGCCATTGGCACAGTGCGCGACATTACCCGCCAAAAACTGGAAGAGTCTGCATTACGGCTGGCGGCCAGCGTATTCGAAAGCAGCGGCGAAGCCATTCTGATTACGGATGAGAAGGCCAATGTGGTGGCGGTCAACCATACTTTTTCCGGAATGAGCGGCTACCGCGCGGAAGAAGTGTTGGGCAAGAACCCGAATATTCTCGCTTCCGGCAGACATAGCGCCGAGTTTTATCGTGCCATGTGGGACGACCTCAATAATTACGGATATTGGCAGGGCGAGATTTGGGACAAACACAAGGGCGGACGCATTTACCCGAAGTGGACGTCCATCACGGCGGTGCGTGACGAGCGCGGGAATGTAGTGAATTATGTGTCCATCTCGCGCGACATCACTGAACAGAACGAGGCGGAAAAAAATATTCATTTTCTTGCCTATTACGATGTACTCACCGGATTGCCCAACCGCACTTTATTGCGCGACCGGCTGGGTCAGTTGATCGCCACCTCGCACCGCGACAAAAATCAATTCGCCCTGCTGTTTCTGGATCTGGATCGTTTCAAATACATCAACGACTCGATGGGACACTCGGTCGGTGACCGTCTGTTGCAATCGGTGGCTCAGCGAATTCAGGAAAATGTGCGCGAAGGAGACACGGTGGCACGCCTCGGCGGCGACGAATTCATCGTGCTGTTACGTGAATCGGGAGAAAGCTCGGCAGCTTTGGTGGCGAAGAAATTTCTGGAAGTCTTGTCCATTCCTTACGATCTGGACGGACAGGTTATCTCCACGCGGGCCAGCGTCGGCATCAGCATTTACCCGGACCACGCGCAGGATGCAGATACCCTGATCAAGAGTGCTGACATGGCCATGTATCGCGCCAAAGAAGAAGGGCGCGACAACTACAAGTTCTTTGCGCCGGAGATGAATTTTCGCGTGGATATGCTGTTCTCCATGGAAAAGGATCTGCGGCAGGCACTGGAGCGCAACGAATTCTTCCTGATGTACCAACCGCAAGCCGATTTAACAACGGGTGCATTTTGCGGTGTGGAAGCCTTGATCCGCTGGAATCATCCGGTCAAGGGCTTGGTTTCGCCAGCCGAATTTATTCCGGTGGCGGAAGAGACCGGCCAGATCGTCGCCATCGGCGAATGGGTATTGCGCACCGCGTGCGAACAGCATGTGGCCTGGCGCAAGCAGGGGTTGGCCGATTTCACAATGGCGGTGAATCTGTCGATGCGCCAGTTGCGCCAGCCGATGCTGGGCAAACTGGTCAGGGATGTACTGGCGGAGTCGGGACTGGAGTCGCAACATTTGGAACTGGAGATCACCGAAGGCATCATGATGGGCGACAACCAGAGCGCGATGGTATTTCTGAACGAGATGCACGAGCTTGGTATTCACTTATCCATCGACGATTTCGGCACCGGCTTCTCCAGTCTCAACTATCTGAAGAAACTGCCGGTGGATAAACTCAAGATCGACCAGTCGTTCGTGCGCGACATCGAAACCGATGAAAGCGATGCCGCCATTATCCGCTCCATCATCAGTCTCGGTCATCGTCTTAACCTGCGTGTGATAGCCGAGGGTGTGGAGACGCAGGAACAACTCGATTTCCTGCGCGTGCGCGGTTGTGACGAAATGCAGGGCTATTTCTATGCGCGTCCGCTCACTGCTGACGCACTATTTAAATTCGTAAAAAGTCCGACCCGTCTGTCGTAGGAGCTCTCGTGGAAACGCCCGTCAATAGGCAATCTACAGCATGTATGTCGTGGAGATTGGCGTATTTACTGGCTTGCGAGTGAGGTGGTAGTGCGTAGTCTGGCTTATCTGGATGGCGCGCGCGAAGAGCGTATCACCAACACCGCACCGAGCAGGCTTTCCACCAGGTACAGAATGCTCGACACCCCGTGCCACATCTTGAAGCGCTCCGCCAACGTGCTGTGCATCACATCCAGCGGCAATGCCTGCGCCTTCAATTCCACCATCAAAGGCTGGATGCCGAATTGAATCAGCAACGAGATGGCGAGCATCGTTGCGACCACCAGAAACAACGGCTCACGCAACGCCGTATTGCCTGAAGTGAACCAGCGCTGCAGCAACAGATACCCGCCGCACATGATCCCGACATAACCCAGCGCCACAAACATTTGTCCGGCGAGCATGCCTGCGAGTTGCTTGTCCGGTTGCGCGTAGAACAGCATGGGCACAGCCAGATAACCGATTGCCCACAAGCCGCCGACCCATGCGGTGACTGCTAACGAGTCCAGATAGCGAAGAAAGTTTTTCATGTGGTTCAGGCTGGATGAAAGTCTGGTGATTGTCCACCGCAGGCTGGGTGCTGGCAATGATTTTTGCGAACTCGCATTGATACCAAGAAATAATCTCGTGTCATGCTGTGGACTGCGCTTTTAAACGGAGTAAATTTGAGTAAAGGCACGCCATACGCCAACATCGGCAGGCGGTGTTTGGATAACATCCATGTCGTTCAGATTGATGAAGTGAGGAAAAACATGCGCGAAAATATTCTATTGATCGATGACGATGTGGAACTCGCTGAAATGGTGCGTGACTATCTGACTCGGGAAGGCTTCGATGTCACCATGGTGCACGACGGAGAAACAGGGGTGCGCGAAGCGTTGAGTGGACGCTATGACATCGCCGTGCTGGATGTGATGATGCCGGGTATCAACGGTATTGAAGTGCTGCGCCGCATCCGTAACGCGAGTGCGATGCCCATCCTCATGCTGACCGCACGCGGCGACGATACTGACCGCATCACGGGGCTGGAGCTCGGTGCCGACGATTACGTGCCCAAGCCCTGTACCGCCAGAGAATTGACGGCGCGCATTCGCGTTATCCTGAAGCGCGCCGGTGGAACAAGCAATGCCACACCGCGAGCCGCGATCAAAATCGGCGCGCTGACCGTGTGGCCAGAGAAGCGCAAGACGGAATGGAAAGAGCGTTTGGTCGATTTGACGAGTACTGAATTCAGTTTGCTGGAAGTGCTCGTGCGCAAGGCAGGACAGATCGTGAGCAAGGAAGAATTATCCGAGCAGGCGTTGGGGCATCCGCTGGCGCGTTTCGACCGTTCCATCGACATGCATATATGCAACGTTCGCCAGAAACTGGGGCCGCTGTCTGACGGGCGCTCCTGTATTCAAACTATCATCCGCAAGGGTTACATGCTGATCGGGGAGTAGGGTATGGGGCGATTATTCTGGAGATTCTTTTTCATCTTTTGGCTGGCCCAAATGATCACCTCGTTTGGGGTTGGTGTGGCGATCTGGGCATTGCGACCCGATCGGCAAGCCGAGTTCGCGCTGCATGCAAGAACCGACCTTTCCGCGCGTCCGCAGGAAGATCGAGACGGCAGGCCATTACCGCCGTCTGCAGAAGCGCAATTCAACCATGAGCATCAAGCACACGGGGAAGCCAGCTTTCTCATGCATCGCAATGGATTCATGCCGCCATTGCTGCCTATCATCGCCGGCAGCATCGTGAGCCTGATTTTTGCTGCGTTGCTGGCGTGGTATTTTGCGCGGCCTATCCGTAATCTGCGTGCGGCTTTTGATGCTGTAGCGAATGGCAAACTCGATACCCGCATCGGATCCTCCATGGGTGGTCGACATGATGAACTGTCTGGTCTGGGAAGTGATTTCGACCGTATGGCCTCGCGCCTGCAAGGCTTGATGGAAGTGCAGCGCCGCTTGCTGCACGACATCTCGCACGAATTGCGCTCGCCGCTGGCCAGGCTGCAGGCCGCCACCGACCTCATGCAACAACAGCCGGAACGCGCCGCAGAATTCATCGCGCGTCTGGAGCGTGACACGGGACGTATCGATGTTCTGGTGGGTGAACTGCTTACCCTTGCGCGCCTTGATTCAGGTATGGCTGGCGCCATGGATGAAACTGTCGATGTGCTTGAGCTACTCGATCACATCATCAGCGATGCAAGTTTCGAAGCCGAGTCCAAACAATGCAAAGTGGAAGGCCGCCTGCCCGAACACCTCGCAATCAAAGGTAATCACGAGCTGCTGTTTCGCGCCTTGGAAAACGTCGTGCGCAATGCCGTGCTGCATTCTCCGTCAGGCAAACGAGTCGGCGTCGCGGCGGTACAGGATGAAGCGAAGCATTGGGTCATCACCGTTACCGATGAAGGCGCAGGCGTGCCGCAGTCAGAACTGGAAACGATCTTCCAGCCATTCTTTCGCAGCAAGACAAACAGCGGCTTTGCCGGTTACGGACTGGGGCTGGCGATCGCGCAACGCGTGGTGCGAGCGCACGGCGGCACAGTGGTGGCGGCGAACAGGGCAGAGGGTGGCTTGGCGGTGACGATCACCTTGCCTGCGCTTTAAAATTGTTTTGGCAACTGAAATTAACCAGCTACCTTCACGGCAAGCCCCGTCAATCGGCGCTCTGCATGCGTCGCAGCATGGAGATGCCCGTGCCTATTGGCTTGCGATAAAGGTGGAGTTTGGAAAATTTAGTTTCAGCGTTTGCGCGGACGCTTGAGCCAGTAGCGAAACTCTTCTTCATATACCTCGACATCAAGTTCCATGATGCGGCTCTGCATGCGCGTTTGCACATCCGCCACCGCCTTGTTGTAAATGCTCGGCCCCACTTCCTCGATGAAGAAATGCAGCAGTGCATCCGCCGTCACATTGCCGATCGGCTCCTCCATGTTTTCGCGGAAATATCTTTCGATGGAAGAGACCGCGGCCTTGTGCGTTTCTTTGCTGAGTTCGATGGTCATATTGTCACGTGAAAAAATGGGTTGGACTGATTCTGGGATAGGTTCTATCGTTTGGCAATGCATTCAACGCTGTCCCAAGAGTAAAATCCGCTACGTTGCGGCCATGATGGAAAACTGAACAACATGATCGGATTGATACAACGCGTCAGCGAAGCAAGCGTAGTCGTGGAGAGCCGCACCGTCGGGCAGATCGGGAGCGGCCTGCTGGTGCTGGTCGGCGTCGAGAAGCATGACGACGAGACGACAGCGAAGCGCCTGCTCGAACGCCTGCTGGGTTACCGCGTCTTTCCTGACGCGCAAGGCAAGATGAATCTGTCGCTCACCGACATCGGCGGCGAACTGTTGCTGGTGCCGCAATTCACGCTGGCCGCAGACACCCACAAAGGCACGCGCCCCAGCTTCTCATCCGCCGCCGCCCCGCAACTGGGCGCAGCGCTGTTCGAATACTTGGTGGCAGCAGCGCGTGAATCTCATTCCAAGGTTGCGACAGGCGTATTTGGCGCGGACATGAAAGTGAGTCTGGTCAACGACGGGCCGGTGACGTTTTGGTTGCAGGTAAGCAAATCATGAAACTCGGCATCGACCTCGGCGGCACCAAGATCGAAATCATCGCGCTGGACGACGCTGGCCGCGAACTCCTGCGCCGCCGCGTGCCCACGCCGAGTGGGAATTATCCCGCGACCTTGCAAGCCATCGCTGCACTGGTTCACGACGCCGAAGCAGAACTGAGGCAACGCGGCTCGCTTGGCATCGGCGCGCCCGGTGCGCTTTCCAAAGCAACCGGCCGCATCAAGAACTCCAACTCGGTCGCGCTTATCGGTCAGCCCATCCTGCAAGACCTAGAATCGCTGTTGCAGCGCAAGATCAAGATCAGCAACGATGCCAACTGCTTCGCGCTTTCCGAAGCGACGGACGGCGCGGCGGCAGGCGAGGAGGTCGTGTTCGGTGTCATCCTCGGCACCGGCGTCGGCGCGGGCATCGTCGTCAACGGCCACGTCCTCACCGGCCCCAACGGCATCGCGGGCGAGTGGGGACACAACCCGCTGCCGTGGCCGCAAGCGCACGAACTCCCCGGCCCGCAATGCTACTGCGGCAAACAAGGCTGCATCGAAACTTTTCTCTCCGGGACAGGTATGGCGAAGCTGTATCAGGCCGAGACAGGTGAATCGCTGAGAGCCGAAGAAATTGTGGCGCGAGCCGAGCAGGGCGATGCCGCCTGCGAGCACAGCCTGCAAACCTACGAGAACCGCCTCGCACGCTCCCTCGCGCACGTCATCAACATCCTCGACCCGGACGTCATCGTGCTGGGCGGCGGCATGTCCAACATCGAACAGCTATATACAAATGTGCCAGCGTTGTGGGGTGATTGGGTATTTTCAGATCGGGTGGATACGAGACTGGTGAAGAACCAGTTCGGCGATTCAAGCGGAGTACGCGGCGCGGCGTGGTTATAGCTGGCGTACTTTGCACAAAGCACCTTGCTTACAAGCCGCATCCAGCGGCGATCTGTAAGCATGCATGTTGAAGATTGCCGTTATTTCTTATTTGCATGGAAAGCTGCCGGAAGATGTCTGTGCCTATTGGCTTGCGGGGAAGGCTGTTTTACGGAATTAGTAATTCGAGCCAGCCCCTTTTTATTGCTGGTTGAATTGAAAATCATACCTACTTAATAGACTGCTCGAAAAGAGATGTTCGTGAAGGTCGCAACGTAAGCCGTTGCCATCCGTGGCGACCGTCCGCTTTGTAGCTGTCAAATTACGATAGTGAAATTCCGGAGTGTGGACGAAGCGGTCATTACAAATTCAAAAATGCTCTCGCCACTTTCGGGCAGCCATCGATTGCTGGCGGACTATGCTTGAGAACATGGTGTCTGGATCACATCAATCAAATTATTTAAAATGTTAAGAATAATCGATGCGGTTGAATCGGTGCGGTTGAGTGATCCTTTCGAAAAGTCGAGGGTAGCGTCCCGTGTCATCCATTAATTACTCTAAGCAAAACAACCACGATAGCGATCACCAGGAGAATGTGAATGAAACCGCCCATAGTGTTTGAAGTAATCATCCCAAGCAGCCACAAAATTAGCATAACAACGGCAATGGTATAGAGCATGATATTTTCCTTTATTGTCAAATGTTCGGGTCAAAACCACCAGCGTTAGCTGTTGAAGTTGACTTCAAGTAGTGCTGAATTATGCGCGTTAGTCGATTAAATCCCAGCCTTGTGATTTGATCTGCACATGCTTAGAACTTCATTACGACACCAGCAGAAATCATTGATATTTTTGCAGTGCCAGTAGTGTTGGCATCTCCAACGTCACCAAAGTTTTCATACTGGGCACGTATCCCCAAGCTATTGGACAGATCAAATTGCGCGCCGACACCCCAAGCCAGCTTGGTACTGGTTGCGCTTGGAGAGTTCGAACCAAGGCTGTTGGTAGCGCTGAGATCAACGGTGGTTCTGGCTAATCCCACCTTTCCAATAAGCGAGAAAGGACCGGCGATAGGAAACTTTCCTGT
>CAINCU010000060.1 GCA_903847155.1 uncultured Gallionellaceae bacterium | reverse complement strand
TTTCATCCTGTATGCACACCGACTGGCTCATCGTGTCCTAATGGAATGGCTTCGATCACGGCGTATGGGCCGGTTGGTAAGGGGGCTGCGCGATATACGGCGTGTGTCGTGCCTACCCAGAATTATACCTGCCCCTCCGGCTATACCCTTTCTGGCAACGGTACTGGAACGATATGCGTTCCAACTCCAGTCGTATCAACATCAACTAATGACGGTTGTTCCGTGCAGGAGGCTGCTGCACAATGATTCGCTCAATTTTACTAACTGCCCTCCTGTTGTTCGCCGGTGAATCCTTTGCTGCTTCCTGTGTTAAGACTGGCTCCGTTTGCGTGGACACAGGCGACGCGAATGGTTGCAAGGTAATTAACAGTGTAAAGGTCTGTTTAAGCGATCCTGCCATTAACGCAACATGCTGGAAATATACCGACACCTACAATTGCATGCCCCCTGGGGCTGTAGATTACTGCGCTGCAATCAACAACACTACAGGATGTGCTCAGGTTGGCTCCTCTTGCGCCGCATCGGATTCCACGGGCTGCACGCGCTGGACGAATACCTACCGATGTGGTGGTGGAACGGCGACACCAACCAACACCGCCGTCCTCAACAGTTCGTACACGATGGTGACCGCCCCCTCCACTGCTCCTCAGTGTGCGACACCCGTGAACAACCCCTCCTGTACGCTTGCCAACGCGGCCACAAATGATTATTCGTGCATCTCGCAATCATCGACCTGCGATGCGCTTCAGCAGAACACCAATTGCACTTTGGCTACGTCAACCTGTATTAGCGGCGCTGACCCCAATTGCAACCTCTATCAAAAAGTCTATCAGTGCCTAGACACTCCCTCGTCCACAAACACTGCCGTTGATTGCGGCGCATCCCAATACTGTGTCGGGGGTAATTGTTTCAACTCTGGCCACACGCCAGATACTGATCTTACGTCTGCGGTAGTTGCAAACGAAGTGGTGCGTGAAGCAGGTAATTACATGACACCTGACCAAAAGATATTTAGCGGTGATTCGAGAAGTTGCATCCAAGATAGCCTTGGTAATTGCTGCGAATCAAGCGGTGGTGCAGTCAATAATGCCTCTATCGGTCAAAAACTGAAAACAACTGCTGGAGGCCAGGTAATAAAGGCCGGTAGTAAATACGTGTATGACATCATCTCCAACAGTTACCAAGAAATTCGTGGAATGAGTTCAATGGCTGCTTCCGCAGTGACGGCTGGTACCGCTGCCACGTTCTCGCTGTCTTCTTACGGTATCTCAATGACGTACTCATCGACCGCTGGCTTCTCTTTTGGGTTCGACCCCACTTCGCTTGCGATCCAGCTTGCAATTGTGGTGATCGTGGATTTGATGTCGTGCTCTCAAGATGAGAAAACGCTTGCATTAGAAAACGGAGCGCATCTCTGTCGTCAGGTTGGCAGTGAATGTCTTGGTTTTTTGTGCCCACAAGTAAAACGCACGTACTGTTGCTTTAATTCAGTTCTGGCCAAGATCATCAACACAGCCGCCACGGCGCAGCTTGGCAGGGCTTATACCGATTGCTCCGGGCTTTCACCAGCGGAGTTTCAGTTGCTTGATTTTTCAAAAATTGATTTATCTGAATTCACTGCCACAATTGCGTCGTCGGTAGATATGCCCTCGACCGGAGCCATCGGCACTGATGTCGGCAATAGCATCCAGTCTAAAATGAACAACTACTACACAAGGGGCCAACAATGATGAAAAACAAAATAGCGCGGTTTTTAGCAGTATTACTGGTGGCGATTTTGACTGCCGGTAGTGCTAATGCTGAAATAACAACGGTCGCTAATAATGTGGGGGATGTGACGGGTTCATTCGCTGGTTTTTCGACAAAGGAAACACCCTGTTTCGTGCGTGAGCCAACCATGTTTGGTAATGGCGGCGCATCCCCGCTGAGCAGTCTTTTTGCCGAGATGGGAATAATTGTTGCAAAAGACGATAGCGCGCCTTGCGAGATTGATTACAGGGGCTTTGTTTCTCGACATTTAAACGAGGATGAGACTTCAAAAGTTGTCACAACAGCGATTGACTGGTTTTATCAGTACCCAGAGTATCAAGACAGAATCCCTAAGGTGGGACCAGCCATACAGGGCGGCAACTCCGCAACCGAAACCGAGAAGTTGGCTGACGATGCTGTGGCATCCACCAAACCCCAACACGCCAGAGGCGAATCGACGGGCGCTGCGTTGGGTGGAAGTCTTTTGAATAGCGTCGGTGCAGCAGCGGGAGGCGCAATTCTTGGTTCCCTGTTCGATTCCACGAAGCAACCACCTGCCGGAGTCGGACACATTAAGGCTGAAATCATTTTCAAGAACGGCAAAGACAAACCAGCCCGCATGGTAATCGAGGTGAATTCTGCATCAACCACTAAAGAGCGTCCGGTCGATCTGCTCAACGCAGTCGTGAAACGCCTCGTTGTGGAAATCCAAGCGAAGGAAGATGCACTTAAAAAAGCTGATGCGGTTAAGGCTGGCGCGCCGGCAGCCGTCGCAGTGAGCAACAGTGAGGCTCAGAAATAATGAGGAAAACCATCCTTTGCTTTGCGTGCCTGTCCATGCTGTCGGGCGCAGCCCATGCCGACACTATCAAGGAGCTGCTTATGGCGGCGATTCGCTCGCCAAGCGGCACATCGAGGGGGATTATTGAAGGCAAAGAAGCCGATACCGTCCACCAGACTACTGGCTCGACAGATCCGCTCAGGGGTGAAGTGACAACGATCAAGCATTACAAGCAAGAAGGTTGCAGTCGGCTGGCACTCAAACTGATTCAACCGAACACGCCCACCAAGCAAGGCATCAAGACTGATTTTGAGTTGCACTACGAGTTGAACTTATGTCAGAACGGGAAACCGCCAGCTGATCTAAATTGAACATCCGACGTGGCATTCTGGAGAAATTGAATGCCTAGTCCGACAACGTGCGCACCAAGACCAATACTGCCCGGCTGACATATTTTGGCGATGCCTATGCTTGCCACTATCGACAACATCTGCCAAATGATTTCTTCATGGACAATGGCGGCTTACTGGACATAAAGCTGCCGGTCGTTGAAATTTGATGTCGGCCCGCTTCTCGGCCATTTCGGACTGTCGACTTAGTCTGGACTAAATTAACTGTGGAAGTCCGCTTTATGGCAAACTGTTGCAAAGTGCAATCGTCACTGCGAGTCAGGCGCTGACTTTTATTCCTATCTACATCATTATGAATATGCGGACTGTTGGATACATCTAATTACTCTTATGCGCATACAGCAATGGGGAGATAGTTGTGAGACTTGAAACACTTGTACTAAAAAATTTCCGCGGTTACCGAGATGCTACACCTATTCGAATTGATGACTTGACTGCCTTCATCGGTCGCAATGATGCAGGCAAGTCTTCAGTATTAGAAGCACTAGAGATATTTTTCAACAATTTGCTCATTGTGTGCGAACGAGAGGATCTCTCGATTAATGCAACTGACAATAATATTGAGATCACCTGCATTTTCTCAGGCGTACCAGAAGAACTCGTACTTGATGCTGTTAGCCCCACAAGTCTTTCGAATGAATTCCTGCTTAATGGCAACGGCATGCTTGAAATCAAAAAAGTTTTTGCTGCCACGGCAGCCAAACCGAAGGAAAAGATATTTTTAGTGTGTCGGCACCCAACCGCTGCTGGTGCCCGCGACCTGCTTGAGCTAAAACGGACTGAGCTGCGAGCTAGGGCCAATAGCCTGGGAATTTCTGCCGATACATATAACGCCAACGTTAATGGTTCAATTCGATCTGCAATTCGGGCCCACGTTGGAGACTTGCTACTTGCCGACACCGATCTGCTTGTAGATAAAGAAGATACCAAGAAGATCTTCGAAGCGATCAGCACCTATCTTCCAATTTTTGCGTTGTTTCAGTCTGACCGTCAAAGCCGCGATGATGACAAAGAAGTTGTTGACCCGATGAAGCTCGCGGTACAACAGGCATTGCAAGACTTAGAAGGCGAGTTGGATTACATAAAAGCTCAGGTTAAGGAAAAAGCGCTCGAAACGGCAAATCGAACTCTAGTAAAACTTCAGGAAATGGCGCCTGAGTTAGCTCGTGAACTTACGCCTGAGTTCAAGACAGAACCAAACTTTGCTTCACTCTTCAAGCTCTCAATACGTGCGGAAGACAATATTCCTGTAAACAAGCGCGGTAGTGGTGTAAGACGGCTGATACTTCTCAACTTCTTTCGTGCGGAGGCGGAACGTAGACGGTCGGTACACGTAGGCAATCACGTGATTTATGCCTTCGAGGAGCCAGAAACGTCGCAGCACCCGGATCATCAAGAAATGCTAATACAGGCGTTCCTTGAATTGTCAGAGTCGCCAACAAGCCAGATTCTTCTAACTACTCACACACCAGCACTAGCGGGCTTGCTGCCTCTAGATAGCTTGAGGTTCATTGAGAAGGGAGAGCATACGCGCACTGTCGGATTGGGAAGCGAGGAAGTTATTCAGAAGGTGGTGGACACGTTAGGCGTTCTCCCTCATCCCATTCCGAAGGACGCTGTTGCTGCTCTGCTGGTCGAGGGCAAAGGCGACCTGATATTCGTTTCACATGCTGCCGAAAAACTAAAGGAGGGTGGACATATACCCGCCACCTTTGAGGAAAGGCGAATTGCTCTGGTTCCCATTGGTGGGTGCGGAAACATAAAGCATTGGCAAACTAAGCGGCTAATAGCTCAATTCGGCATTCCTTACTGCGTGCTACTTGATTCCGATCTGGGCACTCCTGAGGAGGTGACGAATAGAGAAGCATTAGCAGGACTACATGCGGACCACATCAAGGCCTATCTCACTAGAAAGCGTGAAACAGAAAACTACATACATGTCGATTGCTTGAATTTGCCCGCAGTTCCGGCGTTCTCGATTGCTGATACCGATGATGCGAAGGTAAAAATTGGTCAGGCAAAGGGTACTCGACGGAGTACTGTTTTGGAGGACTATTGGGTTCTAATGTCTTGCGAGCAAATCCGTGAGACTGAAAAATATGTTGAAGGTGGCGTCGAACATTTTGAGTTCACGGAAATGTTTGCGGACTTTTTATCGCTTGCTGATGGAAATTCATAAACAGTTTTCCAACATTGATGCTGTACTTTAATTTATGAGAAAGCCGACAGTTTCAGGATGCACCTTATGGAAACAGTAGATAAGCCAGTACTCCTATCACCTTCACTGCGAAGCGAAGCGACTGTTCAGGGGCCAATTCGTGACCTCGCCTTGCACACGCTCGGATGGAAAGCGTTTCAAGACTTATGCAGCCAAGTATGCGAAGAAGTCCTGAAACTTCCAGTATCGATTTACAGGGAGGCACAAGACGGAGGGCAGGACGCAGTTTTTCTCACGAGTCCTATCGATGGAAAACGAGCAGAAGGTACCGTCCAGTGCAAGTTTACCGGCAATTCAAATCGCAGATTGCGTGCAAGCGATCTCAATGCAGAAATTGATTCCATTCGAGAACTTGTTGCTGCCGGAAAAGCGCAAGCCTACTACCTTGTGACAAATATGGGGGTAGATGCGCCTATTGCCGCTGAGATTAAAAATACCCTTCGGCAACTAGGTGTTGTTGAGCCAGAAGTTTTCGGTCGTGAGTGGATTACATTGCAAATTCGAGAAAGTTCGAGGTTGCGTGCATTGGTGCCAAGAGTCTACGGGCTAGGCGACCTCTCAATTATTTTGGATGAGCGACGTGCTGACCAGACACGGGCACTACTTGGACACCTAATGCCAAGCCTAGGTGTTTATGTTCCAACCAGCGCACATAGATCGGCTGTTCGCGTGTTAAGTGAACACGGAATTGTGTTGCTGTTGGGAGCGCCAGCTACAGGAAAATCTATGCTTGCCGCGATTCTCGCAACAACTGCCTTAGATGGGGAGGGACATCGTTGTTTTCAGCTTGACGGACCGGATGAACTGGTACGGTACTGGAACCCGAACGAAAAGGGGGGGTTTTATTGGATTGATGATGCCTTTGGCCCAAATCAGTTGCGGAGCGACTATGTTGATACGTGGATCGCGATAATGAACAAGGTGAAAGCAGCAATCGCTAATGGCAATAGGTTCGTTCTGACATCCAGAGTACATATTTGGCAGGCGGCAACCGCAAAGCTTGGCACAAGAAATCACCCCTTATTTGCTAGTCGTGAAGCCATTGTAAATGTTGGTGCGTTGAGCCCGGAAGAGCGAGAGCAGATTTTGTACAACCACATTAAGGCAGGGAACCAAACGATCCAATGGAAGAGTACCGTAAAGCCGTATCTACAACAGGCTGCGCAATATACTGGATTGCTACCGGAAATTGCTCGCAGGTTGGGAAGTCGTAGTTATACCGCTGGAATTGCTACTGTACCGAAGGATCTGATTTCATTTGTTGCTAATCCGATGGAGTTTCTGATTGACTCCATCCGCGAGTTATCGGATTCACAGCAGGCCGCCCTAACGCTTGTATTCCTACATCGTTCGCGTCTTCCGTGTGACATTTCTGATAGTAGTCAGACGGCACTCGTAGCAGAGAAGTTCGGTGTTTCTTCCTTGGCATTGGGAGATGCACTTGAGCAACTTAATGAATCCTTCCTGGTTGTTAAACCAGATGCCTCCAGAAGTGTTTGGGCTTTTGCTCACCCAACCATTTCCGATGCTCTTTCCGCATTGCTTGTTCATCGGCCTGATCTAGTTGAACTCTATGTCAGGGGAACCAAGATTGAAACATTATTGGACGAAGTCGTATGTGAAGGCGCACCAGAGGTACGCGATGCAGTTGTTGTTCCAGCTTCTGCTAATGATTTACTTGTTTCAAGGTTAATCGATACACCTGATGAACCTGAATTTAACCGAGCA
Source organism: uncultured Gallionellaceae bacterium (assembly GCA_903847155.1). GTDB lineage: Bacteria > Pseudomonadota > Gammaproteobacteria > Burkholderiales > Gallionellaceae > Sideroxyarcus. The sequence goes on along the minus strand of CAINCU010000060.1, from coordinate 8,670 downwards.
TTGCTCGGCTTTCTCTGCGAAAGAGCATCCGAGTCCGTACTTCGTTCTGTTACTGCATTGGACAAAGACCTATTAAGTCGTCAGCCTTCAAGCTACTGGCGACTATCTTGGGATACGCGCGTTCGATTGTTCGCACGCATTCATTCGCTTGGTTTGCTTCCAACAGAACACCGCGAAGAAATTGCGGAAAAATTGGAGTTTGCTGTCCTGAATGAATTCGATGGGTCTTTTTTGGATAACGATGAGATACTTGCTTTGTTTCAACCGAGAAAGTTGCTTGCACTGTCATCTAGGTTGTCAGAAGAAGTCTTCATTCAACTATCCGATGAAATATCCCGGATCGTTGAAGACGCGGATTTGGATTGTAAGCCTGAGGACAATTTTAGTGATATCCGATCTTTTGTCGAGTCGTTAAAAGAGGCATTCACATATAGCTCGGAGGTGAAAAATCGTCTAATCCGAGTTGAAGATGAAATTGTTGATGCCGTTAGGGATGTAACAAATCGAAAGCGCGATGATGACGTTGAATGGGAAGGTGAGGACGTGCAGCCAAGTAAGGTCACAGTGATTTCAAAAGGGCGGTCAATATTTAGCGATGTTGACGAATATTAATATGACTCTCTCGCAATTATTAAGTACATGCCGGTGCATCCGTTTAATAACTACTGGAGACCATAGATGGCGAACTACCTCTCTCCACTACGAAGAATTGCTGAAGCTGTCTCGGCGCGACTCTGTTATGACTACCTATGCTTCAAAGGCCCATTGCTTGATGAATCGTATTTGACTCACAGCGTCTCTGACATTATTTGCACCTTCTACGATCCGAATAAGACAGTTATTCGGAAAGGATACAGACACTCAGCATTGGCGCCTTTCGCCAAGCCCAAAGGGCGGAAACCAGAAGTCGACTATGTTGCGGTTGATCTGATAAGTAAAGGAATAGTGCTCGCCGTCGAAGCTAAGTGGGCAGGCTCATCCCACTGCACAGCCGAAAACATTCTTTGGGACTTGGCTCGCCTTAAACTACTGAAGGATCAGTATCCAGCGGCGATATGTGGCTTGTTAATCGCTGGGCACAAAACAACAGTGGATAAAGTCTTCTCACATGATTTCTTTCGTGATCGCACCCAACATCCATTACACCGTTCATTCAACAAGAGAAAGAATTTTAGCCTTGTTAAGAACATCAATCATCAACCCTTTATCGATAAACAGGTCAAGGAATGGCAAGCGGCTTATCCTGGCCTTGCAACTCCTTCTTTCTTAAGTACACAGCTGGAAGAATCGTCAATCTCGGCGCACTCCTCGGCTCGATTTGTCGCTCGGTGTTGGAGGGTTGAATGAACTGGACGCCCACTTGTTTTACTACACCGGACATTCCAGCGGGCTCAAATGACACCCTTTTCATTTAACTGTCAGCGTCCGCTAAGGCCGATCAGCGGGCCGACATCAAATTTCAACGACCGGCAGCTTCACGATCAGAAAGCCGCCATTGTCCATAAAACATCATCTGGCATATGTGGTTGATATCCAATTGGCGTTGAAGCTTAGTTCTTTGGCTTAAAGAATTGCGCGCCTTCAATAGTCTGCTGATACCCGTGCCGACTGCGAACGCGCACAATCTGCTCGATCTCGTGCATGGCATCCTGGTACTCCGTAAAAACCTGCTGCTTCCGCCCTCCTCTCTTACTGGACAAGCTATACCAGCGTCGATGCAAGATAAAGAACCCAAACAAGTCTTCGCTTAATTCCAGCGTGTACCCGCGCTTCGTGGATCTAAAGTCGAGTCTCATTGGCACTTCCCGTCCCCTCAACCGCGCGCCACAAGCTCTCGTCCGAGGTATCAGTGTAGATGCTGGTTGTTTGAAGGCTTGTGTGGCCTAGCAGGCGCTGAATAATATTAAGTGGCTTACCGGATAGCGCCAAGTGGCTACCGCATGTGTGTCGTAGCCAATGAACCGTAGCGCGATCAAACGCTTTTGCCTCGATGGGTTTGTCTGCGTCCTTTAAGGCTTGCGCGATGTTCCCAAAAAACGACCGCAATGACTTTGAAAGCGCACTTGTTGTGACAGCGCCCGTGCCCATCTCGCTTGCGATAAGCGGAGTGTCCGCCGGGTTGCATGTAATGTCTGGATTCAAACCGCGATGCACAAAATACGCTTGCAGCGCTCCCACAACATCACTGGACAAAGGCGCAGCACGCCACTTGCCCCCCTTTCCAAAGACTTTAAGCATCCAGCGCACCCCTGCCCCGTCCGATAGCGGCATGGTGTATATCCGCCCAACGGTTGCGTCCACCAACTCTGATATACGCAAGCCGGTGGCGTAAGCGAAAGGCAGAACGAAACGCAACCTGACTGTGTGCCTGGTTGTTGGAAGTCGAGAAAGATAATCCGTGAGATGTTGCCACTGGCCAACAGAAAACGCCCGCATGAATTCGACATCAGGGGCTGATTCCGAGTTTGCGGTGGTGAGTGATTTGGAAACAGCGCTCCACGGATTGAACGAGCAATACTGCACGCGCACCAACCACTCAAACAGATTGCCCACCACAGTAATGGCATACCTTACACTGCTGGCTGAAAGTGCATCATCAAACGGCCTCCAGGCTTGCTGATGGCGCGCCACGCCCTTCTCACCCAACCATGTGGCTTGTACAACACGAAACGGCCAGTCATTCTCTTCCGTGCGGCCAAGCATGGATAGCCAGTCACGGTAGGCGGCGCAATCCTCAACCGACAGGCTGGACAACGCCTTGCCGCGCTCAAGCACAGCCCACAGGAGCATTCTTTCAGCTTCTTTCTGGTAGGCGCGCTGCGTGTTCGGGTTGCCGGATTTTGTGGCAAGCCAAGCAAACACAGCCTGATAGTCGTTGACGGCCTCAATGCGCGGCGCACCCGGGTATCTGTTTGAACCAATCTGGCCATCGAGATCAACGGGAATAACGAAGGATTCAAGCGGCACAACGCCGGTGCACGATTGTCGTGCTTGTGTCAGCGCACCGGCGGGAATACTGCGCAATGGCACAAGGGACTGTGCTGGCAGCGCCCCAAGGGACAATTCATAGCCTCGCAGCCAAGCCACGATGCGCGCAGCGCCTTTTTCTCCCAAGCGCGGCACGCTCACCCACCACCGATACCCTTGCGAGGATATACGCTCGATTAAATGCCCTATCGTGGGCAGACCGGCCAGCACCAGACGGCGCGAAATGGTTTCATCGAACCATGCGACCACCCAATCCTCGCGCACCGGATCGGCGGCGATCAGCGGCTCAATCCATTTCAGCGCTTCAAGCTGCCGGTTGATGAGCTTTTGTCTTTTCTGACCGGCGGAGTCGATGGCTTTGGGGTGCGCCTCGATGTACGCCTGAATAAGCTCTTTTTCCGTGTAGAAACCATTCGGATCGAACTCGGCGCGGAAGTCTTCAAGTGAGGGGGTGGCGACGCTGCTGTCCGTTGTGGCGTGAATAGCGACACGCAGCCGAATGAGGTGTGCCGCACGATGCTTTCCGTGCCGCAATGCTGCCTGACGCAGCGTGTCCCGAACCCAGACCAGGGTTGTCTTGGCGCGGCGCAAATCCATACCGGTTTCAAGATACTGCTCGGCCATTTGGCCAATGTCCATGCCTTGCAAAATCGCCCGAAAAAACGCGATGTGATGTCGCCCGATTTTTCTTTGGGCTGCTGATGTTGCTGAGGCATCACATTGCGTTTTCACTTGCACAACATTTCTCCAGATTCCTGCCATGCGCTTAATAAGTAAGCAGGGGTGGCAACCCCTCGAAATACTCGCGTTCCTTCTAATTTGCTCACACCCTTACCCACAGTTTTTGTGGATAGATTTATGTGCCAGCGCACGAGGGGCTATCAGCCAGTTCCAAACACCGATCACGCTGGTCACCGTAAAGCCGACCTGCATCACAACCACTCCATATGCGTGAGACAGCAACCCGAATGCGATCCAAGCGGCGTTTGAAGCAAGGTACAAAACGAACCCCCAACCCGAATACCTGGTTTTCAATGCCACCAACCCGGCGCCACAAAGCCCTGTGATGCACCCTGCCCATTCAAGCGTTTCAATCATCAACCCACCTCATCAACGCAACCGTGTGCTCACCCTGAAAACAGACTGAGTAAAATTGAACGACGTGCCCCGTATATCTGCCGTCCCGGTTAAACCTGACTGAACACGTTTTTTGTGATCGCCTGCGCAACCTCGCCTCCTCCGCTTGCAGGCTGCGTCGCCATTTGTGGGGACACTTCGTCGACGTTGGTTGTGTGCGCAGATCGCCCATCGCGCAGGAATGACAATCCAAGCGCCGCAAGAAAGCGCAAACGCTCTGCCCGAGCACGTGGCGAATACTTTGTCAGTTCCGCCTCAAGCTCGGGATAACCCTCAAAGTAATTGATGGCGATACGCATCACACCTCCAATGCAACCAATAGCCGCCGTATTTGTGACATCAAGCAGCCCCACCGCGCCAGAAGCCGCGCACATTGGCGAATACCGAATCTGGAGCTATCGTGATTGGTGTCTTATCGAACACTGTTTTAATGGCACTCTCAAAGAGCGGTGCGCCGCCTCCCACCAGAACGATTGCATCAACGTCCGATTCCTCTTTACGCAAAGACGCTTGCAGTTGCGCGCAAGCAATATGTCCAACCGTTGTCGCCGCCGCAGCGAGATATGGCTTAATGTCCACCCGACTGCCAAAAACAGAAACCGAGTTACGACCAGAGCGCACTGCGTTCTCCATCTTGCTTTGACCCGGATTGCCGCCGTGGTCTTTGGCAATCAACGCACCCGCCTCACTCAGAACCACCGACATTGCGTCGAGGCTTGTGCCGGAAGAGCCGCGCTTGAATTCACCATTGACAAGCATCACCCAATCCAACGAGAAGAAGCCGGGGTCAATCACTAACACGCTGGCATCTTGAATTTCGCTGGGATCGCCGAGGTTATGGAGGTAATCAACGAAGCCACCCAAGGGCTGCGGAACAATTTTCACGTTTTTGACAACAATCTTCTTTTTGGGCGTGACCTGGTGTTCACCCTTCATGGTCTTGACGAGGTGCTTGCGCAAGCCTTCGTCAAAGTATTGGTTGGTGGGCAGTCCGGTTACAACGTGATCAATTTCGCTCATGCCAGACAGTAATAGGCCAGCGTTAAACAGAGCGCGGTACGAATCTGTGGCGGTGTAATCCTTGTGAAGTTCGCGCGGCCAATTCTCCAGGCGGTCGTAGCTCACGCCAGCGACATACTCCTTGCCATCCACCAACACCCTCAACGGCTCATCAACCCCGGTTGCCATAATCTGCTGTCCGATGTTTTCAGATGGGGCAGCGCCAGCAGGCCGATTTACCAAAGTAGGTTCGCTACCGAATTTTCCAAAGGCGACTTTCAAATTCGAATAACCAATATCCAATCCAACTATCTGCACGGTGTTCTCCCTAATATAAAAGTACAAAACAACCGCAGCACCACTACAGCACGCCTTGCCAATACAGCCACATTTTCATAAGACCTCTGTAGCACCACTGTGGAGCGTTTGATAACCCATCTACCCAGCGTCAATTTGCTTCCAGTGCGCTGTAGCACGTCTGCGGAACGTGTGTGAATTATTGGATAAGCAAAAATATAAATCTCAAGAATGCCGTCGGAATTCCGACGGCATTCTTGAGATTTAATAATTTTGTTGGGGCAGGATTGAGAACCTGAAAATCCATTCAACTCACAACAAGGGGAATAAAGATGGCAGAAAATATGGCAGCCCAATCAGCAGGCCGCAAAGTGAAATTCAGTAATCCGTTTATGGTTAGGGAAGTAACGATTCTTACAACCCCGGCGCAACTGGTCTATCAAACATCCTTTGACGACTGTGCGGCTTCGATGCGTAATTTGAGCTCAGCGCTGCCTACGCTCGTTAAGAATCCTAGCGAAATGATGGCCGTCAATGGAGCCGTTGACCAATTGATTAAGAACGCGCTGGCCGAACTGCGCAAAGAGGCAGCGCGGATCAAAAAAATTGCCGAAGACAATGGGATTGAGATCGGCAAAATGAATTACACCAATGCAGCACGGCTTCAAGCCAAATTAACGTGCGGCAAGGCGGGGCAATATCTGCAAATTATTTCAGAGCTCGACGAATTGATATGCCTTGTCCACTCCGCATGGTTTGCCGGATTCGTTGCGGATGATGCCAAGTCGAGCCTGGAAAGACAGTGGCGCAGGAAAATGATCGGGGTGGCCGCAGAAATCAAGAACATCACCAACCGCGCATTCAAGGCTAACGCCAAACAAACGGGTACAGAAGAGTTGCAACCTGGTGGTGAGGCAGTCACTCCCACAGCCGCCAACGCAAAGCAACCACCCAAACCAAAACGCGCAAAAACCAAAACTACAGCGATGCCAGAGGTAGCGGAAGCTGCTGCCGCGTAATTGCTAAATCTAAACCCACATCAAGCCAGAGCAGTTAATGCGTTAGGGCATTGCTCCGTTCTGGCTTGTCCGGGGTCAGGTAAAACCCGCGTGCTATCCATGCGCGCAGCCCGCCTTCTTAGCGAAAACAAGACCGGACGGCTATGCGCCGTTACCTTCACCCGTGATGCCGCCGCCGAGCTGAAATCGCGCATTCTGGATCTGTGCGGCGCGCGCGAGGCGCAGCGCCTTGCGGTCGGCACGTTCCATTCCATAGCGCTATCCCAAATTCGCCGGATGAAACATCTTGAAGGGATCAAGCTGCTGTCCGATGGTGAGCGGCTGGGGCTGTTGCGGCGGTGTTACTCTCAATACAAATGCGATATTCCCTTTGACAAGGTGCAATCAGCAATCGATCGCGCAAAATCCAAGCTGGGTCAATCCATCTTACCTGATACCGGCATCGAGGACATATTCGATGCCTATCAAGGCTTACTGGCCACAGAGCGCGGGATGGACTTCGCAGATATTTTGCTGACCGTCGTAAATGGTATTCGTGACGGAAGCATCAAGCCACTTGCGGTGCGATGGTTGCTGGCAGATGAGTTTCAAGATGCCGATGAAGTGCAGGCTCAATGGGTGATCGAGCACGGGGTGGCCGGTGTCGAAGTGACAATCGTCGGTGATGATGACCAAAGCCTTTACTCATTCCGAAATGCGATGGGCTACGAAGGCATGCAGCGTGTCTCGCAACTGCTCGTTGCTCAGGAAATCACGCTGCCTATCAACTACCGTTGTGCGCCTAATATTTTAGCCCATGCTGCCTCCTTGATTGCCAATAACCAAAATCGCGCCAACAAGGCCATCAAGGCCGAACGCGCAGCAAATGGCGAAGTCCATGTGCATCGCGTGGCAGACAGATTCGACGAGGCCAGACTTGTAGCCGCTGCAATCAAAGAGTCGGTTGATCAGCAATGGGTGATCCTTGCCAGGACAAACAGTTTGCTTGAAACAGTCGAGGCAGAGTTGCTGACACAAGGTATTGACTACCGCCTGTCAGGTGGAAAGTCGGTATGGGACGGCGTAGTGGGTAGCGCACTGGTTGGCTTGCTCAAAAGCCTGCAATCCGATGGATGGACGGGCATGGCCAACGCGCTATCGGTGTGCGGCATAAAAGCTGAACTGCTCAATCTTGACCACACCCATAAAAGCGGCGAACAAATGCTGGAAAAGATTTTAGCTCACACGCCGGAAAATGACGTGCGCACCAAGAAACTCATCGAGGGTCTGCAACGCGGTTGTGCCGAATGGCGGAAACAGGTTGAAGATAGCAATACTACGCTTGCTATCTACGCAGCAGCCAACTGGCTCTCACAAAACATGAAAGCAGATCGCGGCAAGCTATTAAAAAAACTGGCCATCGTCATTGCCAAACTCAAGGGCTCCCTGATGCAGCGCCTGAATGCACTCACAAGAAAAGCTGCACCAACCACCGGCGTACTGCTATCCACACTGCACGGAAGCAAAGGGCTTGAATTCGACTGTGTATGGATCATTGGTGCAGAGGATGGGAATTTGCCGCATCCTGATTCAACAGAGGATGAAGAGAGGCGATTGTTTTACGTTGGTATTACGCGCGCCCGAGATAGGCTTGAGATAAGCAGCTCGCTTGAAGATGGGATGGAGTCGCGCTTTATTCGAGAGGCTGGGTTTTAATCACCGCACCAGGATATGATGCAGCGCCCGCCGTTCTGCCCAATCTTTCCATCGCCAAACCGCGCTACCCTGCCCTGCTTCGTCCCCGCGATCCAGTGCGCGCCGCTCTTTCGCTGAGAACATTCAACGTATCTGCGCTTGGTGAACTATCCTTTTGGCTTAATAATTTGGATTGACTCAGCCCTGTTTGGCGCCCTCGATTTCCGCAATCAACTTCGGGAGTCTTCGCAAAATAAAATTCTCATTCTTAATGGTTGCTGCCAAATTCGCAGTATCAATCACATGATAAATTTCCGCTCCGTGCTTGCGAGCGTATGCGCCGGCAGCGCTTCTGGCGACCTCGGCGATCTTCTCGATAGCCTTGATTGCAACCTTCTCGTCACGTTCGATTGCTTCGGCAACATATGACCTGGCTACGTCGATTGATAGACTGACTTGGCGCAACCCATTCGAGGTTTGCTTTTCTTTGATGCCCCGATAATTTTCTACTCGGCTTACGAGGACATCAAGTGGGTGCATTACAAGAAAACCGTTT
>CAINCU010000059.1 GCA_903847155.1 uncultured Gallionellaceae bacterium | reverse complement strand
TCCAGCGCATGTATGGCATCAGAAAGAAGGGAAGCCAGAGCGCAAGTTGGGTATAGGTTTTTACAGTACGGAAGAAACCCGGCATGCGTTTGGCATGGATGGTCTTTTCGCCAAGGTTGACTTTCCACATCTCAAGTTCGTAGTAGATGGCCGTGTCGTGCCCCATCTCCTTCTGATCTGTCTCATCATTCACGCTACTTCTCCCAAGATTTTATTCATCCATTTCCAAAATGGCAGTAACCAAGATACTTCCGAATCTGCTCGCACGCTAATGAAAGAATAAATTCGCAAATGTCCTGACACATAAAAAAGGGAGAAGAGTGCCACTCTCCTCCCATTCGCAGCAATCAACAACTTATTACTTATCCTTATCCTTGATCGCGTTCAGGTATGCTTTTAAGAACAACCACACTGGAACTATGACTGAGCCTGCCAGCGCAATAATTACACTCCAGAAAACCGTATCATGATTCATCTCATTTACTCCTTTTATTAGTAAACGTCTGCACGGGATACCCCGTGCAAACTGAGACAGACTTACTTAGCTGCTGAATTGGCAACAGGACTTGCTGCTGGAGCGTCTGGCTGACCGCCACCAAACTTGTACACATACACAGCCAACTTCTTCAACTCGGCATCGCTCAACTTGCCCGCAGCCTGGAAGCTTGGCATCACAGCCGCTCGAGCATCCGGCCCAGCATTCACACCGAAGGTAATGGTGCGCGTGACGCCTTCGATGGAACAGTCAAAACGGCAAATACTGTCGGTCAGGTTTTTAGAACCCATTGCCGGTATACCTTTGGCATCAGCACCGTGACACGCCGTGCAGTCGCTGCTCGCAAAAACCGCCTTGCCAGCAGCAACTGTAGGATCGGCATCAGCCTTGTCCTTGCCTGCTGCTTTCATGGCCATGATGTACTTCGCCACATCGTCGATCTGCGGGTCAGTCAACACACCCTTGTGCGCGGTCATCACACCTTGACGACCACCGGTAATAGTAGTGTAAATGTCGCCAATCTTGCCGCCATACTGCCACTCGTCGTCGCGCAGAATGGGGGCCATGAAGCCTTGCTTGTCAGCAGTACCTACACCATTAGTACCATGACAGGCCGCGCAGTTGTCACCGAACAGCACCTTGCCAGAACGGGTTACATACTCGGTCAATTCACTGTCAGCCAAAATCGCTGCCGGGGTCATATCCTTCAGCTTGTCTTCATACTTGCCGCGCACTTTATCCACGTCGCTCTTGTCAGCTTCCATTTCGGTGATAGCTGTCCAACCGCCGAGTCCATGGAAGTAGTTGTTCGCGTTGGAAACCGGGATTGAAGGATAGTATATGAAATAAATCACACACCAGATTGCACTTGCCGCCAAACCCAACATCCACCACTTAGGGGGTTGATTCGTAAGATCCCCCAAGTCGTCGTCCCAAACGTGCCCAGTTGTCGGCACACCACTTGCGTCGTGATTATCACTCATCTTTTTTCTCCCACATTGATATGGTCTTCGTCATCCAGCGCCATCCTGCGCTGGGACTCGAACGTAGCCTTGTTAGCCGGACGGAATACCATGAAATAGACCGCCACCATGCCGATCGCAGAGACAAGGGCAAAAAAAACACCCAGCCAATCGTTCGTGCTCATGGCTTCGATATCCATGCCAAGGTACCCCATTAGCTTAGTCACGGTAGTTCACACCCTCTTCGAACTTGATGTGATTACCCATGCCCTGCAGGTAAGCAATCAAGGCATCCATGTCAGTCTTGCCTTCCAACTGCGCAGGTGCGCCGTCAATGTAAGCCTCTGTATAGATGGTTTTGGGTATCGGGTTGAACGGCATGATTGTCATAACTTCCATAGCCCGCTTAGTCTCTGCCACATTCACTGGCATGTTAGCCAACCAGAAGAAATTCGGCATGACGGATTCCGGCACTACTTCGCGAGGATAGCTCAAGTGGCGACGGTGCCATTCATCAGAATACTTGCCGCCTACTCGTGCCAAGTCCGGGCCAGTGCGCTTGGAACCCCATTGAAAAGTATGGTCGTACATAGATTCTTCTGCGATCGAATAATGACCATAGCGATCCTTTTCGTCACGGAACGGACGAATCATCTGGGAATGGCACAGGTAACAGCCTTCGCGGATAAAAACAGCTCGTCCCGCCAGTTCTAGCGGCTTGTAAGGACGAACGCCATCGCCAGGTTGCCAGCCTTCCAGTGTTTTATGCGCAGATGTCGCTGGATTCCAGACAATTTTATCCATCGGGATAACATTACCGGCCTTATCCTTGTGAGCAGTACCATTGAATGTTCCGTTCCCACCGCTCATCGCAGTATTAGGCAAATAGAACAATGGAACAATTTCCACAATACCACCGACCGCCACTGCGAGCGCGGTCACCACAAACATCAGAACTGTGCTGCGTTCGATCTTGTCCTGAAATTTGGTCGAATAGATTTTGTCGTGATCAGACATATCTCACTCCTTATGCTTTAGCGGGAACGGCGCTGGAGGAACGCAGAGCGCTCGCCTGACGCACGGTCATCACAATGTTGAAGAGGGCGATCCAAGTACCAATGTTAAAAATCAAACCACCAACCATACGCATCGCGTAGTACGGATGCATTGCGGAGACAGATTCAACGAAGGTATAGGTCAATGTGCCGTACTCGTCATAATCACGCCACATCAGACCTTGCATGATGCCGGAAACCCACATCGCTACGACATAAACCACGGTACCGATGGTCGCCAGCCAGAAATGGACATTCACCAGGTTGTCGGAGTACATCTTTTCCACGCCCCACAGCTTCTTCACCATATGGTACATCGCGCCGTAGGAAACCATCGCCACCCAGCCCAAAGCACCGGAGTGCACGTGACCCACAGTCCAGTCGGTGTAGTGAGACAAAGCATTAACGGACTTAATGGACATCACTGGGCCTTCGAACGTGGACATCGCGTAGAACGCCAGAGCCACAACCAAGAAGCGCAGAATGTAGTCAGTGCGCAACTTATCCCATGCACCGGACAGAGTCATCATGCCGTTCATCGCACCGCCCCAAGACGGAATGATCATTGCCAGAGAGACGGCAGCACCGAGGGAGCCGGTCCAGTCAGGCAATGCAGTGTATTGCAAGTGGTGCGCGCCCAGCCAAACGTAGCCGAAAGTCAACGCCCAAAAGTGCAAAACAGACAAGCGATAGGAGAACACCGGACGGCCAGATTGCTTAGGCACGAAGTAGTACATGATGCCCAGAAAACCGCCGGTCAGAAAGAAGCCCACCGCGTTATGGCCCCACCACCATTGCACCATTGCGTCTTGCACACCAGAGAAGATGGAGTAGGAATTAGTTAGACTAACCGGAATAGCCAAGCTATTAACCACGTGCAGATATGTGATCATTACAATCATACCCATGGTAAACCAGTTAGATACATAGATATGCGAAGTCTTACGGATCGCCACTGTCATAATATGGTTAAAACCAAATGACAGCCATACCACTGCAATCATTATGTCGATCGGCCAGCACAACTCGGCATATTCCTTGCCTTCAGTCATACCCAACGGCAGCGTAACCACAGCCAGCACGATAATCAGGTTCCAGCCCCAAAAAGTGAACCATGCCAAACCATTGCTCCACAACTTGGTGGCGCCAGTGCGTTGCACCATGTAGAAACCGGTCGCCATCAATACACAACCACCGAATGCAAAAATCACTGCATTGGTATGCAAAGGACGCAGACGTCCAAAAGTGATGTAGGGAATATCAAAGTTCATAAACGGGAATGCCAATTCCGATGCGATATACACACCGATCAGCGTTCCAACGACTGCATAAATGGCAGCCGCGATGGTGAACCATCGAACGACTTCCATATCGTACTTTACTGGTGTCGCTTGCGTAGCTTCCACAGTATTCTCCTCCAGAGCGAAGTTAAAAAAACCAATGCGCCCAGCACGCCAACAAATCCGTCGTGCTCGACGCACCCAAGTGTTACTACTTTCTTACTATAGCGTGCCACCACTTACCTACTACAGCGCGCCACCCCTTACTTACTATAGCTTGCTACCCCTTACTTACTACAGCGCACCACCCCTTACTTACTACGGCGCGGTAAATTGTCGCAGTGCTTTGGCGACAAGTAAAGCTCAAAGTGGTTCCACAAATCTAGTACCTTACTAAATTTGTCAGATTAATTTGGATTTGGGTGCGGCGACAGCGAAAAAATTTGTTTGCGCAAATTTATTTGCAAACAATCTTGCTGCCACATAAATTTTTCGAACGAAAATACACGCCAAGTATTTGAAACAATTGGAGCGGGTGAAGGGGATCGAACCCTCGTATGCAGGAGGGTAAGGAGGCAACCTCACGGCCACCCCCTCCCCTAAGAACCGGACGTGCAAGTTTCCCTGCATCCGGCTCAAGCAACCCTTAAACATCACTCATTCAAGAGTAATGCCAGCGGATTTTAACTCATTTACATGAAGCTGCTGATGGCAATTCGGATGCAACAACACCAAATTACTTACCACATCCGAACCTCCTTGAGACCGCTTGACCTTATGGTGCAAATGCCACCCTGTATCGCGCGTGATCTTTTGAAGGCAGATTGGGCAAAGCCCTTCCTGCCACCACCACAACCAACGTAATTTTCTGCGTCCTTCGAGCGCCATATCCATCTTGCGGGCAAGCCGCTTGGTGAAATACTCGTCGAACGCTGGGTCATAAGGATTTGCTTCAGCCAGAACTTTGACATGAGTCCGTTTCCGAAACTCACACAAGACAGGCAGAATCTTGTCCTTCTCGGCAAAGCGCCAATCGCGCCCCTTGTAGCGCATGAAGTAACGCTGCTTGACCCATCGCTTACCCTTGTTAGGGTGGCGACGAACCGCCCAACGCCACAACATTTCCCAGATCAGGTGATCGCATTTTGCGAAGGTGCGCGACGCCATTTGGCTTCGATGGTAGTTCGCCCAGCCACGAATCATCGGCATGAGCTTATCTATCACGTCTTCCTGTTTGGCCGTTCGCATTGCCCCCATTGTTTCGCGTAACTTGGTCATGAATGCTTTGACGTTTTTCTTCGAAGGCTGCGTGAGCAACATCCGATTGATACGCCTGACATTCCATCCCAGAAAATCGAAGCCATCTGTCACGTGAGTGATTTTAGTTTTCGACTCTGAGAGCACCAAACCTCTTGCAGCCAGGAATCGCACCACAAGAGGTTTGACTCGCTCTGCCAACAACTCTTGCGAGCTGCCGGTAATTACGAAGTCATCCGCGTAGCGCACCAAATGTACTTTAGCTTCACGCGCCTGCCGGACTGTTCTAAACAGCCCCTCAAGCTCATGTTGCAAGCCATCCAATGCCATGTTTGCCAGCACGGGGGAAATGATGCCTCCTTGTGGTGTGCCGGCGTTTGTTGGGAACAACATACCCATCTCCACAAATCCCGCTTTCAGCCACTTCCTCAGGATGCCTTTGTCCATGCAGACATTGGCAACCAGCCAGTCGTGACTGATGTTGTCGAAACACCCTTTGATGTCACCCTCAAGCACCCACTGCGGCGACGCTTTTCGTCCAAGCACATTTCGCACTTGTTCAATGGCATCAGCAGTTGAGCGCTCACGGCGGAAGCCGTATGAGTGCGAATCGCCGATTGTCTCCGCTACAGGATCTAATGCGAGTAAGTGCAACGCCTGCATCGCCCGGTCGCGCATGGTTGGAATGCCCAGAGGGCGTTTTTCACCATTTGCTTTGGGAATGTATATGCGTCGCAGCGGTAACGGCCTGTACCTCTTGTTGCTGAGGCCTGAGACTGCCACCCACTTTTCTTCTGGGGTACTCCAAGTTTTACCATCTACACCCGGAGTTTTTTGACCACGGTTCTCGGTCACTCGTTTGACTGCTAATGCTTGCGCACTGGCAGATCGAGTTAGGAGCCGTTGTAGTGAGCGCACTTTCCGCCACTCACCATTCTTAACCGCTTTCGCGATTCTGGCCTGTAACCTCGCAACAGTTTGATGAGCGTCGGACCAAGGAATCTGGTGCCAACTCCGCCAATCTGTGGAAGCAACATCGCCTTTTTGAAGCAAAGCGTCCATATCAACCTCCGTTTAATTGGAGCGGGTGAAGGGGATCGAACCCTCGTCACTTGCTTGGGAAGCAAGAGCTCTACCATTGAGCTACACCCGCGCAATCCCGAAGGAATAGACGCATTGCCCCCTAGGGGACAATACATCTGTCCCCATCGGGTACGATTTACAGACCTGTCTCGCGACAGGTCACCAAGTGGAAGTCTGCACGCTTTCGCGTCGGGGCAATCGTTTCATCCCCTATCTGCACCATTACAGCACAGCATTCGCTTTTTCCACCATCCTCTACCCACTGTAGTTTCGGATAACCTTGCGGTCATCTTTGTCCGTCTTACTGACCAGACACTACATTGGGCTTACCACGTTCCGCACAAGTAACAGAGTTGGGAAGGTTCCGCCTTTTCGCCGGTGATCGTATGTCAGCGTATTTGCACCAAGCAAACAAATAACCGATCACGTGCCATTTTGGCCAGAGCCCGATACTACAAGTTGCGTTTGGCTCTACAAGCTTGACGACGTTTAACAGCGGTTCACATTACGTTAACCATCCAACTCAGCCTAGTGCCTCATCCGGGTGCAACTCCCGAAATCACACCAAACCCCTCGCGGGGCTTGATATACCCCGTAAGGTGGCTACATTGTCAGAGCGCTTAGCACCCCACCGTTACCAGTGGCGCACTGCTCCTAGACTACGAGGGGCTGAACCCTCGGTTTTGTCCATCCCGATACAACCAAGAATGTCAAAACAATTACTTATGCAGCTTACGCCGCTATGCAGTTTCCACGATGACATGTGTACACTGCTTGGGTACTTCTTCGGTACTTCGTTGACATTTTCATGTCTTCTGTTTATTTTGATTGGCCAGCCACCAATTCAGATTTTCTCGTTCTTAACGTGACGAGAAGGCTCTAAAGGCCTTTAGCGACGTCGTGTCGCACGCTTGGGAAGCTACCGTTCTACCATTGAACTACACCCGCGTGTAGAATGTGGCGCAGATTCTAACACGGACAAATTTGACCAAGTGATCACCGTCATCATCAACGGCACAGCGCGTCAATTTCAACACTCTATCAGTTTGGCTTCCCTTGTTGAAGAGATGGGACTGACTGGCAAACGCATCGCGCTGGAGCGCAACGGAGAAATCGTTCCGCGCAGCACATTCAATGCACAGCAATTGTCCGAAGGCGACAAGATTGAGATCGTTGTCGCGGTAGGCGGCGGTTAATTTTTTTAGGAACTATAGTAATGAACGGCAAACTTAACATCGCGGGAAAAAGCTATTCATCCAGACTGCTGGTCGGCACTGGAAAATACAAAGATTTTGCAGAAACCAAAACCGCTATTGAAGCCAGCGGTGCGGAAATCATCACGATTGCGATTCGCCGCAGCAACATCGGCCAGAATCCAAACGAGCCGAGTCTGCTGGAAATCCTGCCACCCTCCAAATACACTCTACTGCCCAACACTGCCGGCTGCTACACCGCCGAAGATGCAGTGCGCACTCTGCGTTTGGCGCGCGAACTATTGGATGGACACAGTCTTGTGAAGCTGGAAGTATTGGGCGACCCGCAATCGTTGTATCCCAATGTGATTGAAACTATCGCTGCCGCGAAGACACTGGTGGCGGAAGGCTTTCAGGTGATGGTCTATACCTCTGACGATCCAATTGTCGCCAAGCAACTGGAAGACATCGGCTGCGTTGCCATCATGCCGCTGGCTTCGCTGATCGGTTCGGGCATGGGCATTCTCAATCCGTGGAATCTACAACTCATCATGGAACGTGTGCAAGTTCCGGTGATCGTGGATGCAGGTGTTGGCACAGCTTCCGATGCCGCTATCGCCATGGAATTGGGTTGCCATGGTGTGCTGATGAACACCGCCATTGCTGCCGCGCAAAATCCTGTACTGATGGCATCAGCCATGAAGAAAGGTGTTGAAGCCGGGCGCGAAGCATTCCTCGCCGGCCGTATGCCGAAAAAGCTGTACAGCGCCAGCCCGAGTTCACCTACAGCAGGCATCATCACTTCGACCCGCAGCTAACTCCCCCAACCGCAACTTACGCAGAGTTCAAGAAATTGAATCTGAGTATTCTGCGGGCAACTCTGACCATGACCGACACCACCGATCTTAGCAAGAGACACATTCGCAGTTTTGTTCTAAGGCAAGGCCGCGTATCAGTTGCACAACAACGTGCCATCGACACTTTACTGCCGCGCTTCGGCATTCCCTACGCAGCGCAAAAACTTGACCTTGCACAAGCTTTTGGTCGCACCGCGCCAACCATATTGGAGATTGGTTTCGGCATGGGTGACAGCACCGCAACTATCGCGCAGGCGCACCCGGAAAATGACTACCTCGCATTGGAAGTACACACGCCGGGCGTTGGCAACCTGCTCAAACTAATAGATTCAGAACTTCTAAACAATATCCGCATCATGCAGCATGATGCGGTGGAAATACTGCGCGACATGATTGAAGAAAACGCGCTGGACGGCGTGCATATATTTTTCCCCGATCCGTGGCACAAGGCGCGCCATAACAAACGCCGCCTGATCCAGGCTCCGTTTATCGCCAAACTGGTGCAAAAGCTCAAACCCGGCGGCTACATCCACGTCGCCACTGACTGGCAGGACTATGCCGAACAAGTGTTGCGCGTGTTAAGTGCAGAACCGCTGCTGGAAAACACTGCCATTGATTACGCGGAACGCCCGTCCTACCGTCCGCTTACCAAGTTTGAACAGCGTGGCCTGCGCCTCGGGCACGGCGTGTGGGATCTAGTGTTCCGGCGCAAGAAAAATCTGTAACAGATCGTTCAGAAAGCGTTGCCCCATCTCGGTCGGTGCAATGCGTTGCGCGTCGCGTTGCAACAGTCCGCGCCTTTCCGCTTCTTCCAGTTCGCGCCGGATCAGTAACAGAGGCAAGCTTGTGCGCTCCTGAAACAGCGCCGTATCGAAACCGTCAGTCAAGCGCAGCGCATTCATCATAAATTCAAACGCAAGGTCGTCGCGGGACACTGTGTGTTCTTCTTGCACTGGCACTGGTATTGACTTCGCCAGCGCATCCAAATACGCCTGCGGTTGCTTGTGGCGCACCTGGCGTAATACCTTGTCGTGAAAACTCAGCTTGCTGTGCGCACCCGCCCCGATACCCAAGTAATCACCGAACTGCCAGTAGTTAAGATTGTGCCTTGCCTGCCGTTTTTTTTGCGCAAACGCCGAAGTCTCGTAATGTTCATAGCCGTTCGCCGCCAGCAATCCTTCAATACCTTGCTGCATGTCGCTACTCGCATCGTCATCCGGCAGCGATGGTGGGTTTCGATGAAACAGCGTATTCGGCTCCAGCGTCAGGTGATAACAGGATAAATGTTGCGGTGCAAATTGCAGTGCAGTTTTTACGTCTTGCAATGCATCATCCAAGGTTTGATTCGGTAGTGCGTACATCAGATCGAGATTGATGTTATCGAAATTCTGCTGTGCGATGTCGATGGCACCCTTCGCCTCATCCGCCGAATGGATGCGCCCCAGCGCTTGCAGATGCGCATCGTTAAAACTTTGGATGCCCAGCGACAAGCGATTCACGCCCGCATCGCGGAACGCCGCGAATTTGTCGGCCTCCACTGTGCCGGGATTGGCTTCCAGCGTGATCTCGGCATTGATGTCCAGCGGCAGTAACATGTGCACCTGCCGCAAAATCTCCGCCACACCTTCGCCGCTCAACAGACTGGGAGTGCCGCCGCCGAAGAACACCGTATAGATCCTGCGCCCCCAGATCAGCGGCAGCGATAACTCCAAGTCACGCACCAGCGCCGTGACATATTCTTTCTCGGGAAAACCGCCGCGCGCCTCATGCGAATTGAAATCGCAATACGGACATTTGCGCACGCACCAAGGAATGTGGATGTACAGCGACAGCGGCGGCAGCGCTTGAAAACTGACCGACTGCGATTTGAGACCTACAGGATGCAGCGGATGGATAGGCATAGCGCGGTTTTGCAGTTGCTAATTTCTCAACTTCATTTTTTCCAGCAACACCTTCAGCGCCTTGGCGCGGTGGCTGACCTGCGCCTTTTCATCGTGCGTCAGTTCCGCACTCATTCTGTTTTGATCCGGCAACCAGAACATCGGGTCATAGCCAAAACCGCCGTCGCCGCGTTCTTCGTGGGCGATCTCGCCATGCCATTCGCCTTCGGCGATGATCGGTTGCGGATCGTCGGCATGGCGCACCAACACCAGCACGCAGTAGTAATGCGCGCGGCGATCGGTGACTCCTTGCATGTCTTGCAGCAGTTTGTCGTTGTTGCGCTGGTCGGATTTCGGATTATCTCCGGCATAGCGCGCGGAAAGCACGCCGGGCGCACCGCCCAGCGCTTCGACGCAGATGCCGGAATCATCCGCCAATGTAGGCAGTCCGCTTTCGCGGCTGACGTGGCGCGCTTTGGCGAGCGCGTTCTCGACGAAGGTGCAGTGCGGCTCTTCGGCTTCGGAGATGCCGAGTTGCGCTTGGGTTAATACTTCGATACCCAGCGGGGCGAGCATCTTTTCGAACTCGCGCAGTTTGCCGGGGTTGTTTGATGCGATGACCAACTTTTGCATGTGCCAATTTCCTTATATTACCTTGACCGCAAGCCAATAGATACGGGCGTCTTCATCACATGGCTTTGTAGATCGCCTATTGACGGGCGTTGCGAAGCAGGTGCGATCTTGTTTCTGCTTAACCTTGCAGTGACTTCTTTTGCAATTCGATCAACTGCTCAATCCCTGACTTCGCCAGTTCCAACAGCGTATCCATTTCTTCACGCGAAAACGCATGGCCTTCCGCCGTGCCCTGCACTTCAACGAAATGGCCGTTGCCCAGCATCACTACGTTCATGTCAGTATCGCAGGCGGAGTCTTCGACATAATCGAGATCAAGCACTGGCGTGCCCTGATAGATGCCGACGGAGATGGCGGCGATGGAATCTTTAAGCGGGTTTTCCTTCACCAGACCTTTGCCCATCAGACCTGTCACCGCATCTTGCAGCGCGACGAACGCGCCGGTAATGCTGGCGGTGCGCGTGCCGCCATCGGCCTGAATCACGTCGCAATCCAATTGAATCGTGCGTTCGCCGAGCTTCTTCAAATCTACTACGGCGCGCAGGCTGCGCCCGATCAAACGCTGAATTTCCTGAGTGCGCCCGGACTGCTTGCCCTTGGCGGCTTCGCGTCCCATGCGCTCGCCGGTGGAGCGCGGCAACATGCCATATTCCGCCGTCACCCAGCCTTCGCCGCTGCCTTTTTTGTGAGGCGGAACGCGCTCTTCGACGCTGGCGGTGCAAATGACTTTGGTGTCGCCGCACTCGATGAGTACCGAGCCCTCGGCATGTTTGGTGTATTGGCGGGTGATACGGATAGCACGCAGTTGATCGGGCTTACGCTGACTGGGACGCATATTTGAAACCTCGGGAATGAATTGAAACGGCGCGGATTATAACTTGCGGACAAACGAACTTAATTGGATGTTGAACGTTCATCCAGCACCATGCACACCGGAATGTCGGTCAGATGTTCCTGTTCACTAACTCCCAGACGCACCGCCACCGCTGTGGTGTTATCTGCGCCTCGCCCTTCACGCAACAGCGCAACATCGACCAATTCGCACAACGCATCTTGCAAAGATGGTGCGGAAGACAATCTCCCCAACTCACCGTCTGCCAGCGGACTCCAGAAGCCGTCACTACATAGCAGTAAGGTGTCGTTATCGTGCAACTTGATGCTTGGAGCGACCTCGACATAAAAAATATCTTCCACCCCCCCCAGGCAATTGGTGATCTTGTTGCGATCGGGATGAGTTTTCATTTCCGCTTCGGTGATGATTCCCCAGTCTGCCCATTGCCTGACTACCGAATGATCGTGTGTGACGGTCGCCACGGCATCTTTGCGCAACAAATAAAACCTTGAATCGCCAGCATGACCAAACCAGATTTGTCCATCCTGCACTAATGCGGCGACACAGGTCGTGCCCGGACTACCACCGAGCTGCTGCTCGCGCGCATAGTCGATAATCGCATCGTGCCCGGCACGCATCGTCGCGCGTAGAAATACCTCGGGCTCTTGCACAACCCCCTGTTCAAGGCGACTGAATGCACGCATAAAAGTATTAATGGCAATCTGCGCAGCAATCTCGCCATGCAGATGTCCACCCATGCCGTCAGCCAGCACCAGCAATAGCGCATCATTGGTGTAGGAATATCCCACCCGGTCCTGGTTGTACTTGCGGCCGCCGATGTGATTGACTTGATGGACGTCGAACTTCATTATTTTCCCTGATTTTTGCGCACCCGGTGTTGTTCCGAGGCAGTGATCACCTGCAATCGTAATATAATGTGCTGCATTCAGCCTGTGTATTTTCTTTACTGGAGTCTCTATGACCTACAGCATGACTGGCTTTGCCGTTGCCACCGCCGAACTCGAGAGCGGGTCGCTGACTCTGGAACTGCGTTCCGTCAACCATCGTTATCTTGATTTGCAGTTGCGAATGCCGGATGAATTGCGGGCACTGGAGCCCGCTTTGCGTGAAGCCATTTCGGCCCAATTGACGCGAGGCAAGGTGGAATGCCGCATTGCTTATGCCGCACGGCAATCCGCGCAGAATCCGGCGCAGCTTAACTCAATCATGTTGCAGCAATTGGCCTTGTGGAGTCATCAGGTGCGCGAGCACTTGCCCCATGCCACGACTCTTTCCATTGCAGACATATTGCGCTGGAATGGCGTACTGGAAAGCGCCGCACTTTCAGCTGAAATTTTACTACCTAAGCTGCAGGAATTATTGAAACAAGCTTTGCACGACTTTGCTGCTTCACGCCAACGCGAAGGGGAAAGACTCCGTTCTTTTCTCCTGGAGCGTGTAGCCCAAATCGAAGACTTGCGCATTCACGTTGCACCGCGCATTCCTTCCGCCATTGCGGCGTATGAAGCCAAGCTGCGCACGCGCTTGCTCGAAGCCCTGGGCAGTGAGGACGACGAACGGGTACGCCAAGAAATTACACTTTATGCCAGCAAAATTGACGTGGATGAAGAACTTTCACGCCTGCACACCCACCTCGACGAAGTAAAACGCGCGTTAGCCAAGGGCGGCGTAATCGGCAAACGGCTGGATTTTCTGATGCAGGAGTTGCACCGCGAGGCCAACACGCTGGGTTCCAAGTCTGTGGATAGCGAAGTTTCACGTTGCGCCATGGAAATGAAGCTGCTCATCGAACAAATGCGCGAGCAAGTACAAAATATTGAGTGATCTTTCAGGGCGTTTCACCCAGCTTCAGCAAGCTTCAATATGATTCGCAATATTATGATTTATTGGATATTTATTGCATCATTCGATTTCATCTCGTATCATCCCATCCCATAGTTGCTGAGTAGCTACGTGTGTAACCGCCTCGACCAAATCCATCTCCAACAATTTCTGACGAATTGCGCCTTCAGCACCTTTGCGGAAGAGTGCGCCCTGCGGCAGCACCACAGCCATGCGACCTTTAACATCTGCCATCGACTTGACCATGTGCTGCACCCAGGCGAAGTCTCCCGAGCTCGATGGCGGTAGTCCCGCAAAGTTGCGTCCGAAAGGATCGTTAATCCATTGTTCCTCGCCCCACTTCTCAAGTGAGAACGGTGGATTAGCGATAACGCAGTCGAAGTTGGCGAGGTGGTCGCCATCGAAGAAGGCCGGATTACGCAACGTGTCGCCGCGCACGATCTGGAAGTCTTCAATGCCATGCAGGAACAAGTTCATGCGGGCAATAGATGAGGTGGTGAGGTTTTTCTCTTGGCCGAAGAGCTTGCCCCACAGGCGCTTTACATCACCGTGTTGATCTTTCACATGCTGCACGGCAGCGAGCAACATACCGCCAGTACCGCAGGCGGGATCGTAGATAGTTTCGCCGAATACGCCATACAAGGTGTCCGGATTGGACTTCTCAATTTCGCGCATGGCACGCTGAAGTGCGTTGCCGACGTTGGTGGCTACAGCACGCACATCGTTCCAGTGGCAACCTTCTGGAATTTGAAAGCGGTGTGACTCAGGGAATAAGGCGAGCTCAGCATCACCTGTGTCGGTGACAATTTCTTCATACTCTTCATCCCACACATCGCAAATGCGCTTGAAGAAAAGTAGCGGAAATATGTAAGTCTTGAAGTCGGCAGCATCGACCGGGCCGCGCAGAATGTTGGCTGACTCCCATAAATGGGATTCAATTTCAGCAATATTGATAGCCATTAATTATGTTCTACGGGACGTAGTTTAGAATAGTTTTGGATGATAGCCCGTGAAGGTGTGATGGGCAATGAAAGAGAATATATAGACATCATGTATTGACCTACCGCACCTCAAGCGACGCGGATTAAGCTTGAGGTTCCGTAAAACCAAAGGCTCAGAGCCGAAATTGAGGGGATAGGTCATGAACGAGTTTAGCAAATACATCGGACTGGATGTC